>JABDHK010000029.1 GCA_012972835.1 Chlorobiaceae bacterium | reverse complement strand
CAATGCTCATCGATACGGTATACCAAAAGGGTATAAGGCTCTGCGGTAAAGAAAAAAAGAATCTTGAAAAAAGACTGATGCGATCAAAAGACCTAAAGTGGTGGGATATAAGCATCAGACCTAAAACGGTATTTTTATAATGACTGAGTCCCTTAGCACCGACGGATGGAGAATCAAAAGGCAGATCAGCAGCTAATCCCGTTTCAGACACGGCGAGTAAAAAAGCAAGAAGAACTATTTTTTTCATAATGATTCCAGCGATTTCGTTATTACTTTGAAAATATAACGATGTTTAAAAAAATTACAGTACAGAGCGTTCCGGGAAGATCATTGAAGATCTCTTTATGCCGGATGACCAGAATTTGAATGTAAAAAGCGTTATATACTTAATTTTATAACGTTCTACAAACGAATCTACTGGGTTTATTAGTTTGTTCTTTTTGAAGTGCCATAAAGGGTAAAAGGGACAAGGAATGCTTTAAAGATCCGAATTTTGCATAAAACTCCTTGCATGGGTCTCGTTTAGCCTGCGGTAAGCATCACAACCTTTTTGCTCCCCTTTGTCGCAAGCCTTGCCGTACCATTCTTTTGCTTCTCTTTTATCCTGCGCTATCCCTTGCCCATTCTCATACATACATCCAAGAATGTAAAGGGCTTGGGCATGTCCTTGTTCTGCTGCTGACCGATACCACTTCATCGCGACTACATAGTTTTGTCTAACGCCATACCCACTACTGTACATGACCCCAAGATTGTACTGAGCCGGTGCATTCCCCTGCTGAGCGGCAAGGCGAAACCATTTTGTCGCTTCTACATAATCTTGCGTCACTTCCTGGCCATTGCAGTATATCACCCCGAGATAGTACTGAGCCGGTGCGATCCCCTGCTGAGCGGCAAGGCGAAACCATTTTGTCGCTTCTACATAATCTGGCGTCACGTCTTGGCCATTGTAGTAAATCACCCCAAGATAGTACTGTGCCAGTGCAATTCCCTGCCGAGCGGACAGGCGAAACCATTTTGTCGCTTCTGCATTGTTTTGCCTCACACCCTGGCCATTGTAGTACATCTCCCCGAGATAGTACTGAGATTGTGCAATTTCCTGCTGAGCGGAAAGGCGAAACCATTTCATCGCTTCTGCATTGTTTTTTGTCACTCCCTGGCCATTGTAGTACATCTCCCCGAGATAGTACTGAGCCTGTGCAACTCCCTGCTGAGCAGCAAGGCGAAACCATTTTGTCGCTTCTGCATTGTTTTGAGTAACTCCTTGGCCATTTTTGTAGATCTTTCCGAGATAGTACTGAGCCTCTGCATCCCCCTGATTAGCGGCAAGGCGCCACACTGTTATTTGCTCAGGTGACGATGTTGTGCCGAATCCCTTGCCCGGCGACAATAAAAGGATAGCTACCAGTATACCGATGATGTAGTGTTTCATGGGAGATGGTTTATATTATCAGTTATGCTTAAAACCACATATTTTATGTTCCTTTCTATTGTCCGCTAAAATTAATTAATGGATACGAAATTAACACAAGCGGGTTATCCTGCATCTTGTAAACTCTTCTATCCATTGCTGCTTTGTAATACTTAAAGGTTGCCCTTTTTCCAAAAAATTTTATTTCAGCAAGATCTTCCTCGATAGTTGTTGTGTAATTTACAAAAATATTGTGCATTGAATTAAGTACCAGCAGATGGTTTAATGCCCTTTCAATTGATGATGCGTCCTGCCTGCCGCACTGCACCAGTTAAGCACTGCACTCCAGAAGCTGTCCACAAGGCATATTGAAATTCATTCGTGCGATGCAGAAGGTCTAAATGCTTTTTGTGTAATGCTTTTGCAAGCGCTAAATTGCGTCGTAAATGCTTTGATTTTTCATGCAATCCATGCCCAGGAAATAAGATGAAACCAAAAGCCATAAAAGCCCTCACTCCTGCTCTTTTTCTTGCGGTTTTCATGCTTTTCAGCGGTGCATTGCAAGCAAAAGCGGCAGCAGCACTGTTTGACCCGGCAAATTTTGTGCTTATCCGCGGCGGCGAGTTTACGATGGGGAGCCCTGAGGGTGAAGTTGGGAGGGCTGAAGTCAAGGCCGCTTTTCAGAAAAATGGTATTGACTTTAATGAGACCCAGCATCAGGTTCGGGTGAGCAACTTTTATATGAGCAAATATGCGGTTACCGTTGCCGAGTTCAGGATATTTGTGGAAGCATCAAGCTACCAGACAGATGCTGAAAAAAACGGCTTTAGCGTGATTGTCTCTAATAGTAAAGTGAAAAAAGGGGAAGGAGTAAACTGGCGTCATGGTGTTTCTGGTAGCGTTCGCCCTCTGAGTGAAGAGAACCACCCGGTGTTGCATGTGAGCTGGAATGACGCTGTCGCCTATTGCAAATGGCTCTCAACAAAAACAGGGAAGCATTTTCGGTTACCCACAGAAGCAGAGCGGGAGTATGCTTGTCGGGCAGGAACCATAACTGCCTTTAATACAGGTCAAAACATAACAATTCAACAGGCAAATTTCATCAGCGAGCAAGGAGAGTGGAGAAGTGGCACCGTTCCGGTCCACAGTTTTTTGCCCAATGCGTGGGGGTTGTACAACATACATGGCAATGTTAATGAATGGTGCAATGACTGGTACAGCGGAACTTACTATGATGAATGTAAAGTGAAAGGAACGGTTACCAATCCTGCAGGGCCAGCAAGCGGTTCGTACCCTGTGATTCGTGGCGGAAGCTGGTACAGCCTCGCCGAGTACTGTCGGTCGGCTTATCGCAGCTATGGCACCCCCGACTTCCGGAACTACAGCATTGGCTTCCGCCTGGTCTTTGTCCCGTAGCTCACACAGCAACGTCGGATGACTTATGCGTTGCGCTGCTCTTTGGCTCCTGAGCAGTGAACTTGCTGCAGCTTGGCCCGCAGGCATTGGCTGGATTGATTTTTATGCCTTCACTCAGCTCCTCTTTGCCAAAACAGGCATTCACCGCTTTCTTGATCGATCCCTCCATCACCATCACATCAATGCCGTGAGCATTCATTACCTTGATGGGCGAGCCACCGGCACCGTTGACCAGCACTGCCCTGCAGTCAATCAATGTGGCGGCCAGCGCTTCCCACCGCTCCTTGCCTCCACCGCCCGGAGGCGCTTTCCTTGAGTCAACAAGAACGTACTCGCCACTCTTGCTCTCTATGCCGTAGATCAGAAAACGTTCGGCTTCTCCGAGGTGCTGGTTGATCATGACGCCTTCAAGGCTACCAACAGCAACATAGAGACGATTCTCTTCCGGGTTTTTCGGCATTGCTGCTGCATCGGCAAGTTTCTGCATCATCTCCAGAGAGTTGAGTTCACCGATAATCCCGACTGCATCGGCACGGCATCGGCTGCAGTGCATCATCTGCGGCAGATATGCCCCCGTAGCTTTCTGGATCACTGCAACCATTTCCGGAGATGGCTCCGCAATGTTTTCAAAAAAAGTCCCGGTGGTGCTGTAATAGGGCATACAGTTAAGAATATCGGCCCCCAGTTCAGCCGCTTTCCGGGCAACCTCAATCACATGACTGTCGTTGATACCCGGAATAATGATGGAGTTCACTTTTGCCGTAACCCCCGCCTCTTTGAGCTTTTTAAGCGACTCAAGCTGGTTAGCGATCAGCAACATTGCGGCATGAATACCTCGGTACATTTTATTGTTATATCGGGCCCACGAATAAATCCCAGCACCAATCTCAGGATCTATGGCATTGATGGTAAGCGTCACATGGCTGACCTGGAGGGCGGCAAGTTCATCAATATAGGGTGGGAGGTCAAGGCCGTTTGTTGCAACACAGAGCAACATTTCAGGATATTTTGCCCGAACCAGCCGCAGTGTTTCCATTGACTCTTCCGGGTTGGCAAACAGATCGCCCGGCCCGGCAATACCCACAACATTGATGTTCGGAGAGATCACCATTGCCTGATCAAGATAATGCATCGCCTGTTTCGGCGACAATATCTTGCTGGTAACACCGGGGCGGTTTTCGTTCAGGCAGTCGAACTTCCAGTTGCAGTAGTTGCACTGGATGTTGCACTTTGGAGCTATAGGGAGATGAATACGCCCAAAAGTATGCCGGGACGCATCATTGAAACAGGGATGGTTTTCTATTTTCATAATATTTTAAGAGTATCAATTCCTTTCTCCACGCTCTTCATGCATCTATTACCGATTAATAGCCGTGTGTCTTTCCCTTGATCGATTCAATATCAATGCGGATGACGGCCGTATGAACCAGATTCGCGTTCGGGTACTCGAATTTTTTATCCGAAAACCTTCAGACAATCAAATCGAGCACGTTGATCTTTTCAGCTTCATCTTCTATAAATGAGGCTTTGCCTAACCCGATAACCGTACGGTGCCTGGCTTCAAAGTCGCAGGCCAGATCGTTTTCGATAAAACCCTGATCAACCGAAATCTCGAAACAGACAGTATTGTTTCGCCTCAATCTGCATTTCTGTCAACAGGTGCTTGAGCGCAGTAACGTCTCCGGGGTTGACCCATCCTGTAATCAGGTTGATCTTTTCGCTTGTTTTGTCTTTTTTGGCGAAGTAGCGGACAAAATCCCTCACAGCAACAATATCGGGATTTTCGGAACTGGATACTGGAGTATTGTCATTGATTTATCAACACACACTGATGTGCCTTATCCCCGTCGATGGACAGATCTGGTAGATCCGCTCTATAGGGATCTTGTGACGGTGCACGGCTATAATGGCAAGGCAAGCATTGCAAATCTTTTAATGCTTTTAAAGGAGAAGCTTGGCAACAATGCAGCAACAGATTTTGCCCGTAACATCCGGAACGTCTAAAAAATCGGGCCCATGCTCAAGTTTGCGGACATCGTGGTTATTACCAAGGGCGATATCGTCTCCCAGGCTGAACGCGAAGTCTTTGCCTTTCAGGTTCGCCGGGCAAATGCAAAAGCCAGAATCATGCATGTCAACGGCATTACTGGTCAAGGGGCAAGCGAACTGACCTCTCTCTTTCTCAATGCGCCTGACACAGCAACACTTGATGGAGGAATTCACAAGATCATCACGACGACAGCAAAGGAACAAAGAAAATCTTGCCAGACTGGAAGAACTTGACAACAAACTCATGGCATTGCGTACCTGGCTCAGAAGCGGCAAACTTATTGAGGAATCATAAACTTTCTGGCATCAGCAATACAATGCATCTTGCCCATATGAGTCAATCCCAACTCAGATAAAACTTTTGTTGACCGAATTGCGGAAGGAACATCACTGAAATTCAAGCAAGCCTCCTGAACGAAGATGCCTTGACTGCGGCATAAATAGTTGTCCCAGATGTAATGTTCAGCTCATCGGATGCAGACTGGACAATTTCAGCAACAAGTTTTTCCTCATTCACCGAAAGAACAATGCCCACTCGCCCTTCTGAATTGAATATTTCGATAACCTTGCCGAGCAGAAGATTGCGGGCACTGATGGCTTCGGGATGCTTTTTAAAAAGAATAATATCCCGGGAAGAGAGTTCAAACAGTGCATCCGCATTGGGTTGTCCATCTGAAACAAGCAGGGTATTGTCTCCCCATGAGTAGGAAAATAATCCATTTTGATCAACAGGATTGGTAAGACGCAGAAGATTAAGATATCCATTCGGACTTTTTGCCATTCTGTTTCGTGCAAGTCCTTCGGATGTAGTCTCTTCAACAAGCCCCCCGTTGTTCAACACCAGAACGCTCTCAGTCATCAATTGCATCTCTATCAGCGAATGCGATATAAACATGTAAGGAATCTTGAACTCTTCACTTACACTCCTGAGATATGGAATGATCTGGAACCGGAGTGTATCGTCAAGAGCTGTAAGCGGCTCATCCATAAGCAGAAGCCTTGGGCTTGCAAGAATAGCTCTACCGAGAGAAACACGTTGTTTTTCTCCACCGGAAAGATTTTCAACGCCCCGCTTAAGAAGTGGCTCCAGTTTAAGGAGATCAATCAGTGCCTCAGGCCTGATCCTTCTGTTTTCCGCTCGGCATCGCTTATATCCGTAGAAAAGATTTTTTTTGACGCTCATGTGTGGAAAAAGCATTGGGCGCTGAAAAACAATGGCAACTCGTCGATGCTCAGGCGAGATATTGATACCCTTCTGACTGCTGAACAGACACTCTCCATCAAGAATAATTTCACCCTTGTCAGGCTGCAAAAGGCCTGAAATAAAATTTACAAGGGTAGATTTGCCACTTCCAGAATCGCCAAATATTCCGATTCGTTCCCCTGATACCTCAGCATTGACCTGGATAAAGAATACCCCCAGCTTTTTTTCAAGATCAAGATGTAGTTTCACACAAAGCTCCTCAAATCGGGTTGTTTGCCAAAAAAAATCATTTCAGGGCAAACCCGTGTTTACTGAGAACCGATTTTGCCTCATCAGACTGCAGAAAAGCATGAAAAGCTTTGACCTCATCGTTCTTTGCTCCTTTAATGGTAATTGCCATCGGGTAGACAACTCTTGGATAGAGTTCCTGTGGTACCGCAAAGAGCAGCTTTGATTTTTGAGCCTGCAGCGCATCGGTTTTGTAGACGAAAGCACCATCAACCTCACCCAGTTCAGCATACATGAGACACTCACGAACATCTTTGGCCATGACAAGCTTGCTTGCAAGCTGGGCGGCCACTCCGGCCTTCGTCATTGCCGTCATTGCATATTCACCTGCAGGCACACTTTTCGGGCTCCCTATAGCAATCTTATCCAGTTTCGTGAGGTCATTAATTGAGGTAACTTTTTTACTCGTTGTTCCTGTAAAAACAAGCGAGTTGTAAGTAAACGTCTTGATGCTTGAAGCATCGACGAGTTTTTTGTTGTTCAGGTAATCCACCCATTCGGTGTTTGCAGAAATAATGATATCTGCAGGGCCACCGTTTTCGATTTGACCTGCAAGTGTGCCTGAAGGGCCAAAGTTTTTCAGAAAAACAGTACCTGGATGTTTTGCCGCATAGCTTGCTGTAAGCTCAGTGATCACCTCTTTAAGGCTTGCCGCTACCGAGAGGTTCAGCTCGCTGGCCATGGCTGTGGTGGCCATCATAAAGAGGGCAAAACATAAGAAGATGATTTTCTTCATTGCTTGAGACATTGTTATGTTCATGGTTGTTCTGTTAGTGTTGTAATGCTGTACTCTTGTTTTGTTAAGAGGTTTCCTGTTTTTATTCATTAATCGTTATAACATAATCTATATATCGCTCTAAATAACCAAGGCTTTTTTAAAAAATGATCTTTCTCGGCAGGCACGAAGGCCACTACCGATGAAAGGGTTAGAATATACCCCGAAACCGAGCAGGAGTTGCCTTAAAAAATAAAGATAAACAAGTTTTATTGATAAAATTTTATTGATAAAACAAATTATCACCGCTATTTATATGGTTTTTATTATATCTTGTTACCATGATGAAATATGTGTTTTTTTATATTTCGTTGTATAGGCTAGGTTGTAATGACACCGGTACGGAATGTGCCTTTGCCTGCAAAAAAATTCGGCAAAGAAACTTAAAGGATTGCAACCGCAGAGCAAGAAGTGCTGCTTGCTTACTCATGGCCTGGCAATATCCGGGAGCTTGAAAATGCAGCAGTTCGGTATCAACTATAAAAAGTACCGTTAAGGGTTTTTCCGTAACTTATGGAAAAGTTGTCAACCAAACCGGAGGTATAATGAACTTTTCAGGTAGTTTATATGCCTCTACTGAAAACAAGGTTGGAGTTGTATTGATTCATGGCAAATGGGGGAGCCCATCACAGTTTAATTCCTTGGGAACATCGATGAGAAACAAGGGGTATAGGGTTCTTACGCCATTAATGCCATGGAGTAAAGTCAGGGGATATGATGTAGATTATTCTGCTGCATTAGAGATTATAACCAGTAATATTCAGGAATTACAAAAAAGTGGCTCTACCGTAATCGTTCTGGCCGGACACAGTAAGGGAGCAAATGCTGCTATTGCCTATGCTGCCTATGGTCGAGAAAAAATAAACGGTGTTATAGCTATAGCTCCTGGCCATACACCTGACAGGCTCCGGTATCATCAGAGCATCCAGTCAAGTCTCAATAAAGCCAAAGGGATGATTGATAGCGGCAGTGGGGACAAGCAGGCACTATTTACACACAGAAATAATGGCAGATTTGCTGATATAAACATGACAGCCGCTACCTATTTCAGTTATTATGACCCTGATGGTATGGCATCAATGCCTCTATCGACTTCGAAAATCACTCAAAGAGTTCCGCTTATCTGGATATTGGCCGGGACAACAGACGTTCTCTATGATAAAGGCCGGGATTATGTTTTTGAAAAATGGCCCCAGCATCCGCTTAATAGATACCACGTCCTGAATTCAAATCACATGGAAGCGCCTGTCGATGCACAGGATGAGGTCTTAAGATGGATAGATGCCCTACCCGCAGGGAACTGAGCTTAAAAATGCAGCAGCTTGACCTGCGGGGGGAGAAAAAGAGAATTAGTTTATTCCAAGAATAACACTGGATGCCTTGAACATGGCACAAGCAGTACCACCCTCTTTCAAAGCAAGCTTTTCTGAACTGCCATGGGTTATGATGGCGGAGATGACATTGCCTCCTCCAATTTCAACATCAACTTCAGTGCTTACTGGACCTTCAATAAGTTTGCTGATCGTGCCGGGAATAATGTTGCGAGCACTTAATTTGGCATCAAGAAGCTCCTGAGCGATAATTATAGAGCTTGACTTAACAATGGCATAAGCGTTCATACCCTCTTGAAGGCTGAGGTTATCAACGGCGCCATTGGTGATAATAGCGGTTATACGGGTTCCGCCACTGATCACAAGAATTACTTCAGCATTTACCGCCCCTTTTGTAATCTTTTCAATGGTACCTGAAAAAACGTTACGTGCACTGATTTTCATTGATATTCTCCGTAAAAATTGATAAAGGTTATTTGAGTCCCCAAGCCGGCACTCAAGATTTTGAAGAAATTTTCTGTGCTCTTCCTGAACAACACGAAATTGTTCGATTACCGTCTTCCCCTCTTTGGTCAGAGTTGTTCCTCCACCTCCCTTGCCTCCCGTAATTCTGTCGACAAGTGGTTTTTCAGAGAGGTTATTCATCATGTTGACAAGATGCCATGCTGTTTTATAGCTTATACCTACAGCTTTTGCAGCGCTGTTGATTGAACCCAGCTCCTGGATTTTTTCAAGCAGAGAAATTCTGTCGCCCCCGAGAAACTTATTCTGTGCTTTATGAAACCAGATATCACCCTCAAGCCCGATCTCTTCCTTTCTGCATTTCACTCTGAAGCTCTTCTTTTTGTTAGGAAAAATTTCAATCAGCCAGCCCATTCTTTGAATTGTACGGGAATCGCAAGAAGGGTAAAGTACATTTTTTCCACAAAAAAAAGATTTTTCAGGAAAACATCAACAAGTACCATGAATACAATACAATAAATGGCATTTTCCATGCGGGTTTTATAGGGTAAACTGAAACTTTTATTTGGAAACGTGAAAAAAAATAGTTAACAATTGTTAAAAGTAGGGCGGATAGGGCGGATAGGACGGATAAGGACAACAGTGACAAAAAGGACATATCTATGAGATTAAGGACATCAATGAGATCAATGAGATCAATGAGATTGACAACCTTCTTAGGGTGCTGCTGCTGCTGCTGTTGCGGATTGCAGAAACATTCTGACAGAAGGATATCGGGGAGCACGACGTAACTCATTCATGATCAAATGGTGTACGTAACAGTCTTTAAGCCGGTTCTGAATGTCAGAACCGGCTTTTTTTATTTCTTTTAAAACATAAACAGACACAAAAACCAAAGGGGAAACAACTATGTCAACAACAACATCAGCCACATGCGAGGGTATCCCATTACCGATTGTCAAACTGAACAGATGGGTACTGCTCATTGGCATTGTGACCGCCATTATCACTCAGCAGCCAATAGTAACAACAGCTCTTTTTTTTATCATTCTGTCAGCTGTAGTGTTTGGCAAAAACGGCAGTCTTATATTTATCATCGGATCACGTATTTTTGCAAAACAAAATGCAAATGCAGCTATAGAAGATCCGAGGCTTATGCGCTTCAATAACTCCATTGCTGCCATTCTGCTTGGTGGTGCACAGATCGCCTTTCTGGCAGGCGTACCCCTTACCGGATGGATCCTGTCGGGGGTGGTTGCCGTGGCTGCAACTGTAGCTCTTTCAGGATTCTGCTTTGGCTGTTTCCTCTTTTACCAGTTCAATCTGCAACGCTTCAAGCTCTTCGGTAAGCAGCAGGCAAAGAACTGAAACAATTATAGAGACGGCGACGTGGGTGAGAGGTTCAAACCAGGGTCTGCAAAACCTTATATTAATCGCAAGTTCGAATCTTGCCGTCGCCGCATAATACAGTATAGGTAGTATCAATCAACAACAAACAAAACACAGGAGTAGAATTACAATGAGTGAAAAAAAATACCGCTTTGAAACCCTTGCCCTTCATGCAGGTCAACCTGTGGACGCCACACTGTCCCGTGGTGTCCCGGTTTACCGTACAAGCTCCTATATCTTCAAGAGTACGGAACATGCAGCAAACCTTTTTGCCTTGAAGGAACTCGGCAATATCTACACAAGGCTGATGAATCCAACGACCGATATTCTTGAACAGCGTGTCACGCAGCTTGAAGGTGGCGCAGCATCCGTAGCCCTTGCATCAGGCACGGCAGCAATTTTCAATGCCATAATTAATTTGGCTGAAGCAGGAGATGAAATTGTGTCAGCCAATAATCTCTACGGCGGAACCTACACCCAGTTTGATGCCATTCTTCCGAAATTTGGTATTAACGTTAAGTTTGTCGATCCAAAAGATCCGGCCAATTTCGAGAAAGCAATCACTGATAAAACAAGAGCTCTCTTTATTGAAACCATCGGCAATCCCGTACTTGACTACACCGATGTCAAGGCCATCGCAGAGGTCGCTCATCGGAACGGACTTCCACTCATTGTCGATGCAACCTTCACTACTCCCTATCTGCTTAAAACAATTGAGCTTGGTGCCGATATTGTCATAAACTCCCTCACCAAATGGCTTGGAGGCCATGGTTCCGGTATTGGCGGCATCATTACCGATGCAGGGCGTTTTAACTGGAAAGGCGGACGCCACCCACTTTTTACCGAACCTGACAAAAACTATCATGGTCTGCGCTGGGCAATTGACCTTCCTGAACCTCTTGCACCAATTGCATTTGCTCTTCGGGTTCGCACCGTGCCGCTCAGAAACCTCGGAGCCTGCATTTCCCCTGACAACTCCTGGATATTTATTCAGGGCATCGAAACCTTGCCTCTCCGTGTTGCCCGTCATTCAGAAAATGCACTTAAAATTGCAGAACATCTTGCACAACATCCAGAAGTTGCCTGGATACGTTATCCGGGACTTAAAAATGACCCTTCGTACCCTGCGGCTTCAAAAGATCTGAAAAACGGCTTTGGCGGCATGGTGGTATTTGGAGTAAAAGGTGGTTATGAAGCAGCGGTAAAAATCATCGACAACATCAAGCTCTTCTCTCATCTGGCTAACGTAGGCGATGCAAAAAGTCTGATTCTTCACCCGGCAAGTACCTCCCACAGCCAGCTCACTTCAGAGCAGCAGACTCAGAGCGGACTTTCACCAGATCTGATCCGTCTCTCTATCGGTCTTGAACATCCTGATGACCTGATAGATGCACTCGATGAAGCACTGCAGACAGAAGAGACAAAAAAAAGCTGGTTATCCAAACTGATTAATAAGTAGTCATACACATTTTTTTTCACAATATGGCACAATAGAAAACAAGCATCTTACTTTACATATACTTTATTAGCTCCATTTCCGAGCTCTTGAAAAAATCAACAGGATTTCCAGGGAACAGAACTGCTCAGTTATGTTTCAAAAAGAGAAGGGAGAAAAGCCAATACAGACTCATACCGTGAGATGCTTGCTCTTTGTGCCATTATCGAACAACACGTTCATGTAACGGTAGATGACATAAACGAAAACAACAGGCTGACAATGAGTCAAGAAGTTTTTGAAAATGGAGCAGGTATCAGATAATGACTAAAAACAACCGGAACATCTCTGTTGTACTCGCTGATACACAGTTTTTAACCAACGAGGCACTGAGAGGGATCTTGTCGCCGATTTATCAGGCTTTTTACACCGTATCCACCAAAGCCGGCCTGCAACAGTATCTCCAGAAAGAGACGATTTCGCTCATCATTACGGACTATATCCTGTTCGATTTTGACTCTATCGGAGATCTTGAGGAGCTAAGAAAAAAACATCCTGAGATCGGCATCGTTATTTTGACAAATTCTATAACCCACATAAAAATAAAAGAGTTAAATGATGCCGGCATTAGAAATATTGTTCTGAAAACCGATGACCGTGAAGAGATTTTTCATGTTATCGATGCCGCGATGAAAGGGAAAAAATATTATTCAGGCGACGTCCTTGATATCCTTCTTAAAAAAGAGGGGCCTCATGAAGATGCCAGCCTTTTGACATCTTCAGAAATTGAAATAGTGCGCATGATTGCCGCTGGCTTGTCAACCAAAGAAATTGCTACAAAAAAACATATCAGCTTTCATACTGTGATGACTCACAGAAAAAACATTTTCCGGAAACTTGGAGTGTCGAGCAGTCCTGAACTCTTGATTTATGCCATAAAAGCGGGATTGATTGACAACATCGAATACCACATATAGCATACCATATTTATGGTATAAAAGATGCCTCTTTAAAGGGATTTTTAGTTCTTCGCTTATTGATGATCTTTAAACTTTTTCTCAACCGACAAAACTTTCAACAGCTATGGGACGTATTGCAAAAAAACTGACCGATCTTATCGGCAACACACCGTTGCTTGAGCTTCAGAATTACAATAAGGAGCACAAAGCCCTTGCAACGATTATTGCCAAGCTCGAATATTTCAACCCCGGCGGAAGCGTCAAGGATCGCATCGGTTTTTCGATGATTGAGGATGCTGAAAAAAAGGGAGTAATCAATCAGGATAGTGTCATCATTGAACCGACAAGTGGCAATACCGGAATTGCCCTTGCATTTATTGCCGCAGCAAAAGGATACCGACTCATTCTCACCATGCCTGAAACTATGAGTATCGAGCGCAGAAACCTGCTCAAGGCTCTTGGAGCTGAGCTGGTGCTGACACCAGGCCCTGAAGGAATGACTGGAGCAATCAAGAAAGCTGAAGCACTTCACACGGAATACCCTAATTCATTTGTCCCCCAGCAGTTTAAAAACCCTGCAAATCCTGAAATCCACCGCAAAACAACCGCCGAAGAGATATGGAGCGATACTGATGGAAATGTTGATATTTTTGTCAGCGGTGTCGGTACTGGTGGAACCATAACCGGTGTTGGAGAAGTTCTTAAAGCACGCAACCCGAATGTCAAGATTGTTGCTGTTGAACCGTTCGACTCTCCAGTTCTTTCCGGCGGAAAACCAGGACCCCATAAAATACAGGGTATCGGAGCAGGTTTTATTCCTGAAATCCTGAACGCCTCTGTTATTGATGAGATTCTCCTTGTAAAGAACGAAGATGCCCTTCGTACCGGACGCAACCTTGCCCGCACCGAAGGACTCATTGTCGGCATCTCTTCCGGAGCAGCCGTCTATGCAGCCCTGCAACTTGCACAGCGTGAAGAGAACGCGGGAAAACGTATTGTCGTGATACTGCCTGATACCGGCGAGCGTTACCTTTCGACCCTGCTCTACCAGTTTGAGCCAGAACAGGTCAACATCTGACCAACAACTCCACCGGGCTGATCTTTCTCCCCGGTGGATCAGGAATATCCGGCAAGGAAACTAACAACGCTCTTGCCGGCTTATCTTGATAGTCTTATATTTTATAAAAATTGCTTAACGGCCGGCAACATATCCGGTTCAAGGAGATTTGTTATAATGGAAACCAAAACCGGCACAATCATTGAAGAGGCTATACAGCTCTTATCCGGTTCAGGTGACTCGGAGTGCAACTACTTGCCGAATCATGAACACCTCTTGCCATCGATTGAAAAACTCAAAGAGATTGTTGATCTTATCCGTTCCATCGTCTTCCCTGGATATTTCGGAGGACCGGTACTGCGCCATCAATCCCTCCCCCATTTGCTTGGCGTAAGAGTTGAAAAGCTCTATGGGTTGCTTACCGAACAGATCCTCAGCGTTCATCAGTTCGACACCGTGAACAACGGCTCTGTCAACGCAGCAGATTTTGCCGCTGAAACTGCCAGCCAATTCATCGGTATCTTGCCGGAGATAAGAAAAAAATTGTGCACCGACGTTCACGCCATCTATGATGGAGACCCGGCAGCCAAAAACCATGGTGAAATTATCTTCTGCTATCCCTCCATCAGGGCGATGATCAATTACCGGGCAGCACATACCCTCCTGTCGCTTGGTGTACCCCTTATCCCGAGAATCATTGCTGAAATGGCCCATTCAGAAACAGGCATTGACATTCATCCCGGCGCCCACATCGGCGACCATTTCTGCATCGATCACGGTACTGGAGTTGTCATTGGTGAAACCTGCATTATCGGTAATCATGTGCGCCTCTATCAGGGTGTCACACTCGGCGCGAAAAAGTTTGCCCTCGACAAGGATGGCAACCCGGCAAAGGATGTACCCCGTCACCCGATTATTGAGGATAACGTTGTTATATACTCAAACGCCAATATCCTTGGAAGAATTACCATCGGCAGAGACTCCGTTATCGGCGGCAACGTCTGGCAGACAAAAAGTGTTCCGCCAAATTCGAGAGTCCTTCAGCAAAAAGCTGTGGAAAGCAGCTTTATGGACGGACTTGGCATTTAATTTGTAAAAACCAAGCAGATGCAGTTTGAAACCCTGGCCATTCATGATGGCCAAGCTCCTGATCCCCAAACAGGATCGGTAACCGTTCCAGTCTACCAGACCTCCACCTTTGAACGTGAAAACCTTGAACACCGTGGTGAATTTTTTTACTCAAGAATAGGCAACCCCACAAGAAAAGCACTTGAGTCAACCCTTGCACTGCTTGAAAACGGGCGTTTCGGCCTCGCCTTTGCCTCCGGAGTCGCGGCATCCCTGGCTGCCCTTCAGGTACTGAAACCTGGAGACCATATTGTTTCCGGAACCGACATCTATGGCGGCAGCTACCGAACCTTTGAACAGCTCATGCGTCCATGGGGCGTCAACACAAGTTATGCCACAAGCGAATCCACCGAAAGTTATGAAGCGTGCATCACTCCTGCAACAAAACTAATCTGGCTTGAAACACCAAGCAACCCCCTGCTTCAGATATCAGACATAGGTGCTATCTCCCGACTCGCCCATGAGCGCGGTATCCTTGTTGCAGTAGATAACACCTTTTTAAGCCCATACTTCCAGCGTCCTCTCGACCTCGGCGCTGATATTGTCGTCCACAGCACTACCAAATACCTGGGCGGGCACAGCGATGTGATCGGCGGCGCCGTCATCACCTCCGACCCTGGTGTGCATACAAAAATAAAAAACTATCAGGGCGCAGCTGGCGCCATACCGGCACCCTGGGATAGCTGGCTCATCCTGCGCGGCCTGAAAACCCTGAAAATCCGCATGAAGGAGCATGAAGCAAGCGCCCTACACCTTGCCCGATTCCTTGAACAGCAACCGGCAGTAGAACAGGTCTTCTATCCAGGCCTTGCCTCCCACCCGCAGCATCAACTTGCAAAGGAGCAGATGAGCGGATTTGGAGGAATGCTCACTTTTGCCCTGAAAGGAGGTCTCCCGGCAGTTGAACAACTGGTTGCAAAAATAACGCTCTTTGTCCTTGCCGACAGTCTCGGTGGCGTGGAATCACTGATCGCCTCTCCTGCAAAAATGACCCTTGGAGCGCTCTCCCAAGAGGAAAGAGGCCGGAGAAAGTGCACTGACAACCTTGTGCGCCTCTCTATCGGTCTTGAAAATGTCAGCGACCTTCAAGCCGACCTGCTGAATGCCATGGCTGAACTATAGAGCATAAATAATCCAAAAACAGTATCTTCAATGATTACTCTTGAAGTGAACGGAAAACCAGAGACGATACCTCATGGTTCAACGGTAACCGATCTCCTCACCCTCATTTCTTCAGAGGGAAACACAGTGGCAACCGTAGTCAACGATTGTATCATCCGCCCCGACAAACGTCCGGTACTCAATCTGCAGCAGGGAGACCGTGTTGAAATCCTTGTATTTGCAGGAGGCGGCTAAAACCGGCATTAAATAAATTCTCAATACCCATGGATTTTTTGCAATTAGGCCCCTATACCTTCACTTCCCGATTGATTCTTGGAACAGGAAAATTCAGCAACGCAACCATCATGCTTGACGCCCTCAGCGCTTCTGGAACGCAGCTTGTTACCGTTGCCCTGCGCCGATTCAACCGGGAGCAGCTTGATGACGATCTCTTCGGCCCCTTGAAGGAGCTTCCAGGAATAACCCTGATGCCGAATACCTCAGGAGCATCTACCGCCGCTGAAGCTGTGCGCGCCGCCCGGATAGCCCGTGAACTTTCAGGAAGCCCCTTCATCAAGGTAGAAATTCATCCAAACCCGCAACATCTGATGCCCGACCCGATAGAGACCTATGAGGCGTGCCGGATTCTTGCAAAAGAGGGATTTCTTGTAATGCCCTACATTGCAGCCGACCCTGTCCTGGCCAAACGCCTTGAAGAGGTTGGATGCACCTCGGTGATGCCGCTCGGTTCAGCAATCGGGAGCGGTCAGGGCCTTGCTACCGCGGAGATGCTCAACATCATTATCCGTGAAAGCAATATCCCCATTATTGTCGATGCCGGCCTGCGCTCCCCTTCCGAAGCTGCACTGGCAATGGAGATGGGGTGTGGAGCAGTCCTTGTCAACAGCGCCATAGCCACATCTGATAATCCATCCGATATGGCCGAAGCATTTGCCTGTGCAGTTACCGCTGGAAGAAAAGCCTTCAAAGCCGGTCTCATGCCAAAAAGCAGCTCAGCCATTGCCACAAGCCCCCTCACCGCATTCCTTGGAGCAGCCCTGTGACCAGTTTACCGAATTGGCTCACCGACAACCGCGACACAGCTTCACTTGCAGCCATGCTCGCTCCAGCCTCATCAAGCTCCCTTGAAACACTGGCCGCCCAATCCAGAGCACTCACCCTGCGTCGTTTCGGTCGAACCATGACACTCTACGCCCCACTCTACCTTTCAAACCACTGTTCCAGCGGCTGTATCTACTGCGGCTTTGCCTCCGACCGGAAAACCCCGCGCCGCCGCCTTGAACCCGACGAGATCCGCCAGGAGCTGCTCGCCATGAAAAAGCTTGGAATCACCGACATCCTCCTGCTCACCGGAGAGCGCACCGCCACAGCCGACTTTGACTATCTCCAGCGTAGTGTCGAAATAGCAGCACAAGAGATGCAGCGGGTATCGGTCGAAGCCTTTCCCATGAGTGTCATCGAATACCGCGCCCTTGCCGAAAGCGGCTGCACTGCCATCACCATCTACCAGGAGACCTACAACTACGAACGCTACGAAGCACTGCACCGTTGGGGACCGAAAAAGGATTATATCGACCGCCTTGAAACTCCCACAAGAGCACTTGAAGGTGGCATAAAAACCGTTGGACTCGGGGTACTGCTTGGACTCTCAGACCCCGTAGAAGATGCACTGAGCCTTTACCGGCATCTGCGCCATCTCGGACGAACCTACTGGCGTGCAGGCATCTCCATCTCTTTCCCCCGTATCAGGCCACAGACCGGAGGATACAAACCGCCCTTCCCGGTAGACGACCACACCCTTGCCCGCATGATCTTTGCCTTCCGCATTGCACTGCCCGATGTGGAACTTGTCCTCTCAACAAGAGAGAGCGCCACCTACCGCGATGGCATGGCCGGACTCGGCATCACCAGAATGAGCATTGAAAGCCGCACCACCGTAGGCGGTTACCATGACGCTGACATCCATGAAAAAGGTCAATTTGAGGTTGAAGACAACCGCTCCGCCAAAGAGTTCTGCAAAGCAATGCGGGCAAAAAACATAGAGCCTGTCTTTAAAAACTGGGAACCCGCCTACAACGGCCCCGCCGACGGCAACAAAGCCAACCCCCACACCGAAAAGCCAAAACCATGCCACTGAACAAGAAGCAGCAGGAGCGCTATGCCCGCCACCTCACACTCAAAGAGATTGGTGAAGAAGGACAGGAAAAACTGCTCAACTCAAGCGTGCTCATCATCGGAGCCGGAGGACTCGGCTCTCCCGCAGCCTTTTATCTTGCTGCAGCCGGTATCGGCACTATCGGCCTTATGGATGGCGACATAGTAGATCTCAGCAACCTCCAGCGCCAGATCCTGCATACCACTGATTCCATCGGAGAGGAAAAAGTAAGCTCTGCAAAAAAAAGAGTCAATGCTCTTGACCCCAACATAGAGCTCAAGCCCTACCCATTCCGCCTTACCCCTGAGAATGCGCCGGAGATACTTGCCCGTTATGACTTCGTCATCGATGCCACCGACAATTTTGAGTCAAAATTTCTCATAGCAAGGACGTGCCACCAGGCAAATAAAGCCTACTCTCATGCTGGCATCAGGCAGTTCTACGGCCAGACCATGACCGTTCATCCCGGGAAAACCGCCTGCTACAGTTGCGTCTTCCATGAAGAAGGAATCCCTGCCGCCGCCACTCCATCAGGCCCGATCGGAGCACTTCCCGGAGTCATTGGGTCTATACAGGCGATCGAAGCCATAAAATATCTTCTCAACATTGGAATTCCCCTGACCAACACCCTGCTGACCTATGACGCCCTTGCTGGCGAAATAAGAAAAGTGCGGGTAAGCAAGGAGGAAGTGTGCCCGGTTTGTGGCAAAGAGGACAAGGACAAAAAGGACACAAGGAACTAATGGGACTTATGGGTGGCTGTATGAGGATAGCGGGGAAAGCGTTATAATTGAGAATATTGCCATGTTATGGAAATTCTTACTGGGGGAGAGCGATGCATGCCAAAATTATGTTTACGAGTGACTTTGAGGATGAGTCTCTTATAATAGTTCTTAAGGGAAATCAATGGTGGCCTACGTTTGGACAGGAATCCAGTGATGCTGAGAAAATTGTTACGGAGATGAAAGAGTCTGTTAAAGAGAGCGATATTCCTCTTTTTCTTGAAAGTAAAAAGTTTATCCTTTTAAGTGCCGTCACAGAAACTCACGGAACCTTATCATTTGAGCGTAACACATGGGTTCTCCGACTTCTCAACCCGAACCTCTCTCTCCTGCAGCTTGATTGTCAGGTTTTTGTTCATAAGTGTATCAAGCACTCGAATCAACTGCAGAAAAAGATCAAATTTTATGACCGCCCGGTTCAGCTTGTTGAGCGACATCGAAAAGACCCTATCATTGAAGGCAAAATACTTGCTTCCAAAAAAGAGCGTTTTTCCTATGCGCGGAAACAGAAAAAGGTAGAGTATATCATAGGAGTTATTGGCTTTGCAATATTTGTTCTACTCCTGTTAGCAACATATCCCTGGCCATTCAGAGATCAGAACAACCAGGTGCAAATGTGGTTATTCAGTATCTTTGAAAAGCTTATCGGCTCTGTAGCTATTACCTCCCTGATCTCTTATGCCCAATTTCATACCTTCTACGCCTCACTTCATGAAGATGCTATCAAATGGTCAATTGCAGGGGAACCTGAAAAAAAGGCTATAAAAACACTTATTTAAACGATTGTTGACACCTATATTACATATAGGCAGTTCGATGCCGCATTGTGCCGAGACTTTAAGCTCTGCGTAACCCACATAACTTTATCTGAAAAGGAGCTTTAACTATGCCCAAGAAACAAGTTGCCATAAAATGGCTGAATGAACCGGAAAATCATGACTATCCAGCCGCAAAATCCTATTTGAGTTTGATTTTTGAAGAATCTGTTGCTAAGGCTGTTGTCAAAAAATTAAAAAAAGCTGCCATATCAGAATTCAAGGCAAAAGATATTTTCAGGGCATCCAATCTTTCGCTGCTTGGTGTCAGCAATTCGCATGTCAAAAAAGATCAAGATAAAATTGAATCCGGCCAGGAAATTGCACCGCTTCTTTTAGTACGGGATGTCTATCATGGCAAGGTCATCATTGCCGATGGGTATCACCGTTTGTGTGCTATCTACTCCTTTGATGAAGATGCTGTTATTCCCTGCAAGATTATATAACCATCTCACCAGAACGTTCTGTGGGGCAGCAAAAAACTGGCGGGTTAGAGTAAGTTTGTATCAATTTGAAAATTGCTTAAAATCAGAAGAATTACTGAACTTTAAAACGAGCTTTAAACGAGAAGGAGAACGGCAATGTTTGGACAGATGGATTTGGTGCTGATTGGCGGTGTCGCCCTGTTGTTTTTTGGACCTCGCAAACTCCCTGAGCTGATGAGAGGCTTGGGAAAAGGATTGAAGGAGTTTAAAAATGCTCAGAGTGATTTTGAAACCGAAATCAAGAAGGTTGTTGATGCACCTGAAACAAAAGTTACAAAAAGCGAACAAGAGGCTTCGTCGAACGTAAAATCATAACTGCCATGTAATCGTGTCAGAACAATGCTTGGCTCTGGCAACCCAAAGTATCTCCGGCACGATCGTATCGAACATTATGAATAATGTTAAATATTATTTCGCGAAATTCTTCAAAACAACCCCCGATATATCTTATACTTCATAATCATTCACCGGGCCACGGAAACACTACCTCAAAGAGAATGGATCAAACAGGCACAGAAACATCACACACCCTCTCTCCCCGCAAATTCTCTCGAAGATAATCACCTCACACCATGATGCAGCAATACAGCAGCACCTCCTATCTTTTCGGCGGCAATGCCCCATACCTCGAAGACCTTTACGAAGAGTATCTCAACAACCCCGGCTCTGTCGCTGAAGAGTGGCGCACCTGGTTTGACGCCATGCAGAATCTCCCCGGTTCGAACGGCACCGACAGCCGCGACATCCCGCACTCAACCATTCAGGCATCCTTTGCAGAGAGAGCACGCATGGGGCCGATCTGCCGGGTGGTAGCAAGCCCCGATGCCGAACTCGGACGTAAACGGGTATCGGTTCAGAAGCTGATCGCAGCGTATCGCAACATAGGATCACGCTGGGCCGATCTTGACCCCCTCAAGCGTCAGGAGCGCCCGGCACTGCCGGATCTTGAGCCCTCTTTTTACGGCTTCTCCGACACCGACATGGATATCGTCTTCAACACCAGCAACACCTACTTCGGATGCGAAACCATGCCACTCCGGGAGTTACTGCAGAACCTCCGCGAAACCTACTGCGGTACCCTCGGTATAGAGTTCATGTACATCACTGACCAGACCGAAAAGCGATGGTGGCAGGCAAAGCTTGAAACTATACGCTCAAAACCCGATTTCAACCCCGACAAGAAAAAACTCATCCTCCAGCGTCTCACCGCAGCCGAAGGATTCGAACGCTACCTCCACACACGATTCATTGGCCAGAAACGCTTCTCCCTTGAAGGTGGAGAGAGCTTCATCGCATCCATGGACGAGCTCATCCAGCGCGCAGGCAAGGCCGGTGTTCAGGAGATTGTCATCGGCATGGCGCACCGGGGCCGGCTCAATGTGCTGGTCAATATCATGGGGAAAAATCCCCTCGACCTTTTCGATGAGTTCGAAGGCAAGCATGCCAATGATCTCCCTTCAGGAGATGTCAAATACCATCAGGGATTCACCAGCGACATTGCAACACCCGGCGGCCCTGTCAATCTCTCCCTTGCCTTCAACCCATCGCACCTCGAAATCGTCAACCCGGTGGTCGAAGGAGCAGTCAAGGCTCGCCAGGTTCGCCGCGGCGACAGGGATGGCTCTCAGGTACTCCCTATACTTGTTCACGGCGACGCGGCATTCTCCGGCCAGGGTGTCATCATGGAGACACTCAACCTCGCCCTTACACGCGGTTACGGCACAGGAGGAACCGTTCACATTGTCATCAACAACCAGATCGGCTTCACTACTTCTGACCCCCGCGACAGCCGCTCAACCACCTACTGCACCGACGTTGTCAAAATGATCGAAGCCCCCGTGCTCCACGTCAACGGCGACGATCCCGAATCAGTTATCCTTGCAACACAGATGGCACTCGACTACCGCCAGGCCTTCAAGCGCGACGTCGTCATCGACATCATCTGTTTCCGCAAGCTGGGGCACAATGAGCAGGACACGCCAGCCATGACCCAGCCACTCATGTACAAAAATATCGACAAGCACCCAGGCACCCGGAAACTCTATGCCGAGAGACTCTACTCGCAGGGCGTCATCTCCGAAGATTACGCTGACGCAATCGGCAAGCAGTTCCGCAAGGATCTCGACGAAGGCAGATACAGCACCAATCCCATCCTTGTCAACAAAACCATCTTTACCTCGGAACCATCAACCCGCCGCAGTGAGATCCCGGAAACCGGTGTGCCGATGGCCGAACTCAAACGACTTTCGGAAAGGATAACCAAAGTGCCCGACCAGTTCAAGCTTCACCCGCTGGTCGAAAAAGTAATCAATGACCGCGCCCGCATGGGCAAGGATGAACAGCAACTTGACTGGGGCATGGGCGAACACCTCGCCTTCGCATCCCTCGTAGCAGGCGGCTACCCCATACGCATTACCGGCCAGGACAGCGGCAGAGCAACCTTTTCCCACCGCCACGCAGTACTGCACGACCAGAACCGTGAAAAATGGGATTCAGGCATCTACATCCCCCTCCAGAACGTCACCGACAATCAGGCACCCTTTACCGTGATCGACTCAGTCCTCTCCGAAGAGGCGGTTCTTGGTTTCGAGTATGGCTACTCCATCTCCGCACCCGATACTCTCGTTATATGGGAAGCGCAGTTCGGCGACTTTGCCAACGGAGCACAGGTACTCATTGACCAGTTCATAACCTCCGGAGAGGTCAAATGGGGACTGGCATCTGGTCTCACCCTCATGCTGCCCCATGGCTATGAAGGCCAGGGCCCCGAACACTCCTCCGCCCGGCCCGAGCGCTTTCTCCAGCTTTGCGCTGAAAACAACATCCAGGTCTGCCAGCCAAGCAATCCAGCCCAGATCTTCCACCTGCTGCGCCGCCAGATAACCACCATGATCCGCAAACCGCTTATCATTCTCACACCTAAATCCCTGCTCCGCAACAAGGAAGCGGTCTCACCCCTTGCCGATCTCTCCACTGGCAATTTCCAGAACATCATCGGCGACATAACCGCAAGCTCTGACCAGGTCAAGCGCCTTATCGCCTGCTCCGGCAAGGTCTATTACGACCTCATCAACCGCCGCCGCGAAAACACCGCTGAAAATGTTGCCATTATCCGCATGGAACAGCTCTACCCCTTCCCTGCAGAAGAGTTTTCAGCACAACTCGCCCGCTACCCTGCCCTCCGTGAGATTGTCTGGTGCCAGGACGAGCCAAAAAACCAGGGCTACTGGCGATTCCTCCAGCACTATATCATGAAAGCCATGTCACCGGGCCAGCAGTTCGGCTATGCAGGTCGTCTCGCCTCGGCTTCTACGGCATGCGGCTATGCAGCAACCCATGTCATAGAGCAGAATGCATTACTGGATCAGGCATTCGGTGAGTTCAGTGTCTTTTTTAACAAATAATTTCTGACGAATGGCAATCATTGATGTCACCATATCCCAGTTATCGGAATCCGTTGCCGAAGCAACACTGCTCAACTGGAAAAAAAAACCAGGAGAACCCGTTGCCGTCGACGAGATCCTCTTTGAAATAGAAACCGACAAAGTAGTCTTCGACGTACCCTCACCCGCAGCTGGCACCCTCTTCGAAATTCTTGTTGCTGACGGAGGAACCGTCAAACCCAAACAGGTACTTGCCCGCATCGACACCCAAGGTAAAACAGCACCTCTCCCTCTTGTGTCTGAAAAAGGGAAACCTGATGAAGCAAAGGAATCACCTCAACCGGCAGCATCTCAGGGCAGGGAGGGTAATGCTATGCCTGCAGCAGCAAAGCTCATGGCCGAAACAGGCTTGACAGCTTCACAGGTAGAGGGCACCGGCAGGGAGGGAAGAATCACCAAAGGAGATGTCCTTGCAGCAATAGCAAGCGGTACTGAACCAGCTTCGCCAGCAACGCCTGCTCCACCCAAGCTCAAACCATTCGAAGCACACCTTGAGAGTCCGCTCATCACCGAACGCCCCGAACAGCGCGTCCCCATGACCCGACTCCGCGCACGCATTGCCGAAAGGCTTCTTCACTCCCAGGCTACCAACGCCATACTTACCACCTTCAACGAGGTTAACATGCAGGCGGTCATCGACCTGCGAAAGCGCTACAGGGAAACCTTTGAAAAAGAGCACGGCGTCAGACTCGGCATCGTCTCCTTCTTTGTCAAGGCGGCGGTACACGCACTCCGCAAATATCCCGTCCTCAACGCATCTGTTGAAGGCAAGGATATCATCTATCACGGTTACTTCGATATCGGGATAGCCGTCAGCTCACCAAGAGGCCTCGTGGTACCCATCCTGCGCAATGCCGACCAGATGAGCATTGCCGAAATAGAGCGCAAAATCGCCGACTACACCATCAAGGCAAAAATCGGCACACTCTCCCTTGATGAGCTCTCCGGCGGCACCTTCTCCATATCCAATGGCGGAGTTTTCGGCTCGATGCTCTCAACACCAATCATCAATCCCCCCCAATCGGCCATACTCGGCATCCACGCCACAACGGAGAGAGCAGTTGTCGAACATGGAGAGATCGTCATACGACCAATGAACTATCTGGCAATGTCCTACGACCACCGCATCATTGACGGAAAGGAAGCAGTCCTCGGCCTCACAGCCATCAAAAATGCACTGGAAGATCCGGCGCGCCTCTTACTCGACCTTTAAGCGGAGAAACAACACTATGAACAGACAATTCGACATACTCGTAATCGGCGCAGGACCTGGAGGCTACATAGCGGCCATCCGTGCCGCTCAACTTGGCTTTTCGGTAGCCTGCTGTGAATTCAACTCCTACGACAACCCGACAGGCGAACCTCGCCTTGGGGGTACCTGCCTCAACGCCGGCTGCATACCACTCAAAGCGCTCGTCGCCTCATCAGAGGTCTACGAAAAAGTATCACACCACCTCCAGAGCCATGGCATCAGTGTCAGCGGAGTCAGCATCGATGTTGCACAAATGCAGCAGCGCAAAGAGGATATTGTCACCAGAATGACCGCAGGCATCCAGTTCCTTTTCCGTAAAAACAAAATCACCCTCCTCAAGGGACATGGCTCGTTTGCCGGAAAGACCGACGCCGGATACCGCATCATCATCACCGGCAAAGAGGGAGAGGAAGAAGTGCTAGCACAGAAGGTCATCATCGCCACCGGATCAAAAGCCCGCCACATCCCCAACGTCAAGGTCGATAACCATACCATCTGCGACAACGAAGGAGCACTCAAATTCAGTGAAGCACCAAAAAAACTCGGAGTCATAGGAGCAGGCGTCATCGGTCTCGAAGTAGGATCAGTCTGGCGCAGGCTCGGCGCAGAGGTCACTGTCCTCGAAGTTATGCCCTCATTCCTCGGCGCTGCTGACGAAAGCATCTCAAGAGAGGCCTCAAAGCTCTTTCTCAAGCAAGGCCTTCACATCAAGCTCGACGTCAGAATCGGCCAGGCAAAACAAACACCAAACGGTGTCAGCATAGCCTACACCGACGATCAGGGATCCGAGCACACCCTCGAATGCGATAAACTCATCGTCTCCGTAGGCCGCACACCAAACACCGAAAACCTCAACCTCGAAACCATCGGACTCCAGATAGACGAACGCGGCTTTATCCCTGTCAACAACCAGTGCGCCACAACCGCCCCCGGCGTCTACGCCATAGGCGACGTCGTCCGAGGTCCAATGCTCGCCCACAAAGCCGAAGACGAAGGAGTCATGGTCGCCGAACTCATTGCCGGCCAGAAACCTCACCTCGACTACAACAGCATGCCCTGGGTCATCTACACGACACCCGAAATAGCCTGGGTAGGCAAAACTGAACAGCAGCTCCGCGCTGAAGGGTACGACTACAAAACCGGCCAGTTCCCATTTGCCGCCAACGGACGCGCACTTGGCCTCGGCGATGCCGAAGGTTTTGTAAAAATGCTTGCCGACGCAAAAACTGACGAAATCCTCGGCGTCCATATCATTGGAGCAAGCGCCTCCGACCTCATCGCCGAAGCAGCACTCGCCATGGAGTTCAAAGCATCATCCGAAGACATCGCCCGAACCTGTCACCCGCACCCAAGTCTCTCTGAGGTTTTACGCGAAGCCGCCCTCGCCATTGAAAAACGATCTCTTAACATGTAAATTCAGCAAATTCTCGGCAGCTGCTCCCCAAGGGGTAGATCCACAATTCGGCGGCTGCCGAATGCTGTACGCATCACAACCATACCAGGATGATCGTTGACAACTGATCCAATGATAACTGCATCCCGACCAGGCTCACATGAGCGCAGGAGATCAAGAACTGTTCCGGCATACTCACCTGCCACTGCAAGAACCAACTTGCCCTCGTTTGCCACATGAAGCGGATCAATGCCAAGCAGTTCACAGGCACCGCGAACATCGGGTTTTACGGGAATAGCTGTTTCATTGATTTCAATTCCAACAGCAGAAGATACCGCCAGTTCATTCAAGGTAGCAGCTACCCCACCCCTTGTCGGGTCACGCATGGCATGAACAGAGGGAACAACATCAAGCACAGCTGCAATCATGGCGTTCAATGCAGCACAGTCGCTTGTTATCCTTGACTGAAAGGAGAGCCCTTCGCGAGAGGTCATGATGGCCATACCATGATCTCCCACTGTCCCTGAGAGAATAATAGTGTCGCCCGGCTGAAGGTTGCGACAGGAGAGATTGACCCCCTCTCTTATAATACCAATGCCGGAGGTATTGATAAAGATCCTGTCGCACTGCCCTTTCCCCACCACCTTGGTATCACCAGTAACAATCATGACTTCCGCTTTTCGTGCAGCCTCTGCCATACTCTTGACAATGGTTTCCAGCTCGACAAGCGAAAACCCCTCCTCAAGCACAAAACCTGCACTCAGATAGATCGGCGTTGCCCCGCCAACCGACAGATCGTTGACCGTCCCGTTCACAGCAAGCTCACCGATATTACCACCCGGGAAAAAAACCGGACTCACCACATAGGTATCGGTGGTGAAGGCAGTTCGGCCTGCGGGCAGATCAAGCTTTGCCTGATCGTCAAGCAAATCGAGAAATGCATTGTGCAGATGCGGCATAAAAACCCGCTGCATGAGCGTCTGCGATAACCGTCCTCCGGCGCCATGCGCCATCTGAACCGTTTCATGCTGTAAAATCGGTGAGGGACAAACCGGAACAATCGTCATAGGAGATAGGCATTTCGGTGATAGTTATAATAGGCTGCACAAGCTCCTTCGGAAGAGACCATGGTGGCTCCGAGGGGGTGTTCAGGAGTACACTCTCTGGCAAATGCAGGACAGTCATCAGGCTTCAGGATACCCTGAAGCACACTTCCGCTCATACAAAGTGAGGACTCTGAGGTGCATATATGAGTGACATCAAACTTTTTTTCGGCATCGTACTGCGAAAAATCCGCCCTGAGACTGAGACCACTACCGGGAATAAGACCAATCCCGCGCCACTGGCGGTCCGTTACCTCGAAAACCTTACCGATCGTCTCTTGGGCCACAAGGTTCCCTTCCCGGCTTACAACACGACCGTAGCGGTTTACAACCTCTGCCCTACCCTCTTCAAGCAGTTCAACCGTTTTCAGAATACCAGCAAGCAGATCGACCGGCTCAAAACCTGTGGGCACAATCGGAACATGGAAATCTCGCGCAACCGGCTCATATTCCGCATAACCCATGATGGCACAGACATGCCCTGCAGCAAGAAATCCCTGAACCCGGTTATCGGGTGAAGAAAGAATAGCCCGCATTGCCGGTGGAACCATGACCTGGCTCACTATGACACTGAAATTCAGGATACCTTCGCGGGCAGCCTGATAGACAGCCATGGCATTGGCAGGTGCTGTAGTCTCAAAACCTACAGCGAAAAACACTACCTCTTTTTGGAGATTGTCACGAGCTATCTGCAAGGCATCAAGTGGTGAAAAGACAATGCGCACATCTCCGCCTTCACTGCGCACCATAAAGAGATCCTTCGAACTGCCTGGAACACGCAACATATCACCGAAACTGGTAAAAATAACATCTTTTCGTGAGGCAATCAAAAGTGCTCTCTCAATCGATTCAAGCGGTGTAACACAGACAGGACAACCTGGGCCGTGCACCAGCTCTATGGTATCAGGAAGCAGTTGATCTATACCGTTACGAAGAATGGAGTGGGTCTGACCACCACAGATTTCCATAATCGTCCAGTGGCGGGTGGTTTTTCTCCTGATTTCGTCAAGGAGCTTCCGGGCAAGCTGCGGATTACGATATTCGTCAATATATTTCATTGGAGCTGGCCTCACAGAGATTCAGGCGAAGGTGGCTCCTCATCAGGCAGAAAAGCTCCACTCTCGAAAAGCTCTTCCCATAGCTTCAGGCTTTCGGCGGCCTCCTCTTCGTCAATAATTTTCAAGGCAAACCCAGCATGGATGATGGTGTATTGCCCTACCTGAATGTCGGGCACATATTCAAGACATGCCCTTGTTTTTGATCCGTTTACATCAACAGTCCCCATTTTCAGACCGTTTTCATCAACAATTTCAAGCAGTTTTCCGGGTATGGCAAGGCACATTGATGAAGATGGTTTATTGATTGAGGAGAAGGAAAAATCTTGGAGCGGTTATTGCCTTTTCATACACCTACCAAGACCTATTTTCATGGTGTAGATTGAATTCCTATAAGGCCATGTCAGGCAATGGCACTAAGACCTTTGCGCGCCACAAGAGAAAGGAGTTTCATGGTTGTACCGGCAGGCTTTTTTTGCCCTCGCTCCCACTGGCTGACTGATTCTTTTCTCACATTCATATAATGAGCAAAAACCACTTGACTTACCCCTTCGCGTTCGCGCAGCACTCTGATTTCTTCGGCACTAAACTCATGAATAGGTGTTAAACAGGAATCATCGAAGTGACGCATGGTCTTTTTATCGATGACGCCGGCCTCCAACATGTCGGAAACCGTTTCATGTATCGCTGCAAGAGCATCGCTTTTGTAGGTTATAGCTTTATTCATAACATGTTACAGCCGTATAGGCTCCTGTCTTAATTAGCTTTTGAAGTTCTTCATCGGTCAAGGCGAAGGTGATCTTAGCCAATTGCTTGAATTCTCGCTCATCAGCTTTGTTGATATTATCTTGTGCATTTTTAGTAAAACCGTAAACAAGGAATGCCTTATCAGCCCGGCAGTATAAAATGATTGCCCTGTGCCCAGCTGATTTACCTTCGTTGGGCCGAGCAATTCTTTGCTTGAGGACTCCGCCCCCATAATCGGCATCGATAAGCCCAGCATCGGCATCCCTAACCGCTTTGCAAAGCTTTTCATCACTTATCCCCTCCTCCTTAGCGAACTTGGCAAACCACCTGGTTTTAAATATCCTCACGCGTTTACATGTGTATAGGGTTACCAGACTCACGCTTGTAAATATATAGCGCTGAGGCCTATATTTCAAGTTTATTTCACTTAATCGGCGATCTTGATAGAGTTATGTATAGTCGAACAGGGACGAAAGGGACTTCAGGGACAACAGAAAAAAGAAATTTGATCGATTAATGAATACCACAGTACCTGCCGGCAAGATAGCTGCGACCGATGACTGCCTGACCGAGAGAGATACCTCCATCGTTTGAGGGGACAAGGGAATGAGTAAGCACCCTGTAGCCTGCTTTTTCCAGCTCATATACAAGAGTCTCAAAGAGGAGTGCATTCTGAAAAACGCCACCACTCAAGGCAACCGTATTGATACCTGTTGCTTCGGAAGCCTTTCTAATAATACCAGAAATACAGTTGACCAGAGTGCGATGAAAACGCCGGCTGATGTCGACAACTGAAACCCCTTCCTGGACTGCGGCGACAACATCCTGAATAATCGGCGAGACTTTCATGATCCATAGGCCGCCATGCTCTTCAAGGGCATAACGGAATGAAGAACCACCAATTGCCCCCCCTGCTGCCAACATCAATTGTATAGCGGCCTCTCCCTCATAGGTTATCTCTCCCTGCAATCCGCAAAGAGCGGCTACAGCGTCAAAGAGTCTGCCGCAACTTGATGTTTCATAGACATTGACTCTCTTTTGAAGCAGTTCAAGAACAGGTTCAATCCTCCTCCCTTTCATAAACGGCAGATCGGGTATGGTGGAAAAACTTCGGGAAAGGTAGCCAAGTGCAGCACGCCAGGGCTGCATGACGGCTGCATCTCCGCCCGGAAGAGGCATAGGTTCAAACGAGGCAAATCGTTCCGCACCTGCTGCATCGCCAATCAGCAGCTCTCCACCCCATATTGTGCCGTCAATGCCGTAGCCTGTCCCGTCCAGTAAAAGGCCGATTGCCGGACCGGCCTCCCTGTTTTCTGCAAGGCATGAGGCAAGATGAGCATGATGATGCTGCACGCCAAGCAGTGGCAGTTCCTGTTTTTGAGCCCACTGTGTGGTCATGTAGGCGGGATGCAGATCATGCACCAGAAGCTCCGGTGTGACCTGAAAAAGATGCTGCAGATGGGCGGCAACATGCTGAAAATGCCGGTATGCCTCAAAGTTTTTCATATCGCCGATATGCTGGCTCATCAAAGCGTGAATGCCCTTCAGGAGAGTAAGGGTATTTTTAAGCTCCCCACCTGTGCCAAGTACAACCGGCCCATCTGTACGCACGAAAACCGGCGCCGGTACATATCCTCTGCTTCGTCTTATCTGCCGGAGCTTTCCTGCAAGATGGATAGTGACCGAATCATCGCATTTCAGATAGATTGGCCGATTATGCATGAGAAAAACATCAGCAATAGCCTTGAGCCGCAAAAGCGCTTCATCATTATCATTTACAAGAGGCTCCTCGCTGAAATTTGCGCTGGTCATCACCAGAACATCAAGCTCTTCATTAAAAAGCAGGGTATGCAGCGGAGTATAGGGGAGCATGACGCCAAGCCGGTCATTGCCCGGAGCCACCGATGGAGAAAGCCCTTCAACTGCTTTCTTTTTCAACAGCACAATTGGAGCTTCCGCGGAAGTCAGTGCGCAACACTCACCCTCGCTGAGCTCACAGAAGTGACAGACAACAGCCATATCACGCATCATAACAGCAAAGGGTTTTGCCTCACGCCCTTTCCTCTCTCTCAAGAGGCAAACTGCATTGTCGTTTCGCGCATCGACAGCAAGATGAAAACCACCAACTCCTTTCAGCGCAACAATCCTGCCTTTCTTGAGCAGAACTGCTGTTTCAGCCGCAGCATCCGAAACAGTAAAGAAGTTGCCGGATGCATCAAGGAGAGAGAGTGACGGACCACACACCTGGCAGGCATTGGGTTGAGCGTGAAACCGCCGATCAAGGGGATTATTGTACTCTTGTTCACATTCCGGGCATTGGGTAAAGCCTCGCATCGATGTAAAAGGACGGTCATAGGGAAGGCGCTCGACAATCGTGAAGCGCGGACCGCAATTGGTGCAGTTGATAAAGGGATAACGAAACCGACGGTTAACCGGATCCAGAAGCTCACTCCGGCAATCGCTGCAAAGCGCAATATCCGGCGGAATAAGTGTCTCGACCTCGATGCCCGCGCTGGAATCACCTATCACAAAGCCATCCTCGGAAACACAGGCAACAATGCACTCCTCCATTGTCTCTATTTTCGCAAGGGGTGGCGCGTCACTTTTCACTCTGCGGCAGAAGTTTTCAAGAAGAGAAGAAATACCCTGAACCTCTATCAAGACACCTGAAGCGGTGTTCCTGATAAAGCCCTTCAACGCGTATTGGGTGGCAAGACGGTAGACAAACGGCCGGAATCCTACTCCCTGCACGATACCGTTAACCAGCAGTTGCCGCCGCTCTTCTGCGGTATGCAGCCCGAGACTCAGCGCAGTTTCAGTTTGTTTTCGATCCACTCCTGCCAGGCACCAACTCCTTCGCCAGTTTTTGCGGACAGTTCAAACCATTCAAGGTGATGATTGACACGCATGGCATTCTCCCGACACTTCCGGACATCAAAAGCAACATAGGGGAGAAGGTCGATCTTGTTGAGAATGCAGAGATCGGCCTCATGAAACATGGTTGGATACTTCAGCGGCTTGTCGTCACCCTCTGTCACACTGATAATGACTACTTTCAGTGCTTCACCAAGATCAAAGAGTGCAGGGCAGACAAGATTTCCAACATTTTCAATACAGAGCAGCGAGTTGTCCTGCAGCTCAAGCTCCTTGACCGCACTGTTGATCATCAACGCATCAAGATGGCATCCCGAACCAGTATTGATCTGTATCACGGGTACACCGAGGGCCTGAATACGTTCAGCATCATTGGTGGTCTGCTGATCACCCTCAATAACGGCAACAGCAGTGTGCTGCTGAAGAAGAGGAATGATTTTTTCAAGCAGTGAGGTTTTTCCCGAACCGGGAGAGCTCAGAAAATTAAGTACAAATATGTTTCGTGCCTCAAAATATCCCCGGTTTCTTTCGGCAAGAAGATTGTTTTTCTGGAGGACATCCAGTTCAAGGGCAATAGTCCGGCTTTTTTTTTCGTGATGATGATCTCGATGTTCGTGATCGTGATGGCCCTCATGATGATGATCTCCATGACCACTCTCGCTGACATGAACATGATAATCGCTATTCCCTGGTTTGCGGAGCACTGCCCCGGAATCCGCTGAACAACCGCAGGTATCACACATTATATTACTCTCCCTCTTGTTCTTCTATGGTTATTGATTGAATGACAAATTCCTCGCCCGATACGATCGTTATCCGCAGAGAACGGCAGTCGGGACACTCTGCATAGTAAAAAGATACCGGAAACAGTTTGCCGCACTCCCCGCACGCTCCAACACCTTCCGGTTCCTGAATGGCAAGGAGGGCCTCTTCGGAAAGCGTTCCTTTTGCCGCTGCGGAAAAACAGAATTTCAACGATTCCGGCTCAATTCCGGCAAGCTTGCCTATCACAAGATCAATTCCAGAAATCCTTTCGGCGCCTTCCTCACGTGCCTTTGCCTCCACAGCCTCAACAATGGAGAGAGCAATGCTCATTTCATGCATAACGGTAAATATATAATCTATTTGCCACCTGGCCTTACGTGTTTTTGGCTCAGGCAGGATTCTTCACTTCATTCAGTTGACAGAAGAATAGAATAACACAGAAACAGATGTTTGGAATGAGTGTTTGAAAAAGCTCTCTTCATCATATGTAAGGTAGTTTTTGATCATCAATTTTTTTGTACCTTTCGGGAATATATATTTCTGAACAGCAACAAATAAAGGTTGAATTTGAAGCACCTTACTGGGTTATGTAATGTTCCGGCCAGTGATATCATCCACATACTTGACATGGCCGGCGACTTTAAAAAAGAGTTGATAACCGCCAACCCCTCTTTTAAAAACACTCTCGCGAACAAACGCATTGCACTGGTTTTTTTTGAAAACTCAACACGTACCCGCTTTTCCTTTGAATTAGCTGCTCGCCATCTTGGTGCAAGCACGCTGAACTTCAGTGCCGCTTCAAGCAGCGTGAGCAAGGGAGAAACTTTGAGCGACACGATCAAAAATCTTGAAGCGATGCAGGTTGATGGCTTTGTGCTGCGCCACCCCTCTTCAGGATCGGCAGATCTCATAACAGGCATTACTTCGAAAACGGTCATCAACGCGGGTGACGGATCACATGAGCACCCGACTCAGGCGCTGCTTGACATGTTTACGCTCCGGGAGTATTTCGGAAATATTGAAGGGCTCAAGGTGATCATTATCGGTGATGTGCTTCACAGCCGTGTTGCCCGTTCCAACATTTACGGACTCCTTGCTGCAGGTGCAAATGTTGGAATCTGCTCTCCTGTCACCCTCATGCCACCCGATGCTTCCGAACTTGGCGTCACCCTCTTTACCGACCTTGATCAGGCCATAGCCTGGGCAGATACAGCGATTGTGTTGCGTCTTCAGCTTGAACGGGCTACCGGCGGATACCTTCCTTCGCTTGAGGAGTACTCTGTCTATTACGGCCTGACCGACGAACGCCTTGAAAGAATTCAGAAACATCTTCTGGTGCTGCACCCTGGACCGATAAACCGTGAAATTGAAATTTCAAACAATGTTGCCGACCGCATACAGCCGCCAGGTTATTCAAAAAGCATGCTGCTTGAACAGGTAACCAACGGTGTTGCTGTCCGCATGGCGGTGCTGAACATACTGCTTGCCCTATAACCCCATAAACGCTCTACCTCTACACCATGAACAACACGTACCGCCTCTGCAGAACAGCTTTCATCCTGACAGCACTGCTCTTGATCTCTCTAAAGAATGCCACAGCAGATCAACTTCTGAACCCAACTACCAAAACAATCTTTACACCACTCCTGGCCGACCCGATGGAACCTCAGGTTTCAGTCATGCCATGGATAGACCACCGCTTTCTGAATCTCGATATTGGAACATCGGCTGATCTCTATCAGAGCAACAGTAAAAACTTTGCTATAGGCGTTGATTTTGGAACCTGGTCACTCCTGCGCGAAAGTGACAACTTCAAATTTCCGGTTGATGCAGTCACTTATCTGTTTGGCATCAATTCGAGCTGGAAAGAGAAGATCAGCAGTAAAACAGTCCCTTTTGATGAATTCAGCGGAAGAGTCCGGCTCAGCCATATCTCTGCCCATTTTGAAGACGGCCACTATGAACCGGATGGATCCGGATGGATTCCTGAACCCGGTGGCCCGAATATTCCCTTCACCTACAGCCGTGAATTCCTTGATATTGTTCTGGCACTGAGCGCTCCGGGTCACCGAGTCTACGCCGGTTACCAGTACATCTATCACACCATCCCTGCTGGTATAAGCCCCAACTCTTTTCATGCTGGCGCTGAACTCTCCACTCCCGGCAACACCTATCTTGCTGCGGATGTTAAACTGCTGCCAATATGGCAGTCATCACTGCTTGAAACAAGAGGGCACAGAGGCACCTGGAACCTGCAGGCAGGGATGCGTCTTAAAGCCATAGGACTTGAAAAGGTAAGGGTAGCCTGTAACTATTTTTCAGGGATGAGCATGCAGGGCATGTATTTCTATCTTCCTGAAAGCTATACCACACTCGGATTCATTATTGATATTTAATGGGGTGATTTGAAAAACTCGGGAACGGCATTCTGAACTTCTTCGGAGCGATGGGCGAGAATATAGTCTGCGAGAAAAGGTGGATAGAGCTCATAATGGTCAAGTCCATTAAGTGGAAGCCAGCTCACCTTGAGAATCACCTGCTGGTCATCGGAATATTCAGGATCTTTGCCAGTAATCATCTCCCCACCGGTAACCGTACAGAAAAAACCAAGTGATACCGAATGATGAATGCTGCCCTGCTCCTGCACACCGGGAGCGGGATAGAGCAGCTCCTTGATAAAAAGCAGGCTGCCGACCTGGCACTCAAGACCGGTCTCTTCCATCATCTCCCTTCTCAATGCTTCATCAAGTGTTTCGCCTCTTTCAACAACACCACCTGGAAGAATCCAGTAACTCTTTGGAAGCTGAGGATCTTCAGGAGCGAAACTTTTATGCTCAATAAGCAGAACATAACCATCCCTGATACATAAGGCGCTGACTCTTAACCTGACCTGTGACATGATGAATTTGCAGTATAATGAAGTAAAGGTCTATATTATATCAATACATAACTGTAATACTAAAATAAATTCTTAAGAGTGGAAGTAAAAGTCACATTTGGTCTTTTTCTCCTATTTTTATTACATTTAAAGATATTGTAACAGAGTTAGTTCTTTTTCGACCTGTTCCAAACCATGCATAAAGGTGTGGAACTTATTTCTTGTTAACACACACACACAACCTAACGGAGAACACACATGAAAAAAATGCTATCACTTGCTGCAATGTTTGCAGCACTGTCATACGCATCACCGGCTTATGCTGATTTGAATTTCAGCGGAGACGCATCTGTCCGCGTGAGAGACACTGGAGACACCGGCAGTCAGAGCAAAGACAATGTAAACTATTATTATCGCATCCGGCTGAATGCTGCTGCTGATCTTGGCGATGGTTATTTCTTTAAAGCTTTGGCTACAGATGAATCGGACCAAGGCGGTGGATGGCAGAAAGTCCAATATGGCAATGCAGAAGTGTATAACCTGCAATTGTCGCAGTTATATTTTGGACACAATTCATCATGTGACCACTACATGATTGGTCGTATCCCGCTTAACTCCCAAAACAATCCTCTCTATGATTTAACCCTCTATCCTACCCAGCCGTTTGATATTCCGGTTGCTACCATCAACCTTGACCGTGTCTATGGCGCCAACTACGGACTTAAAGTTGGAAATGGTGACCTCAATGCATTGTTTGTTGTGCTTGACAATAATGCAGCAGGCAACACTTCCGCAAGTGGTGACGGCCTCCTGAACGATGGCTATGCAGTGGGAGGTAGCTATAAGTTCAATGTTGGAAACGTTACTTTTGACCCACAGGTATTTACAGCTATAACAAAAACCGATGTATGGGCACAGTCAGCAACAGGTACTTATGCAGGCCCAATTCATTTCGGCTTCAGACCTGTCACCTTGGGTACTAACATGGCATTCCCTCTCGGTGGCATAAAATGGACTGCCAGTGGATTCTATACCAGAGGCAGTGGCACAACACCTAATGCAACGCCTCTTGCACCAGCACCCGCAGGTACTCCCGGTGCAAACGTCGATTACTTCGGTGATCTTTTCAGAATCAAGTGCGAGTATGGTCCTTTCATGGCATGGTTTGACCACAACAGCACAACCGACAAGTCAAGCGCCACTCCTCAGGTATACACCAACAACTTTATCTGGGCTCAGTACAAGATCAATATCCACGAGTCAGCGAAAGGAAACTTTACCATTCAGCCGACCTTCCGCTACCTCTCTTCAAAACAGGATAGCAATGGAGTTGCTCTACCAGACAACACTCGTCTTCGTTCAGAACTCTGGGCAACAGTGACTTTCTAAATCACTGTCTATCTGTTCATAAAAAGCCGCAGGAAACTGCGGCTTTTTATTCCTTAACTCATTTTCGGTCCATTGCATCTCTTTATGGGCACTATTACTGAATGAAACAATTGTTACTTCAGGAATTTTAACGATATTAGGGTAAGCCATCCGTAACAGTGCTGCAAAGCAACCATGAACAGACGGCACGACACGGCTTCTATATATTTTTCCTTTGACATTTTTTTTCGACATACAGTGAGAGCCAACAAATGAAAAGGCTTTTGTGTTGAATACTGCTTTTGCTGTGCCACGCATTGCATAGCATAGAGCTGTTTTTTTTATTTTTCTGTTCACGATCAACATATTAAACTGCATTATTTCAATAACTAAACCACAACAGCGGTACTATGATTACCATTAAAAAAATCATTTGCCCGGTTGATTTCTCGGGTTTGTCGCGCAAAGCGCTGCAATACGCCAACGAATTTGCGAGACTCTCCGGCGGAGAGGTCTTTCTTGTCGGCGTTATCGAGAATGATCCTACCATCAATTATTCGCACGGACTGGAAAAAGAACGCACTGAGTCTGAGCAACAACTTGCAGCACTCATTGAAGAAGAGAAGATGGCCGGTATTGTTGCTGATTATGTCATTTATGAAGGATTTGCCGAAGAGTGCATCCTTGACTATGCCAAACGTCAGGAAGCTGACATCATTATCATGGGTTCACACGGTCGCCGCGGCCTGAAGCGCATGATCCTCGGCAGCGTTGCTGAACATGTGATACGTCGCGCTCCCTGTCCGGTTCTTGTTGTGAAAGAGAATGAGCACGAGTTCATCAAGTAGCGACGCTCAACACTAAGGTGGTAAAGAAGTTTAATTCATTTTTTTTAACAATCTAAGAAAACATTTATGGCACAAAATGTCAGAAACGTTTCCCCAGTCGAAGAGGTGACCAGTACTCGGAGGGTTATCGCCGCGTCATCGGTCGGTACGCTCATCGAGTGGTATGACTTTTATATTTTCGGTACTCTTGCAAAAATTATTTCTGAACAGTTTTTCCCGAAGGACAACCCGACTGCGGCCCTGCTTGCCACACTGGCAACCTTTGCTGCTGGTTTTGTTATCCGTCCGTTCGGTGCGCTTTTCTTCGGGCGACTTGGTGACCTTATCGGACGCAAGTACACCTTCCTTGTTACCCTGGTGATCATGGGTGGTTCCACCTTCGCTATCGGTCTTGTCCCCGGCTATAAAACCATTGGATTTTTTGCTCCGGCGATTGTTTTCCTCTTGAGACTGCTGCAAGGACTTGCTCTTGGAGGTGAGTATGGCGGCGCTGCAACCTATGTCGCTGAACACTCTCCTGCAGGGCAGAGGGGCTTCTGGACCAGCTTTATCCAGACCACGGCAACCATGGGTCTCTTTCTTGCCCTTGGCGTTATTCTTATTGTACGTCAGACACTCGGCGTTGAAACCTTTGGTGAATGGGGATGGCGCATTCCGTTCATTCTTTCAGCATTCCTTGTGGCCGTTTCGGTATTCATTCGTATGAGAATGTCGGAGTCTCCACTCTTTGTCAAAATGAAAAAGGAAGGCAAAACCTCTGCAAATCCACTGGCAGAAAGCTTCAAGCAGAAAGATAACCTGAAGATGGTGCTGATTGCTCTGCTTGGCGCAACGGCAGGTCAGGGTGTTGTTTGGTACACCGGGCAGTTCTATGCACTCTCATTCCTGCAGAACGCCTGTAACGTCGAGTTTGTACAGAGCAACTTTATCATCTCCATAGCCCTGCTTATTGGCACACCCTTCTTTATTATCTTTGGATCGCTTTCCGATAAAATCGGACGCAAGTACATCATGATGGCTGGTATGCTGATCGCTGTTATCGCTTACCGTCCTATCTACACCATCATGTACAACGATGCCAACCTCAAGAATAAGGTTGAGGTTGTTGAGAAAAAGGATGTCCAGATTAAAAATGCAGTGAAAGGTGCCGACTCCCTGATCACTACAATCACCACCAAGACATTTACCGATGGAACAACCTTCAAGGAGACTGTAAAAGCAAAGTTCCCTGTCGATCCTGTTCTTAAAGCCGCACTCACTAAAGACAAGTTGAAACCTGAAATCAAGAAGGAAGTAACCCTTCCCAAGGATCTCTACTACAAAATGATCGGTCTGGTCCTTATTCAGGTGATTTTTGTCACCATGGTTTACGGCCCGATTGCCGCGTTCCTGGTTGAAATTTTCCCGACCCGTATCCGTTACACTTCGATGTCTTTGCCATACCATATCGGCAACGGCGTCTTCGGTGGACTGGTACCGCTTATTTCAACCCGTCTTGTTGAAGCAACTCGTCCTGGCCCGGGTCTGCCTCCTGCTGATCCTCTTGCAGGTCTCTGGTACCCGATATTGATTGCTGCCGTAAGTTTCGTCATCGGATCACTTTACATATCCAACAAGACCAACAACATGGACGTTGACTAACAAAGAACCTTTTAAATCAATGAAATTATGTCAGCAATAAAAAGGATTTTCGGGCTTGTCTGGGCACTCATGGGTGTCGGGATAGTCCCTCTGGTAATAAAGCAGGCAATGAAGGAGATTGCAGCAAAACCCAGTGAAGAGAACTGGATTTTCTGGTCTATTGTTATTGTCGTGCTTATGCCAATTATCGCATTCAGCCTTATTACCTTCGGAGTGTTTGCCCTGAAAGGAGAATACGATACCCTTGAAGATATCTAATATCTTCTGCCTGTTCTTTTATATTAAGGGAAAGCCGCATGGTTTATGCGGCTTTCCCTTTTTTTGTTTATTGTTTTGATAATCCAACACCAATGAACAACAATGGATAATCAGGATGCACTCACGGTAGAGAACGGGGTAAAAAAGGCCCTTGAGGAAAAGCTTGCCACGCTGCCCCTGAATCCGGGCGTCTATCAGTTCAGGAACACCCATGGCAGGGTTATCTATGTCGGCAAGGCAAAAAATCTGCGGAACAGGGTACGCTCATATTTCAGAAATCAGCAGCAGCACTCTGGTAAGACGCTGGTACTTGTTACTCATATCGCTGATTTTGAGGTCATTATCACCTCTTCGGAGGTCGAGGCCCTGATCCTTGAAAACAATCTGATCAAGGAGCTGAAGCCACGCTACAATGTGAATCTGAAAGATGATAAAACCTACCCCTATCTGGTCATCACCAATGAACCTTTCCCGCGGATATTCTTTACCCGTCAACTGAAAAGGGATGGCTCCACCTGGTTCGGTCCCTATACTGAAGCCCGTCAACTACGCTCAATCCTTGATCTTATCGGATCAATATTTCCAGTACGAAGCTGCAAATACCGACTGAGTGAGGAGAATATTGCATTAAAAAAATACAAGGTCTGCCTCGATTACCATATCCATAAATGCAAGGGCCCCTGTGAGGGACTTATGCCTGAGGAGGAGTATCTCAGTATGATCAGGGAGATAACCCGACTGCTGAAAGGGAAAACTGCAAGCATGATCCGCTCACTGACAGAGAAGATGCAATCTCTTGCCTCTGAATTGAAGTTTGAGCAGGCTGCAGAAATTAAAGCACAGCTCGAAAGTTTGAAACGCTATGCTGAACGACAGAAAATGGTAGCGGGTGATGGACTCGACAGGGATGTTTTTGCTGTTGCCGCCGGTGAAAATGAGGGGTGCGGAGTTGTGTTTAAAATCCGCGAGGGCAAACTGCTTGGCTCACAGCACATCTATATGAATAATACCAACGGGGAAACGGATGCAGAACTGCAGGCACGGGTGGTTGAAAAATACTATCTGGAAACCCTTGAGCTTATTCCAGATGAAATTCTGCTACAGGAAGCGCTGGCCGCAGATGAAGAGGATGCCTTGAAAGCATTTATAGTGGAAAAACAAAAAGAGGATAAACAGGAAAGAAAAAACATCAAATTCATTGTACCACAAATCGGTGAAAAAGCACATCTCGTGGAGATGTGCCGCCAGAACGCTCGTCACCATCTGGAGGAGTATCTGATCCAGAAACAGAAACGGGGTGAGGCTGCCCGGGAACACTACGGACTTTCAGCACTTCGGGATTTGCTGCATCTGCCGAAAATCCCTCAGCGAATCGAGTGTTTTGACAATTCTCATCTTCAAGGCACCGATTATGTGAGTTCAATGGTTTGTTTTGACAAGGGAAAGCCGAAAAAATCCGATTACAGAAAGTTTAAACTGCAGAGCTTTGACGGTTCAGACGACTATGCTGCGATGGAAGAGGTGATCCGGCGCCGTTATGCCGGATCGCTGTCAAATGAGCTCCCTCTGCCAGACCTTATCGTAGTCGACGGTGGAAAAGGACAGGTCAATATCGCTTTTCATACCCTGCATGCACTTGGCATTTCGATCCCTCTTATTGGTCTTGCAAAACGTATTGAAGAAATTTTTACTCCGGAGGCAAAAGACCCGTTCAACCTGCCGAAAACCTCTCCAGCACTTAAACTGCTCCAGCAGATACGCGATGAGGCTCATCGTTTTGCTGTGACCTATCACCGTAAGCTAAGAACACAAAGAGTTTTGCAGACTGAGCTCACGACTATTGCTGGAGTTGGAGCAAAAACAGCATTCAAACTGCTTGAGCGGTTCGGCTCTGTTGATGCTGTTGCTCAGGCTGAAATCGAGGAACTGAAAGCTGCGGCGGGAACAAAAATTGCTGAAGCTGTTTACCGTTTTTACCGACCATGAATCTTCCTCTTCTCATTAATGCCATCCTCCCAATATGTTTTTCTTAATAAAATTCTGTTATATTTATCCATTGTACTACGACCGACGGTAGTGAAACTCTTTACGATTGTTTATGAATTTTCCTGATTTTTTCGACGATAATTACCATAACTCAACAGGATCAGGAAAAGAACCGCCTGACCTTGAAGGGCTTGATTCCATGTTTGATTCGGAAGAGCTTCTTGACCGGATCAATCAATATAACGAAGATGGTTTTCTGCTTGAAGCACTTGCTGTTGCCCATCGTCTTCAAGATATTGCGCCCTTTAACACGGAAACATGGTTCCATCTCGGTAACTGTCTGACACTGAACGGCTGCTTTGATGATGCCCTCCAGGCATTTCAGAAAGCTGTTGTATTCAGTCCCTCTGACAGTGAAATGAACCTCAATCTTGCTTTGGCCTATTTCAACACCGGAAACCTGGATGAGGCGCTTGAAGAGCTCAAGGATATTATTATCGATTCCTCCATTGAAAAGGAGTACTATTACTATCGGGGAATCATCCTGCAGCGACTGGAACAATTTGTGGAAGCTGAATCGGATTTTGAGCGTTCCCTGGAAATTGATCCTGAGTTTGCCGATGCATGGTATGAGCTTGCCTACTGCAAAGACATTCTTGGCAATCTTGAGGCAAGCACTTCATGCTACCGCAAAACTCTCGATCAGGATCCCTACAATATCAATGCATGGTACAACAATGGCCTTGTTCTGAGTAAAATGAAGAGCTATGATGAAGCTCTTGACTGTTACGACATGGCCCTGGCTATTGCTGATGATTTCAGTTCTGCCTGGTATAACCGTGCAAACGTGCTTGCCATCACCGGGCGTATAGAAGAGGCAGCTGAAAGCTACCTGAAAACCCTTGAGTATGAACCTGATGATATCAACGCACTCTATAATCTTGGCATAGCTTATGAGGAGCTGGAGGAGTACAGCGAAGCAATACACTGTTACAGCCGATGCATTGAGGTCAGTAGTGATTTTGCCGACGCATGGTTTGCACTTGCCTGCTGCCATGAAGCTCTGGAAGAGTATGAAGCGGCTTTTACTGCCACTGAGCAGGCTCTGAAGACAGCACCTGACAGCATAGAGTTTCTTTTGCTGAAAGCTGAGATAGAGTACAATCTCAATCATCTTGACAACTCCATTGCGACCTATCGTGAAATTATAAAACTTGATGCAGAAAGTCCACAGATATGGGTTGATTTTGCCATTGTACTCAGGGAGGCAGGCCAGATCAATGCTTCTATCGATGCGCTTCAGCAATCTCTCAAGCTGCAGCCTCTGTCTGCTGATGCTCACTTCGAAATTGCAGCAGCATATTTTGCCATGGGCGACAAACTCAGTACACTGAAGGCTCTGAGTAAGGCTTTCAAAATTGATCCGGACAAGAAACAGCTTTTTCAGAGCACTTTTCCTGAACTTTATCAGCAGGATTCCGTCAGACTGATGCTTGGCATTTCATGATCACGTAAAGACTCCGAACTCCTGCATGACGAAAGCTATAAAAATACTGGGTCTTATCGGCCGTGCAGTGGATTATTCATACTCCCCGCTTATCCATAACAGGGCATGCGAAATGCTCGGCATACCCTTCTATTATACAGTTTTTAACATTGCAGATCCAGTTCTCATCCCTGATGCCCTTCGCGGTGCGAAAGCGCTTGGTATTGCTGGATTTAATGTCACTATTCCTTATAAAAAAACTGTTGTTCCCTTTCTTGATGAACTTTCACCGGAAGCAAACTCTATTCAGGCGGTCAACACCATCGTCAATGAACAGGGAAAACTAATCGGACACAACACCGATATTTCCGGTTTTGCCGCTCCTCTCATCCCCTATAAAGAGAGTATAACCGGTAAAAGTGTCGCTATTTTCGGAGGAGGAGGAGCCGCCCTTGCAGCAATCGAGGCATTCAGACGACTCTTTACTCCAAAAGAGATTCTGCTCTTTGTCCGTGACCCGAAAAAGGCGAGGCTATTGCTTGATGAAATCAGTTATGAGGGAACGGTTCCTCTCTCCATTGTAAGCAGTAATGAGCCGGAAAGAGTGAGAGTGTGCAGAGTTATTGTCAATGCCACACCAATCGGTACAAGAGGAGGTGACCATGCCGGCCTCAAGAGTATTATTCCTCTTGAGCGGGAGTTGATCCATCATGACCAGATAGTTTACGACATGGTCTATAACCCTCTTGAGACCCCTCTTCTTCAGGCGGCTGATCGCGCAGGAGCCACATCCATATCAGGCATTGAGATGCTGATTGGCCAGGCTGAACGCTCATTTACTCTCTGGACCGGTATGCAGATGCCGGTAAGTGCTGTAAGAACAGCTCTTCTGAATGAGATTCAACAGAACATTGCAGAGTAATCTGACTCTATGAACAATAAACCCGTTATTTGTCGAACATAATGAAATGGTTTTTCACCCTTATTTTTCTCGTTGTCACTGTTGACCAGCTGACAAAAAAACTTGCCATAAGTTTTCTCAGGGATGCCTCTCAAAGTATCTCAATAATTCCAGACCTTTTTTCACTGACCTATACAGAAAACAAGGGTGTGGCCTTTGGAATGGAATTCGCGCCACCGTTGGTACTGCTCCTCCTGACAGGACTTATTACCGTCGTTGTACTTCTCTATGTTATACTTTCAAAAAACCGCTCAACTCTTTTTCTTCTCCCTTTTGCCCTTATTGTCGGAGGTGGTGCCGGCAATATGATTGACCGGGTGATTTTAGGCCGAGTTGTTGATTTTCTCTATTTCGACCTCTATCACGGAAAGATTTTTGGCTACTACCTCTCTCTCTGGCCTATTTTCAATATTGCTGACTCTGCTATCACTATAGGTGCCTGCATGTTGATTCTTTTTCATAACAAAATATTTCCGGACGGGACTCTACAGGAGAAGAACAATGTTTGTTGACATTCACTGCCACCTCTCATTCCCGGAGTTTGATCTCGACAGGACAACGGTAATTGAACGACTGATCGAAGAAAAGGTAACATTGCTCATTGATCCAGGTGTTGATGTTGCTACAAGCAAAAAATCAATTGAACTGGCCCGGGATTACGATTTTATCTATGCAAACGTTGGCCTTCACCCTCACGAAGCAGCCCTGCCTGTTGAAGAGAGGATTTTTGGAGAGCTTGAAACTCTTGCCAGATCGCCGAAAGTTGTGGCCATTGGAGAGATTGGACTCGACTACCACTATCCCGACTACAACCGGGATGCCCAGCAGGATGCGTTCCGTCAAATGCTGAGAATGGCACGTACCCTTGATATGCCGGTTGTTATTCATTGCAGGGATGCCTGGGATGATATGCTGCACATCCTGACCGAAGAGAGCCACTCAAGTTTGCGGGGAGTAATGCACTGCTTTTCCGGCGACGTGGAAATCGCGCAGGCCTGTATCCGCAAGGGCTTCAAGCTCTCCATTCCCGGCACAGTAACCTACAAGCGCTCGTTGCTGCCGGAAGTTATCAGCAATGTTTCGCTTGTCGATCTTCTCACAGAAACTGATGCGCCCTACCTTGCACCCCTTCCAAACAGGGGAAAACGGAACGAACCAGCCTATCTTCCGCTTGTTACAGCAGCTATTGCCCGTATCAGGGAGATACCAACAGTTGAAGCAGCGAAAGGTATTGCACAGAATGCCACTGAATTATTTAGATTATCAACGCCATAACACTGATGGATTTTTAGTACCCATCGCTACGCAATTATTTTGAAATTCATACAAACTTGCTTAGGTTGGAGGCCGGATTGCCGGGAATAAATAAAGTTCCCGCAAAGCCTTAACAGATGCAACAACCAGTACTACCAGCCATGAAAGAGATTCAGACAGCTACTCCTGTTCAACAAAATGTAACGCCATCGGCAGAAGACAATTTGCTCTATGTCGCCATTAAATATAAAACCGCCATTATCAGCCTTCTTGTGCTGCTTGTTTGTATGGGAGGAGGGGTGTTTTTCTGGATGCAACACCAGCAAAAAAGTGAGCAGGAAGCTGCACTGCAGCTCTCAAGAGTAGCACCGCTTCTTGACCGAGGAGAGTATAGAACCGCAATTAACGGCGCGCCAAATATTACTGGACTGAAAAAAATTTCTGATGAATATGCCGGAACCCCAAGCGGAAATATGGCGAGTTTGCTGCTTGCCAATGCATACTACTCGATTAAAGAGTTTGATTCAGCCCTGAGAGTATTCAAATCTGTATCAATTGACAACAAAGACCTTGCCGCAGCTGCTCTTGCCGGCACCGCTGACTCCTACGTTGGTAAAAACCAGTTGGGCCTTGCGGCGGAAGCATATCAGGAAGCATCAACGAAAGCTGAAAACACCGTACTGAAAGCACAATACCTTACCCATGCAGCAGACAGTTTCCTGGCGACAAACCAGCTTAACAAAGCATCCGAGCTTTACACGAAAATAATTGCTGACTATCCCGGCACCACGGGAGCTGCATTGGCTCAGCGCTCCCAATGGAGAATTTCGGGAAAACTGAAATAACATCCTTGTACTCATTTTATTATTTTAAATCCACTTACTATGCCAGAACAGTTCATTATCAAGACAAGCCTTGGTGATATCACCATCTCTCTTTACGACGACACTCCCCTGCATCGCGATAACTTCATCAAACTTGTCGGCGAAAACTACTACGACGGCATCCGTTTTCACCGGGTTATCGAGGGGTTCATGATCCAGACCGGAGACCCTCTCTCAAGGCATGAGGAAAAACGCTCACTGCATGGCACTGGAGGACCGTCAAACCGTACTCCCGCTGAAATCAAGCATCCAAACAAAAAAGGAACACTTGCTGCCGCAAGGGACAACAATCCACAGAAAGCCTCATCCGGCAGCCAGTTCTATATTAATCACGCAGATAATTCATTTCTTGACGGTCAATATACCGTATTCGGTGTTGTCGATTCCGGAATGGATGTCGTGGAAAAAATCGCAGCGGTCAAGACTGACCCCAACGACAATCCGATAGTTCCGGTCACTATAGAGAGCATTGTTTCTGCAGTAAAGTCTTAATGACCGAACCATGGCAAGCATTGCAAGCAACATTGAAGCTATCCGTGAGCAGATAACCTCTGCCTGCCTCTCGGCAGGCAGGGATCCTGCTGAGGTTCGATTGATTGCGGTATCCAAAACCAAGCCTGCAACACTTGTAAAAGAGGCTTTTGATGCTGGACAAATTGAATTCGGGGAGAGCTATGTTCAGGAGTTCCTTGACAAGTGCCAGGATCCTCTGCTGGAAAATTTACCTCTCGAATGGCATTTCATCGGCCATCTGCAGTCAAACAAGGTGCGCTCTATTATCGACAAGGTGAGCCTTGTGCATGGTATCGACAAACTTTCAACAGCTGAAGAGCTTTCAAAGCGGGCAATCCAGCACAATCTGCAGGTTGATTATCTTCTTGAAGTCAACACCTCGGGTGAAGCTTCAAAGTACGGAATGCATCCCGATGAGGTCGTTGCAGCAGCAGAGAGTCTCTTCTCTATGCCAAATATTACCCTGCGCGGTTTGATGACCATAGCATCCCCTGAGAGGGCAGAGGCGCAGGAAGAGTTCCGAAACCTTCGCCTTTTGCTTGAATCGTTACAAGAGATCGCCCCTGACCCATCAAAGCTTACCGAACTTTCCATGGGCATGAGTGGTGATTTTGAAGATGCAATTCATGAGGGAGCCACCATGATTCGTATAGGATCGGCAATTTTCGGCTGGCGCTGAATTATATATTTTTTTTCTACCCAAGTATTAACCTCTAAAAACAGCTTATCATGATATCACAGCAGGTAAAAATCCAGGAAGCAGTTGCCTTTATCAGAACAAAAACAGAGGGTGAATACCCGATAGGGATTGTTTTAGGAACAGGCCTTGGGGGGCTGGCCAAAGAGATAGAGATTGAGTTCTCCCTTGACTACAGCGACATTCCGAACTTCCCGGTCTCCACGGTTGAAACCCATCACGGCAAGCTGATTTTTGGAACACTTGCTGGAAAAAAAGTTGTTGCAATGCAGGGTCGCTTCCATTTTTACGAAGGCTACTCCATGCATCAGATTGTCTTTCCTATAAGAGTCATGAAGCATCTCGGCGTTAAAACCCTCGGCATAACCAATGCCTGTGGCGGACTGAACCCCTCATACAGAAAAGGCGATATCATGCTGATCGACGACCATATTAACCTGCTTGGAGGAAATCCCCTGATTGGACCGAACGACCCTGAAATCGGATCGCGATTCCCTGACTTGTGCGCCCCTTACTCGCCCCGTATCCTTGAGCTTGCTGAAAAGGTGGCTCTTGATAACAAAATAAAGCTTCAGCGTGGTGTCTATATTGCTCTTTCAGGCCCATGTCTTGAAACAAGGGCAGAATACCGCATGCTGAGAGCCCTTGGAGCAGATGTAGTCGGCATGTCCACGGTTCCTGAAGTGATCGCTGCCGTACATCAGGGTACAGAGGTTTTCGGCATGTCCATCATTACTGACGAATGCTTCCCGGACAACCTTAAAGCGGTCAGTATTGAAGAGATCATTGAGGTATCAAACCATGCCGAGCCGAAAATGACCACTATCTTCAAAGCAGTTGTTGCTAACCTTTAACCTCCCCAATACGTATGATAGACGCCATCTCGTTCAACGACCAGACTCTTCGATACCTCGACCAGCGTTATCTGCCTCTGAGAGAGGAGTATGTTTCAACAAGAAGCCATCAGGATGCTATCGAAGCAATTAAAACACTTGCCGTACGTGGAGCTCCCCTGATCGGAGTTGCCGCAGCCTATACGGTTATACTCGGTATCAACAGCTTCAAAGGAAGCAAAGAGGAGTTTCCAGCATTTTTTGGAACACTCATTGCTGATGTTGAAGCTTCACGCCCGACAGCAGTCAACCTCTTTTTTGCCGCTGCCCGCCTGAAAAAGGTCTATGACGACAACTTTCAAGCCGATACAATCGAAGCCCTTTTTGCAAAAATGCTAGAAGCTGCCGTTAAAATCCATGATGACGAAATCGCCAACTGCGATGCCATGTCGCGCCACGGTGTAGAGCTGATCAAGAGTGACCTTGCAGAAATTCTTAAAAAACGCAAGCTTAACGTCTTGACCCACTGCAATACCGGTACGCTTGCAACGGGTGGATCGGGCACAGCACTCGGTGTCATCAAGCTTGCCTGGCAGGAGGGTTTGATTGAAAGAGTCATTACAGCGGAGAGCCGCCCGCTGCTGCAGGGACTTCGTTTGACAGCGTGGGAGCTTGAGCAGGAAAAAATTCCCTTTATCTCCATTTCCGATTCATCTTCGGCATTCCTGATGCAGAGAGGGATGATTGACTTTGGTATCGTGGGAGCTGACAGAATTGCCGCAAACGGTGATACAGCCAACAAAATCGGTACCTGTGCCCATGCCATCAGTGCCTGGCATCACAATCTCCCGTTTTACATAGCAGCACCGGTATCCACAATAGATATCACGCTAAGCGATGGAACACAGATTCCAATCGAAGAGCGCAACGCTGATGAACTGAGAACGATTTTCGGCACTCAGGTAGCTACACCAACTACTCCGGTGCTCAACTACGCCTTTGATGTCACTCCGGGAAAATATCTCAGAGGCATCATCACCGATAAAAAGGCTGTTGTGGGAAACTATGAGAGTGAACTTAAACTGATCGTCTGAAAGCTATAAAGTGCCAGAAGAAAACCAGCGCTGATCATCTTCAGCTTTTTAATAATAAACCGGGCCATAAAAGACCCGGTTTTTATATTTTTGGATGATTAATTTATAAATTAACGTATAGGTTTTTTCTCTATTATAGCCCGAAGGAAAAGCCATACGTTCTGTTCTTATCGTTCCAAACAAAGATCGGAGGAATACAATGAGTGAAGCGGAAGTAGAAAAATACGATTTTCAAATTGTACGTGGTTTTGCTTTTTCCGCACTTTTCTGGCTTGTGATTGGTCTTGTTGTGGGCCTCTGGATTGCCTTTGAAATGTTTAATCCAGCACTTAACCTTACCCCGTGGCTTAGTTTTGGACGACTCAGGGTGGTTCATACCAATGGTCTGGGACTTGGATTCGGGCTTGCTGCAATTTTTGCAACCTCATACTATATCCTGCAGCGTCTAACCAGAACACCCCTCGCTTTTCCCCGCCTCGCTCGAGCACACCTCTACCTTTTCAATACAACCATCGCTCTGGGAGCCCTGAGCCTTTTTGCCGGAATGAATACCACCAAAGAGTATGCCGAACTTGAGTGGCCTCTGGATATCGCCGTAGTGATTTTCTGGGTTATGTTTGCCGTCAATGTCTTTGCCACCCTGATCAAACGCAGGGAAAAGCAGATGTATATCTCGCTGTGGTACATCATAGCCATGACCGTTGCCATTGCCATACTCTATATTGTCAACAATCTTGAAATTCCTGTCACACTCTTCAAATCCTACACGGTCTATGCCGGAGCAAATGATGCCAATGTTGAGTGGTGGTACGGCCACAATGTTGTAGGGTTTATCTTTACCGTGCCAATCCTTGCGATGTTCTACTATTTTCTGCCGAAGTCCACAGGCCTTCCCATCTACAGCCACCGACTCTCCATTATCTCTTTCTGGGCACTGAACTTTGCCTATCTCTGGACAGGAGCACATCACCTCATGCTCTCGCCCCTGCCTGAGTGGATTCAGACTGTTGCGATTGCCTTCAGCATTTTTCTGATTGCCCCATCATGGGGGTCAGTTATCAACGGATACTACACTCTGCAGGGCAACTGGGAACAGATGCGATCCAACTATCTGGTTAAATTTTTTATTCTCGGCATTACCTTTTATGGCCTGCAGACCCTTCAGGGACCTCTTCAGGGATTAAGAACCCTTAATTCGTTTTTTCACTTTACCGACTGGGTAATCGGACATGTACACATGGGAACAATGGGATGGGTCACCATGATTATTTCTGCATCGTTCTACTATATGATTCCACGCATTAACAACTGTGAGATCTACAGCATCAAGCTTGCAAATACACATTTCTGGCTGATCCTGGTTGGTCAGCTTGTCTGGACCATTACCATGTGGATCGCAGGAATCCAGCAGGGCGCCATGTTGAAAGCCACAAATCCAGACGGTTCACTGATGTACAATTTTCTTGATACCCTCACCTCTCTCTATCCCTACTATCGGTTGCGGTTTGCAGCCGGGGTGATCTATTTTGCTGGCATAGTGCTGTTTACCTGGAATCTGATCATGACTGTCAGGAAAGCACCTCTACAGGCTGATGCGCAACCGACCACTCTATAAACAGGAGCTGCAATCATGGGAATCACTTCGAAACCAGTTGTTTTTGCTGTTCTTTCAGCTGTTGTGATCCTTATCGGCACTACAGTCACGGTATTTATTCCTCTTTTCATGCCATCGACTCAGCCAGTCAGCGCTTATGTTAAACCCTACACCTCGGTTGAACTCGAAGGTCGCGACATCTATATGCGCGAGGGTTGTAACAACTGCCATACCCAGACCGTACGACCGCTGAGAACCGAGGTGCTTCGATACGGAGAGTACTCAAAAGGAGAGGAATTTGCTTATGACAGGCCATTTCTCTGGGGTTCCCGCCGTATCGGCCCCGATTTGAACCGGGTTGGCGGAAAATATCCCGATTCCTGGCACTACAGGCATCTGCAGAGTCCCCAAGGCATGTTTGAAAAATCCAACATGCCTCCTTACGGCTGGATGGCTAAAAACAAGCTGGATACACAATACTCATACAAAAAAACTTCCATTCTCGGTTATGGTTATACCGAAAGTGATGTCCAGCAGCAGATCGTTCAATGCCGCTCGAAGGTAACAGCCGAAAGCTATCCCGCAAAAGAGAGCCGTGACCAGGTAACACCGCCTGAACTGCGCAATGATCTCACTGAAATGGATGCCATAATTGCATACCTCCAGAAACTTGGACGCGATGTTAAAAATCTGGAGACAAAAAAATGAGTTTTTCAGGTTTGGCTTATGTGCTGTTCACCGTGCTTCTTGCCATTATATCCGGGGGAATTATAGTGTACTACTATAATCCAAAAAGAAAAAAGCAGATTGAGGAACCAAAACACAGAATGCTTGATGACGACCTTTGAAAACCCGGTACAGAGACCAATGCTTCAGAACTGCTCTCAACAAATTGGAGGACTCTATGCATGATACCGAAGAACCCCAGGAAAGCCATAATAACATTCCAAAAGGGTGGCTGCTCTTTTTTTTCGGAGGAATTATCTTTCTGATTGGCTATATCGTTGCCTTCACCCCAGCTATTTCAGGCTGGTCGTTTTATCATGGGTTTGAAAAAGAGATGGCGGCGGCGCAGAGAACCGAAAATAAGGTGACAGTCACGCACTATTCAGGCGACAAGGTGGCCATCAAGGAGGGCAAAGAGATTTTTGCAACCACCTGTGCGCCATGCCATAATGCTGATGCTTCGGGAGGAATCGGCCCCAGTCTGACAGCGGCTACGCTCAAATATGGATCAACCCAAAAGGATCTTTATGAATCCATTACCAAGGGACGCCCCAATGGAATGCCCTCATTCCTTCCCCAGATTGGAGCAGAGAAGAGCAGCAAGGTCGTAGCCTTTCTGGAAACCCTGAGAAAAAAATAATTTCCACCAACTCTGGAGTGTGCAATTGTGTGGAAAAAAAAGAGAAGAGCTGTCGCAATCCTTCAGGCCGTTATCCTGACAGCTCTGCCTTTTCTTGCCATCAACGGCCAAAGTGCATTTCGGTTTGATATTCCAACACTCAAGCTCTATTTCTTTGGTTCAGCCATCTGGATTCGGGAATTTTATCTCATCCTTGCCGTCACACTTTTTTTCATCCTCCTGATAACCTTTGCTACCGCCATTTTCGGGCGTGTCTGGTGCGGCTGGCTCTGCCCCCAGACCGTCCTGCTTGACCTGACCCAAAGCATCGCCGATCTGGCAGGGACAAAGCACCTCAAAACCGTTCAACGCCTTATTCTGCTCCCACTCTCTGCCATGGTATCAATCACCATGATCTGGTACTTTGTGCCTCCCGCTGAAACCTTGCGAAGCCTCTTTGTTTCAACAACAATAACTGCCTTTTTCCTTGTTCTGTGGCTGCTCGTCTACCTTGAACTTACTTTTCTTGGCCGGGGGTTCTGCACATCAATCTGCCCCTACGCCATGCTGCAGAACGCACTGTTCGACAAGGATACGCTTATTATCGAATATGATGCGTCACGGGATGAAACCTGCATGAAATGTGATGCATGTGTGAGTGCGTGCCCTGTCGGCATTGATATCAAACAAGGGTTGAACTCCGCCTGCATTGCCTGCGCTGCATGTATTGATGCCTGCCGCCCCCTCAGCGAACATAGAGGTATGCCCCCCTTCCCGAACTACAAAGGCCGGATCATACGTTCAAAAACATTCTGGCTCGGCGGAGGTACCGCAGTTGCCGCCCTCACTCTTTTCCTGTTCATAGCAAGCCGTCCGTCTGTCGATTTTCTTGTCACTCGCGACAATGCTTCCCTTCCGGCGGGCCTGAACCGCTATAGCTACACTATCTATAACAACAGCGGAAAGCTTCTGCCTCTTGAACTCTCATCGCCTGACCGCATAACCCTTATCGGTGAACACGCTCTTCTGCTGCAGCCATTTTCGGCCATTCACGGCAGGATACTGGTTAAATCAACGGGCAAACTGAATCAGGTTGATCTGAGGATTTCGGGTGGAGATATCTCCATAATCAGGAAAACCGGTTTTCAATGAAAATTTTGTTTTACATCATCTATCCACTCTTCTTCTTTGCAATGGGATGTGGTATCTATGTGGCCAGCAGGGATGAGGAAGGTCTTGTTGACAAAAACTATTATGAAAACGGAACAAGCTATTTTACAGAAAAAGCCGTCGAAGAAAAGCTTGGTATTGCAATCAGCAAGCCCACCAAGCTGAAAACAGGGAACAACAATATCGAGATCATCGTTACATCGCACGGCAAACCGCTTGAACATGCCACGCTCATACTCTTTATCGGCAATCTCTCTTCGACCGGATACGACTCAACACTGACCATGCAGGAAAAAAGTCCGGGCATCTACAGGGCAACCGCCACAATCCCCTTCAAAGGTGTCTGGTTCGTCAGAATTGACCTTCAGCAACAACAGCTTGCAACGAGCAGAAAATGGTTTTTTGATGTTTAACAATCCAGCCTTTACCTTCAATGTCCGGTAGCGGAGAATCATCTCCCGATAATGTGCAATGTGACCATTGCCTTCAGGAAACAAACCGCAAATCTGCCATTACCGTTAAGATCGACGGACAAAGCAGGTTCTTTTGCTGCCAGGGCTGCCTTGGCGTCTACGAGCTTGTCCACAGCAACTCGCTTGATACCTTTTACAAGCATCGGTGCGACTGGCAGCCGGGCCCTCCGGCAACCAATGTAAAATTGCATACGTCGGCATTCAGTGACAGCGTGACAATCACCGGAAACGAGCAGCACATTGAGCTTCTTCTCGCAGGCATCAGGTGCGCATCATGTGTCTGGCTTATTGAAAAGTTTCTGATGAAACAAGAGGGAGTTCTCTCGACACGAGTAAACTATGCCACGCATAAAGCCACCATCACTTGGGCCTCCGAAAAAACTTCGCTTGACACCATCCTGCATGCCATCCGATCCATAGGTTATCTACCACATCCCTGCCATAGCAGGGGTGCTACGGATCTTTTTGCCAAGGAAAAACAGGAGCTGCTACTGCGCTTCGGTACCGCCGGATTTTTTTCCATGCAGCTCATGCTCTTTAGTGCAGCGCTCTATGCCGGATTTTTCGAGGGTATGGAGGAACACTACAAGCTTGCCTTTCAGCTCATCTCATGGGCGCTGGCCACACCGGTACTCTTCTACTCCGGCTATCCCTTTCTCTCAAGCGCATTCCACTCGCTGAGGCGGTTGACACTCAACATGGATGTGCTCGTGGCGCTTGGCTCGCTCTCAGCCTACTGCTACAGCATTGCCATGATTGCCTACGGAGGTGAAATATTTTTCGATACCTCAGCCATGATCATCACCTTCATCCTGCTCGGGCGCTTTCTGGAATCGGGATCACGCCTCAAGGCTGGAAATGCGATTGCCGAACTGGCTGAACTCCAACCTCACGAGGCACTGCTGCTCTCCGGGAACGGCGAAACAACCATGGTACCCATTGCCACCGTGAAAACCGGAGACCGGATAGAGATCATACCCGGCGACAGAATCCCGCTTGACGGAACGGTGGTTGAGGGTGAAGCGGAGGTGAACGAATCAATGCTGACCGGAGAGTCAAATCCTGTTTTGAAAAAAACTGGAAGTAAAGCCTTTGCTGGCAGCTTTTCCATGAACGGAAGGCTCAGCATCAGCGTCACCGGCAATGCAGAGAGTACACTCCTTTCAAGAATCATCCGCACCGTTGAGGATGCGCAGGCGCGAAAGGCACCAATTCAGGGTATTGCCGATAAAACCGCTGGCTATTTCGTCCCAGCCACCATTGTTCTCGCCCTTACCACCTTCCTTTACTGGAAACTCCATGGTGGCAGTACAGTAACAGCCCTGATGAACTCCGTCTCGGTGCTTGTCATCGCCTGCCCCTGCTCACTCGGTCTCGCTACCCCGCTCGCTATTCTGGTTGGCACAACGGCTGCGGGAAAAAGAGGCATTCTCGTCAAAGGGGGAGATATTTTTGAAACGGTGTCAAAAATTACCACTGTCGTGCTCGACAAAACCGGCACCATAACCACCGGCAAACCATCCATCACCGATTTGCATGAGTACGACCTTACCCCGTCGTTCATGCAGCATGTCGCCTCGCTGGAAGCTACTTCGGAACACCCCACAGGACAGGCTATTGCTGCTGCATGGCTAGGTGAGCGGCTAAAGATTACCCAGTTCAGGGCGATACCGGGCAAAGGAGTCTCAGGAGTAATTGAAGGAACACTATGGCGGGCAGGGTCCAGAGCCTTCATGAAGCAGGAAAAGATTGAGCTAAGTCCTGAACATGAAGCCAGTGCCTCAGCACTTGAAGCTGAAGGAAAAACCATAGTGATGGTCTCCTGCGGCAAGAGTCTTGCAGGTATCATCGGCATGATTGATGACCTGCGTGCGGATGCCCTTCCTCTAATAGCAGGGCTCCGCAAAAAAGGGCTCTCCCTGAAAATCCTCACCGGCGACAACCAGGGGGTAGCCAACTACATCGCCGCCAAATGCGGCATCACCGAGGTTCAGGCAGGGCTCGGGCCACTTGAAAAAGCAGCGGTTATCCGCAACCTGAAATCGAAAGGAGAGTGCGTCATGATGGTCGGCGACGGCATCAATGATGCTCCAGCGCTGACCGAATCTGATACAGGCGTCACCCTCGGCCACGCCTCCGGCATTGCCCTTGAGAGCGCAGGCGTTGCCATCCTGAACGATGACCTTAACCTCATCAACACCCTGATGGAAAGCTCCTCCAGATGTTTTTCCATCATCCGCCAGAACCTTGTCTGGGCCTTTTCGTATAATCTTATAGCCTTGCCACTTGCCATGGCGGGGGTTCTGCACCCAATAGTTTCCGCACTACTCATGGCAACAAGCTCACTTGTAGTGGTAAGCAACTCACTGCGGCTGAGAAAAACCTGACCGAACAACCATGTACTCAACCTTTTTTTTGATCGGCATAGGATTTTTTATCAGCCTTGCCGCCTGGTTTCTCTTTATCTGGGCAGTGAAAAGCGAACAGTTCGACGACCCTGAAGCACCAAAATACCGGATGCTTGACGATGACGATGAAGCTGCAAAGCCCACAAAGAATAAAAAACCATGAAGAGCGCCCCCCTACTCGCCATGCTCCTCTCCGGATTAGCTGGAGGATTCGGCCACTGCATCAGCATGTGCGGTCCCCTTGTTGGCTCACTCAGTGTGGGTGAAACGCGAAAAGGGATACTTCACCTTCTCCTCTACAACCTTGGACGAGTAACCACCTACACCATCCTCGGCGGAGTAGTAGGCCTTTCAGGCTCATTCCTTCTCCTTGCTGCCTCCATAGAGCCTCTCCAAAGGGTAATCATGATTCTGGCAGGTCTCTCCGTTATCATTATGGGCCTCGCTACAGCTGAGTGGTTGCCAATACTACAGTGGGGTAATCGTTGCACTCCCGGAGCCTCTGCCATGCAGAAGGTGATGGATCTCTTCAAGGCGCCGCGCTCCATCGGCACTTGGTATCCGATGGGCATCGTTCTCGGCTTTCTACCCTGCGGCCTCACCTACACTGCCCTGCTCGCTGCTGCAAGAGCCGGTATGGAGGCAACAAACCCCTTTGCAGGAATGATGCAGGGAGCCCTGATGATGATGCTCTTCGGCATCGGCACGGCGCCAGCTTTGATTTTGGTGGGAAAGATGGTGAACACGATCAGCAGTATAACACGGAAGCGCTTTTACCGGGTGGCAAGTATTATTATGATCGCGACTGGGGTTTGGTTTGTAGTGAAGGGGTGGTGAAAGAAGTTTTAGAGGATTTAAAATTTGCGTATTCTATTACAAAATGATTCAACTCATACATTTTGGAGACAAACAGCGAGATGAGTCCTACAATTTTTCGTGAAGAACCAAGAATGCCCGTCCATGTGCAAAACCAGCATGGTAAGGCAAAATTTTGGCTGAGCCCTCAGATAGAATTGGCAAAAAGCACAGGCCTTTCTCAGCATGAAATAACTGAAGCCTCTTCATTGATTACGGAGCACCACAATGACATACACAACGCATGGCATCAGCACGTCCCTCGTTGAAGCGAAAAATTTATATGGTTACTTGAGCATTTCTCATCGAGTGAGGTAAAAATACTCGAGCAATCTGAGTATGTGAGCGATGATGATTTTCAACGGAGACGCAAGCAATGAACAAACATCATGATATTGGAAGCATCCTGTTTGATGGAGACGTTTTTGAAATAACTATTGATGGAACAACCAGAAGATTTGAACTGCGGCAGGTATCGGCGTGGCTGAATCAAGCTTCTGAAGAAGAAAGGAGAATATTCGAGGTTTCGCCATCGGGGTATGGGATACATTGGCCTCTCCTGAATGAAGATATCTCCATTGATGCGCTTTTGGGCATTGTCGATGCACCCGCAAAAAACAGAAAAACTGCATGAAAAAGGAATATGCGCCACAAAACCGCCCTTCCTCCGTGGCGGGCTAAAAAAATGAAGAAATAAATGGCTCATAAACTTTCGTTGTTGTGGTTAGAAAACTTCCTTGAAGAGGCCTGCGAATCGCTGCGCGGGAATATGGATGCTTCGGAGTTTAAAGAGTATGTCATTGCCATGCTCTTTTTGAAAAGAGTCAATGACCAGTTTGATATTGAGCGCTTATTGCGGAAAGGACAGCTTGAAAAACGTGGTGTACAGGGCAAAGAGCTCGAAGATGGTTTGGAGCGTGAAGATGCTTATAAGTTTTTTGTGCCTCAACGTGCTCGATGGGAAATAATCAAGCACCAGAAGCAGGAGGTTGGCTCTGAGCTGATGAAGGCTTTTGCGGAACTGGAGGAGAAGAATCTGGGCAGCCTTGAAGGTGTGCTTAAGCCGATCGACTTCAATAAAACCTTTGGGAAAAACAACAAGCGGATTACCGATGCAGACATGGTTGAACTCATCGGCCATTTCGACAAGGTGGTTCTTACTGATGACAATCTCGAATTTCCTGATCTGCTTGGTTCAGCGTATGAATACCTGATTAAATACTTTGCCGATAGCGCAGGGAAAAAAGGGGGCGAATTCTATACGCCTCGTACCGTTGTGACGCTGCTGGTCAACATTCTCGACCCGGCGCAGGATGCCGAGATTTGCGACCCTGCTGTCGGTTCGGGCGGTATGCTGATTGAATCGTTCAACTATGTCGAAAGCAAGTATGGCAGCGCCAGAAAACTGACACTCTACGGTCAGGAGAAGAACGGAACCACCTGGGGCTTGTGCAAGCTCAACATGCTCTTTCATGACATTCTGGATGCCCAGATTGAAAACGGCGACACTCTCAACGAACCAAAGCATAGGGAAGGCGCGGAGCTGAAACGGTTCGACATTGTCATTGCCAATCCGCCCTTTTCGCAGAACTATTCTGCCGACACCATGAAGTTTAAAGAGCGCTATCACTTCTGGATGCCCACCAAGGGCAAAGCGGATTTCATGTTTGTCCAGCATATGATCAGCACGCTCAAATCTACCGGGCGCATGGCGGTGATTATGCCGCATGGCGTTCTTTTCCGTGGCGGTGAAGAGCGTAAAATGCGGGAGTGGATGATCAAGCGCGGCTACCTTGAAGCGGTTATCGGTCTTCCACCGGCCCTTTTTTACGGTACCGGCATTCCCGCCTCCATTCTGATTATCAATCGAACCGGTGCCGCTACCCGCAAGGAGGTGCTCTTTATCAATGCCGACCACGAATACAAGGAGGGCAAGGTGCAGAACACCCTGCGCTCCGAAGATATCGAGAAAATTGCTTATGTCTACCGGAACAGACGGTCGCTCGACAAATACAGCAAACTGGTCACTATTGCAGAGCTGGAAAAAGAGGAGTTCAACTGCAACATCCGACGCTATGTCGATAACAGCCCGCCTGCCGAGCCGCACGATGTTCATGCGCACCTGCATGGCGGTATTCCGGGGACGGAAGTTGAAGCCCTTGAAGATTACTGGCAGAACTATGCCGGTATTCGCGAACAACTTTTTGTGCCGGTCACAAACAGCTATTCACAATTCGTATCAGCGATTGAAAGCAAAGAGAGTTTAAAGGCATTTCTTGATGCAAGCCTGGAGCTGAAAAGCAAACACCAGATATTCGCAAAAAGCCTTGCTGCCTGGTGGGAAGAAAATTTGCCAGCACTCGAAGAGTTGCCAACCAAGCAGAACGTCTATGACCTCTACCACCTCTTTTCACGAACCATAGCCGCTCGCATCAGCAAGCTTGGTATTCTTGACGAGTTCAAAAGTCGAGGAGCCTTTGCCAGTTACTGGAACGCTCTTTTTACCGACCTTCGCAGTGTATCGGCCAGCGGTTGGAATGCCGACCTTATTCCCGATGAAGAGATTCTGCAAAGCCAATTCTCCGAAGTGCTCAAGGAGATGAACGATAACGAAGCGCGGCGTGATGAGCTGGAGGCATTGTTCAAAGAGGTGAACGAACTGGAAGAGGGCGCGTGGAGCGAAGAGGATTACGAAGTCTACCCCAAGGCTGAGCTTCTGGAAGTCAAGTGGCAAATAAAGAGTTTGGGCGGGGAGCTTAAAGAGATTGAGCGGACTCTTAAAAACATGATGAAGCGAGTCAAAGCGCTGAAAAACGCAGGCGAATCGTTCAAAGCTCTTGAAAACGAGATTGCTGCGTTGACACCACAAGCAGAGGCATTGACGGGTCGTATTGCCGAACAGGAAAAACGGATTGCCCGTCATGCAGAACTGGATGCGGAGCTGAAAATCTGCAAAAAGATCATCAAAGAGATAAAAGAGCGAAAAGAGAAACTGGTCGAAGAGGCCCGCAACAAAATTGACAGCGATGAAGCCAGGCAACTCATTCTTGCCCGGTGGGAAAGAACGCTTTATGCAACGATTGAAGAGTACCTTGCCCAATACAGCCGGGCGATCCGCTTAAGCCTCGAAAACCTCTGGGAAAAATATCATCAGCCATTGCACAGCATTCTGAAAGAACGGTATGCGGCGAGTGTTGAGCTGTCAGGATATTTGAAGGAGTTGGGATATGAGTGAACAAAGCAATATCAGATATGTCAAAAAGTGTTATCTCTTTTATAATCAAATAGATAAAAAAAGCCAACAGCTTGTTGGCCAATTACCATGGGGACATAACATTGCTCGCAAAGCCTCTATTTAGCCGCTCATAACATCAGGATGGATTGAGCGTACCATTTCGATTCCATGAAATCTGAGAGCTTTGGGCAGTATGAAAAAATGTGTTAATTTCGTTGGAAGTGAAGAGTCTGCTTGAAATATGGAGAAGCAGCTTCGCCCTTATACTTTTCAGCATTTACGTTCAACTTGCTACCCGATAAGTAAGTAACTGTACCCCGGAGGAGGAATTATGAAACAGTCAGTCCCAATCTCAACATCACCTGCCGTCAATCATATAAGTACGGCGGCAGCGTTTTATCGTGTCTTTTGCGCGTTGCCGAAAAAAGACCGTATTGCTGTTGCTGGCTATATTTTTCAGGATACAGAGATGCGAGATCTTTTGGAGTTAACAGAAATTCCCAATGACCTGACACTCAATAGTTTTGCCGAAGATAAATCATGTATGCCCGTATTTACTTCACTGCAGTCGTTACGTGAGGACTTGTTGTCGTGATGTATCAGATTCGAAGAACCACGCAATTTAAAAAAGATGTCAAGCGTTTGCTGAAACGGGGAAAAGAGCTTGAACAACTCCTCACTGTTGTTCAGAATCTTGCCGAAGGAGAGCCTCTGGATTCAGTTTATCTTGATCATCCGCTGAAAGGTCAATATCATGGAAAGCGTGATTGTCATCTGGAACCAGACTGGATTTTGATTTACGCCATAGAGGCTCAAGAATTAGTGCTGTATCGCACAGGTTCTCATGCCGATTTGTTCAGATAATGAAGAATAATTGAATTGTATACGCCTCGAACGGAACTATGCCGTCGACAGTATGAAGCCTGACGTTCAAAAAGCGCTATCAATTCTGGATACCTACCAAGGGGAAAGCGCATTGCCCGTCATGCGGAACGGGAGGCGGAGCTGAAAGCCTGCAAGAAGATCATCAAAGAGATAAAGGAGCAAAAAGAGAAGCTGGTCGAAGAGGCCCGCAACAAGATTGACAGCGCTGAAGCCAGGCAACTCATTCTTGCCCGTTGGGAACGAACACTCTACGCAACAGTTGAGGAGTACCTTGCGCAATACAGCCGGTCGCTTCGCTCAAGCCTCGAAAACCTCTGGGAAAAATATCATCAGCCATTGCACAGTATTCTGAAAGAACGGTATGCGGCGAGTGTTGAGCTGGCAGGGTATTTGATGGAGTTGGGGTATGAGTGAGCAATTCGTTGTGGGTGGTGGAGTAGGGGTTCCGTTGACAATTTGGGGGGCAAGGCGGTTGATGTGTTTTGATGGGCTGAACTTGTTTGTTATAATGCAAAAGCATCGTTGTCAGCACAAGTGCAAAATATCAGAATAATTATTGAGTATCAAGAAAACATAATTGACTATACGGAGGGGTGATAATGAGAGCAACCGCAAAAGAGCTGAAATTCAACTCAAAAAAGCTCATAGACTCTGTAAATAGGGGTGAGGAAGTTATCATTACCTTCCGAGGAAAACCCTGCGCCAAACTTGTTCCCTACCAGGAAATCAAAAAGCAAACCGAAAGAAATGAATTGTTCGGAATGTGGGAAAATAACGAAATGGTAAAAAATGTGGATGAGTATGTACGAGGTTTAAGAAAAGGACGATTCAGATGATTGTCGATACTGACGTTCTTATTTGGTATATGCGAGGAAATGAAAAAGCATATCAGCTCATTGAAAACTCAAACAATTTTTTCATATCTGTCATTACCTATATGGAACTGGTTCAGGGAATGAGAAACAAACAGGAGTTAACCAAGCTCCGTAAAGCGCTCAATGGATGGAACGCACAAATTCTGCATGTATCAGAAGAGGTATCTGCAAAAGCCATGTTTTATGTTGAAAAACATTTTCTCAGTCATTCTATGCAACTGGCAGATGCTTTAATTGGAGCTACAGCTATCGCTCATGGTCTTCCTATTCTCACGGGAAACGACAAACACTATAAAGTAATGACGGATCTTCAGATCGAAAAGTTTGTGCCATAGCAACATGGAAGCTACAATGAGCTGGCAGGGTATTTTATGGAGTTGAGATATGAGTGAACTGGCCTTTTACAAGACGCTGCTGATTGACATTAAACAGCGTATACGGCAAGCTCAAACCAAGGCGATTCTCTCCGCCAATTCGGAATTAATTTCCATGTATTGGGATATCGGAAAGATGCTTGTGGAGAAACAAAAGGTGGCTGGTTGGGGCGCTGCGGTTATTCCCAGACTTTCAAAGGATATCCACAACGAATTGCCTGAGATCAAGGGCTTTTCAGAACGGAACATCGTGTATATGATCCGTTTTGCCAGAGAATACGGGACATCAATTTTGCAACAGGCTGTTGCAAAATTACCGGATCAGGCCTTGCTTACAGGTATTCCCTGTTGTCATCACTGCTTGTTGATTGAAAAAATCAAGGATGTGCAGGTTCGATTATTCTGGAAGATGAGTCGGGGTGAGGGGGTGGGAGATGAGTGAGTGGAAAACATTAACGGTTCCAGAATTTACTGATGTTATTTCTGGTTCTACCCCTGCAACAAGTATAGGCGAGTATTGGGATGGTGATATTGAATGGGTTACACCTGTTGACCTGAGCAAACTTCATTCGAGATATTTAAAGTCAACTATTCGAAAGATTTCAAAATTGGGTCTTGGAAATTCTTCCACGGGATTGATCCCTGCGAATAATGTTGTAATGTCATCCCGTGCTCCTATTGGATATTTTGCTATACCAACAAATGATTTTACAACCAACCAAGGATGCAAATCATTCAAACTTTATCCGCAACAGGATGCTGAATTTCATTACTATAATTTTCTATTACACATAGATTATTTCAAACGCTTCGGCAGTGGCTCAACATTTGCAGAAATCTCCAAAAGCGATATCGAGAAGCTTTCTTTCAATGTCCCCACATCCCTTGCCGAACAGCGCAAAATTGCTCGTATTCTCTCCACCGTTGACGCGGTAATCGAAAAGACCGAGGCGGCCATTGCCAAGTACAAAGCAATCAAGTCCGGCATGATGCGCGACCTCTTTACCCGTGGCATTGACATGAAAACAGGAAAACTGAGACCGAGGTATGAAGATGCACCGGAGTTGTATAAGCAGAGTGAGCTGGGCTGGGTGCCGAAGGAGTGGGAGATAGTGAAATTAGAGAATGCGTGCATTAAAATTCAAGACGGCACTCATTTCTCTCCGCAAACAACAATCGGTCCATACATGTATGTTACATCAAAGAACATAAGGTTTGGATATCTTGATATGATGAATGTTGGATGGATTTCAGAACAAGAGCATGTTGACATATACAAAAGATGCGATGTTAAATTTGGAGATGTTTTGCTGACGAAAGATGGTGCAAACACAGGGAATGTAGCATTCAATAATATTAAAGAGGAATTTTCTCTGCTTTCGAGTGTGGCGTTATTACGCTGTGATGAAATCATATATCATAATTACTTTCTTTTTTACACCCTATTTTCCCCTCAACTTCAACAAGTCATGACTGATTTGATGTCAGGCAATGCTATAACTCGATTAACTCTTACCAAGATTAACTCAATTATAGTACAAAAGCCATGCTATGTTGAACAATGTGCTATCGCAAGCAAATTGAAAACAATACATACCTTGGAAGAGCATGAAATAAAAGTCTTGCAAAAAAATATGGCACTCAAATCCGCTCTCATGTCCGACCTTCTCACCGGCAAAGTCCGGGTAAAATATGAAGAAGAAAAAGCGGAGGCGCAATAATGTCCGAATACACCAACGTCGAACGCCCTTTCCTCGATAAACTTCACCAGCTCGGCTGGGAAGTGATAAACCACAATGAGGCATCATCGTACTGTTCTGAAATAGCCGGAACAGAATATCCCATAGCTGCCGAGCAAAAAGGTGTTTATGGCAAGAACCATGCATCGTCTTACGGCATCCCCCAAGACCCGGCAATAAGCAAGCGCGACCATTTCAGGGAGACCATTCTCACCAAAGAGTTCCGCGACTCTCTGAAGCGAATCAACCTGACTGATGATGGCCGCCCGTGGCTCACCGAAAAGCAGATTGACGATGTTGTGCGTGAAGTGATGACTCAACCCGGCGTTGGGCTTCTTCAGGCCAACAAAACCATCCATGAGCTGCTCACAAAAAACACGACAGCCAGCCTCAACGAGCTGACCGGTGAACAGAGCCCGCTGGTGCGTTTGATTGATTTTCGCAATCCTGAGCGAAACAGCTTTATTGCCATCAACCAGTTCCGCATTGATACCCCCGGAGCGAGCCGCAACGCCATCATCCCTGATATCGTGCTTTTTGTCAATGGTCTCCCTGTCGTGGTCATCGAGTGCAAAGACAACGATGTGGCGGAGCCCTTGAGCGAAGCCTTTATTCAGATCAGCCGCTACGCCAACACCCGCGATGATGAGTATGGCGTTAAAGAGGGCGAAGAGAAGCTGTTTCATCCCAACCTTTTCAGCATTATCACGCACGGCACCGAGGCGCGATTCGGCACCATTACCGGCGAGTTTGACCATTATCTGAACTGGAAAGACATTTTCCCGGAAGTGTATCGGACGGTTCAGGTAAAGCCTGATGAAGAGCGGCAGGAGGTGCTGATTCTCGGGATGCTCAACAAAGCCATTCTGCTCGATATTCTCAAGAACTTTACCCTCTTCATGGAAATCAAAAGGGGTGAGCTGGTAAAGATTGTCAGTCGCTACCCGCAGTATCGTGCCGTGGGTAAAATTGTTGAGCGCCTCCGAACCGGCAAAACTCCCTTTGAAAAAAGCGGTGTTGTCTGGCATACCCAGGGGTCAGGGAAGTCACTCACCATGGTTTTTCTGGTTAAAAAGCTGCGGGATAGTGACGACCTCAAGGATTACAAGATCATCATGGTCAATGACCGGAACGATCTGGAGGATCAGCTTTCCGAAACCGCAGCGAATACTGGCGAAAGTGTTACCATCATCGATCACCGCCGCGACCTTGACAAGCTGAAGACGACCACGTCGAACTTGAACATGGTGATGCTGCACAAGTTTCTTGCCCAAAATGGCGTTTCAGCTCAGTCGCTTATTGCCAGCGGCATTGTCCCAAAATTTGAAGCGTTCAAGACCATCAATGTCAGCGAACGCATTCTCTTGTTGATAGACGAAGCGCACCGTACGCAAGGCGGCGATATGGGCGATAACCTCTTTATCGGCTTTCCCAATGCGGTCAAAATTGCCTTTACCGGCACGCCTCTGTTGACCGAACGGCACAAACAGACCACCTACGAGCGGTTTGGCACTCCCATCGACACCTACAAGATGCATGAGTCGGTTGCCGACCGGGCTACCGTTGATATCCTCTACATTGGGCGCACCAGTAAAGACCAGATTCTCAACAAGGAGCTCTTCAAGCAGGAGTTCGAGGATATGTTCCGTGAACGGTCAGAGGAGGAGCGGCAGGAGATTCAAAAGCGCTTTGGCACCATGACCGCCTATCTTGAATCGAAAGATCGCATCAAGAAAATTGCCGAAGATATTATTGAGCACTACACCGAGGAAGTGCTTCCCAACGGTTTGAAAGCGCAGGTTGTGGCCACCTCGATTGTGGCGGCATGTCGCTACAAATACGAGCTTGAGGAGGCAATCAAGGTGCGGATTGAAAAAGAGCTGTTAAAACTCTCAAGTGAACGCGATGAAGAGCTGCTCAAGCAGATGCAGTTCCTGAAAGTATGCGCCGTGGTAACCATGTCAGACAACAACGAACTTGGCTACATCACCAGGGCGCGTAGAGAAGCCATTGAGATGGATGCCATCGAGAGCTTCAAAAAAGACTTCAACTACGACAAGCCGGAATCCGGCGTGGCCATTCTCTGTGTGTGCGACCGCCTGCTGACCGGTTTTGATGCTCCGGTTGAGCAGGCCATGTATCTGGATAAAAATCTGCGCGAACATGACCTGATGCAGGCAATTGCGCGTGTCAATCGAACCAAGGTGATGAAAAGCGGCTATGTGAAGGAGCATGGCATTGTTGTTGATTATTTCGGCATTGCCTCTCACTTGAAGGCGGCTCTCGCTATCTATACGGCAACTGACGAGCAAGAGTTTGAAGATTTAAGTGTTTACTTCAGGGGGCTGGATAAGGAGATTCCGGTGCTTGAGTCCCGGTTCCGCCGCTTGCTTCAGTTGTTTCTGGACTATGGCGTCAAGCAGATTGAGCGATTTGTACACCAGAAAATGGTTGATGCAGAGGAGGAGTGGGAGCTTGTTGAGAAGTGCGTGGCACTGGGCGCTGAGGTAAAGTTTCGTGCACAGTTCGATACCTACATCAAGGCGTTTTTCGACAGTCTTGACCTGCTTTTCAATGCGTCAATGGCAAAAGAGTACTATGTGCCAGCCAAACGGATGGGGTACCTGTTGATGCGTATGCGCGACCGGTACAAGGATGAAACTCTTGATTTGAAGTGGGCCGGTGCAAAGGTGAGGAAATTGATTGACAAGTATCTGGAGTCAAAAGGAATAAACCCCAGAATCCCCCCGGTCATGCTGTTATCTGAGGATTTTCCCAAAACTCTTGACGCACACAATAAAACAGGCAAAGCCAGGGCTTCAGAGATGGAACATGCTATCCGCTGGCATATTAAAGTCAACATGGACAAAGACCCGGCACTCTATACCGTGTTCAATGAGCGCCTGCAACGAATACTTGACGCCCACAAAGAGCATTGGGATGTTATGGTTTCAGAACTTTCCAATTTGCGACTTGCTATCGGTGAGGGGCGAAAAGAGGAGGCGAGTATTGTTTCGCCAAATGTCATTCCATTTTTTGAACTCCTGCTGCTGCATGGTGGTATCGACAAAACAAACCCCGAAGTAACGGGCAATATCGGCCAAATTTCAGAGCTGCTCTATGCCCGAATCAAAGAGTTTCTCATGATTCCAAATTGCTGGCAAAAATTTAATGAGCGACGACAACTTGATAGTGATGTTCGCGACGAGCTTGATTATTGCGGTATTGATTCCATAAAAGCGCAAGCGGCACACCTTACCGCCGAAGTAATCATCCTCGCCGATAAACGGGAAACAGAGATTCGCAATTCATGACCTCTGCATACAAGATAGCTGTCAAACACAGCAAGAGAAAGACCGCCAGCATATACCTGGAGCGTGACGGCTCTCTCTCTCTGCTTGTGCCTGAAAACACCACTGAACAGACCATCAACGATATTCTCAAGGCGAATGAGTATAAAATCCACAAATATCGAGCTAAGCGGGAGCTGTTGAACGAACATGCAACAAAGCGTGAGCCGGTAAACGGGCAATCGTTTCTCTATTTGGGCAGGAATTACTACCTGCAATACAGCGCAGAGACAAAAGAAATCGCATTCAAAGGCCGTTATTTTTATGCACCGGAAAAGTCAAGTGTAACGCTTGACGGCTTGTTCAAAGAGTTTTACCGGAAGCGCGGCTACAAGTTTATTTCACCTCGCGCCAATAAGTACGCTGAAATGATGGGACTAACCATTGAAGAGATATCAGTGCTGGAATTAAAGAGCAGATGGGCCTCCTGTTCTGATATAAAGCGCAAAGTCAATTTCCACTGGAAAGTGATGATGGCTCCAGCAAGCGTGATTGATTACCTGATTGTCCATGAATTGTGTCACTTCAAACACAAAAGGCATAATGCCGAATTCTGGAATGAGGTTGACAAATACTATCCTGATTATCAAAAACAGGTGGCTTGGTTGAAAGTCTATGGTGCAACACTTGAGATATGAAGAGCGCAGTATGAACAGTTACCAACATACTGCTTTGCACCTCCCATCGAAAAGCAGAGGTATTTGCGAAAAATAATCAAATATTGTATACCTTTTTTGAAAGCATACGCTGTTATTAACTTTCTTGCGACCATGAACACACAACTTTTACAACAAGCAAGTATGCTCGACGTTAACGAGCAGATGGAACTCGTTGAGGCAATCTGGAATGGCATAGTTAGTCGAGATGCTGCGCCATCGTTGACAGATGCACAAATAACTGAACTTGACCGCCGCATTGCAGACCATGTTGCAAATCCAAATGATGTTATTGGCTGGGATGAAGTTAAAGCTGCCGCTCTTGCCAAAGTCAAGCAATGAGACTGTTCATCTCATTTCATCGTGCTGCCAGCGCTGAGTTCAGCGAAGCAAGTGCGTGGTACGAAAGCAAGCGCATTGGCTTGGGAAGAGAGTTTATTACTGAAATTGAGCAGTTGTGTATCGCTGCATCTGAACACCCTCTCCAGTTTGCCATTGTTCACAAGGACATTCGGCGCGTTGTTGCTAAACGGTTTCCGTTCAGCGTTTATTTTAGTTTGGAATAACATCGTATCGTTGTCTTGGCAGTATTTCATGGCCGCAGAGATCCGTCCATCTGGCTGGATAGAGACTAAATGCTACAGTTTGATATAAGGCAATTTGCACTAAAAATACACATTCCCTTTCCCCCCTATTTCAAAGGCGTACTCTGACTTGACGATAAAATCCCCTTGAGCAGAAAACTAAACATTGTTTTCAATAAGGCCGGGATGAAGGACACTGGCGTTGAATAGAGCATTGTATTTGTGTCCCCCCGGGAACTCATAGGCCTCAATAACCATTCCTATACAGCTCACCCCATTGCATCAAATCCTTTTATTATGTACAATACTACCCCTTTTCAAAAAAACGTTCAAGTATGAATCATGAATATTGACCGGCGCCTTTTTCAGCTTCTTAAAGAAGAGCGAGCGCCATTTATTTTTTCTCTGATTTCAGGGTGTATTGCATCAGTCATGCTGATTGTCCAGGCATTTTATCTCAGTAAAGTCATTGACAGCGCTTTTATACAAAAAATCGGCATAGAAAAGCTTCTTCCTCTTCTCAGTTTTTTTGCGCTCTTCAGTACGCTTCGCATGGTTTTCAACTGGGCATCCCAAAGTGAAGCTAACCGGGGAACGATTGCAATCCGTGAAAAAATATTCAGCCGACTTATTGGGGCTGTTGGCGCTCTCGGTCCAATCTATAGCCGTTCGGTACAAAGCGGACGTCTCAGCACAACTCTGCTCAAGGGTGTTGAAGCGCTCGATGCCTACTATAGCCAGTATATTCCGCAGATATTTTTTGCCCTTTTTACACCGCTCCTGATTGTGTCGGCCATCTTTCCTGGAGATTTGATTTCAGGCGCAATCCTGCTTGCATCAGCGCCACTCATTCCCATTTTCATGATTGTGATAGGGAAATCGGCAAGTGCCATGACTGAAAAGCAGTGGAAAACCATGAGCAGAATGAGCGGATTCTTCCTCGATGTACTGCAGGGGCTGCCGACACTGAAACTCTTTGCGCAAGGCAGGATGCAGCGCGACGCTATTGAAAAGAGTGGGGAAACATTCCGCCATGCAACCATGCGGGTGCTGAGAATCGCATTTCTCTCCTCCCTTACGCTTGAACTCATTGGTACCCTCGGCACGGCAATCATTGCTGTAGGCATTGGACTCCGTATCATGGAGGGCAAACTTGCCTTTCAGAGTGCTCTCTTTGTTTTACTGCTCACACCGGACTTTTATCTCCCGCTGCGGCAGCTTGGCACAAAGTTTCATGCCGGTATGGAGGGGGTGAGCGCTTCAAAAGAGATCTTTGCAATCCTCGACCAGGAATCTCCTGCTGCCAGGCATACCACAGGTCTTATCAAGCAGGATAGTGCGGGAAAACACCCCATTATACTGACCGATCTCTCTTACACCTATCCCGAAGCAAGCCGTCCGGCGCTTGATGGTATCAGCATTACCATCCCCGAAGGTAAAACCACCGCTCTGATAGGGCCAAGCGGCTCAGGAAAGAGTACGATGATCAATCTGCTTCTCCGCTTTCAGGAACCAGGCAGTGGCAGCATAACCATTAACAACAACCCGATTCATGATATTCCCCTTGAGCAGTGGCACCGACAGATATCCTGGGTTCCACAGCACCCATACCTTTTCAACGCCAGCCTGAGAGAAAATATTCTTCTTGCGCGACCGGATGCTTCGGAAGAGGAGATGAGCGCTGCACTGAAAAAAACCGGCCTTGCAACCTTTGTAAGCCTGCTTCCCAATGGACTGGAGACCATGATTGGTGAACAGGGATCAAGACTGAGCGGAGGAGAGGCTCAGCGGGTTGCTCTTGCACGGGCATTTCTTAAAAACGCTCCCCTTTTGATACTCGATGAACCAACCTCACATACCGATCCGGAGCTTGAAGCCGCACTCCGAAGCTCCATGGAGGAGCTTATGAAAGGGCGAACAACCGTTATCATTGCCCACAGGCTCGAAACCATACGCCTTGCTGACCAGATCATCGTTATCAGTCAGGGAAAAATTACCCAATCCGGAACACACGAGGAGCTTTTCAATGCTGGAGGCTTCTATCACGATGCATTACTGCTGCAACAGGAGAGCACACTTTGAAAATATTTTTCCGCCTTACAACCCTCGTCAAGCCATACTTCTGGTGGATGGCGCTTGCAGCTCTTATTGGATTTGCGACTACCGGCAGTGGTATCGGACTGCTTATGACTGCCGGCTATATCATTGCAAAAGCAGCCCTGCAGCCGCCGGCGGCTACTCTTGAACTCAGCATCCTGGGGGTAAGGGTTTTCGGCCTGGCCCGTGGAGTGCTCCGTTATGCCGAACGGCTGATCTCCCACAACATCACCTTCAAGATTCTTGCAAAACTCAGGCTATGGTTTTATGACGCCATCGAACCCCTTGCACCGGCACGACTCATGCACTTTAAAAGCGGTGACTTGCTTCAGCGTATTGTTGATGACATCCAGAGCCTTGAAAATATCTACACAAGAGTACTCGGCCCACCGCTGACGGCAATGCTTGTGGCTGCACTGATGTGGTTCCTTCTTGGATCTTTCTCCCTGCAGGCAGCAATGCTTATCCTGCTGTTCCATCTGCTTGCAGGCATCGGCGTACCGCTTCTTACAAAGTGGTTAAGCCGTGGACTATCAGTCGGAATCATGAACCATAAAACCAGTCAGCAGATTCTTGCACTTGATCTCTTTCAGGGCATTGGCGAACTTCAGCTCTATGGAAAACTTCCGGGTCACCTTGCAGAGATGCGCTCTATGGAAAAAAGCAAGCTCATGCTTCAGAGAAACAATGCACTGATTGAGGGCATGCATGATTCACTCACCGGTATGCTCATGAACGGCGCGGTCATTGCTATTTTATGGTCACTGATTCCAGCCGTTTCAATCGGAGGGCTGAATGGCATGTCACTCGCCGTTATCACCCTGGCCGTTATAGCATCGTTTGAGCCTTTTCTCCCACTGCCAGCCACCGTCAAACATCTTGAAGCCGACAAACACGCCGGAGAACGTCTCTTTGAAATCCTTGATGCCAAACCGGAAACCACAGCACCGGTCACCCCCCTGCCCTTTCCTTCAAAAGAGCACACTATCAAGATTGAAAAACTCAGCTTCACCTACCCGGGAAGCTCCATGAAAGCGCTCGATCGCCTCTCCTTTACCATTTTTCCTGGAGAGCACATCGCCATCGTGGGTCCGAGCGGTGCAGGAAAATCGACCATAACCTCCCTCTTCATGCGCTTCTGGAACAGCAACGAAGGGAGCATCACCATCGGCGGCCACAACATCAGCCTTTTCGACCCCGAAGAGCTGCGCCGCAACATTGCCCTTGTTTCCCAGCGAACCTACCTTTTCGCCGAAACAATCCGAGAAAATCTGCTCCTTGCCGGCCCAGAGGCCACTGACGACGATCTCAAAAAAGCGCTTACCGCCGCAGGACTCGACCACTTTACCTCAAAACTTGATGAATGGTGCGGACAACACGGCATGAAACTCAGCGGAGGAGAGCGCCAGCGCATCGCCATTGCCCGCATTCTGCTGCAGAGTGCGCCGATCATGATTCTCGATGAAGCAACCGCCAACCTTGACGGAGTGACGGAGCGAGAGGTTACAGAGACACTGAACACCATCAGTGCAGGGAAAACATTGATGACGATTACCCATCGGTTAAAGGCAATGGAGCAGTATGACCGAATTCTTGTGCTTGAGAAAGGGAAGATTGTGGAGCAGGGTGTGCACGGTGAACTGATGGCCGTGGATGGGCTTTATCGGAGGATGTGGGAGTTGCAGCATGTCGTAACCACATGATCAAGCATACATCAGCCTACCCTTTGGTTCCGGCACTGCCCTACCGAGTGAATGAGCGGTTTCGACCCACTCTTCATTCACTTTTTGGGCATTCGTTGCTGCTTCTTCGTATGTCCCCCCATCGGCCATACAGCCTGGAAGTTCCGGAACTTCTACAATAAAAGCATTGTCTTCTTTGCTCCAGTAAATAATCAATTCGTATTTAATCAAAGGACATTGGTTTTACTCCCGCAAGAGAACCATACTTTGACATGTTTCACCATATCCACAGACTTATTTTGGTATCCACTTTGGAATTTAAATGAACGGATTTTGAATAAGAATTCCATCAATCAGCATCCCACTATGCATATCTTCAGAAAACAGAATCTCTGCATCGGATAAAAGAGCAGAAGCAAAGCCTCAATCTCTTCCCAAGGCATCTTGAGCTTACGTCGGCAAACCGATACAACTTCATTGAGCACTTGAACACTAATCACACTCCACCCGTCGCAATAATTTCTTCAGCCCTATCAGCTTTAGCAGCGTCACCAGACAAAAGATACAAGATGATATTGCTGTCAATAAACATCTTGCTCACTGGTTGTCATCCCGTTCATTTGCCTGCTCCCTATCAAAACGGAAACCAGCAGGCAATCGTCCCCGAAACTGGTGCAGATTTAGGAGCAACCCTTTTTCAGGTTGCTTTTTCCTGATTGTAAAAGCTTTTATTCCTGTGGGCTGAAGATCAATTTCTTCGCCTTCTTTCAGATCAAGGGCTTGCACCAACATAGCGGGAAATCTTACCGCCAGAGAGTTACCCCATTTTACAACTTGCATGATTTGCTCTCTCCAATAACTGGCAAAAAAAAATGTATGCCCAACTAACAAGTCAATTTACCGAAAAAATGTATTATTATAGTGGTTCAACAACGTTTTGTATAGAGGAAAATGGGACAAAATTTTTCCAAGGTTTTATTATCCATACCGATTTTTGAAAAGCTTATCGGTTGCTGACATTGCTGTAACTTCTTTTTATATTTAAACCTTTGTAGTAACCGGATAGCAAGGTTTGTGCGGCAATGGAAACCTTCAACAAGAACAACGGGCTCTGCAGTTCATGCGGCCTCTGCTCCATTCATACGTGGCCAGTTGAACAAAGTGTCAAAAGCTGTGTTTTTAACAACGGATGGCTCGGCGAGAGGGAGAAAAAGCTTTTCGGACGAGAACGAAGCCTGAGTGATCCGGTGGAAATGCGTTTTGGCATTACGCTTGATCGTGTTACTGCTCAACTGAAAAAGCCGGTAGCAGGAGCGCAGTGGAGCGGCATTGTTACCCATATGGCCGTCAGGGCTTTTGAAGAGAAGCTTGTTGAGGGAGTTGTGTCGCTGCAGCACACTCCTGGCCACCACTTTTTCTCGCAGCCTCTCCTGGCCCGGAACAGTGATGAGATCTATTCGACGAGAGGCAATAAACCCGTGCTCTCCCCTGTGTTATACTCCCTTGAGAGCGCGTATCGTCATGGCATGAAAAAAATCCTTGTCATTGGAGCGGCTTGCCACCTGCATACACTCAGGGATTTCCAGGAGAGGTTTGACTACCTCAGTGAGATGGAGATCCTCACCATTGGGATTCCCTGTGTAGACAATGTCGCACGATCAAAATGGCCGTGGATTCTGGAAAGAATGTCGCAATCGCCCGATACCGCCTGCCATTTGGAGTTCATGCAGGATTTCAGGATTCACATCAGGCACAATGATGGCCGCGTTGAAAAAATCCCCTTCTTCAGCCTTCCGGAAGAGCTTTCTGATCCTTCCATTTTCCCGCCTGCTTGCATGAGCTGCTTTGACTATCTCAACAGCCTTGCCGACATTACTGTTGGTTACATAGGGGCTCGACTGCTGCCGGAACAGAAACGGCAGTGGCTCCTTGTCCGTACTGAAACTGGGAGAAAACTTCTGAATCTGATCAAAACTGAGCTCGAATATTTTCCGGAATCCGGCAAGTGGGAGTGCAGCTCATTTGTTAAGAACACGTCGAAACGCATCATCGAGAGCATGAAGGGAGTTAACAAAGAGTATGCGACCACAAGAAAGATACCTCTCTGGCTTGGCCAGATGCTTGCTGGTCTGCTTGCAATGATCGGGCCGAAAGGGATAGGGTTTGCCCACTACTCGGTTGATTTTCACCTGATCAGACACTACTACTATGTCAAATTCCGCTCTCCCGAACAGCTCGACAAACTGGTACCAAAACATGTCAGGGTTATCCTCACGGAGTACGGACTGCCTCTTTGAAATCCTTATGGTTGTTTTTTGTAAAGATAGTGGAGGTGCTCGGTGTCAAAACCCAGGGATTTTGCACGGAAAACCAACTCTTTTAAAAGCTGGGGATCCATTTGAGGCTCCCTCGACAAAATCCAGAAAAATGCTTTGTCGCGGCCACACACCATTGCCCAGCGGTAACCGCTCTTGTCAAGCGCAATGACATTGTAACTTGCATAAAAAGGACCGAAAAAGGAGACTTTCAAAGCACCTTTGTGGATATCACCAACAAAAACACCTCGCCCTTCAATGGTTTGCAACTCTCTTTTTTGCGCGTCATACCCTTTGTTCAACACCGTCACACTCCCATCCTCGGCAAGTTTATAGGAAGCCGATACCTGCCCGAGATTCTTTTCAAAAGAGTTATCAATACGGGCAACTTCATACCATGTACCAAGAAAACGATCAAGAGAAAAATCATCTACAACCGTAACGCCCTGCGGAATACCCATACATCCAGCGAGAAGCAGGATTGAAAGTAAAAAGAGTTTTTTTATCATGGCTTGTAACGGTTTTTATGATTCAAAAACACTGTTCCGGCAGGCCTCTCCGGGATATTCGATTTCAACAGTTGAGTGATAAAGCCCATGGTGCTTCACCACTATTCTGATCTCTTCCTTGAGCTGCATATAGGCTTCAACATCGAGCAGAACATTCAGTTCAAGGTGTGCTGTAAAAACGCTGTGCTCACCATCAAGTGACCAGATATGTGCATGATGTACAGCATGAATATGCTCGATGTGCTCGATTTCCCTCGTAATAGCGGCAAGATCAAGTTCTGCAGGAACTGCCTGAAGAAAGACGGGGATCATTGCCTTGAGATTTTTCAGAACACCGCCAAGAATATAGAGGGTAATCATAACGGCAAGAACGGGATCGAGCACAGGGATATCCCAGAAGAAGAGAATAACGGCAACGATAAGCACAGTTACCCATCCAAGCACATCTTCCAGCAGGTGCAGGGCAACAACTCGTGAATTCATACCCTTATCTTTTGAGAGTCTTGCCATTGCAATGCCGTTGACCGTAACACCGGCAACAGCAAGCAAAATCATCCCCCCGGCGTCTGGATGATGCGGTACAAAAATAGAGGGTATGGCTTTGGCAAGAACAAGGATTGAACTGGTGAGGAGCACCACTGTACTTATAAGTGCGCCAAGAAGAGAGAAGCGCTTATAGCCATAAGAGTAGCGAGGGCTGCTTTTCTCAAGAGATTTCCGTTCGAAATACCATGCCTGGCCAAGAGCGAAGGAATCTCCAAGGTCATGAACTGCATTGGCAAGGATTGCCGTACTGCCGGTTAACACTCCACCAGCTATTTCGATAACGGCAAACCCAAGATTAAGAAAAAAAGCAAGCTTTATGTTCCCTGATGCATGATGGTGGTGGTGACTATGATGATGGTCATGATGGTCATGATGGTCATGCGCACAAGCTTCTGATGTTGTATTGCTCATAAAATAGGGTAAATAGGGCCTGTTTTCTTGTAAGGATTTATGCCGCTACAAAATTTAATGTATTTTTACGATCAATTGGCCACTCTGTTAAAAAAAAGAGTATTAGATCCCCTTATGAACAGACTTTTCAAGTGGGGTATAGCAGTTGCTGTGGTTATGCTGCTCTGCATTCTCAGCTATATCGTTACGGATATTAAAACCGCATTATGGTTCCATACAGTAAATATAGGATGGTCAAATGATCTGTTTAACATAATAACAGACTTTGGTGAATCACAATGGTACCTTGTTACAGGAGTAGTGCTTTTTGTTGTGTTTCGCAAAACCAACCAGTCCAGAGCGCAATCAGGCCTTTTTCTCTCCTCGTCCGTGGCCCTTTCGGGAGTGAGTGCGGATATTTTCAAATATATAGCGGGAAGGGCAAGACCCACACTTTATTTCAGCGAACAACTCTATGGGTTCAACTTTTTCCATTATGAATATGAGTGGACATCCTTTCCATCCGGCCATTCAGCCACAGCGTTCAGCGTCGCAATAGTCCTGACTACTCTTTACCCCAGATGGCGACTCCTCTTTCTTTTTGGAGGGGCGCTGATTGCTTTCAGTCGAATTTTTCTTACCCAGCACTATATCAGTGATGTCATTGCCGGTTCATTTTTAGGCATCGCCTCCTCAATGCTGCTCTATAATTTCTATTTCAAAACAAAGCTTGATGTCTCAGAATAACGCGAAATCTGAAACCACATGGTTTCTCTTTGCACTCGGAATCCTTATCCTTGCCAGTTTCTTTGTAGGCCTTGGCTCCGCACCGCTTTTTGATGTTGATGAAGGGGCCTTCAGCGAGGCAACGCGCGAAATGATGTTGAGTAAAAATTATCTGACAACCTATCTGAATGGCGCACCACGTTTTGATAAACCAATTCTTATTTACTGGGTGCAGCTTGTTTCGGTCAAGATGTTCGGCATCAACGAATTTGCATTCCGACTACCCTCCGCCCTTGCGGGAACAGCCTGGGCAACCTCGATCTTTCTTTTTTTTCGTAAAGAGTCCGGCAACCGTCAGGCATTTTTTGCTGCGGCAATGATGGTACTCTCGCTACAGGTCATTGTTATCGCTAAAGCTGCCATAGCTGATGGATTGCTGAACTGCTTCCTTGCCATCACCATGTTTGCCCTGCTCCAGCATTTCAAAACAGGATCAAAACATGCACTGCATCTTGCCTTTGCCACCGCAGGCTTCGGGATGCTGACCAAAGGGCCGATAGCGATACTTATACCTGCAGCTGTCTCTTTTTTGTTCGCCCTGCATGAAAGAGCCGTGAAACAATGGATCCGGATGATTTTCAACCCTATCGGTATCCTGCTCTTTCTCTGCATTGCACTTCCCTGGTATCTGCTTGAATACAGGGATCAAGGGATGGCTTTTATCGAAGGTTTTTTCTTCAAACACAACCTCAGCCGTTTCAACTCCTCATTTGAAGGGCACTCCGGTTCCATGCTCTATTATATTCCGGTTATTATTGTCGGAATGATGCCCTTTACCGGCCTGTTCTTTACCGTTCTCATTAAAATAAAATCACTGCTTGCCGACCGCACAAACCGCTTTCTTCTGATCTGGTTCCTCTTTGTCTTTGTGTTTTTCTCCCTCTCCGGCACAAAGCTTCCACACTACACCATCTATGGCTATACACCTCTCTTTATACTCATGGCAAGAGCACTGCCGTTGAGCAAGCATCCTCGGCTTTTTGCTGTGTGGCCTCTCCTTTTCCTTGCGGTAGTTGCCTGCCTCCCTTTTCTGCTGCAGATTGCCTTGCAGAAAATTGATGATGACTTTATCAAGGCAATCCTTACCGGGGGAGTCGAGCTTACAGGGCTGAACCATCTACTCATCATCATTGCCACCATGCTCTCTATCACGGCCATTCAATTCATTCCCCGTTTTTCAGCCGCCAACAAACTTCTTGCAACTGGAGTGGTATTGGCTCTTCTCATCAATCTCTACCTCATGCCCCTTGTGGGAAATCTTCTCCAGAAACCGGTGAAAGAGGCTGCACTTCTGGCTAAAAAAGAGGGATATAAAGTCGTGATGTGGGAACTCTACAACCCCTCCTTTTTTGTATATTCCGAATCTTTTGCTGAACAACGTGCGCCAAAACGGGGCGAAATTGTCTTAACAACAGTGAAAGATCTGAAAAATCTTCAACATACCTCTTTGCTCTATAGCAAATACGGTATTGTGCTTGCAAAACTAACAGAATGAATTCGATAACATGAAGCTTTCAGTCGTCATACCGGTCATGAATGAGGCTGAAAACATCAAACCACTGTTTGCGGCTCTCGCATCCTCGCTCGCCGCTGTTGAGCATGAAATCGTTCTGGTTGACGATGGTTCTACTGATGGTACCGTAGCTGAAGTTCAGAAATACGCACCATCCAATGCACATCTGGTTGTCCTGAACAAGAATTACGGCCAGACAACCGCGATGGCTGCCGGTATTGATCATGCAGAGGGCGAGCTGATAGCCACAATAGATGGAGATCTGCAGAATGACCCGTCGGATATTCCAATGATGATGCACTACCTTTATGACCACGATCTTGATGTTGTGGCGGGCAGGCGGGCAGGACGGCAGGACGGGATGATTCTGAGAAAAATACCGAGCAAGATAGCCAACGCCATCATCCGGAATTTAACCAATGTGCACATCCACGACTATGGATGTACACTGAAGGTATTTAAAAAGGATGTTGCAAAAAATCTTGGTCTATACGGAGAGCTGCATCGCTTTATCCCAGTTCTCGTGCAGCTCTACGGTGCAAAAATGGAAGAGGTTGATGTACAGCACCATGCAAGGAAATACGGAAAATCGAAATACGGTATTGGCCGCACCTTCAAGGTACTGAGTGACCTGTTATTCATGGTTTTTTTCCAGAAATACAGTCAGAAGCCAATGCATCTTTTCGGAAGCCTTGGTTTTTCCTCGCTATTTATAGGCTTGGCCCTGAACATGTACCTCCTTGCGCTGAAAATATTGGGCCAGGATATCGGAGGACGTCCACTGCTCTCGCTTGGCATTATTATGACCTTTATCGGAATTCAGCTCATTACCACCGGATTCATTGCCGAATTCATCATGCGCACCTACTACGAGTCTCAAAACAAGAAACCCTATATCATTAAAAAGATCGTTGGCAAACAATAACACCGGCCTGAAAAAGCTGCTCAAGCCACTTCTCCAGCTTCTTGTCACCGCTCTGGCACTCTATCTGGTGCTGAAAAAAACCGATGTTGCAAAACTTGCCGGTATCATTCGGGGCGCCAACCTCTGGTATCTCCTGCTGGCCCTCCTGTTTTTCAATATCTCCAAAATTTTCAATGCAATACGCTTAAACCGGTTTTTCAAGGCTATCGGCATTGAGCTGTCAGCCCTGTACAACCTTAAGCTCTACTATCTTGGAATGTTCTATAACCTTTTTCTTCCGGGCGGCGTCGGGGGCGATGGGTATAAAATCTTTGTGCTGCAGAAAAACCATGGTCTGAAAATGATCAACGTCTTTCATGCTGTGTTGTGGGACAGAATCTGCGGAATCTTTGCTTTGGTATTTCTCTCCATTTTACTTCTGCTGCCGAGCAGTTTCGCCTTGAAATTTCCCCACCTGATACCCTATTCATGGATTGTGCTTGCTGCACTCTATCCAGTTGCACTCTTTGTTAACAAACTGTTCTACAAGCAGTTCATCGAGGTGTTCACCATCACCGCCATAGAGTCGATGCTGGTACAGATAACCCAGGTTATATCGGTTTTTTTCATTCTCAAAGCCATGTCGCACAGCGCCAACCTCATCGACTACCTGGCGATATTCCTGATCTCGACAATAGCCACCATTATACCAATTACCATCGGGGGAGCTGGCGCGAGGGAGATAACCTTCTTTTACCTGCTTGGCGCAATAGAACTGGAAACCAGCACAGGCGTTGCTCTGTCGCTCATATTTTTCGCCCTTTCAGCTCTTTCATCACTCGCAGGTATTCTGACCAGGATCAGCCACGAAAAAAAAGTGCCCGACCAAAAATCTGCCATAACGATGTAGATTTCAGGCTTTCTGCGGTTTAGAGAGTTCAAGGTCACGGAGTTTGATCTGCCACTGCTCCCTGTTATTCCATACCCGCTTCTCGATTGAATAGACCATGGAAAAAAGAGGACGGGAGGGCCCGGTGAGTTCTTTATAGAGATCCGGACGATCAAAACCTATAACATCGAAGGTTCTTCCGTTTTTATCCCTGACAAAAAATTTCACATGCCTCTGGTGAAGAAGTTTTGGCTGACCGAAAAGCACAAGCTCCTCAGAAAGAAAGAGAGGCTCGCGGTTGCCATGACCGTAGGGGGCAAACTGCTCAAGCACATTGATAAACTTGGCTGTGATATCCTCAAGGGCCAGTTTTGAATCAACAACAAGCTCTTTCTGACGCTGCCCAATCGAAAGTGAGTTGCTGCAAACCTCATTGAATTTCTTGCGAAATCCGGCAAAATTCTCCGGTCGAAGTGTGATACCTGCGGCCTGGTGGTGTCCCCCGAACTGATCAAGATAGTCACTGCACTCCTGCAGGGCTTCGTAGATATTGAACCCTTCAACACTTCGAACGGAACCCTTGATGAGACCATTCATGCCACCAAGAATGACCGTAGGCAGGTAATGTTTTTCAATCATTTTGGAAGCTACTATACCAAGAACTCCAAGATGCCACGATTCATCATAGAGTACTATCGAAGAACAATATGAGGCAAAATGACCTTCAAGCATTTTTTCAGCCTTCCCCATAATATCAGCATCAGTTTCCCTGCGAAGTGAATTCATGCGGTCAAGTTCATCGGCATGTCGCTGTGAATCAGCTGACGAGGTCGAAAGAAGCCATTCAACAGCAAGGTGTGCCGAGTGCATTCTTCCCGCAGCGTTGATACGCGGAGCAATGCCAAATCCAATATGAAACATGCCAAGATCTGCCGGCGCAACCTTCATGAGCGAACACATCACCGCCAAAGCGCGTCTTGGCTTTGTTCTCATCCTCTGCAGCCCTTCACGAACCAGCGTCCGGTTCTCTTTTTCAAGTGAGACCATATCAGCCGCAGTGGCAATAGCAACAAAATCAAGATATTGCTGCCAGCTTTCTGGTTCGGCATTCAAATGCTCAGCTATTGCCTGAACAAGCTTGAATGCCACACCGCACCCGCACAACTCCCTGAAAGGATAGGTAGAACCCGCAAGTTTTGGATTTAAAATCGCATAGGCTGGGGGAAGAAGATCCGGTTCATGATGGTCGCAGACAATCACATCAATACCAAAACCTGCACATCGGCCTATCTCCTCGTTCTCCCTTATACCGCAATCCACCGTAATAACAAGAGCGACCTTCTGCTCAACAGCTGAATCTATACCTTCCGTCGACAGGCCATACCCTTCACTGAAACGATCATTGATATAATAGCATACCTCAGCACCCCGCTCTTTCAGAAAAAGAAAAAGCAGCGCAGTCCCTGTTGTGCCATCAACATCATAATCACCATAAAGCATTATTTTTTCATGACTCTCAATCGCGCGTAAAACTCGTTCCACAGCCTTTTGCATATCCTGCAGAAGCAGGGGGGATGGAAGATGCCCGATTGAGGAGCGGAAATAATCCTTTGCCTCTTCAAAAGTCTGAATACCACGGTTAAAGAGTGCTCTTGCAACAGGCAATGTTACATTGATTGCGTCAGAAAGAGCAAGAACGGCCTGTTCATCAGGAGAACAGAGATTCCAGCGGTATCGTTTCATGAGAATATCCAGAAAGGCTAATAAAAATTGTCTCTGTATATAACACTTCGACCCCTCTTAACAATTAACAATAAGCATCTGCCATTCGCCTATTAAAGAAATTGTGAAAATATTCTACATTAAAGACCAGGATATATGTTTTATCACTCTATCAGACAATAGATACACTAACCATCAGGAAAACAGAGCATGAGCAATTTGATCACCATTGAACGCCACATTCTCGAACAGCAGAAGTTTTTCCCGGAAGCCAGCGGCGAGCTTACAGACCTTCTCAACGATGTTGCCTTTGCAGCAAAACTGGTCAGGAGAGAGGTGGTACGCGCAGGACTGGTCGACATTCTCGGTTTCACAGGAAACATCAATGTTCAGGGTGAAGAGGTCAAAAAACTTGATCTGTTCGCCAATGAAAAAATCATCTCCGCTATCGGCCAGCATGGACGGTTTGCCATCATGGGTTCAGAAGAGAACGAAGGAATCATTATTCCTCCAAAAAATGAGACCGGCAACTATGCACTTTTGTTCGATCCGCTTGACGGCTCATCAAACATTGATGTCAATGTCAGCGTCGGCACCATCTTCTCCATCTATAAACTCAAGGGTGACGATCCCTGCAAGGCAAGCATCAGCGACTGCCTGCAGCACGGTTACGAACAGGTTGCTGCCGGCTATGTCATCTACGGTTCATCGGTAGTCATGGTCTATACAACAGGCCACGGTGTTCACGGTTTTACCTACGATCCTACCATCGGAGAGTTCCTGCTTTCCCACGAAAACATCACCACACCGAAGAGCGGTAAATATTACTCAATCAACGAAGGCTCTTACGCACAGTTCAACGAAGGCACAAAAAAATATCTCGATTACATCAAAGAGGAAGACCCTGCAACAGGTCGTCCCTACAGCACCCGCTACATCGGCTCACTGGTGGCCGACTTCCACCGCAACCTGCTGACCGGCGGAGTCTTTGTTTATCCCCCTACAACAAAACACCTGAACGGCAAGCTCAGACTTATGTATGAAGCCAATCCTCTCGCATTTATCTGCGAACAGGCCGGTGGACGGGCTACAAACGGCAGAACCCGTATTCTCGACATTCAGCCAACAGAACTCCATCAGCGTACTCCGCTTTACATCGGCAGTGTAGATGATGTTATCATTGCTGAAGAGTTTGAGCAGGGAATACGTCCATAAAAAAGTGTCGCAACTTTTTTACAGCAAAAAAAAGCCACCTTCAAGGAGGCTTTTTTTTGTTGTAAATACACTCTTTTATATCACTCCGCGATCAAACTGAGGATAAAAGATCCTTTCAATACCAACTGTTTTTCCGCTTGAAAGATCGAGTGACAAAAGCACTCCGGAAAAATGCACATCATCCTCGGCACATTCATACTTGTGCGGTGTCTGATAGAGCATCCGGTCAGTTGCTGATTTAATCTGCATACCAATAACCGAGTTATGCGGCCCGGTCATGCCTGCATCAGTGCAATACCCGGTGCCTTTCGGCAGAATACGTTCATCCGAGGTTGGCACATGAGTATGGGTACCAATAACCGCTGACACCCTGCCATCAAGATACCAGCCGAGAGCAATCTTTTCAGCCGTGGCCTCTGCATGAATATCCACAAAAATCAAGCGGACACTCTCCTTCACCTGCTCTTTAATCTGCTTGATTACCCAGTCTGCCGTTCTGAATGGACAATCGATGGAGTACATAAAGGTTCTGCCCTGAAGGTTGACCACAGCAATATCACCCAGACCTCCCGGAAGCTTGTATATCCCGTAGCCTTTTCCATAGGTGCCTTTAGGATAGTTCAGCGGTCGCAATACCTGACTATGCGTCTTCAGTGTATCAAAGAAATTGAAATTGCTCCAGGTATGGTTTCCTCCGGTCACAACATTAACACCAGCTTCAAGCAGCTGATTAAGTGCTTCAAGACTCATCCCCTTCCCATGATGGGCATTCTCGCCGTTACAGATCACAAAATCAACATGGTACTTGCTGATAAAACTTTTCAGCATCTTGCCCACCATCTGCAAGCCCGGAGTACCAACAACATCACCAATAAACATGACCTTAACAGTCTTTTGTGCCATACCTTTCCCTTAACTTTATACTATTTAATATCTTATAGATTCATTCCTTTCTTTTCGGAAATTCCGAGTTATTAAAGATAAATAAAGAAAATGGTTTTGAAGGATGAATATTCTGGTTCTTCAAAACTGCGTTCAATGACATGGCATAGTGAATTAGTTGCCATTGGAAATACTTTTTGAGATTGAAAAATCCATATATTAGTAATATAACAGTGGTTGAAACAAAATCATCGCAGCATGTTGAACGGCTTTTACAAAACACAGGTTGAGCGCATCTTTGATGATGCCGATATTAAGGTAGGGGGCAACAGAGAGTGGGACATTCATGTCCATAGGCCGGAACTCTACCGTCGGGCTATGACTCAGGGGAATCTTGGCCTGGGTGAGGCATACATGGAGGGGTGGTGGGATTGTGAGCGGCTTGAAGAGTTTTTTTATCGAATTATCAGCTCCAGGGCTGAGGATAAAGTTTCCCCGCCGGTCATGCTTCTTGGAAAGCTGCTGAGCAAGCTCTACAATATGCAGCGTCCTTCAAGAGCCTTCAAGGTGGCAGAAAAGCATTACGATATCGGCAATGACCTCTTTAAAGCCATGCTTGACAAGCGGATGCTCTACAGTTGTGCCTACTGGAAAGAGGCTGCAACTCTTGAGGAAGCGCAGGACAAGAAGCTCCACCTGATTTTTCAGAAGTTGCAGCTTAAACCCGGAATGAGAGTGCTTGACATTGGTTGCGGATGGGGTGGTGCTGCCCGCTTTGCGGCTGAACACTATGGAGTGTCGGTTCATGGAATAACGGTCTCCGTAGAACAGGCTGCCATTGCTCGCGACTATTGTGCCGGCCTGCCAGTTACCATCGAAGTTATCGATTACCGCAAGATGCAGGATTCCTACGACAGGATCTACTCAATCGGTATGTTTGAGCACGTTGGATACAAGAATTATCGCAACTATTTCAAGATTGTTCATCAATGCCTGAAAAAGGAGGGCTTGACTTTGCTGCACACCATTGGAGGAAACAGTTCAAGCACCAGCGTTGAACCGTGGGCCAACAAATACATCTTTCCGAATGCAAATGTGCCTTCAGCCAGCCAGATCGCCACAAGCTATGAAGGGCTGTTTACGCTTGAGGACTGGCATGTCTTCACCCATGACGATTACGCCAGGACACTCATGGCGTGGTATGAGAACATCGAGAAAAAGTGGCCGGAGCTGGAAACCCGATACAGTAAAGAGTTTCAACGCATGTGGCGATACTACCTGCTTAGCTGTACCGGCGGGTTCAGGTCGAGAACCAACCAATTATGGCAGCTGCTGCTATCAAAAAACGGCATTCAAGAGTGTTACAGCATCCCGAGGTAGTGTGTTCCAAACTGTTGAAAAATAAAAATTACTCTAATTAGCTTAAAGCAGTCATAATGACTTCAAGAAAGATTCTCAAAGTTTTTAAAAGCACACCAACCATTGAAGGTGCGGGTGTCTATCTGAAACGTGCTTTTGGCTTCAGCCAGCTTCCACTGTTCGACCCCTTTCTGCTCCTCGACGATTTTCGGTCAGGGAACCCTCAAGAGTACATCAAAGGATTCCCTTGGCATCCGCACCGCGGCATTGAGACGATCACCTATATGCTTGATGGTATTGTTGAGCATGGGGACAGCATGGGAAACCGTGGGGTGATTACCGCTGGAGCAGTTCAATGGATGACCGCCGGCAGCGGGATTATTCACCAGGAAATGCCCTCTGGCAACCGGCATGGAGTGATGGGAGGATTCCAGCTCTGGGCAAATCTGCCAGCTTCACAGAAAATGAATCCTCCACGTTACAGAAACATTACTCCTGATCAAATCCCAAAACTACAACTTGACAACGGGGTTGAGATCCACATCATCTGCGGTTGTATCGGACAAACAAAAGGGCCGGTCAACGAGATTGCCATCGACCCACAATATCTCGATATTACGGTACCACCAAGGACTTCCTATACCCATGAGCTCAACAAAGGATACACCGCTTTTGCCTACATCATCGCAGGAGAAGGAGTATTCTGCCATCAGGATAAACCCTTCACCAATGAAACCCTCATTCTCTTCGGTGACGGCAACAGCGTGACTGTCACAACTGAAGAGAGTTCCGTTCGCTTTCTTCTGATCTCCGGCAAACCACTCAACGAGCCAGTCGCCTGGCACGGCCCCATCGTTATGAATACAGAGGCAGAACTCGAACGGGCATTCAAGGAGTACCAGAAAGGAACATTTCTGCAACAATCCTTATGAAAAAAGGGATAATAGGAGGATTAACCCTTGTGGCAATCGTGCTTGCCCTCGTTTCGGGGGTTTTTATACTGCAGGAAAAAGTTTCGGGGCAGGCTTTCAAGGCAGCATTTGCCTCAATGGAATCATATCGAAGGCGACATCACGAAGAGAAGCCCAGCTTTCTTGCTGTGGTGGACTACTCGAAACCCTCTTACCTGAAGCGCATGGTTGTCATTGATCTGAAGAGCGGGGATCTCTCATTTTTCTTTGTTGCACATGGAAAAAATTCAGGTGATCTCTACGCAAGGCGATTTTCAAACAGCCCTGAGTCCGGCATGAGCAGCCTTGGACTTTACAAAATTCTGGAAACCTACAGTGGCGATCATGGAAAAGGTATCCGGCTTGAAGGTCTTGATCCGTTATTGAACAGCAACGCATTCAGTCGCGACATTGTCCTGCATTCGGCTGATTATGTCTCGCTTAACTACATCCTGATAAATCTGATGACACTCAACAGCCCGATGATCGGCAGAAGCAATGGATGTTTTGTGGTATCACCTGGGGATATTGATGAAGTAGAGCAAAAGCTCAACCATGGTGCATTTCTTTATGCATGGGCAGAAGAACCTTGAAATCCTATACAATTTACCCTAAACAGCAAAAGCCCGGAAATCCGGGCTTTTGCTGTTTAGGGTAAATTGTAATATTGTCAGAATGCGTCTATAATGGCATTGAGTGTGGCACTTGGACGCATGGCTTTGGTTGTCAGCTCTTCGTTGACGTGATAGTAGCCGCCCATGTCAACTGGTTTGCCCTGAGCCCCGATAAGCTCTTCATTGATTGTTGCCTCATTGTCGCCAAGCTGCTTTGCAAGAAGGGCAAAACGTGCCTGAAGCTCATTGTCACCGGTCTGCTGAGCCAATGCCTGAGCCCAGTAGAGCGCGAGGTAGAAGTGGCTTCCCCTGTTGTCAATCTGGCCGACTTTGCGGGCTGGTGATTTATCGTTATCGAGAAACTTGCCGATTGCCTGATCGAGCGTTTCAGCTAAAATCCTGGCTTTGTCGTTACTGAACGTCTGGGCAACATGGTCGAGTGAAGCCGCAATCGCTGAAAATTCTCCAAGAGAGTCCCATCTCAGATAGCCCTCTTTCTGAAACTGCTGAACATGTTTTGGAGCTGAACCACCAGCACCGGTCTCAAACAAACCCCCACCGTTCATAAGAGGCACGACAGAAAGCATCTTGGCACTGGTACCCAATTCAATAATCGGAAAGAGATCGGTCAGATAGTCCCGCAAAACGTTTCCAGTAACAGAGATGGTATCCTTTCCTGCTCTGATCCTTTCCAGAGAAAAGCGAATTGCCTCAACCGGCGTCAGGATGCGGATATCGAGTCCTGCTGTATCGTGATCCTTGAGATAGCTGGTAACTTTTTTTATAATCTCTGCATCGTGCGCCCTCTTGCTGTCGAGCCAGAAAACAGCAGGTGCGCCGGTTATTTTTGCCCTTTTGACGGCAAGCTTGACCCAGTCACGGATTGGCGCATCCTTTGCCTGGCACATCCTGAAAATATCACCCTCTTCCACCTTCTCTTCAAGCAAAGTCTGGCCAGCCTCGTCAACAACCCGGATTATGCCGTTTCCGCCTGCAATAAAGGTCTTGTTATGGGAGCCGTACTCTTCGGCCTGCTGAGCCATAAGCCCGACATTGGGCACACTGCCGATGGTGGCTGGATTAAATGCGCCATGCTCTTTGCAATCTTCGATGATTGCCTGATACATGGTTGCATAACAGCGGTCAGGTATCATCGCTTTGGTGTCGTGAAGCTTGCCGTCAGCGCCCCACATCTTGCCAGAATCGCGAACGACAACAGGCATGGATGCATCGACAATAATGTCATTGGGTACATGAAGGTTGGTAATGCCCTTGTCTGAATCCACCATCGCCAGTGCTGGACGGCTGTTATACACAGCCATGATGTCCGCTTCTATTTCTGCTCTCTGGGCATCAGGAAGCTTCTGGATTTTTGCATAGAGATCACCCAGGCCATTATTGACATTGACCCCAAGCTCTTTGATAACCGAAGCATGTTTTTCAAAAACATCTTTGTAGTAGACGGTAACGGCATGACCGAACATGACAGGATCTGAAACCTTCATCATGGTTGCTTTCAGGTGCAGAGAGAGAAGCACACCACTCTCTTTTGCCTCTGCAATCTGCTCTTCATAAAACTTACGCAGAGCACGGACACTCATCACCGAAGCATCAATAATCTCACCCGGAAGAAGCGGAGTTTTTTCTTTCAGGACAACACTCTTTCCATCATCACCAACAAATTCAATTTTTACTGTTGTCGCAGAGTCAAGCGTCACCGATTTTTCACTCCCATAGAAATCACCGGCGCTCATGGAGGCTACATGTGACTTTGAATCGCTACTCCATGCCCCCATTTTATGGGGATGCTTCTGTGCAAACTGTTTTACCGAAAGCGGTGCCCTTCTGTCGGAATTTCCCTCGCGCAATACCGGGTTTACCGCACTTCCGAGAACCTTGGCAAACCTTGTCTGAATCTCTTTTTCTGCATCATTGACGGGTGCCTCAGGATAGTCGGGAATCTGGAATCCCTGATCCTGCAACTCCTTGACAGCAGCTTTCAGCTGAGGAATGGATGCACTGATATTCGGCAGCTTGATGATATTGGCTTCGGGTGTCAAGGCGAGGTCGCCTAATTCTGCCAGATAGTCAGGTATTTTCTGACTTGGTGTAAGATGTTCAGGAAAATTTGCAATGATTCTTCCTGCAAGAGAGATGTCTTTGGGTTCAAAGTCAACACCGGTACCTTTTGAGAAAGTCTTCAGGATGGGAAGAAGGGAGTAGGTTGCCAGAGCAGGAGCCTCATCAATTTTGGTATAAATGATTATTGCGGTTTTTGCCATCTCGGTTGTCTTTTTAAGTATTTTATAAAATTAATTGATAACGATACTCCAAGAAGAGGCTCTCAAGAAAATCGAACTTCACCAGGGCAGAACCCGATGAAGACGATATCAACTATACTATGATGATAAGCCTGCACTGAACAATAGCAACAGGCTTTCTTAGTTTCGTAGTGTAAATTCCTGCGGCTGTAAAAAAACGGGAAACCAGCTACAATCTGAATCCCCGGCAACTCACCAGAGTGGGAATTTAATCATTCAGCCCGACCCTGTCTGCAAGATCCGCGTCGTTGAGCACCTCATGAGCAAGCTTGATCATGGGAATTGTAGCCCCCATTGAACTATACCCGCCATCATGGAAAAGGTTCTGCATGGTCACTTTTCGTGAAAGGTCACTGAGGATAGTCATAGTATATTCAGCACACTCCTCGGCAGAAGCATTGCCAAGAGGAGACATGAGATCACTGTATTCATACATTTTCTCAAAACCAGGAATACCACTTCCTGCCTTGGTAAAGGTGGGACTTTGTGATATGGTATTGATACGAACACGATGCCTGGCAAGCCTTGGCCCATAACTGCGTACAATGGACTCAAGCAGAGACTTTGCATCACCCATATCAGAGTATGTCCAGTAATTTCTCTGTGATGCAATATATGACAGGGCAAGAATGCTTCCGCCATCATTGATCGCCTCGTTCTTCAACGCATAAGAGACCAGCCTGTGCAGCGACAATCCTGAAACATCGAGGGTTTTCATGAACCACTCGTAATTGAGATCTTCATAGGGCAGCTGCTTGCGAATGTTCTGTGACATTCCGATGGAATGGACAATAAAATCGACAGGGCCTAACTTTTCCTTAAGCTCTTTGAAACAGTTATCGACGTCTTCATTTTTTGATGCATCACAAACAATCATTGGAGCGTTACCACATAATGCCGAAAGTTCTTCGATATTACCGAAACGCAACGCGGCTGCAACATTAGAAATGGCGATTTGAGCGCCTTCCCTGTAAGCATGTAAGGCTATCTGCCACCCAATACTGCTCTCATCAAGCGGGCCGAAAACAACTCCCTTCTTCCCTTTCAACAAACCATAGTGCGTTTTCTCGGACATGATATAAGCTGATTCTTTAACAAAGGCTGGGGTAAATCCCCGTTAACTCTACATTTTAAACATTTAAGATACAAGATTCCCTTGAAAACTTAAACTGTTTCCCCTGAATTTTTATCCATACGACCACGGCAAGGTGCATACTATATCTTCAATCGTCTCATTGATCGAAGTTTGTCGAGCATATTTTTATTCACACTCAACTCTGCATCCTCCTTTTCAACAGGTATCTCCCTGAAGACCACCCTCAAAAGATTATCCTCCCTTATGTACTCTTCCATTTCAAGGCTGTACAGCGCCCTTGGAAGAGTAATAATCCGCTGGGCCCTGTCCACCGTAACCACGATATCAGTACCCATGCGATTAACCACGACCTCTTCGGCATCCTTGAGAAAAGGTACTTTGATACATAGAACTTCCCGGTGATCTTCCGTTACCGCATTTTTTTTACTTTCAATCCAGAAATTCTTTCCGGAATAAAAAATCTTGTCAGGCGTCTGCTCACCAAAGACCAGTTTACTGATTTCGTGCAGCGCATCCGTACCTATCGGCTCTGTTCTCTGAAGTTGACAACGGAAAACCGGGGTTGGATAAAAAGAGTTATCAATCTCCATCAGATATTTGCTGTGCAGATCGGCCCAGAATTCAAAATATTCACCAACAGTTTTGGAGGTAGGCAGAATTTTGTTGATGACAATACCATCAACATTAATTCCGTAAAGATGTACAAAGGTGTAGGCTCGTTTTGTTTCAAGAATGGAGAGCTTTTCAGGGTTCAGTACCAGCCGGAAGGTCACCTCGGGGCTGAGAATAAACTTGTTGATATCCTCCATCTGCTTGAGGAGCACATTGACCTCATTAAAAAAATCATCATCAGGAATGGATTTTCCGCTCAACGGACGAGCCAGCGAAGACATGCTTTTATAAAGCTTGAAAAACTGCTTGCCCATATTCCCGCCTATAATGATCTCTGGATAAGCAAGAAGGCGAAGAGTATTACCTGTTGGAGAGGTATCGAGCACAACAGCATCCCATTTACCCGACTGCGCCTCATCAAGCAGGCGGCTTAAGGCAAATATTTCATCAAGACCAGGCTGAGTAGTCAGCTCGGTAGCCATACCACTGTCAATACCCTTATTTTTATAAGAGGTAGAAACAAACTTCTGAAACCCGGACATGTTTTTTTTCAGCTCATACACCGTATCAACTTCGAGCCCGTAAAGATTATGTTCGATCTTCTGTGGATCATTGCGGCTTATCCGGGTATTAAAAACGTCAGAAAGAGAGTGGGCTGGATCGGAAGACATGATCAGCACTTTCTTGTTCTGCCTGGCCAACGAAACCGCCGTTGACGATGATATGGTGGTTTTTCCTGTACCACCTTTTCCCGAATAAATGATAACTCTGGTCTGCGACTGGTTTTCAGTTAAGTCCCTCGACAACATAAAAAACTCCTCTGTTAAAGGTCAATAATCCCAAAAGGCATCCCCTCTTCGAAAGGAAAAAACTATAATTTATCAAAGTACCATTTTTCACCTGCTTAGAGAAAAACAATCTTTTCCTGGAGTGCATGAGCAAGAAGCACCATATACTCCTCATGATCGATTTCAACGGCACCGAGTTTGCGGAGATGAGGGTTCATAATCTGGGCATCGAGCAGCAGGTAGCCTCGTTTTATCAAATGAAGAACCAGGTAATCAAAAGCTATCTGTGATGCATAAGAACGGCGGAAAAACATTGACTCTCCAAAAAAGACTCCACCCATGGCGATCCCATAGAGTCCTCCTGCAAGTTCACCACCATACCAGCTTTCAACACTATGGGCCAGACCGAGCTGGTAAAGCTTGACATAGGCATCCATAATCTCCCCGGATATCCAGGTTTCATGATCACTGTTTCGTGGAGCCGCACACCCTCTTATCACTCCCTCAAACTCCTCGTCCACAGTAACCCTGAACTCTTTTTTTCTTTTCAGACGAAGCACATCACGGGAAGGCTTGTAGGAATCCAGATCTACAATAGCCCTTTTATAGGGCTGACACCAGTAGACTTTCTCATCCTTCGGGTCAGACATCGGAAAAAAGCCCTGTCGATAAGCCCGGAGCAGTTCGTCAATTCGGATCATCACTTATGAAAACCAAACTACTGTGGTTAAAAAAACTTCAAAAGAGTCTCCTCAAGCATCCTTTTTGGAACATGGTGAATACCATGAGCATCCCTGAAATATCGAACTGAATCATGATCCGACATCTGGTCAATAACAACCGTCTCTGAAGGTTTTCCGAGAGCAATAACCATAAGAATTGAAAAACGATCAGGAATCTTCAGCAACCCCCTTATTTTTTCTCGATCAAGAGATGCTACTATGCATCCGCCCAGTCCTGAAGCCGTTGCACCAAGAAGAATGGTCTGTGCAGCAATACCACTATCGCATCCAAATTCACAGCTTATATGAAGATCACCGAGCATGACGATATAAGCCTGGGGTCGTTCCCCTTCAGCTGGACCGGGCCAATCAGCAAGATAGCCCGCCCAGGAGAGCAATGGAAAGAGAGATGCTACTGCCGCAGAGTCAGAAACCGCCACGAATTTCAACGGTTGAAGATTTTTTGCCGAAGGAACATAGCAGGCAAGCTCAACAAGCTCCCGCAGGGTTTCTTCAGTAACCGGAACCCCGCTCTCAAATCTCCGGCAACTCCGGCACTTCGTTACAAGATCTCTGAAATGCATGATACTTAGTGTTAAAACTTTCCCCCCATGCCGCCTCTGTGTATTTTCGCAGATCATCCCACCGACCACTTCCTATCCACTCTGCAATATAATCCACCGTTTTTGCATAACGCAACGGCTCACGGCAAGGCTTCTGCAGCCAGTCGGCAAGCACCGTAACATCAAGAGTGTGGGTTGCCATGCCGTAGCCGAGCTCTTCCATCGCAAGAGCATTGGATTCCTGCTCAATCTGGCCATCAAGAGGCCTGAGCAGAAGTTTTTTTCCAAGATGAAGCGCCTCTCCCGGAAGCTCAAATCCCGCATTACAGACTACTCCACTGCAATCCAGAAGATCATTGAGAAATCCCTCGCGCGAATAGCACCTGAAATGAAGATGCCCCTCATCACGGCTATTTGTCACCTTGCCATAAATAAAAAAATTGTATCCGTCAAAAGAGGTCAAAAACCGGGTAATATCATCCACCTCTTCAAAAGGCAGATAAACCAAAATCTTCTCCTTGACAAGAGCTTTATGATTTTCGGCATAGAGCGAAGAGGGGATAACCGGAGGAAAAACAGGCTGATTGAAATGGCTCCAGTGAAGCCCGGCATTATAACGGGCAGAAGCAAAATTCAACAGGGTATATTTTTCAAAAATATTTCCTCTGGCCAGGGGAACATCATACCGGAACGCATACTGATGGCCGAACCCCATAGACGGAATATTTCTTATTTTGGCCACCGTCGATGTAATAGGATCAAAATCAGTAATAATCAGCTCTGTTCCTGCGGTATCGAGCATGACAATATCCGACATCAGTCTTAGCGGATCAAGTTGAAACATCGTATCGATATAGTTCAGCTTCCCCTTATAGGTTACAAGAGTCATGCCTTTCATCACCCTGTAAGGAGCAAATATCTCTATCTCCTTCAACTCCTCTTCTTTTCTGCCACTGATGATCACATCCACGTCATGCCCATCCTCCTTGAGCTTTCGAACAAGTTCCCGGCTGCGACTGATATGGCCATTTCCTGTTCCCTGAACACCAAAAAGAATCTTCATAAAATGTTACGACTGAATCTTAAGATTGGCATACTGCACCATCAGCGTCTTCTCGCCCATATTTCGAAATGTTATCCTGACTTTCTGCTTTGAGCCGCTTCCCTGAACATCAAGCACAGTTCCCGGACCAAAAAGAGCATGATGCACCATCGTCCCTGCACGAAGTCCAGGCTTGGAAGGCTTCGACTGATCTGCTGATGCGGCAGGAGCAGATGATGGAGTTACCGTTTTCGGCTGATACCCCCTTGATGAGGATGATAACCCCCCAACCTGTTTTGCCTTCTCTGGACGATCGGAAAGTAAAACCCCGCTCTCTGTCTCTACTATTGTCGCATCAATCTCACCAATAAACATCGATTTTAAACAGTAGTGCGGCTGTCCATACTGGTAGCGGCTCTGCGCCCATGAAAGAAATATCTTCTCCTGCGCTCTTGTCACCGCAACATAAAAAAGCCTTCGTTCCTCCTCAAGCTCTTCGGGCTCATAGCAGTGCAGGGGAAAAAGCCTCTCCTCAAGGCCAGTTACAAAGACTACCGGAAACTCAAGCCCTTTGGCAGCATGAACCGTCATCAATGAGACATAATTATCAGAATCCTGCGTCTCTTCATAGTCGGAAGCAAGCGAGATATTCTCCAGAAAATCCCCAAGCGTACCATTATCAGGATTATGGTCAGAAAAATCTCTGGCCATCGAGAGAAGTTCCTGAAGGTTTTCATGGCGCGCCAACGACTCAGGAGTGTTTTCCGCCTGAAGCAGCAAAGGAATAGAGGTTAAACTGAACAACTCATTCAGGACTTCATAGACAGTTCCGTTCTGTGCCAACTCCTTAAGCGCCTCTATAACAGTGCAGAATGAAGTGAGAGCATTGACCAGACGCGCCTGAAAGCCACCCTCATCAGCCCGTTGAATAGCCTCGTACAAGCTCGCTCCCTTCTCTTCAGCAAACTCCTTAAGCTTACCGATGCTGACATCCCCGATTTTTCTGGGGGGGAAATTTATAATCCTCAACAGCGATTCGCCGTCACGTTCATTGAGAATAAAACGAAGGTAGGCAACGGCATCCTTGATCTCTTTACGCTTGTAGAACGAAACGCTTCCAAAAATCTTGTAGGGAATTTTGCTCTGTCGCATAACATCCTCAAGCACTCTCGACTGGGCATTGGTACGATAAAAAATAGCAAAGCTTCGATACTCATACTCCTGCTTCAAGCGCATCCGGCGTATATGCTCTCCAATTTTTTCAGCCTCATTCCGCTCATTGTATGCCTCAATAAGCGTCAAAGGCTCTCCCTCGTTCCTATGTGAAATCAACTCCTTTTTAATCTGCCGCTGGTTCCGGCTGATCACACTGTTTGCTGCCTTGAGGATAGTTCCTGTACTGCGATAATTCTCTACAAGCTTAAAGGTCAGGGCATCATGATAGTCATCCTGAAAATTCAGGATATTTGAAATATCTGCACCGCGCCAGGAGTAGATCGACTGTGCATCGTCACCAACAACAAAGATATTGCGGTGCCTGGCCCCGAGCATTTTAGCCACAAGGTATTGTGCCCGGTTGGTATCCTGATACTCGTCAATCATGATATAACGGAAAGAGTCCTGCAGCTCCGAAAGTATTTCGGGACGCACACTGAAAAGTTCAAGCGGTTTGATAAGCAGATCGTCAAAATCAAGCGCATTGTTCTCCTTCAGCTTCCTCGCATAGAGTTCGTAGATTTGTGAAGCCTTCTGCTGATTATAGTCCGCAGCATTTCGATGAAACTCCGCAGGCAGAATAAAGCTGTTTTTAGCTCTGCTGATCAGTCCCTGAACCGTATTGAGAGGAACTGCATCTACAGAGATATTCAGTTCAGTCATTGACTGACGGATCAGGCTTTTACTGTCATCAGAATCAAAAATCGAAAAATTCCGGTCGTAGCCAATCAGGTCTATATAGTTGCGGAGAAGACGCGCAAAAACCGAATGAAAGGTACCAATCCACAATCCGCGGGAACTTCCCTGATGCAACAGGGTATCAACCCTGTGCCGCATCTCGCCCGCTGCCTTGTTGGTAAAGGTCAGGGCAAGAATATTTTGGGGATCGACGCCCTCGTTTCTGATAAGATATGCAATGCGATAGGTAATCACCCTTGTCTTGCCGGAACCGGCACCCGCAAGTACCATAACAGGTCCTGTGGTTGCGATTACGGCATTGCGCTGTACTTCATTGAGATCATTTAAAAAATCGGTCAAAACTTCTGAACACCTGTTTACAGTTAGAGCGCTCCCTCCAAGATCCCGTCATCCTTAAACAGCGCCAAAATACCCAGTTGAATTTCGTATAACTTTACCCCTTTTGCAAATTCAGGGAGCGCAGGGCCCAAACCTGGAGCTTAGTTTTTGTGTTTATTTTGCATAACCTGTTATTTTCAAGTTGAAGAGTTGTTATATTTGCCAAAATTTGACATTACCATAAAAACTATTTCTGTAATGTTTCCTCTCGTTTTTGAAATCAATACCAGAATCTGGCTAAAAAAATTATCCAAAACCTACGACCGGCCCATAACGCTCGGTAAAATTCCGGAAGAGGAGTTCACCTTCTTTTCAACCCACGGTTTTAACATAGTATGGCTGATGGGTGTGTGGAAACCAAGCAAGTACAGCAAAGCAATTGCTAAATCTCATTCGGGCCTGAGAGGCTCAATCCTTGATCACATTCCAGATGTTCACCTCGACGATATCGTATCATCACCATATTCCATTCCCTCATACACCGTCAATGAAGAATTAGGTGGAGAAGGGGAATTGCTTCTCTTCCGCAAAAAACTCCACTCCTATGGTATAAAACTCATGCTGGATTTTGTACCGAATCACCTTGCACTCGACAACGTATGGCTCCCCGAACACCCTGAGTTTTTTATTCCTCTCTCAAGTGAGGAACAGATTTACAACCCTGAATCCGGCTTTGAATACATCAAGGGAAACTATTTGGCATACGGCAAAGATCCTTACTTTGCTCCTTGGACAGACACACTGCAACTCAACTATGCAGTACCGGAAACACACAGGATGATGACTGAAAACATGTTCAAAATCAGCTCACTCTGCGACGCTGTCCGCTGCGATGTTGCCATGCTGATTCTGAAAGACGTTTTCAATTCCACATGGAGCAACCTCGGTGGTGCCATGAAAAAAGAGTTCTGGCACGATGCCATCACAGCAGTCAAGAAGCGTCATCCCGACATTATCTTTCTTGCCGAGTCTTACTGGGACAGGGAGTGGGAACTCCAGCAACAGGGATTTGACTATACCTACGACAAACCCTTTTATGATTATATCTGCAGTACCCCTCCAAATGTTGAACGACTCTCTGGTCACTTGGCAGCTGCGTGGGACTACCAGTCACATCTTTGCCGGTTTCTTGAAAACCATGACGAACCAAGAGCTGCCGAAACACTCGGTCCAAATAACAAAGCTGGAGCTCTGGTACTGCTGACTACTCCCGGAATGCATCTTATCTATCAGGACCAGATGGAGGGATTCCAGCAGAAAGTTCCTGTGCAGCTTGTTCGTCAAGCTCCAGAAACAAACGACAATGAGTTGGCTGATCTCTACAAAAAGCTTTTCGTTCTTCAGAAAACAGAGCTTTTTCAGGAGGGCATGATTGAACGGCTCGATCTGAATGTTGCAACCAGCACCCTTTGTTTTGGATTTCACCGGTTTACAGAAAATGAGCATGCCTTTGTGCTGGCCAATTTCTGCCCAACAGGCATAGCCATAGAGTTCCAGCACCCTTCACTTGAACATCTTTCTATCGAAAAATTGAACATTCTCACCACCGATGCCGATAACAAAAGAAAGAATGTTCACTTTGAAGACCGGACAATCCGGTTATGCCTCCATCCTCACGAAGGAGTAGTCATAACACTTCTGAAATAAGGCAACAATTGATAGTTCATCCCAATGCAATACATACTAAAGACCATAACACGGCAAACCGCAAAACCCATTGAAATCATTGATATCACCGATGAAGTATCCGAGGCGGTCACCTCATCAGCGCTTGATGCCGGCCAGGTAACGGTCATCAGCCAGCATACAACGGCTTTCGTTAATATCAACGAAAAAGAGGAGCGCCTGATTGAGGATATGGAAACCTTCCTCAAGCGCTTTGCACCAAAAGACGGCAACTACCAGCATAATCTCAATCCAATTGATGGCCGCCACAATGCCCACTCCCATCTGCTCGGCCTCCTCATGAACAGCTCTGAAACCATTCCCTTTGCAAAAGGGAAGCTGATGCTTGGTCAATGGCAGTCACTTTTTTTTGTTGAACTTGACGGGCCACGCCAAGAACGGAATATTCTCCTGCAGATTTCAGGTATTTAACCCCGCCAAACAAACGGCAGAAGGGAACCGGGAAGCCATAAACATGGTTAATCATACAAAGTATGAGCCTAACCCAGAACTCCCCGAAAATATATGCGCAACTCCCTGCCGATTCCTATTACTCAGGAAATGACCCTTCTGTCTGGAATCCACTCTCCAGCTGATCTTAAAAAACTCACTTTTCCAGAACTTCAGACTCTGGCAGATGAATGCCGCAAAGAGGTCATCAAGCTTGTCTCTGAAAATGGTGGACATTTTGCCTCAACCCTTGGCGTCGTAGAGTTGACTGTTGCGCTGCATCATGTTTTCAGCACTCCCCACGATAAAATTATCTGGGATGTCGGTCATCAGGCCTACGTGCATAAAATCCTGACCGGCAGAAAAGAACAGATGCCAACTAACCGACGCTATGGTGGACTGGCAGGCTTCCCAAAAGTATCAGAAAGTCCGCATGATGCTTTCGGAACCGGTCACGCTTCCACCTCAATTTCAGCTGCTGCCGGGATGGCTGCAGCAAGAGATCTTGCGGGCAGCAACGAAAAGATTGTCGCTGTCATAGGTGACGGCAGCATGACTGGAGGCATGGCCTTCGAAGCCATGAACCACCTCGGGGATCTTAAAAGTGATGTTCTTGTCATCCTCAATGACAACCAGATGGCCATTTCACCCAGTACCGGTGGTCTGAAAACCCATCTCATCAACATCACCCTCAATAAAACCTACAACAAGGCCCGTAAACTTCTCTGGAAATCAATATCACTGTTCAACAATGAACTCGGAGATACGGCAAAAAATGCCGTCCGTAAAATCGAGGAGGGATTTAAAGCCGCATTGACGCCTGGAGCATTTTTTGAGGCGCTTGGTTTGAGATATTTCGGGCCGATTGATGGCCACAACATGGAGCAGCTGGTCAAGGCTCTCAAGGAGATGCAGGAGCTTCCCCACCCCAAACTGCTCCATGTAATCACAACAAAAGGAAAAGGGTTCAAACCGGCAGAAGAAGACCAGAGCAAATGGCACGCCCATAGCGGCGGCTTCGATACAACAACCGTGGTATCGTTTAAAAAAACCGATACCACCCTCCCGCCAAAATATCAGGAGGTCTTTGGCGAAGCCCTGGTTGAACTTGCCCTTAAAGATCCCCGGATTACCGCCATTACTGCCGCCATGCCAAGTGGAACATCACTCGACCTCTTCCAGAAAGCCCTGCCAAAACGTTTTTATGACGTCGGTATTGCCGAGCCTCATGCTGTCACTTTTGCCGCAGGACTTGCCATACAGGGGTTCAAACCGGTCTTCGCCATTTATTCAACCTTTCTGCAACGCGCTTATGATCAGCTTCTGCACGATGTAGCACAGCAGAATCTGCACGTTGTTTTTGCCATTGACCGTGCTGGACTTGTAGGCGAAGACGGCCCGACCCATCATGGCGCCTTCGACCTCTCCTATCTGCATGCCGTTCCAGGCCTGGTCATCATGGCCCCTGCCAACGAGCAGGAGCTGCGCGACATGCTCTACACCGCACTCTACGACCTGACCGGCCCGGTTGCCATCCGTTATCCGAGAGGCAACGGCACAGGCATCTCCCTGCAAAAAAACTTCAGCTCCATTCCTATAGGAACAGCGCAGATTGTGCGCGAGGGCAGCGAGCTCACGCTTCTCAGCATCGGCAACATGACAGCAAAAGCCCTTGAGGTTGCCAACTCACTGCAGGATAAAGGGATCAATGCCACCGTCGTCAACATGAGATTTCTCAAGCCGCTAGACACCCTGCTGCTTGAAGATCTGGCAGCACGATCGACCCATTTCGCTGTGATTGAAGAAAACAGCATGATTGGTGGCCTTGGCAGCGCAGTCATCGACCATTTCAACACAAAAAGAATTTACCGTCCTGTGTTAAAAGTCGCCCTGCCCGACGCCTTCGTAACTCATGGAGATATGAATAACCTGTACAGGGAGATAGGTTTCGATACACCCTCAATGACAGAAAAAATCAGGCTCTTCTACAACGAAGCTGAAAGATGAAAATAGGTGAGCAACGCAAGCACACCGCGAACGGAAAGATTTGCAAAAAGCCCGGCAAGCAGATCATCAGCCATTATACCCCAACCACCGGGGAGACGCTGTAGAGTATCGACAGGGCCTGGTTTTGCAATATCGAAAAAGCGGAAAAAGGCAAGTGAAAGCATGACGGGCAACAATCCTTCTGGCAGTGCGGCAAGCGCCAGCCACTGGCCGGCAAGTTCATCAATCGTGACAACAGAAGGGTCACTCCCGTAGTGCTCCTCCATCAGCCCGCCAGACCATATACCGAGAGGAACAGAGAGCAGAACCAGAGAGAGCAGAAGCGGCAGATAGTGGAGGGCTGGAACAAAAACATAGGCGAGCAGAGCCACAATGCTCGTTACCGTACCGGGTGCAACCGGAAAATAACCTATGCCAAAACAGGTAGAGAAAGTTTTTGCGGCAAGAAGCTTCCGATCCATCACTGCCCCTCAAGAGGCTTCTGCATATAGATCCGCCAGTTGCTGACCATATAGGATATACCGGTATACACCGTAAAAACCGTAACAGCGAGCATGATATAGTTCAGATATCCGGAAAAAAGAAACCGGTTGGTCATGACTGCAACATTAGCACCTGAAAAAGCTGCCTCTTTCATTAAAATCAGCGCCATTATCAGATAGACAAAGATATTCTGCACCAGGGTTTTGTACTTCGCCTCCATACTGGTCACAACCGGTCTGTTTTTGAATTCGGCATAGACCCTCAGCGCGGTTACAACCACATCTCTCACAACAACAAGCACCACCATCCATAGAGTAAGAAAACCCATCCCGACATAGAGCAGAAAAGCTGCGGTAATGAGCAGTTTATCAGCAAGAGGATCGAGAAAAGCGCCAAGCCTGGTTGTAACACCATATTTTCGTGCATGATAGCCGTCATAAAGATCGGTAAGCGATGCTACAACAAAAACAAAGACACCAAGCAGCTTCAGGTAGGGATCAACCTGCAGAAGCAGCACGACAAATACCGGCACAAGCAAAATACGCAAGGCCGTCAGCTGATTGGGTATAGTCAGATATGTTTCGTTCTGTTCTTTCAATCCCCGCAGGATTTATAGTTATAGGCCGAAAAAATCACCATGGGAATGGCAGGCTCTCTTGGGCATAAAATACAAAATAATAATAATCACTCAAGTTCCACAACCGTTACTCCGGCTCCGCCTTCCCCCCACTCACCAAGCCGAAAACTCTTCACATAGCGGTGCTGCTGCAAAAACTCAGCTGTTCTTTGCCGTAGAGAACCGGTTCCTTTGCCATGAACAATCGTTACCGAATAAATTCTATGCAGCCTCATGGTATCAATAAAACGTTCAATTTTCATGATTGCCTCATCCCCGCTCAAACCACGCAGATCAACTCTTGTGGACTCCACCTCTCCGGTAACAGCCGACCAGGAAGCTTTCAGCTTCGGGGATTCAGGCTTTTTAAGACTTTTTTTAACCTGAGTTTTCGATGTCTTCTCAAGGTTTTTCAGCGAAGTGGTCAACCTGAAATTACCGCATTGCACAACCACACTCTCTCCATTGAGGCTCTCAACCTCACCTGAAGTGCTGGAATCAAGAATTCTGACAAGATCGCCCTCACGAATGGTACGATCAACCTGAATCGCTGCATCAGCTTCAGAAAGAAGAGTGGACTCCCTTTTCTCGGCCTCCTCTTTTTTCAAGGCAAGTTTTTTTCTGGCATCCTGCACCTTTTTTTCATCAGCAGGAGCACCTTTCACCACAGAGAGAATATCCTTGATCTCTTTCCGGGCAAATTCAACCTCTTTCTGCAGCTCTCGTGAAGCGCTCAGTTTAAGCTCCCGGCGTTTCTGCTCGAGCCCGGCCTCGCCCGCACGCAAAGAGAACTCCCTCTCCTCCAGTTCAGTTGTATCCTCACGAAGCCGCAACTTCAACAGACGATTCTCTTCGAGCAAACCGCTCAGATCATCAAGCATGCGATCAAGTCCAAGTCGTTCACCCTGCATGAATGACGATGCGCGATCAACCATTGAAGCTGGAAAACCCATCCTCTGCATCATGGCAAAAGCAAAACTGTTACCCGGCAACCCCTTGATAAACCTGAAGGTAGGCACAAGACCAACACGGTTGAACTCCATCGCCCCATTCACAACACCAACGCGATCATGGGCATATGCTTTCAACTCCCCGAGATGAGTGGTAACAATAGTTTTTGTCCCCCGTGAGAGCAACTCCTCAATCACCATTCGTGCAATAGCACCACCCTCTTCAACATCTGTACCGGCACACAGCTCATCAATCAGAACAAGATCCCTGCCTCCGGCACAATCAAGTATTTTTTTTATCTCACCAAGATGCGAGCTGAAGGTCGAGAGGTCATTTTCGATTGACTGATCATCACCGATCTCAATAAAAATATCACTGAAGAGAGGAAACCGGGAGCTTTCGCTGCAAGGCAAGAGATAACCATGCCCCAGCATACAGCAGAGAAGACCAGCTGTCTTCATAGCCACTGATTTCCCGCCCGCATTGGGCCCTGAAATTACCAGCACCCTGTCACCCTCATCCAGATCAAGGTCGAGTGGAATCACTGCCTTATCACGATGGGAGATCATCAGCCAGGGATGAAACCCTTTGATAATGCGGAGCGACTGCCCTTCAGTAATGCTAGGAAGCACCGAGCGGGTTTCAACAGCAAACCGTGCCCGTGCATAGAGTGCGTCAAACTCTCCAAGCAGAGACTCATTGTGCTTCAGATTCTCAAGCTCAAGCCGAATCTCATTCGACATCTCCTTCAGAATGCGCTCAATCTCCCGTCGCTCGCTGATCTCCAGATCCTGAATTCTATTACTGATCTCAAGCGTTTCAGCCGGCTCAATAAAAACCGTTTGCCCGCTCCCCGAATAATCCTGGATATAACCTGCGATCTTGTATTTATACTCCACCCGCAAGCCAAGCGTCAGACGCCCGTTCTTGATAGCAACCGTATCCTCCATCAACCAGCCGCTCTCCTGACAGCGCCTCACCAGCCTCTCCATTTTCCTGCGAATCAGTTCACGACTGCTATTGAGTTCACGCCGAATCATCAGCAGGGTATCGCTTGCCGTATCCCTCACCCTCCCCTGTTCATCAATAATCCTTCGAATCGCTGTCTGAAGGGTTTTTTCAAGCCAGATTCTTATGGTAAAATCATTGAGCAGAGGATAGACCTCACGGTTGAGAAACATGAACTTCCTCAACTGCACCGAAGAAAAAAGTAGATGATAAATATCCTGAAGCTCATCAGGTTCAAGATAGCTCTCAAGAACCTCCACCTTTTTCAGAAGTCGCCGGGTATCGGGCAGATAGGAAAAAGGCAGCGGAGCCTCCCCCTCAAGCAGATTTTTTAACTCAAGAACCCTCTCCAACTCAGCAAGCAGCACATCCCGCTCCATCACCGGCACCGCTGCCACAACTCTGTCGCGCCCCATACCCGACAAACAGAACTGCGCTGCGTAGTTGGCTACTTTATCGAATTCAAGCTTTTTCAGACTTACGCTATTCATTGGTACCCTGTAATTCTATAAGCCGTTACAGCATTTACGTAGTAATAAACCTCTATCTGAAAGAGATGCCAGTTCATAGCACCACATTCAAAACCAACATAGTAAAAATACATAAAGTTGAAACACCAAAATGACCAATCAGCCACCATCTTTCTGTGCCTCAACATAAATCGTGGATTGCTCCAGAAGAATAGTATTATTAATACATTTTTTGTTTGAATAAAAACAATTGTGTATACTTTTTTATTGATTTAAAAAAATAGAGAGGAGGGCAATGAGCACTGTTCTTGAGCGTCAGACCATCACACAGGAAGATCGAGGAGCTTTAGCCAAAATGGTGATCACGCTTTTCGACCACTGGAAACTAACAACAGAAGATCAGGCCATACTTTTGGGACTTGCACCTGCAAACCGGGGAGCGTTGACGCGTTATCGAAAGGGCGAACCAATTGGAACCAGTCGCGACCAGTATGAACGGGTAGGTCATCTGCTGGCAATTCACAAGAATCTGCGTATGCTGTTTACGAAAAACCGGGATCTTGCGTATCGCTGGATGTCCACAAGAAACAAGGCCTTCGATAACCTTACCCCTGTAGAAGTCATCAAAGAGTGGGGGTTTGCCGGACTTTTGATGGTGCGTTTCTATCTCGACCGTGCACGCGGAATGTAACCAGGCTTCGCCCAATGGATCAGTTATTCTCCCATCTCACCGTAGCCGATATTCATCAAGAGTTGATACGAAATATTGTCTCCTTGAGTGAATCAGAGAATCCGTTCGACGATTTGACCAGCAGCACAGAGGAGTGCTTCCTGGCTCATCAGGTGGAATCCGATGCCAGACCGAGGCCTTACCAGTCGCACACCCCGGAAATAGATCGCCCCTTTGAAGATGCCCTGTGGTTCAAAGGAATACACTGGCCATTTAACAACCAGCAAACAAGCCGATTTTCTGACGGATCATTCGGAATCTGGTATGGCAGCGATACGCTCGAAACATCTGTCCATGAATCGGCTTACCACTGGTTTCGGGGTTTACTTTGCGATGCCGGCTTTGAGCAGGAAGAGGTCACCATTGAGCGCAAACTTTTTTCCGTAGCATGCGATGCACTATTGCTTGATTTTCGCCCTGTCGCCAGCAACTATCCAAATCGCCTTCATAAAACCGATTACACCTTCACTCACTCCATCGGTGCAAGAATACACAGGGAAGGTCATCCAGGTCTGCTCACCTTATCCGCTCGACACCAAGGGGGAGTGAATTATGCAGTTCTTAACTCCAATGTCCTCTCCAATCCAATGCCGCACAGCCAACTGAGCTATCGTCTTCATGGGCAAACCATCACAGTAGAGGAAAAGTCTGGAGTTCTCTGCATGGAAATAAATACGAGCGTCTTCTTTTCCTGAAAACCAGAACGAAGTAAGGTCCTATTCCCGGGAACGCTGAGCCCCAGATCGGCAGACAATGAGGATAATGCGCGAAGCTGGGACTCTGCTCCCCCAACTTACCGGTTTTATATCTTGCCTGATAGCAAAGAAATGACCGCAATGATATCCTCTTTACATGGCCCATTCAAATGCAGCTTCGCCTTTTTGGCCACATCTTTTACTAACTCAGGCCACCCATCAAAACGAACAACCCTAATCCCGACAGGCTTCATTAATCTTGCATCAAGCCACCTTTTCAAGAATGCGGGCAGGGCCTTGTCTTCGGTATAACCCTCGACAAAAAGAATAAATCTTATCCCATCTCCTCAAGTTCACCGGATTTGAAAAGAGAGCCAAGGGAGTACTCTTTGAGCCAATAGTTTAGCTCATCCCCCTGTATTGTTTTCAGTTGCGTCTCCCCATTTTCCCATTTCGCCACTGTGGTTGTGGGTATGGTTCCGGCAAAAGCGTTCAAAAAGTTGGGCGAATGGGTCGTCAGAATAACCTGTGATCTTGTCGAAGCATCTATCGCATATTCAGCAATAAGGGGAAGCATGGAGGGGTGACGTCCGGTCTCGGGCTCATCAATGGCAATAACCGGAGCGGGTGATGGACTCGCCAGTACGGTCATTAAAAAAAGAAAGCGGAGCGTCCCATCCGATAGTTCAGCCGCCGATTGCTCCCGTTTCAGTGATTTCCAGCGAATCCGCATTTGTATTCTTTGATCCGATGCTGGCGGAAAAACCAGCTCTTCAAAATCATCACCAAAGGCAGCCTGCATGGCGGAATTAATATCCCTTGTGAAATCACGATCACCGGTATACAGAGTGTGTAACACACTGATAAGATTTTGCCCATCCGGGTCAACCCGTTTTTCCATCCTCGCAATTGCTGGCAGGCGAACTGGAGCATCCTTATTGGTATGGAGATCATGATAAACTGCTATAGATGATAACCATCTTTGGAATGGTGGAATATTTTTTCGACTTGGGGACCCAATCTTGGGTTACCGTACACCCGACCATTTGGTGATGGATTGTTCGAGATTCGTGCAAGAGGTTCTGATGGAATTGGACAAGCTTTTTTTTGTTGTCTGGTTGACCGGATGGTTGTCATTTTGCATGGATTCATAAAAAAGACACAGGCGACACCAATCAAAGAGTTGAAACTTGCCAGAAAACGGCTTAAGGAGATTACACCATGAGTGACAGCAACAAATATAATCCCGTAGCCTTTGACCCAAAAGCTTATGCTGTTCATAAAAGCTCAAGCGACCCTGAGTTCAAAATAGCCTACGATGCACTTGAAGATGAGTTTGCAGCTCTCCGGGCACTTTTGCATGCCCGTAGGCAGGCGGGCCTTACCCAAGCTGAAGTTGCTTCACGTATGGGAGTTTCGCAGCCTGTTCTTGCTCGCATTGAGGCCAGCCTGGGCAAACAGGATCACTCTCCATCACTCAATACCTTGCGCCGATATGCAGACGCATGTGGCATGAAACTGGTCATCCAGATGGTTTTGCCCAATACCACTCTTCCATAGATGCCAAAGAGTACTTGATCTGCACCTCTTTATTACATGCCGACTGAAGGTTTCTATACGTTTTAAAATTGTACCTGTTGAATAAGGCTGTATCTTGACAATACACTTTCAATACAGAAAAAAGGAGCAATCTGATATTGGATAGTCGGTATATCCCTTTGGTCCAGGGGAATAGAAGGTATCCATGTCGGGTTGGTTGAGAGCAGCTCCGGTTTTCCATCGTTCAACAAGGTCGGGATTGGCAATAAATGCTTTTCCAATGGCAATGAGGTCACATTTGCCACTGGCCAGATCGCTTTCGGCCCGTTCTGCATCGTAACCTCCGGACAGAATCAATGCACCCTTGAATACCTCGCGGAAAGTTGCCTTCATGCTGTCGGGCACAAGCGGTGCTCCCATTGACGAGTGGTCGACGAGATGGATATAGGCAAGGACTGAGAGATTGAGCTGTTTCGCCAGCCAGGTGTACTCCTCCTCCATGTTGTCGTAGATTGGCATATCGTTGAAAACGCCGAAGGGGGAAAGCCGTATACCAACCTTCTCGCTGCCGATAGCTCCATTCACCGCATCAACAACTTCAAGCACAAAACGGGCACGGTTTTCTATTGAACCGCCGTAACTGTCACTTCGCAGGTTCGAATTCGGACGGATGAACTGTTCAAGCAGATAGCCATTTGCAGCATGCAGCTCAACACCGTCGAATCCCGCTGCCACGGCATTGGTGGCGGCCTGGGCATACTCTGCAATGGTAACCCTGATATCCTCCTCGGTCATGGCCTCTGGCTGAGGAAAGGGTTTCAGGCCTTCGGCATCCGTGTACATCTCTCCGGCAGCTGCGACGGCTGAAGGGGCAATCATGCGAGCCCCTGCGGGCATGTTCAGGGGATGAGCAATTCGCCCACAATGCATGATCTGCATAAATATCTTTGCACCATTTCTGTGCACTGCTTCGGTAATGGCTTTCCATGCCTCGACCTGGACTGCTGAAAATATTCCTGGTATGCGCGGATAGCCCAACCCATTCGGTGAGGAGGAGGTACCCTCAGTAATGATGAGCCCAGCAGTACTGCGTTGTGCGTAATAGTCGACCATAAGCGCATTGGGAATGTTGCCTGGTGCGCGACTGCGCGTCATCGGTGCCATAACCAAACGGTTCTGAAGAACTATCGAGCCAAGTGTGGTTGGTGTAAAAAGTATTGACATAATACAGTCCTCAATTTAATGATTCAACAACAGGTCACTTTTCTGACGTTCTTGCTCCCCGGACGCCGGACTTTCAAAGCTTCTCCCTGAGACTGGCGATATCAATAACAAAGCGGTAGTGCACATCACTCTTGAGCACCCGCTCATACGCTTCATTAACTTGCTGAACAGGGATCACCTCGACATCAGACAACACAGCATGCTCTGCACAAAAATCAAGCATCTCCTGTGTTTCGCGGATACCGCCGATAAGTGATCCAGAGAGATGGCGGCGCTGCATGACCAGCGGAGCTGCGGAAAGGGGAATGGGTTCCGGAATCCCGACCAGCACCATGGTACTGTCGCGTTTCAAGAGCCCAAGATAGGCGTTGTAATCGTGCATGGCTGATACCGTATCAAGAATAAAGTCAAAACGCTTTTCGTTCTCCCTGAAAGAGTTCTTATGGCTGGTTACCACAAAGTCGTCGGCCCCAAGCGCAAGGGCATCGTCCCGTTTGCTCGGCGAATGACTCAGCACAGTCACCCTAGCCCCCATCGCTTTTGCAATTTTCACTCCCATATGACCGAGACCACCCAGCCCAAGAATTGCTACCTCATCTCCCGGTTTAACGCCAAAGTGCTTCAATGGCGAGTAGGTGGTTATGCCTGCACAGAGCAGCGGTGCTACCCTTTCAAGCGGCATTCCAGAAGGGATGCGAAGCACGTAATCCTCATTCACCGTGATGCGGGTTGAGTATCCACCATAGGTCGGTGTTGTGCCGTCACGTTCATAACTATTATAGGTAGCGCTCATACCCTCTTCGCAAAACTGCTCCTCACCCTCACGGCAGGCATCGCATTCACGGCAGGAGTCGATGAAGCAGCCGACACCGACCGTATCTCCAACCTTCCATTTGGTGACATGGTCTCCCGTCTTGACCACAGTTCCTACTATTTCATGTCCGGGAACCATAGGAAAAATGGAGCCACCCCATTCATCGCGGACTTGGTGAATGTCGGAATGACAGATACCGCAATAAAGAATATTGATCAACACATCATGGGGTCCTGGTTCACGACGAACAATCTCATAAGGTTCAATGAGCGCTTTTGCTGCCTTTGCGGCATAAGCCGGAGTATGTAACAACATGGTTTCTGCTTGTTTTTATTGCTGCAAGATTTATCAATCAAAAGTAATGAATTTCACAGGCTTTTCTGGAACATCGGTGTGACATAATCACCTACAAAACAAACCATTGAGCAAGGTAAAAGATTCTCTCCTGTACATTCGCTGCGTGCTGAAAGTTTTATCCTTTTCATTTTTTCATTACTTTCGCTTAAGAGATGTAAAAAGAATAGGCTGCCTGAACCTCCAAAACATCAGAATATTCACCATTGACCATTGTCTACTCCCATGAGATTAGCTGTTAATATTGATCACATTGCAACACTGCGCAATGCCCGTAATGAATTCGAGCCTGACCCGGTTGCTGCGGCCCTGCTTGCTGAAAAAAGCGGAGCTGCAGGTATTGTGTGCCACCTGCGTGAAGACCGCCGCCATATAAAAGACAACGACCTTCAGCGACTCCGTCAGGCAGTAAGCACCAAGCTCGATCTTGAGATGGCCATGACGCCGGAGATGCAGCATATAGCGTTGCAGACCAAACCCGAGCTGATAACCCTTGTGCCTGAAAAAAGGGAGGAGCTCACTACCGAAGGCGGTTTTAACATTACCGTTCACTACAACACACTGGTTGAATTTCTGAAACCCTTCAAAGGCTCCGGGATAGAGAGCAGCATCTTTATAGAGCCCGACAAAAAAGCCATCGACCTGGCCGAAAAAGCAGGTGCCGATCTTATAGAACTCCATACTGGTTCCTATGCACTTAAAACAAGCAACGAGGAGAGGGTCGTTGAACTGCAAAGAATCCGTGAAGCAGCTACCTATGCAAAAAACCTCGGGCTGAAAGTCGTTGCCGGCCATGGTCTCAACTACCTGAACATCAAGCCTTTCACGGAAATTGCAGAAATCGAGGAGGTCAGCATCGGCCATGCCATTATTGCCCGGGCTGTGCTTATTGGGCTTGAAGAGGCCATCAGGGAGCTGCTCAGAATCATTCAGTAGAACCATGCCATCAAAAGCCGACACAACGATTACCATCATCCTTGCCACCAGCAATCGGGATAAGGTTAAAGAGCTCCGCCCGCTGCTGGAAAATATCTCTCCCCTGTTCAAGGTCACAACACTCAAAGAACTCGGTGTCGATACGGAAATCGAGGAGACCGAACAAACGCTTGAAGGCAACGCTCTCCTTAAGGCAAGAGCCATCTTCAGCCTGCTTTCTGAACAGTTTCCCTCCATGATTGCCCTTGCCGACGACACTGGTCTTGAAGTTGATGCCCTGCAGGGTGCACCCGGCGTTTACTCTGCCCGATATGCCCCCACGACCGATGGCAAGGCTCCAACCTACGAAGAGAATGTTCGCCATCTGCTGCTCTGCTTAAAAGGCATCACCAATAGAAACGCCCGATTCCGAACAGTAATCGCCCTGAAAGGATCTATTCATAAGGGAGATAAACAATTTGATTTTGAACACACCGCCGAAGGTGTTGTTGCAGGCCGCATAACCCTTGATCAACAGGGAACCTCAGGCTTTGGATATGATCCGGTTTTTCTGGTTGACTCTACCACCAAAACCTATGCTGAAATGAGCAGAGAGGAAAAAAACAGCATTAGCCACCGCGCCCTTGCGCTCAAGAAAGCTATTGCAGACCTCAAGAACATTCTTCAGCAAGAGTAATATTCCACCGAACGCCCCTAACTTTCCAGCTATTTCCCATGCAACGTTTAAGTGAGAAAAATAATTCTCTTTTGTGTGTGAAGCGGTCATGGATTTTTTCTTATATATAGGCAACGTAGACTAACATTAATTAATAAACCAGCCATGCCATACAGCTTAACAGGCTTAGGGCATAATGGCTTTGAAAAAGCAGACTTACATATACATACTAAATGTTCAGACGGGATCTTTACGCCGGAGGAAATTGTTGTTAAAGCAGCAAACTCAGGGCTGAAGGCCATAAGTATTACTGACCATGATTCTGTTTTAGGTATTGACAAAGCAAAGCCATTAGCCTTACTTAAAGGCATTGAGCTTATTCCTGGTGTAGAAATGAGCTCGACCTACAGGGGCTATGATATTCATATCCTTGGTTATTTTTTCGATTATCAGCACTCCGAGCTGAAACAATATCTCGACCACTGCCGTCACCTGCGCACCGAAAGGGCTGAACGCATGGTAAGCAAGCTTGCCAAAATGGGTGTAAAAATCGGCATTGAGCAGATTATCGTCAAGGCTCAGAACGGAAGTGTAGGACGACCACATATTGCCGCTGTGCTTCAGGATGTAGGCTATGTCAAAAGCTTTAGCGAAGCTTTCAGCAAATATCTCGGTTCCCACAGTCCCGCCTATGTGAAAAGCATAGAAACACATCCTGCAGATGTCATTGCGCTTATCAATAAAGCGTCAGGACTCTCTTTCCTTGCTCATCCGGCCCAGAATGTTTCCGATGAGACGCTCAAACAGCTCATCACCTTCGGGCTTGACGGCATTGAAATTGTGCATCCTTCCCACGACACCTACAGGCAGAACTACTACCGTGAGATTGCCAATGAGTACTTTTTACTCTTTTCTGGAGGTTCTGACTATCATGGAATGAGAGAGCGCGATGAAGAGACTTTTGGAAAGGTTACCATACCCTGTGAATGGGTAACAAAAATGAAAAGCCGGCTTTTACAAGCATAAATCAAGAGATGATTGGGCAATTGATGAAGATTTGCTATTTTTTTCAACGTTTTTCAGGCATCACTACCCTCGGGTAGTCTGCCTCATCGCACTTTATTTATGCTCTTAACCTTCGTTCGCAACCGGGAAAAAGCAATTGCCCTGTGGCTGAAAGATTTTATCCTCACCATGCAGGAGTTTTTTCTTTTTTCAGTCAGGACATTCATCTCTTTTCCAAAAGTAAAACGCTACTGGAGGGATGTGCTTGATCAGGCCACCATTTGCGGAACCGACTCAATCCCCATCGTGCTTGTCAGCGCCATCTCCATTGGATCCCTTCTTGCCATTGAGGTAGGAAACCTCCTTGAAGACTTCGGCGCTAAAACCATGCTTGGGCGCTCAACCTCCCTCTCTGTTATCCGTGAACTCGGTCCCCTTCTTATGGGCCTTATGCTTTCCGCAAGGTTCGGATCAAGAAACGGTGCAGAACTTGGTGCCATGCAGATATCTGAACAGATCGACGCACTGCGAGCTTTCGGCACAGACCCCGTTGCAAAACTGGTGATGCCCCGACTTGTTGCCGCACTTATCATGTTCCTGCCCCTGACCGCTCTCTCCGACTATGCTGGTCTTCAAAGTGCTGCGTATATGGCCGAACACTATCATCGACTCGATCCCGGAATATTCTGGAACGCGGTCTATCCCCGGCTTGCACCCAAAGACTTTGTTGTCGGCTTCCTGAAAGCCCCTGTTTTTGCCATCATCATAACGCTTGTCAGCAGCTTCAACGGATTTTCGGCACGAGGAGGCACTGCCGGTGTAGGGCGCTCAACCATTAAAGGGATTGTGGTTTCATCAGGCCTGGTGCTGATTGCAAATTTTTACGTATCAAAGATAGTGCTGGAAAACATGTGACTGCATGATTGAATTACGAAATGTCGGTTTGAAATATGGCGACAAGGAGATTCTGAAAAACGTCTCTCTTACCGTCCGGGACAACACCATCAAGGCAATTCTGGGACCAAGCGGCGTTGGAAAGAGCACGATTCTTAAACTGATGCTCGGACTGATAAAGCCGAACAAGGGTCAGGTGATTGTTGACGGCACCGATATCACCAACATGAAAGAAGCAAGTCTCTACTCCATACGCCGCAAAATGGGCATGGTTTTTCAGGGGAATGCCCTTTTTGACTCCCTGACCATAAGCCAGAACCTCGGATTTTTTCTCCGTGAAAACATGAAGCTGCCGGAGGAAGAGATAGAGCGCAGGGTTGAAGAACAGATTCAGTTTGCAGGGCTTGAAGGCTACGAAGACCAGCTCCCCGAAAGTCTGAGTGGAGGAATGCGCCGCAGGGTTGCCATAGGAAGAGCACTGATCTTTAAACCGCACATGATTCTGTTTGATGAACCAACAGCCGGACTTGATCCGGTCAGTTCCAAAAAAATCCTGTCGCTCATCAGCTCCCTGAGGCACAACAACAACCTTGGTGCCGTTATTGTTACCCATATTATTGATGATGTCTTCAATGTGGCCGACTGTGTTGCTGTCCTCTACCAGGGAGAGATCATTTTTGACGATGTTACCGAAAAACTTCACAATGCCCAGCATCCCTTTATACGCTCGATACTGTCCGACAAAATTCTTGAACTATAACATCCTTAAGATTTTACCTGTATGAAAAATCCGAACGCTTTGAAATGGAGCGATTTGAGAACCGGAATTTTTTTCATTTTCGGCATTGGTTTTGCCGCCTATCTCGGACTGGTCATCGGTAAAAACAGCAACCTGTTTTCCGGTGTGACAACGGTAAAAATACTTTCGAGAGATGTGCAGAGCCTGGCTGAAAACAACTTTGTCTCGGTATCAGGCAAAAAAATAGGCACAGTCTCAAAAATGAATTTTGTCACCCACAACGACTCACTCTACGTTGTCGCTGACCTGAGGCTGAAACAGGAGTTTGCCGTCCTTGTCACGAAGGATGCCAAAGCCACCATTAAATCCCTTGGAGTACTCGGCGACAAATATGTTGATATTAAAACAGGAAAAGGCGCCCCTGTCGCTGATGGTGATTTTATCACACTTACTACCGAAGACGGCCTGGCTAACATTACCAGCAAAGCAAGTCTGACTTTTGAAAAGATCAATACCATGCTTGACAAGCTGAACAACGGTAAAGGCATGGTTGGAAGGCTGATTTCGGACGAAAAAATGGGCACAGAGCTTGCCGAAACCATCAGCAGCCTTAAGGCCACTACTGCTGAGCTCTCGTCACTGTCAAAGAAGGCATCGCATGGCAACGGGCTCCTGCCAAAACTCCTCAATGACAAGGCTATGGCAAAAAATACCGAAGAGACCATCGAACATCTCAACCTGGCGGCATCAAAAACCGAACTGCTGATCACCAAGCTCAACAACGACAAAGGCACCCTTGGCCAGCTCTCTTCAAATCCAGCACTCTACAACAACCTTTCCAGAACCTTGACATCCCTCGATTCAGTGCTTGTAGACCTTAAAGCACATCCTCATCGTTATGTCAAAATCTCGCTTTTTTAACCCCTGGGAAAAAAGCCCATGCACTCTGGCCGCTTTATTTTTGCCTCACTCCTTATTCTTCTCGCCGGGTTAAGCAGTGCGCTCCCGGCCATGGCCCATGATTTCAGGCCCCTCGAAGCCACCATGAACAAGGCTGTCAGCGACTCTGTTTTTCCGGGGGCAAGCGTTGCCGTTCTCTACAAGGGCAGGGTTGTTTTTCATAAGGCCTTCGGGCGATTGACCTACGACCCGCACAGCACTCCAGCCGATACAACGACCATCTACGATCTGGCGTCACTGACCAAGGCAATCGCCACCACCAGCATTGCCATGCAGCTTGTCGAACGGGACTCACTCTCACTGCAGGCACCCGTATCAAAGTACCTGCCAGCATTCAGCGGAAAGGGCAAGGAACACATCACCATTGAGCAGCTCCTGCGCCACACCTCCGGACTGAGGGCACACACTCTTTTCTCGAAAACCTGCGCCACTCCTGAAGAGCTCTTCAACGCCATTACCGCCGATACCCTGCTCTCCAAACCTGGCACCAAAACACTCTACAGTGATCTCGGCTTCATGCTCCTTGGCAAAATCATTGAATCCATCACCAAATACAAACTTGACGCAAACTTTCATCACCGGTTTGCCGAACCCCTCGGTATGCGGTCAACCATGTTTACTCCTCCGCAATCGCTCATGCCGCGCATTGCACCGGTTGAACAAGACACTCTCTGGCCCTTCTCCGTTCAGCGTCCTCTGGTGCACGACCAAAATGCCGCCCTGCTTGGAGGAGTTGCCGGTCATGCAGGATTGTACTCAACCACCGGAGATTTGATAAGAATGGTAACCATGCTAATGGATGGGGGCAGTGTAAACGGCTACACCTCTATCCATGCCGTAACACTGAAAAAGTTTCTCGCACGCAAAGATTCTGAACGGGCGTCAGGATGGGATCTGCGCTCACTTGACGGCCACTCTTCATCAGGCGACTATTTTTCCAGCAGCTCCTACGGACATCTCGGCTACACCGGCACCAGCATCTGGATCGACCCTGAAAAAGAGCTGGCGGTCATTCTACTCTGCAACAGGGTCTACCCCTCGTCCGCCAACATAAAAATCAGAACGTTCCGTCCCCTGCTTCACAACACCGTCTGCAGCTCACTCGGCCTGAAAAAAAGCGCAGAAAAAGCCCAATAAGAACAGAAAGAGACTCCATCAGGCAAACAGCCCTTGCATAGGTACAATCGGAAGCGGCACCGGCTTCACTGACTCCTGACGGAAAATGGCATTGGCAGCCATGCGTCCGGTAAAAGCCGAAGCCTCCATGAGAAAAACCGGTGCATCAACTTTTACCCAGTCTCCTGCAAGAAAAAGATTGGAAAATGGCGTTTCAACACCGGGACGTAGAGCGTGATCACCCGGAGCCCAGCGGGAAAAATTGGACTGCTGCATAAAGAGCTCATGCAGAAGCTTTGCCGCTTTGGTTTCCGGAAATATGGTGTGCATCTCCTGAAGCATTGCAGCCTTGATCTCCGCTTCCGGCCTGATATCTTCAGGAGCAATAGCATAAGCATGGAGCTCGACAACAGAGCCACCATGTTTTTTAGCCCAGGAAATAAAGGGCTCCTGAAAATCAGAGTAGATGGAGACAGAATCGGTATAGGTATATCCTGAAACCGTATAGAAAGGAAAATCCTTGGAAGCAATTGGCCTGTCAAGCCATAAACGATAAACCGCATAGGGATCGGCCTCGCCAAGGGAAGCGACGTTTGCTTCAAACTCCGGGCGGTTCAGGTGTGAAGATTTCACCAGCTCACGTATACCCCGCACATTGGATGCAACCACACAGTAATCACACGCCAGCCGTTCACCACCTCCCGCCTGCGTCACCACAACCATATCACCCTCAACAGAAACCGCAAGCCTTGCAAGCGGAGCCTTGGGCGGGCCACTCACCGGATGACCCGACGCATCAAACCTCCCGGCATGACACGGACAGGCAAATCCGCCCGTTACAGTATCAGGGCTGACCGGACACCCCATGTGCGTACATCGCCCGTCATAGGCCCGGAAACCACCTCCCTCCCGACCAACCATGACCGGCACGCCCTCAGCAGTAAGCAATGCAGCAAAACCCTTCTTCGGCACCTTTGCTGAGTCAACACGCAGCGACAAGGCTCCCCCGCTCTCCGGTCTATCGACCACAACTCCGGCAACCCTCTCACCCTCAACCTGAATTGTCCGTGCCGTACACCCCTTCCGCAATCTCACCCCAAGCTCCTTCAGTTTGGCCTCAAGAGGGTTGATGAGCGCACTCATACAGTCACGGTTTGTTATTTTAAAGGAGAGTCCTTCAGGGTTACCCATAAAATAAAAGTGGAAGTAGCGCAGCGCCTCGGCAGCAGATAATACCTCCATTCGGTTCATCGTTGCATCTGAAAAAGGGTGCAGCACGGTATCGACAAATGCAGGCAGCGCTTCACCCTTTCGGCAATAGGTCAGGAAATCAATGGAGTCGTAGTGCTGAAAGGTCTTGTTGTACTCATATCGAAACAACTCCGCCGTTGAAATCATCCCGTTGGAGTTTTTCAGAAAAGAGATCAAGTCAAGTCTCTTCGACTGCTCAATAATTGAAAGGACATTCAGCGGAAAATACTTCGATGTCTGACCGTAGATCTCCTTGGGGAAATTTTTAAAAATCACCGGATATCCGGGAGAAGAGGTAAAAACCTCTTTTTTTATGCCGGCACAGGCAAATATCTCGTTCAGATTATAGTACTGATCAAAAAAACCATGAAATCCATGCTCAACCGGAAAGTGCTCACCGAGAGCCTCAATATCCCACCCGGTAAGCTTTCCCCCCAGTGCAGCAGAAGACTCGACAAGCGTTACCTCAAACCCCCTGTGGGCAAGCTCAAGGGAAGCACTGATACCCGCCAGACCTCCACCGATAACCACAACTTTTCGGGAGCCATCAACTCTCTCTTTCCCCCCCGATGCCTCATCGCTATACAAGGCTTTTCTTGGCTGATAATAACCAATCAGACCAGCTGATCCCGCCACAACAACACCGGCACCAATACCTGTACCTACCACCAGTTTTCTAATAAACTCACGACGTTCCATAACAAGAAGAGAGCATTGAACAGGAGGGAATAGTTTTTCTGAACTGTATATTTAAATAACGATAAATATTTGCTTAACCAACCCTCTCCCGTCAAAAGCTTTACCCCATTATGGCGGACCCATCCACTAATCTTGCCCGTACCATTCGCAAGGAAGCTGCACGGCTCGGCTTCTCAGCCACAGGCTTTTCCTCCCCCGTACCGCAGCCACTTGCCATGCAACGCTACAACGCCATGATGAGTGAACATCGGCATGGTGAAATGGCCTACATGGAAGAGCGGATGGAAGAACGAGCAACGCCAGAGATACTGCTCCCCGGCCTTAAAACTATCATCTCCGCAGCTATCAGCTACAACCACCCACTGCATAACACAGCCGGACAGCCATACATTTCAAAATATGCCCTGATTGACGACTACCACACTGTTGTCCGAAAAAAACTTGAAGAGCTTCTTGCATCACTGAAAACCCTTCTCGGAAAAGAGCTCAACGCAATAATAACTGTTGACAGCTCCCCTGTGCTTGAAAAAACCTGGGCCGAACACTCCGGCATCGGAAAAACCGGAAAAAACAGCCTCCTCATCATTCCGTCCGCTGGATCGTATCTTTTTCTCGGAGAAATTCTTGTCGACAAGGAGATAACCGACAACAAGCCACCCCTCCCAAACCTCTGTGGAAGCTGCAGCAACTGCCTCGAAAGCTGCCCAACCGGAGCCCTCATCGAACCCGGCAAACTCGACGCAACCAGATGCATCTCCTACCTCACCATAGAGCTGAAACGGGAATTCACCCCCGAAGAGTCCGCAATGATCGGCAACAACCTCTTCGGCTGCGACCAGTGCCAGCAAGTATGCCCCCACAACCACCATACAACCATAACTGCCGACAGCTCATTCACCCTGCACCAAAACCTCCTCAACATCACCCCGGAAACAATCCTGAACCTGACCAAATCCACCTTCCGCACCCTCTTCCACGGAACCCCAATCTACCGCACCGGCCTCAAACGCCTAAAACGCAACGCCCGCGCCGTAGCCAATAACCTGAAAACAAGTTAGCACTCCCATCTCAGCACCCAGCACTCCCCAATGTCATGAAGAGGTTGTGGGAGTGCGCAAAAAAGCCGCCCACCCCACCACAGTGCTGAGTGCCGAGTGCTGAGTTATGAATGGGTTGCTTGACGAAGCACTTGTTCTGCCCATCGATTGAGACTTTGTCCAGTATGCGCGGCTGCTTTGAGGGCTGCTGCATGAACCACAGGATTAACACGCAACATGAGACGTCCGGACGCAGGCTTTTCTGGCGCCTGTCCCAATTTATTACAGGCTGATACGTAATCATCTACCGCTTCGTGGCATGCCTGCGTGAAATCAGCTACTGAGTCTCCGTGAAAGCTTATCAGGTCATCTATGCCAAGAACACGCCCGACCAGAATATTATCGTCAGGGTCAAATTCCATGCTGGCCATATATCCACAGTAGCTCATTGTGTTTTTCATGGGGTGATCTCCAGTTTTGTCAAAAACTCATGCACCACCTTGACGCGGTAGATATGTGCCTCACGTTGCGGATGCGGACGGTGAAAATAGGCTTTCTGAGATAAGCAAAATCATGGATTTATTTTTTTTGGATATAACGTACGCCAGCAAGATCTTTAAAATCAGCATCTTGGGTCCACAGTGTCGAGTCAAACTGTTTGGCTACGGTAAAAATGATACTATCAGCCATTGGTAAACAATATTGAAGACTATTTTTCGCGGCTTGAACTGCAATATCAGGATTAATATCTATGGTTACTCCCTGATGCATAACGGCCAAGACCTGCAAGGCATCGGACTCATTTCTCTCCCGTAAAATAACCTTAAAAACCTCATAATAACAGATAGCGGGAACCAATACGTTTGCAATATCTTGAAGAGGTTCGGCAAAAATATCTGCATTTACGCCATCGGCAAAATACTCAAGCCATCCAGAAGAGTCAACCACGTTCAAAGTCGATCGTCCTCCCGTTCAAAATCGGTATTGATTCCTTTCAGAAAACCCCTCATTGCTGAGATATTTTTTTGTGGCACAAGCTCGACACGATCACCATACGCTATAACCTGCATTTTTTGACCGGGCATTAGCTTCATTGATTCTCTTACCTTACGAGGAATCACCACCTGGTATTTTGGAGATATTATAACGTTTTCCATACGAATTCCTTATCGATCAAATAGTTACTTCAAAATACGACTATCGATACTGACCTTCAAGTTTTTATTGTACCTATGCAGTGGGCGGAGAATGCTTTCTTGCATTTTTTTGCTCTCCTCGATTGCTTCGATTTCTTTCCAGATCTGTGTTTCCAGCCAGACCGGTAGTGTCATTAACCAATCGACAATAGTAAACAAGTCGATGACTCGTTGTTTATCCCAATGCCGTTTATAGAGTATTCGTACTAAACTGAGTTTGGCTTCATAGTGTTCCTGATTCTCCTTTAGGGTTTGTCGGGTCAGGATAAATGCTGGTGGAATTAAACCAAATGCATTATCCGAAGCAAGAAGTTCATCGAGTTTTTCGTCGTAATCGGTCAGTTTTGCTACGGGGAACTCCAGTCCTTGTAAGTGCTGAGGAGCGAGTGCTGGGTGCTGAGTTAAAAACAGGGATAACAATGTGAATTCTAATGCTATTCAACTACGTCCCTCTTTTTTTAAAGGATTCATAAGCGCCTAACCTCCTCCACTGCCAACGGGATTATTCACTCAGCAATGTATTATCAACCTTCACCATACCGAAGCCCTGCGAATTCTTTTCCCCGAACCCGCACTCGTAGCCAACCTCAATCAGCTCCTTTGGTGCTTTCAATCGGAAGGGCGCAAGTGTTCCCTTAACCATGGTTTCATCGCTTCGCCCTTCTTTTAAAGCAATCAGCTTTTGAATCTTACCATGCATCCGCTCCACATAGGCCTGATCAATCCCAAAACTGAATTGATCACTGTTACAGGAAAACTCTTGACCATACAACACCTGATACTTCCGACAAAGATTGTCCAGCACCACCCGCTCAAACTCCTGATCACCCGGAAAGAGATACTGCGGATACTGCTCTGGCTCCCGCTTTGTAGTACAGACAAGCGGCGAAACCATGATAAACCGCATAGCATCAGTCAGCTCAGGCTGATCAAGCTTGCGCACCGTCTCCACCCTGAACCGCTCCTTCCCGATCCAGACATAGGGGTCCTGCAAAAGACCAATCACCAGATGCTCAACAAACTCCTCCTTCGGAGAGGATACCATAACATGCAGCAAAGGCTCTGCGGTACTCATAGTCCCATTCTCATGCATAACCCACTTATGCTGATTCCCAGGATAGAGCAGCGAAAAAGTAAACAACTTGAACGCCTTGTTCTGTAACCTGTAACCCTGCTCATGCAACTTTTCTGCATACTCGCTTGAGCTTTTATCGACGATGTTGTAGATGAGGGAGGAGATGAGATGGCTGTTGTTTATTGGCAGCGTCACCGTCCGCTTGCGGTGACTTAGTTCGAGGGTTATGCGCATGATGAATTATACGAACTTGATTATATACATAACGAACCATCTTCATTAAATTCTCTAACAAATCTATACTGTGACAAATCAACCTCACCATATAAACACTCTAACATTTTCAATACAAAATCACAAAATATTTTCACCCGATCTTTTTTAGCCGCAAGAGATGAAACATGAATAAAATCATTTCGATGTTCTATAATATCTGTATATTGCTTTATATTTTTATGAAATGCAGTATTAGATATATCTTCAATAATATTAAATTTTTTACAAAATATTTTTTTTATAGTATTTTCATTAATTTTGGGAAGAGTATACATTTTATTAGCAATTTTCCAATTCAATTTTTTAATACCAAGAAGCCAATCTATAATTCCTGCAATACCAGCATAATCTATATCCCACTGCAGCCATGTATCTGATTTAAAATTATATACTTTAGTGTCAGTATCTGTTGTTTGTAGTTCACATTGCACAGTCAATGATTTTGAAATAATTATATTTATTGCATAGCTTTTACATGCAACCTCAAGTGATTGAGAGTAGCGTGTAAGAGAATCCTCATAACGCCCTTGCATATAACGCCTATCTGCATTTGCAAAGCGATCATAACAAATTTTTTTTACATACTCAAACTGATTTTCGACTTCATATATCTTGGAAATAGTATTAGGAAGAATTAATTCACGTAAAACATCAATCCCTTTTTGACAACAGAAATGTTTTTTGTTTGCATCAGCATATTCAAAACTATCCCAATACATATAAAATTCTGATGATATTTTCATTATTGAAAATATTGATCTTTCTTTATTTAGATCGAATTTTGCAACGCCATCTAAACCATCAGAAGAAAGATCTTGTTCAGCTTGGGAAAATATCTGAAAAGCAGCTTGATAATTATGATATTTAAAAAGCTCTTTAGCTTGATTTATAAGTTGAATATTATAAATATTGTAAGGATTATCAAGCTTATTAAGGAACTCGGTGCCACATTTTGGCTTTCCTTCATTATATTGTTCAAAATCAGTATAAAAAATATCAATTTTATTTTCTATAGCGGCAGTGAGAAAAGCAGCAACATCTGCAGATTTTTTACCACCTGTTATATCGATAGCAATCCTAGCATAGTTATTGGTGTTACGTATTTCTTGAATAATTTCTTTAACACGTTTAAATGCATCTAAAGAACCGATTGACGCAACAGTCCTCTTGATTGGTTCTAATATAATTATTTGATTTGACTCTTTATAATATTGAATAATGGTATTAAAATACTGTAAATAACCATCTCGCTTTTTTGTTTTAGGATTAAGGGATACTTTATAATAATCAGCACTTTCATCCGTTGCTACCGGATAAACTTTTTCGGGTGCCAGAGCAAGGATAGTGTGTAATAAGGGCTCAGGAGAAAACCCAATAATAGTTATCAATGCATCGTAATTTAGTGGCTTTTCTAAAAATGGTATACCTATATTTTCACGGTTTATTTGCTTTTGAAGAGTGATTTTGAAAAGAGAAAGCGATTGCAAGAAATAGTGCTCTAAATCGGAAGTATCAATTATAAACCCTTCACCGTTTTCATTAATACCAAAATAATTTAGAGAGCCTTCAAATCCCTGCAATTCATCGGCTTTTTTTGTCCATATGTCAAGTATATTTGCAGCATCATTATCTAACCATTCTTTTCGTTTATTTACAATTTTTGCTTTCATTATTTATTTTTACTTTAGTAATTTTATCTCCAATTTTTTCAAGAATTTCTATATCTATCGGATCATCAATATACCTTATTTTATTAAAATCAATAGTTATAATTTGATCCTGAATTTTTATAACAAGCTCTTTTTTGATTATATCACAACCTTTAACTATACCGGACACATGCTTTTTTGAAGCACCTGTTTGTTGCTTCTTAACTTGCTTTAGCATTGCATTGCTTGCTGATTCTAATTTTTTTATTTCTATTGGGCTAAATGGCTTTTCATAAATATTTCTTTTTATATTTGGATTTGACTTTTTGGCTTGTGCCCCTTGCGATTGCTCTTCTATAAAAAAAGTAGTAATGGTTGCCGTTTCAATACCGGGCAATTGAATATCTTTCGCGTCTCCCAAAACAGTCAGTTTACACCAGCCTAGCGGTTCAGTTGCATTGATCTTTTTCTTATCAACGATTAAGCAGCGTGACTTTGGAGCAATAGGACTCCCATTGTAACGAATCATATCTCTAACATGAATTCGATCAGATATATCCAAATGCAAAAATTGTGTTTTGCTCATAAACCCGCCACCCCAGCCTGTTCTGAACAAAATTTCTTTTGACTTAAGTCCAAAGGTTGATCTGTATAATTCGTTTACAGGAGTCGTATCTATTTTTAGTTTTGCATTCATTCTATCTTGTGAATTTTCATCATTAGGTATTGATGATGTCCCACTATAGAATTTTTTGTCTTCAAAAGAAGCAACAGCTCTAAAAAATTCATTTACAACAATCAATAATTTATCTACAGATTGCAAAAATTCTGGGACTTTTTTTTGAAAAAAGACTTTAGCAAGACCCGTATCAATTGTGATTTTGAAATGAGCTTTTGTTGATTTTTGGGCACATTCAAGTATTATATCAAATGCCTTTTGATATAATATATTTTGATTTCCAGAAGTGCCTTTACAGACAGCTTTAGCTATTTCTTCTTTTAATGCAACACCATACACAAAATTAGCATCACTAACTTTCACAAGACGAAAGAAATCGCGCAAAGTATTATTGGCATTTTTCCATCGCTCATTATAGCTTTCTATGTATTCCTTACAACCAACTTCATCTGAATCCTCAGTCGATATAAATGGAGTATTTTCAATAAAACTTTTTGAATCAATAGTATAACTGTTTAAATCAGGCAGTTTTGAAAATTCTTTGATATATTTTGTCTGTAAGACTTCAAACTTATTTTTGTCAATCTTATTATTTTTAATCAGATTTTTATCGTACAATAAACAACTTTTATTTATAATTTGTATTGCAGATGTATGATCATTTTCTTTAATTTTTATTGCAACTTCAGCTACTGGTAAATGATATTTCAAAAATGCTTGCAACCATGTATTTTTGGAAGAGTCAGATAAAATTTTCCATAAGATCGCATTCCTAATAGCTCCCTTCAGAGAGCTGCCAGGAATATAGTATTTATCATTACCATTTTGTGTAAATCTGTTACCAGACGAAATTTTTGTAACCCCTTTTGCTAAATCCTTTTCTACTTTAGACTTTTTAGGAAAAATATTTTCTTTATTCAAAAAATAGCTGATTGAACGTTCTTTATATGCTTTATAATCTTCAAAAGATAGAAATTTTTCATGTTTTTCTTTCAAAAATTTTTTGAATGCATTTTCATTGCCCTCATATCTGCGAATATCATCTTCAGTAAGAACTAAACCATGATATTCCAAAAAACCTTTTACATCACTATCTCTTTCAATGAAAAATTGAGTGTACTCAACAATTTTATTTGAATCATAAATATATTTGCATAGTTTATCATTATCAATCAAAAAAACATTTTTACCAATTCTTATAAATCCTTCGCCATACTTATCTTCTTTTCCCTTTATAAAGAGAGTGGTAAGGGTTTCAAGCTCGATAATTTTACTTTCCATAGATTCAGTCGTTTAAATCAATTTTTATGGGTACGCTAAACCCATAACCATAGCGATAAACAGAATGCAATCCATTCCATTCGGGCGTTATAATTTTATCCGGCGTAATATCAACTAAACCTCCATTCAATTTATTTCGAAAAACACTTCCTTCCGAAAACATATACATTGTATGACGTTTGCGTTGTAGCCCAACGGAAAGTGAACCTGTCCAACCTTTTCTCAGAATGGGATTGAACGCAATAGCTGTTTCTTTAGTTGGCATTTCGCTTATAGTCGGGGAGCATAGTGATAGCAGACAATGCGCATTGCTATTTTCTGTTTCGAAAAGATCGGTAAATGCTGTCGCCGCTTGAAAAAACGGTTTTTCAGCAAGCTCGCCGAGTCCAATGTTTCGATTACCTCCAATAGCTCCTACTTCGTAAATAACTTCAAATATTTTTTCAAGAGCAGTTTTAGTTGTCTCATTGCCCTATGTGTTAATATAGATGTCGCCTCAACCAAGGAGACAAGATGGGCTATTCGAGATCAATAAAGGTAAGTATTTTAAGACGGGTTTTACCCC
>JABDHK010000028.1 GCA_012972835.1 Chlorobiaceae bacterium | reverse complement strand
CAAGGTATGGGAGGCTCCTCAAACGGTTATCTTAAACCCCGATTAGGATTAGTAATTTTTTTTAAAAACAGCGACATTTTTGTTGACATTTACCGGAAGCCTCGTATGAATAAACACCCCGATAACCCTTATTCTGGGCAATACAATTGATGGTTTTTCAATTGCATTGAGTTTTATTTTTCCCCAGTCATAGTTAAGGAAATAGGCAGCAGCACATTGGCTTTCTGCTTCTTTATATTTGGAGATTATCATTCGAGCAAAAATATTATTGTCAAATAAAACCGCCAGAATTGGCCGTAACTTATTCAATGACACCACGGATATTTCAGCCTCCTTTGGGAAGATTGATCAATATGCCGTGGGGGAAGTTCATGACTATTTACACTTTAACACTAACGATTTCGGTAAAGAATCTGATTCACTGCCGAAGCAGAAATATCAAGCAATCAAGCAGTATCAGCATACGATAACCCTCATTTCAGCACAAACTGACGAAAAAGTTCTCTACGAACCTGCGTGCTAAACGCTCAGCTACAAGTCATTCCGTAATAAAATAAGACCTGAATTAGTGTTTCTGGAAAGTATTACGGAGTGACTTTCTGTTAAGCGCTTATTAACTTATTTTTTGTTTGCCTTTATTCTTATTTCTGCTTGCTCTAATATTTCAGCTTTTTGCTTATTGTGAAATTTTGACTCAATTTTTGTTGAAAACTTATCTTTTACCTCTCCGGCCGCATTCTTCAATTCTCCATAACAAGCAAAGGTACTGTCCACATAGTTTGAGCTCTTGTAATTCTCTTTTAATTGCGAAGATATGCCTTCTACCTTCACCTCATACATTACCCACAGTTTAGGCTTTTCTTTAATCCATTTTTTAACTGTACTCTCTGTTGAATGTAGATGTTGACTATTTGCATAGCCAGTAATTGGAAACATATTGTCGGCTTTTCCCTCTCCCCCAAGATGCTCATTCAATAGATGGCCTCGGATGTATTTATCTTTACTTCTTTTCGAAGGATTTGTAACAAGAAGCTTCATCAATTCTGATTGAACACCACCTTGTGGGGGGCTTCCCTGTTTATGTTTAGATCCCAACCAATCTACTTTCATTCCAAGACCAACAGAATGCCCATTTATTTCTCCGGGCTTGAGAGTTAATTCCGTTTTCTTACCAATCTTGACTGTTTTGGGCTTACCGGGTACCACGCTACTTGCCGAAGCGGTAAAATGAACCGTTTCACTCTCTTCTGCCTTAGAGTCAATGACAAGGTCAAGAGTCAAGAGCTTATAGCGTTTTGTAATAGGAATCAGTTTCTTACGAATGACATCATCATCAAAATCTTTCTCAGACAACAGCTTTTCAGCTTCACCGATTGCTGCCAGTTTGTCGCGATTCTTCCCTTCTTCTGTCCTTTCGTCCGACTTATCCCCCTTCCCGAACAGCTTGCCAAACAGCAGCTTTGCCTTACCCACAATCCAGCCAATGACTGCATCAATAGCTTTATCTACCGTGAGGCGAACCTTACCAATGACTTCTTTAATTTTATCGGTGATCTTACCAAGTCCGAGGAAACCTGCAAGGAAGCTGATGGCGAGCGACAGCAATCCCCCCAGAATGCTTTCCACACGATTCGCGGCAAAGGTTATATTGCCTTCGGCAATGGTGACGATCGAGTCGATAAAGGCGGTGGCCACCTGGATAATTTTTGATATTTTTTCCTTGAACACCATTACTGTGTCGTAGATCGACATGATCGCAGATATAAAGCCCGCACCGGGAATAAACATGGCAATCAGCTTGGGAATGGCCTTTTTGACCACAGTATCGGTTACGAAGCCGATAATTCCGCTGATGACCGTATCCTTGAGGTCAGTGAGTTTCTCCTTGATCAGCTCCCAGGCTGCAGCCGGCCCGCCTTTCACAAGGGCAACAACAATGTCAAAGCCGGTTTCGAGTTCTTTCATGATCTTTTCGCCATTCGGGCCAAGCACCTTGACGATCTTTCCGCGAATCTGGGCCCAGGTGATGCCAAGAATACTGAGAGCAAACTGACCAAGTTCCGCAAGATTAAGCGCTTTCGGAATATAAACGCCGGACAACGAACCGGTAAGCCAGTCGATGAGGCCGGCTTTGAGGTGTCCACCGATGTTGTCGGCGAAATTCAGGAATCCCTGCTTGGCGGCCTTCACCAGATTGCCGACGAAAGGTAGCGGATTCTGGAAGATGCTCTTAATCGCCGAGCCAGTTTTTTTGATATAGCCCAGCGCGCCAGGGCTTACGGCATCAAAAATAATTTCCAGCAGATTCCAGACTGCCGTACCGGCCCACCGTATAAAGCGATCAGCGAAACCACCAAACACGCCGACCAACTTGCTGAAAGCCCTTGGAATTAACACAATGTCAATGACTTCCAGCGCATTGAAGGCTTTCTTGAACATCGCAGGAAGCTCCTGAACAAATCCCTTTACCGTGCCCAGCGCTTTCTGGAACCAGGCCCATGAACGTCCGATTGCGTCAGACTGTTTCATGTTCTCCCAGACTTCCTCCTGACCAATCATCTTCATAAATGGAGCGATCAGGTTCTCTGGTGTCTGTGGCACTGGTTCGTCGCTGATAGGATCTTTGCCGAGTACGGCACACAGCAAATCATAACCGTTTGGAACGTTAACTTTGGCAAAGGCTGCGATGGGCTTAAGAATGGCATCTTTAATGAAGGTGACGATCCCCTCTTTGAGACCAATTGCAAAGGCTTTAATCTGTGCAATTGGATTGGTTATAATGGCTTTGCCACGTTCCCATGCATCGCCTGGACTAAATAAATCTTTGCCAGAAAGATTTTTGATAAAGCCCTTAATATCTTGCCAAATAGTACTGCCAATGGATTTGATTGTATTAAACTGTGTGACCGCCCAACTGCTGACCGTTGAAAACACCCCATGATTATTGAGTGCGTCTGTAATGGCAGAGCCGACAACAGGAATCATCTCAATAGCTCCTTTGAGAATATTACCAGCACTACGATCAACTCTCGCACCCGTAATAGGGTTTAAGCCGATAACCACGGTCAGCATGGTAAAGCCCGGAATAAGTCGTGCTTTATCGGCAATGTATTCAGCGGGATCAAGCCCCAAGCCATCACGTTGAATAAGTGGTGGTGTGGTAGAGGTGCTCAGCTGTGGGCTGCGCTGTACAGCATGCCCCTGCTGAATCGTATGGGTCAGTTCATGCGCCAGCAGTCTCTTACCCTCACTACTGCCGGGCTGGTATTGGTCACGGGAGAAAAAAATATTGTTTTGATAGGTGAAGGCTCGGGCACTTAACTGATTGCTGAGGCTTGCCGATTCCTGGTCGCTATGGACTCGCACATTGCTGAAATCGGCATTGAATCGGGGTTCCATATAGCCGCGAACATCACTGGAAAGCGGCTGGCCAGCGGATGGCGATTCGATGCGGCTGGAATTACTTGAACTTAACGATGAATTAACATCCGAAGATTTTCTTCGAATATATGGCGTAATCTGCGAGGCAAGAGGCTTGCGTTGGACCCGCTTATCACCCTTTTCACAATCCGCACACTTCCGCTGCGCAAATGGCGCTGCGGGCATGCGCATGACTTTATCGGCAACTCTGTCGGCCTCGTGTTCAAGAGGATCATTGACTGCGCCAATCTCTAATTTTCGCTGAATGGCAAGCCCTTTTCCAGCTCCTGCTGCTGGAATAGTCCTGGATTTATCGGCACCGGCAGTTGATTGAGGTGCAAACATAGATAAGGTTTTTAAAGAGTTTTACCTTCTTTTCTATACTCCTTCTTGATGCCTTCCAAAAGGTCGTCCACTTTTATTATGTTATCATTGCGGTTAAGGGTCATCAGTGATGCGTATTGAACCACATTCATGATTGAGCCGCCTGCAAGCTCATATTGCTGGGCTATTCGCTCCAATTCTGCCTTGATTGGCGGCTGGCATGCAGAACTGAAGGCGTTGCTCCAGATTCTCAGGCGCTCTCTCGGCTGCGGTTTCTGGAAATGAATAATGGATTGCAGTCGACGGGTAAACGCATCGTCAAGATTATTGCGCATGTTGGAGGCAAGAATCACGAGACCCGGAAAGTCTTCAAGCCGTACCATGAGATAGGCTATCTCCTGGTTGGCGTATTTGTCGTGCGAGTCCGAGATAGCTGTTCGTTTTCCAAACAGGGCGTCGGCTTCATCGAAAAAGAGTATCCAGTTTTTGTTTTCCGCTTTTTTAAAGACCTTTTCAAGATTTTTTTCGGTCTCGCCAATGTATTTGGATATTACCATGGAGAGATCAATACGGTAAACATCAAGGTTGAAGAGTTTTCCCAGCAGTGAAGCGGTCAGGGTTTTGCCGGTTCCGGGAGGTCCGTAAAAGAGCGCTTTGTAGCCGGGTTTCAGTTTTTTATCCATTTCCCAATCTTCATATAGCGTTTGTCCATGCTGCAGCCAGATTCGGATTTCATCTAACTGACGGGCGGTGAAGTCATCCACAACCAGATCAGGCCACTCCATTTTGGTACTCAGTCGTTTGGCAGGAAACTCTATGCTGAATTGCGGCTTCCGGAGGGTGCCAGTGGTGAAGAAATCGACATATTCCTGCGAAATAGAGATTGAACTGCTGTGAACAGGTTCATTGCCCACGTTTCCATGATCAAGGGTGATGATATTATGAGCCAGAAGCAGATGGTCGGGTTCAAAAAACCTGTACAATCGGAATCGATGATCTAAATCATTGCCTGCCATAATAAACAGAGCTGTTTCAATTGTGGGGATGAATCCACTGTGCCGTTCACCTTTTACTCCGCCAAATTCTGTATATCCGCGCCCAATCTCCTTGTTGAGAGAGAAAAAAACGTCCAATAAATTCGGCTGTACGTGTGGAATAATTGCCAGCGTCAAAAGCAGCCGTTCCTCGGTATTAAGGTTGTAGTATTTTACAAAATCAGCATACACTGAGTAGTCGTTGATCAGATCAGGAGGGGAAATATCAGTTGAGGGTTTTTCCGATACAGTATGTTGCCCATCGGCTCTATCACCCTTAGCTGTCACATGCTGTCGCCCTATAATGAGCTCTAACAAGTTTATAGCTTTTTCCTCGACTTCTTCCGGCACGGAAATATTTTTTTGAAGAAAATAGGTATGAAGTTTGGCGTTAACCACCTGCGCGAACCAGGTGATTTCGCGTTCAAGAGTTTCGGCATTTCGGTAAAGGTGATCGTCTTTAAGTATCCCTTGTTCCATAGCAGGTTTATTTTACCATTCTGTAAAGATTATAGAGCTGTTCCATGTCACGCTAATGGTAGAGTAACCCCAAGGAATGCTATCGAGCAGCACATCGAGCGTTTTTCGCTCAACTTGTAACAGCCACCCTTTTTCTGTTCGGGTTATTATCCCGTCACGCTTGAGAAACGTCTCACGGAAGCCGTTAATGGAGGTATTTTTAAGCGCTTGCCAATACCCAATCACGGATGCCAGTAAAACTTCCGCTTCTTTTATTTCATTTTCCCCTAAGACAACATCAAGCGGGATTGGGAATTCTATGGCCAACCCACAGAGAAGTTTTTCAAGCGTCAAATTATATTCGGGCACTTTCTGCTGCCCGGTAGCGAGGAATTTCAGCAGATGAATTGCCTTATATTGAGCATCGTTGTTTTTCCATTCAGACCCATCGAGTAAATTCAGTTCACTGAAAAACGGTTTTAAGAATGGGGCCAACACAATAATCCCCGCATGCCTCACCACATATTTTTTTAACTCTTCTTTATCTGCAAGGTCGTCGTGGAGAGTCTCATCTTGATGAGCGGTTTCTATTTCCTCAGGAGATAGTGCAGTGCCCGAGCCTCCTAAAGAAATGTTACTCTCCATGTTGGAGAGAGCATCATTGATTGTTGACATTGCAGCAGCGTTTCCTAGTACAAATTCTGCGACATAATTTTTGAAAATGTTCAAAACAACACGGTTATTCCCTGAATGCCGAAAGAGCAGTGATGCATTGTTAAGAAGGATGTTTTGAATAGCATTGTTTTGTTGTATCGATTCACAAATCCCTGGATCTACTCCCCTGTCAGATAGTTGCGCTATCCAGAGAGTGAGTAATGATTTTGCTTTGATGAACTCTTCAAAAAGCAGCAAGATGAGAGTTTTGGTTTCATTATTGAGCTGTAAAACGACACGGCGCCAAAGTGCTGGATTAAAGCGGTGGTTATAAAAAAATTGCCGAAGCGACTCCTGCTGAGTAACAATCACTCGATGGGTGAGCTCATCGACATCAAGTTTGGATTCATCTGCCCACCAAGGCAGGGTTCCATGTTGCAGGAAAAATTGTACCAATTCCAACTCGGAGAATTGCCTGGAAGCCTCTCTTTGCCCGGAGGGAATTTCAGAAAGCTTTTCGGTAAGTTCCTTTTCAAATTTAATCAGGAAAACATGAGCAAATTCTGAGGCAAAAAAGTTTGAGCTAAAATGACCAAGGTCAATCTCCAGTTTATCGATTCTGATAGACTCCTCTTCACTGACATATTTTGAACAAACCCGGTCTATCACCTCGGTGATTTGCTCCTGGTAAGTCTGCGAAAAATTATGACGGACATTAAGTGCCATATCCTCATCAGGGCATTGGATTTCAAATTGCAGGCAGTTGACCAGATGTGTCATGTTCACTCTCGTTAAGATGCATTATCCCGGTCTGTTCACCGTTGACGGTGGTTGACAGTCATCCTCGCAGCAACCGCAGGAACGTAATGAGTTAAGCGCATCGACCAGCGGATTGACCTTTTCGTAGGTCGGCATTTCCGTCTGTGCCATTTCCAGCAACCAGTCGCCATAGACTTTTTCAAAGCGCTGCATTTCCAGTATACCAAGCCAGACAATCCGAATATGAGTATGAGCCGGCGATTCGGCCTGGATGGTTTTTTCAACGAGATTGCGGTAACCCGGATTGCGGAAGCGTTTGGGCCAGCAAGGTAAAACAGCGGTAGCCCTAAAGGAAAACGGATCCTCATTGTTGTCGCAATCATTGTCTTCACAGTACAAATAGAATTCAAAACTGAAATACAACATGAGAGAGGCAATCTCCAGCTCAATGTCATCCTCAGGAAGAGGTAAATCTTTTGCAGACTTATTGCTGAAAATGAAAGGACTTTGTGCCAGCACTACATTGTGATCGCCATGAATAATAAAGCGGTAACGTGGGTTTTGATCGTTCTGATTTGAAACAATTTCGTAGTTGATGCGTTCGGAACCAAACTCCTGAAGGTCACGGATTCGCTGAGCTACATCATCATAACGCCTGAACTTTAGCGGAACAGGCGCACTGCCATCTATCGGATATTGTTGCCAAAGCAATGATACTTTGGAATTGTTTTTAATAAATTCGACTACCCAGGGCATATTGTCATAACATTGTGTAGCAGGGATTCGGTAAATATGCTTATGGTATGCGGGAAGATAATCTGTGTCCTTATCAAGTTGCACATCACAGGCATCCAGACAAATCAGCGGGAAGGAGACTGCAATGGTTTGATCAGCTTCATCAGTAGCCAGGTCGAATTTTGGTCTGAGCAGGATATGTTCAACAAGATGTAAGCCTTCGTTACTATCGATGTTTGCCATCACCGCCTGCAATTTTTTAAAGCAGATGTCACGTGCCTGCTGAGTGTCAAACACAGGACTGTTGGCCAGCAGAACGGCTGTATTCATATCGCTGCCATCCCATAATTCAAACCAAAACGCACCGAGTACCGCTGCATTTTTGCGATTGCCTCGCTTCAACTCCTCCTTCAACTGAAAATTCAATGGATTATCGGCAGCGACCAACATAGCCATCATCAGTTTCTCGCTGCAACAGCCATCGATCACTTCAACACTGGTCAGTAATACCTGACTTTGCTCATCAGGATCGTTTAACTTGATGACATTGAGAATCTGACCGTTCAGATTCTTTTTTGGCGTGGCAATTTTTGTTTTTGGGTCGATTTCCATCACTGTCTCACATACCACAAGATCAGTGGCGAGAATGTGCCGTGAGGCATTCGTAAACCCCAATAAACGACTGACCCTACGTTCAGTACCGGACACATTGGCCGTATCCCAAACATCCGCCTGGCTATAGTCATAACCCTTGCCTCTGCCACTGCTGATTGCGCTGTATTCGCCATCTTTTAACAGACTGATTTTGTCGCTGATCAAGCGATCCTCTACCCCATCAGGTGTCAACCAGTGGCTAAGGGCCTGATATTCACTCATATCTTCACTGAAACGCGCCAAGAGATGATCAAGACATGTGTTTCGGCGATGCTGAAACAATTCCGTCGGTTCGGCCAACTGCTGCAAGCTCTTTGCAAACGCCTGTTTAATCTGATCAAAGTGATCCGCTCCGACGTTATTCAAGTCAAGCAACAGGTTTTGCAAGCCATCGAGTTCAGTCAAGACACGGGTAAAACAGGTTTGTTGAATCGAGTTGTCGAAGCTGAAAAGCTCCTTGATATGATTCAGTTGAACCAGATAGTCGGCAAGTATCTGTTCGAAGAACAGTAAATATCCTTTGAGTTGCAGTGCTTGTGCCTTCCGGAGGGCATCGGCATTTGCAGGCAATCCAAAGCGCTGACTCACACCATAACACTTTGGCAGGGATTCGGTAACCGGAAAGTAATCCTCCAACTGCATGTATTCACCAGCCGGTACTGCAAAATCGGTAGCCTGACCTTCCAGCTTATATTTGCGTTCCTGACTTTTCAGCTCTTTGAACAATTTAAGCACCCGTTCCGGGCGGCGATCTTGAGGTCTGCCAATAAAATAACTGATGAATTCCCGATTTTTACAGAACATCACCTGCGATAGCGATGGTTGAATGCGGGCAATTTTTCTGGCGTTTTGTAGAGCATCCACCCAGCTCTTGAAATAGGCATCGCCAGAATCTGTTTTTCCAAAACCGTTAAACGGCAGGTGTAAATAAAGGATACCTTTTATGCCACTTATAGCGGCTATGCGCCCGATAAGATCGGATAGTCGGATATCTTTGAATAACTGGGTTTTCTCAAGCTCAACATTGTCTATAAATCCATGCGTAAGCGGTGGACCATTGAATATCTCATCGACCTGATAACCCTTTGAGAGCATTTGATCGATAGTGTGAAACGGTATGGATGGCGTGAAATAACTATATATGGTAAAAAATATATTGGCCAGTACCAGATCGGGATCGGCATCTTCCTCCAGTTCGATCGAGGCACCTATGCCAAAATCTTCATATTCAATAGCATTGACACTCAGAAAATCCTCACAGAGATTCCGGTTTGCCAAAAGGCGGGAAAGCACCTCCTGTCGGACAGCTTCACGGTGTTGCTCTTCGATAACATCCTCTTCGTACTCGACCAGCACATTGTACATACCCTCCAATTCCAAAATATTGGGTGTGATGTAAACAAATTTTCCTGCCAATGAAATGGCTTCCCCTATCAGGGTTAGCTTTGCTGTTAATTTTTTAATTTTCTGGTCAATTTCAGCAATTTTAGCAGTCAGATAAAAACTGGAGTCTTTCTCGTTCTGGCTCTGCAACTCTTTGCGAATGGATTCTAATTGAGCAATCTGGTTAGTAAGCTCATCATTTTTTGCGGTCAGAACTTTGACGCTCTCTGCGTTCGCCTTCGTAGCTTGATCTTCGGTGACATTGTTTACACTCAAGCGACCCGTACAAATCCTTTCACTGACTTCACTACAGTTGCAATCCAGTACCGGATGAATTTCTATGGCGTTGTAATCAACCCAGATCGGCACTTCGTAATCATGGCTTATTTCCAGCCAGGCATTGCGCACCCCTTTCACATCGATAATCAGCTTGCGGTAGTCATCCATGGTCAACGGGCTGTTGTGGAGAATCTGCCGTGCCGTGTAGAAAATATGCTGCCAGGTTTCTTCCGTCAAATTCTCTGGTGCGAGAATATCCTTGATATCGAAACCGGTGCGATACCCCAGATCGGTTATGGCGTAACAGAGAGCTTCCAAAATGGTGATACCAGGATCAGAGTTGTTATAGTCCGTCCAGATGGCGCTACTTAATCGCTCAATCGATTGAAAGCCCTGCTTACGAAGTGCGTTGTAATCCTCTGCGGGAAGCAGCGGGTTAGCCTTGCTCAGTGTTATCGTATCTGCCATGATGTTTTATCTTCAATTAATCGAGTAACTCCCTGTATTTGCCACGCCATATTTGAACATGTAACTGCTTTTCAATTCTCCGGCTCAGGCCAGAGGTTTTGGGTTTCATCGCTGATGGACGTGACCAGGATTTTTGGTAACTGATCGCACGGCGAAACTATCGGCGGCGGCTGATATGGTAAAATGATATGCTTCGGCGCAGAGACCAGAATCGAGTGCGACGAAGAGGGTTCAGCTATGACTTTGCCTTGGAAATGATCACCGCTGGCAATAAGGTTCTCCAAATCACAGCAACTGCTGATCTTGGAGAGCATATCGCTCAAGGAAACTGGGGTTTCGCTATCATCAGCCTTTTGCGTTTTAATGGCTGGAGGGCAGCACTTATCCAGACATACAAACATTAAAAAATCGGTGATAAAATCCACGTAGGGCCGCTTTTCAATGAAATTAATAATGGCCGAGGCATAAATTTTCTGTACAAAGCTTACCTCGACATATTCATCAAATGCCCAGGGTGTAAGGTATTGTACCAGCTCATCATTGAGTTTTTTCAGATAATACCCTGTATCGCTACCAGCCAGAAACTGCACCTTAAATGCGACCAGCACCTGTTCGTAGAGAGGGTTTTTAGCCCGAATCTTAACAAACGGCGAGCTGAGCTGGCAAAGATAGCTCTGAATATCAAGCAGCGTTCGACGACTGGTTTTCGGTTGCAAAGGATTAACCGCGTTACGATTTTTCAGATCAGCTATAGGTATGATCAACACATGCCCCGGCGCAATTTGCGGGCCACAACAGGTTGATGAACTTCCCGCAGTTCGACAGAAGCAGTTCGGGTCACTATGGGTAATACATTTAACTTTGTAAATACCGGGAAAGCGATACAGTACGAGATGTTCGTAGTCCCAGGCAGTGACAGCCCTCGATTTGTGGCGCAATCGCTCGCTAACCCGAGTGTAGAATTCCTTGCCTATCTCCCTATGTTTGCCATCAAATGAGGCAAAAGGTTGCGCCACCTTGGCAACTTGAGGCAGAGCGATAGCCAGTTTTGAAACACTGCCAGCAGTCAACGCACTATCGAAATGGCTTGGCAAATTGCCGTTATCCTGAAACTGCGCTTCGACTGCCTGGGCAACCACGTTAATCAGCATCGGTATCCTTTCGCTGTATTCGCTGACACTGGCAGCAAACCAGTACAAACCATCGGTAATGACCGTGTTATTATTAGTGATGTCTGCCGGCACTTCAATTTTGACAATACCTGTGGCCTGAAAACCGAAGGTGCCGTCAGAGATAAGCTTCTCTACTGGTAAAGGCTGCCAATTGTTACAGCTTAAGTACGACCAGTGAATAGCGGGCGGATCGTTATCTTCATCTTGTGCACTACCTTCCGCAAACTGGAAGAGTAGGGAGAGCGAGTCAAGCGGCTGCAGCTTTTCCAGACCAATGTAAAGTATACCTTGCTCTTGTAGAGGACAGGAGTACTGATTGTTCGCACCTTTCAAGATTTGCCCTAAGCCACTGGCTTCGTAGATGAGAGCATTCCTATAGCTTATAGGTTTTGTTGCAACGGCTTGTGTTTCAACGATTTCTGTGGACGGGTTGATAACTATAGGCTGTAAACTGCGCTGAATTGCAGGCATATTTTGCAAAACAGAAGCTGGATTGAGATAACTAAATGACGACAGCAAACTGTTCCTGGCATTTACACTCAGTTTATTGTCGGTCGCTTGCAAACTGGATGACACTTTAAACGCTTCCAGGCTGGTAAGTGTCAAAATGTCATTTTCGATTTTTGACACATTTGTATCAGCAGGTGCAAGAAGGATTTCGGTGACACCAAAGGGGTATACGTGGAAAAACTGATCAATATCCGGATCGAGTTTATCGAGAACAGAGTGATAGCTGACTGATATTTCCTTGATTTGCAAGAGCGGTGCTAATGCCTGACTGTATTGAAGGTTTTTAGCAAAGTCCTGCGAATTGAAAGCTAAACTCTCGCCTAAGTTGAGTTCCAATTGGATAAAACCCTTTAACGATTGTGGCTGATAGATCTGTACATCGTTTATTGGCGTACGATCAAGAGAAATAGGCGTGATCACTTGGTTTCCACTATCATTATTTTGCTCTTGAACCAAGACATTAGAGGTAAGTCTTACATTATCACTATTATTAAGAAGAGGTAGCCAGCTACGGTTGGTCAGAACGCTTAAGTTATAAGAAATATATGGCGTATTCTGAGTGCATTTAATATCGATAGCCAGTTTGTCCAATGGCTTGTTAAAAACTTCACTGCTACCGATATACAATGATTTGCCGTTATTCGGATAAAGAGTAAACGGGTCGAATGGCTTATTGGCATCCAATAGTCCATTATCGTTTTGCAAGACCAGCTTTTTTAAACCATCAAATTGATTAAAGGGTAAATCCGCCACTACCGGCAAGGCCTCAACAGTCCCCACTTCAGCAAATGCCGCCACAGCCTTTCCCCTAAGTGAACTCTTTTGATTGATCGAGCCAACCCAAACGGAAATTGTTTGATTGGTAAAATCAGTTTTAGTTATTTGATCAAAGTTTATGTCAAGCTTTGGACCAAGAAGGAGCTGCAATACGGGATAGCTGCTCTGATAGCGATAAGTTGTATGCAGATTTCCGTCAAATGCGATAATTGCGTCTGCGCTAACAGGCAAATAGATATATAGTTTACCACTTGTCTCGCCACTGACATCTAAAAAATAACCACCTTCCTGAGGAATCTTTGCAGGAAAAATACCGCCTTCTTCAATCAGCTTCAACAATTTTAGAACTTCATTAGTCGGAACAACATCTGTCAATTTCGGGATAGTTACCCAGCCTTTATCTCCGGTCAAACTGATTTCAAGCTCAATATTACCTTGAAATAATTGTTGATTAAACACAACAGATTCCCAGACCAACAGCCGATTGCCTCCCTGTAACACTAACTGTGGTGAAGCGATCGCAAAACCGATCTTGCTCTGATCTTTGCGGGAGAGTATTTCTCTGGCTTGAGCAATTGATTGACAAATATTCTTTGGAAGGAGTGTTGCGGGATCGCCTTTGCCGAAAGTCGGCCATTTGCCGCTGGGATCAGTGAATGGCGCACCAAACCCATCCTGAGAATTGGCTACCGAGCGGGCATAAATGCCGGTAATGGTTTTGGTATCTTTGACTGACTTCTGAATGAATATGGTTTTCAGTTCCTTGACCTTTGCCTGATTGATTACCAGATCGGTTGCGGTGGTATAAATTTGCTCTTTACCAGCGGCATCCTTTCCGGCTTTCAGAGCAGTTGCCTGGGGAAGATCATAGGCGACAATGTCCTTTGCCAGTTCGAAAATCATATAGACACGATCCGGGATGGCGGGTTTCGGTGAGAGCCGGAGAACATCCTGATAATAAAAATCCAGCATTCGCCCGCTTATCTGGTTCATCTGATCCTGCGCCAGCCGGAACAACTCCAGAAAGGTGATAAACAAGGCCATGTGCGGCTGATGTTTCGGATAGGCTTGTAGAGCAAATGTCAGATATCCAGGCGATTTAACCACTACCAAATCGGTTAGAAACGCATACATTACCCCAAAACAATCGTCCACATAGAGTGCAGCATAGCGGATTTTATCATCCAGAGTGGCACCTTGATAGATTGTTGCATCCGCAGTTATCGCTGAGTCTATTCCCCAAATCGTGGTATTTTTGATGGCCGAGTAGTCCAGATTCAAGGGATTGGTTAGCTCAACCGACTGATAGGCTTCGCTGTATGCGATGATTTTTTGCACCTGATTGGCCAAAGATGACTGAATAGCCAGAGCCAGATCGGCATAGAGCGGATTATCGGGAATAGCAATGGTGTACCATGCATCGATTTCTGATGCCTGTGTAATAATCTGATCAAAGAGGGTTTTCAGCGCTTGGCCGCTCGGCTGCATATCCAGATTGGTGCGGTTTTGCTCGTAATCGCGCCTAACTTTGGCCAAATCAGTATTTGCTATAGACGCGGCGATCACCGCCATATCACGACGAAAAAATTCCTGCCAACTGACCAGTGCAGAAGAGATACCATCCTTGATACTACTTTCTGGAATGTCGTAAAAATGGATGAGCGACGCATAGTCTCTGGCAAACACCAGCAAATCTTCAATGCTGCGACCATCAACTGGCACATAGCTCGGGTCAAGCGCTTTCAGGTTGCGCTCAAATTGGCCGGAGCCATCACGTGGTATCTCTTCCTGGCAATTACAGTTCTTCATATCGCAATATTGGTGGCTTCATTGATATAGAACGGAAATACATAGTTGTAACGCGTATTTGTGGTGATGATCGTGTAGGCAATATCAAGCTGTAGTATGCCATTCGCTTGATCCGCGGTTGAAACGATATTTCCGACAATAATGCGCGGCTCATGAAAAGCCAGGGCTTCCTTAACAATTTTTTCGATCAGGGTCTGATCCTGGATATTCATGGTGCTGAAAACAAAGGGCTGCAAATCGGCGCCATAGGTGGGCAACATAACCCGCTCACCGTTGAGGGTAGAGAGAATAATGTGCATACTACTTCTCACGGCTTCTTCTTCAACCAGCATTTCAATGCCATCCCATTCGCGACGAAATGTGGGTGGAAAGCTCCAACCAATCCCTAAAAACGATCGATCAATATTTGCCATAGCTACGGGTATCTTATGTTGCGTTTTGACTTTTTTTACTTTTTCATCCACCAATACTTACGGTAAAACAGCCGCTAATAATGCTGCCGCCATGCACTGTTGGATCACCTATTCTTGCAGCGGGCTGTCCGGCAATTTTAACGGTCATTGAACCCTGTAGAATGCTGTCCGGCGGACCTGCACAAACGCAAACACTGCCCACTGTCGCTGCAGGCAATCCACCGATTCTTACTGTCACCACCCCTGAAGGTTGTATCGGCCCACCAACGTGCGGGCTACTATCCGGATTAAGCATAGGACACATATGATTATCTGAAATACGGGCTGCAAACGGCATGATTTATTGATACTTTAATTGATATTCACCAACGTCCCCTTAATGGTAACCTGGCCTGTGCCCGCTTCAATTGTAATTCCGTCTGGACCCATCGTGATGGTGTTTTGGTTGTCGTCGCTGATGATCAATTTCTGACTCTCATTAATCAGAATTGATTTTTTGCCGGTCGCAGTGGGGACAATCAAACTCATCTTCTTGTTGCTGTCATCAAAGATCAGCTTCAGCCCTTCCTTGGTAACAAAACCGTATTGCTGTTGACCTGCTTGCTCGGGAAGGGGTGACTGGTGACTACTTTTACTGTGTAAAGAACCAAGAATGATCGGTTCGCGCGGATCATCACCTAGGAAACCAAGCACCACTTCATCCCCTATTTGCGGACGAAAATAGACGCCTCGATCAGCGCCCGCATCCAGGGTCGCAACGCGTGCCCAAAAGCCATCCTTACCTGAAGTTATAGTTGGAACAAAAACTTTTACACGATATTGCCCACCCTCTGCACTATCTTCGGTATCAAGTACGATACCTATCTGCAGGCCGTTGACGCCTGGCAGCAAGCCTGACGCAGGTTTGTCCATCACTTTCTCTTTTTGAAAGAACCAGTCATCCTTCCAGCCGAATTGCACATCCGTCATCCAGTTACCATCAAAAACATGCAAAACCCCGGTAACAAAAACATTGCCGTTGAAGCGGTCACCGACACCTTCAAGCTTGATCATAACACCGGGCTTTATTTGAGCATTGCCTTCAATACGGACTCGGCCAACAGCTTTGGAAAGCTTGTTTCGCAAGGCATAGGCATCAGCCCACTCTTGCAGCTGATCTGGGGTCAGGTGCCCGGGATGGCTTAAATTCACTTGGGCAGCCAAGACTTTGGCAAGATCATCAGCGGCAAGATTACCGGCTTCTGCAAAAGTGGCCGTACCATCATCCGATTCTTCAAGCTGCTGCCGGGTATAATCCCAGGAATGACTTTTGATTTGCTTCACCTGACGACGAGCATCCATTTCCGCTTCAAATTCATAAATATTTTTCCCATTGATAGCTGTCAACAGTGGCGACCCCTCTGTCGACGGTTTTTTTACCACCAGTTTACCATCATCTGTCAGCACCAGCATTCCATTGGCTTCAGCACGGGTACATATAAAATCCCAATCCGTTGCATCAAATTGAACTAATTGCTTGTGTGTGAGCGTCGTGTTCGATATATCCGGATTGAGGTTGCCGGCAAGTTCCGAAATGACATCACTATCGGTTTTATTATCATAGTAAGCGCTTTTACGAGACCCCGTCAGTATTATAGCTTTATCCTTTGCCTCTATCACCAGCACCGATGGCTTGTGCCGCTTTGCTTTTAGCGAATGCTTAACAACAATACCGGTAAATACGCTATCAACATTGCCGTGATAACCAAGTTGAATCGTTATCTGGCTTCCGGGTGCAAAGGTATCTTTATTACTCAGTGGAAAATTCTGATCTGATACAGAACCGTCACTCAATACAAGTTTTGCAGATGCAACCTTATTAAAGCTTTTATTGACGACAGCCTGCAAGACATTATTTATAAGCATGCCATCAATCAGCACGGTAAGACTGACAACATCCGTCGCATCATCAGATCCAGGCGGCAAACTGATTAAACTCATATCGTAATAGGTGAGTATTCAGGTTTTTGAAATCGGCGGAAAAACCAGTGTCGTACCGGGTTTTAATCGACGGAAATTTTTTAATTTGTTAACCTTGGCAACTTGCAGATAATAGTCCTGATTGTGATAGGTCTGATAGACCAGCAATGGCAGGATGTCGCCATCTTTCACCTGTAAACGGTGCGTGAGATCAGGTGATGAGAGCATACCCAACACATCACTCAATCCCGGAATTATTCTTTCGATAAAACTTGCCTTTATTTTTGCCCGTATGGGCAGACCAAACATATCGAACATCGTGTAGGTCACGGAAGAAGATTGTAACGTGCACGTGTTGATAAAGGTCCCGTACTGCACCAAAAGATAGGGCGGGCGATGGATGTTGCCACGCACATTGGTCGTGACTGCTCGAAAGAGCGCAACTTGAGCTGTTACCGGTATTTTTACACCATTGGTATTGACCCCAGTGCCATCCAACATAAATTCGATGCTGAATTTGCGAGGATCAATCCTGACAAATTTGGGATCAGCGCTGTCTTTTCCCGGTGGAACTGTTTTGTCCCAAACCACATCTTCCTGAATCTCAAAGCTTTCAGGGTTAAACATTGCTATAAAAGGAACACCAAACGGAATTCCATTTTCAAGCGTCGGAATGATCTTCAGATTAAATGGCAGTTTAATCGCACTTTGAGTATCCATTTTATCGCTCTTTGCTATCTTGTATTATTTCTAAAATCCGTTCAAGCATATCGTCTGCCGAACTCTCCGAACTCTCTTTACTGTAGTCACCCGACGCATCATGAGCTTTGCTATCGACCACAGCGCGAATGACCACTTCATTAATTTGTACTGGCATAGAGTGTTATAATTTCCGTTCAAAATACTGATAGGCAAGTTCGATCGTTTCCACAACTATCGAGTTATCGCTGGCTTTGAAGTCCGATACCGACCATTTTAAGGGATAGGCCTGTATCACATTCCAGATAGCTACGGGCTGATCGGCTTCATCCATCAAGGAGATATGGATATCAGCCGGTTTAAAGTCATAAACAGCAACGGTAAAGTAGGTGTTCATTGCTGATTTGAACCAATCGAGTATGGCTGTGCCTGTAAGCAAACCACGCTTTAAGACCAGATTCGGATATTTCACCCGTTTGGGAAGCTTGTAGGAAAACCGGTTTTCGCCTCCTTCACGCAACTCTTCAGTCTCAACCTCGAAATTAAGCCCACTCACTTCCTGAAAGCGCTGTTCAGTGTCACTACCCATTCCAGCGACACCGATAAACTCGACTTTAAAGTGAAAACTCACTGGTGGATAATAAGCTGGCATCGCTTAGGTCGTTTTGATAGAGATGCCTTCGTGCACCAACTCAATCGATTCGATGGCGATCTCATTGCCGCTGGCCTTTAACCCAGGTCCTTCACATTTCACTGGCCAAGCCTGCGAAATAGTCCAGACCATAACATCATTGCCTTCATCGTTAAGCAAACTGATGGTTAAATCGCGACGTTCAACGTTGGGAGTCCCATTATTATTGAACCAGTTGAATAAATCATTGTTTTTTTCAACAATGCCACGTTTACATGAAATGTTATTGGCCTTTTTCAGGCCAGGCCGTTTCAAAGGAAGCGTGGTACCAGGCATTAAGCCGTCACGATATTCTATTGCTTGATGTTCCTGAGTTAATCCGGACACTTCCGAAAAGCCGATGTCCTGATTGTTCCATGAAACTTTGTAATGGAATACTGGAATAGGATATGAAGTTGCCATTAGCGTATATCTCTGTTAAGTGTTATAAAAAGCTGTTGAAAAAATCAGGATTGCTGTAGCAATTGTGAAAACTTCAGCACTATAAATTCAGCTGGACGGGCGACTGCCATACCTATCTCCACATTCATCCGACCTTCAAGAATATCCTGGGCATTCATGGTCGTTCCCAGACCAACGTGAACATAATAGGCCTGTTCAGGCTTTACACCAGCCAGCGCACCATCCCGCCATTTCAAAAAGAGATAGTTTTCGATCATGGCCTGAATTTTTACCCATGTACCAATGGTATTCGGCTCAAACACCGCCCAATGACTTGACTTTTTAACCGATTCTTCAACCATGTTAAAGAATCGACGCACACAGATGTAACGCCATTCATTATCGTTGCCATTGAGGGTACGCGCTCCCCAGACCAGAGTACCATAGCCGGGAAAACTGCGGATCGCATTGATAGATTTTCCGGTCGTTGAATCAATGTTGAGATTTTGCTGTTGAATATCGGATATCGCGACAGTAGGGCTGGAAACAGAATAGAGTGACTCATTGGCTGGTGCCTTCCATACGCCTTTGTTCTGATCGACTCTGGCATATAAACCGGCAATAGCAGGAGAGGGCGGTAAAGTGACAGTATATTGCTGAAGTGCAGAAATAATCTTACCATAAAGAACGGAACTGCTGTCGACACTCTGCTTAAGTACTGTGCCCGTTAAAGCCAGATTTTTGGCATTTGTATCACTTGCGTTTACAGGTTGAAAAATATATTCGTCTATTTTAATGTCTATGAGTTTATTCGTCGTACTATCCGTAAAATTCCGGGCATAAGTGGTGTTCAGGTTGGGATAATAGGCAGCGGCGTAGCGCCAAGACTCTGGATCACCAGTAACTGCTTCTCTAATTTTATCAACATCGGGATCAATATCGCCTGTTGGGTGATCTTTATCTTGTAAAGTCACTTGTTTAGGATCGATCAGGGCGAATCTGTCCTTCAAGTTTACTGCCTGCTTGATCAACTCTTGGGTAACTGTATTATAATTAGTTGAAACAGCTGCCTCTGGAATCGAAAGCAGAGTCACTTCGTCAATATTTTCGACATTTTTCAACCCATTGACCAATTGAGTCGCATCTATAACAGCGGCCTTATAGTCTGGGTCACCCACAGAAACGATATAGCACGTACCGCCGCCATTATCGAAATAGTGTCGTATGGCATAAGCCATATTGAAATTCGATGGTTTGCCGTCAATAGGCTTGATAGACACCACAAAGTTTTTATAGCCGTCATCAGTCACGCTTACAGTAATGCTATCGTCGGTTTCTGTTGGAGGGTTACCGTAGTAAAGCTTATATTCATTATAACTTGCTATCTTCGTCGGCAAATTTGTCAAACTTCCCTTGGATGGATGGAGTGCTTTTTGGGTATAGCCTATAAAGGCAGGAATTGCCGTTTCAACTTCAGCAACGGAGGGCGGGAATGTAGAGATTTCCTGTACATACACACCGGGAGTGGATAGTTTTAAGACAGCCATAAGTTTAGTTCTCGCTAAATTGTTATAAAAATATCAGAATAAATAACAGGCGGTGTTGAAGAATCAATCAACTCAGTTTTCGGATAAGGTAAGTCGGAACGAACAATAGTCTCTTTGACTGGATCACCGATATATTTCTTGAGTGTAAGGCTCAAAGGATCATGCGTGATACTGCTACTGGACAGATACTTTTCCTGGAGCCATACATCGCTATTTGCAACAAACTCAATCTCAGTGTCGCTGGTTATAGAACGATTGAACGTAATCGACATATCGTTGCTGGTAATATTGAGTTTATTGAGAAAGTTCGCTTTATCGCCTGCACTTAATGCCGCCATTTCTATAAACAAGGGACTGTTCGGATAGAGATGTATGGTATATCGCCAGCGTGTTTTTCTGTTCTGAAACAGGATGGAATAAGCTGGGCGCTGGGCAGTTAGCGAATAATCCGGTTCAATGATTCTGTAATTTGCTATCAGTGTATCGGCCAGTAAAAGCTCTACAACACCAAATACAGCAAAACCAGGTTCACCAGTGTAATAGAACTCATCGACTACCGCTCCACTGATCAAAAGCTTGCATATACCTATTGGTAATTCTGACAGGTTGAATATCAGATCGGATTGTCCGCCTTGATTGATGATGGAAGTTGAAGCGACTTTCCAGGCAGTCAGCTCATGCTGGACAAATGCCTGACCCACAGCGACTGCCGCGCCATGGTGAAAACGGTAGATGGTTGATGATCGTTTTTTGCTATCTTTTGCAGGCTTGACCCCTGTGGCATCCTGACTCAGATGCAGGTTATTCCGCAGTGCCGCAGCATCGGATTGCTGGTTACTGAAATAGTAGAGAGAACCACCACCACTGAACAAAGCCAGATCATCGAAATTGAGAACATTCGGGTTGTGGAGCCTGACCCAGAACGATAACTTATCGCCAGGTTGTGGAGAAAACCGAAGCAAATCATCGCCACCCGGATTGCTGCCAGATACCTGGGCTAACAGAATAGAATTCCCCTGCCTATCATCACGCCGAAACAGTAAATTAAGCCGATTCATCAGAATCTGGCATTCATCAGTGGGTTGCAATTCAAAATCAAGTATGGGCTCTGTCTGGTATTTTTTACAGATACCATTACTATAATATGGCTGCCTGATCGCTATTGATGCTAATGGCTTGTATTTTGAGGATAGTGTATCCATGCGGTCTAAGAGCCTCCAGCATAATTGAGTTCAGAGATAGCCGGAATCTTGTCATTGCTTCTGGTCTCAAAGAATGTCAGCATCTTCATTCTATACACCGCGCTTGGTATATATTTGTGACCTATCATGGCCCAGAGAAAGTTTTGTTGCTCTAAGGTCATGTTATGTAACATAAAAGAGAGCCTCTCTATCAATTGCCAGGGCTTTGTATTAGGTGCACTTACAGAAGCATTAAGTGCCGGATATGTATCTGCTGTAAATACGGGATTGGCCTGAAAAAAACTGATCACATCAGAGAGGTCGCGCAGTGCGGTTTGATAATCGCTGTTATGTGCGGCTAACAGTATACATACATCGAGCTCAACAGGAGGGTTGAGGCGGAAATAGTTTTTATCGTCCTTGGGGATATAATAGGGGCGTTTACCTTCTCGTCGTTCTTCTTCTATGCTCACCAGCATTAAGGTAATGTGAGTAGATGCAGTGATGTTGATGGTACCATTTGGAAGTATGATAGATTTTAAATCAACTACACTCCCTGTGGTATAACTTGCATCCTGCTCCCGCATCACCATGAAGGACTCTAATTCCTTTTGTAGAAATTCTAAAGCTGTCCGTATCATACTCTTCTCCTGAATATCAGGAATTATGGTTTAAAATACCTCCTCAGAGTTTACCAATACCCTGTTATAGCAAACTCAACCTCCATTTTCTATAATAGAGCGGTGTCCAGAAAGTCACGTTATTTTTCCATACGCAAATCTCGACAAGTATGCAGATGCACGGATTTCACACCGAACACTAATACTTATAGTCGCCGTGCTGTACTGATGAATTATTGCTTCCTGGTTTTTTCAAAAAGGATAACTACCAGATTGTATCAACTAATGTTACGACAAGGTACTGCGGGTAATACTGAAAAATGTTCTTTTGTTATGGGTCAAGTGTCCCACATAACTTCTTAATCAGATATTTTTTTAAAGAGGGTGCAAAGTGCAGGTTTTGATTTTCACTTAAAGAATAACAATTGTTAAAATAATTACCAAATAAAAAATATTGTATCTGCAAGAAAATAATGCAATATGAGCAATGATCACTAAGGAATCCATTACACTGTTAACTACTATTAGCTTAAATTTTACAATAAGTTGAGCAATTGAAAACACAATGAATTTTGAGAAATCAGTTTTTATAATTTTTTTCCGGCAAATTTTTTTGTGGACAAAATGAAACTCCCCGCCGCAAGCCGCGAGGTATCAGTTTTTAGAAATGCTAACTTTCGACACAAGTGGCGGGGAATTCAACCCTGAGAGATTAAGGGCCTTCCTAAATTCTGTTGAGAAAATTGATCAAGGGGTTCAGCGATTTGAAAGTCTTGGCAAGTGATGCTATAAATGCCGAATCGGTCACCTCATGATTGCTTAGAAAGCGTTGTGTGTAGTAGTCTTTGAATTTGAGATACTCTATGGCGGGGTTTGTGCTGTCATAGCCTTTTGGGGGCCTGACCAATTTACCGGAGGCATTGACACTTTCAGGGAAAAAGTGAAGAAGCTCTTTGTTTTGAACGATTGATTGCCACTCACTGAAAGAGTTGTCAATTTCCTGCCTTATCTGCTCCAGAGTGGCTGTTTCAGGCATATAGACACCTCCGCCGATAAATGATGCTCCGGGTTCAATGTGAAGATAGTATCCGGCATAGGGGCTCTTCCTGCCTCCCTTGTTGATATAGGCAAAAAGGTTTGTTTTGTAGGGGGTTTTGTCTTTTGAAAAGCGTATGTCACGATTTATGCGCATGACACATGATTTTGGGTCAAGATGTGATGCGGCAATATCCGAGTCAAATGCTGCAATCTCGACAAGAAGCTGCACCACAGTATCTAAAAAATCAGAGTGCGCATGCTGATACTCTTTTTTATGCTCATCAAACCAGGACTTGGTATTGTTGGTTTTCAGGTTTGAGAGAAATTCGAGGGTATTATTGGTGATCATGAGCTGAAAGATTGTTAGTGAGTTATAGGTCGTGTTGTCTGGCTTCAGGCAAACTGGAACCGGGGAGTTCATGATCAAGACCTTTTTTTTCGGAACTGGTTACCAGCTTGTGCAGAATACCAATGACAAGGAGTGACGCAAGCAGGAGGCCATAGTGCCATGGATCGGTAAGCTGTTCTAAATTTTGACCGGCAGTTGCGGTACGAACCGGTTCAACAATCAGCTGCCGAAGAAGGGTTATCATGGCAACTTCAATGAAAACAACTACATGAAATACTCCGGTATGGACATAATTGATCTCGGCTGAAATCAGACTTGACAGTGTCCAGACAATAAAGAGGGTTCCCAGTGACTGCAGAAAACCATGAGCAAGATTATTTATCTCTACTGAATGAACAACCGCCATGGTAAACTCCCATAATACCATCATGCTCGCCAGCACCAGTGCAATGGCAAGAAACGCATGCAGGATATGATTAAAAGCCCGTAATGCACTTAACAGGCGATCTTCAAACGATGATATCATGAAATGAATATGTTAATGGTTACATGGAGCAAAAAAAACCACGACAGTATTCCGGCTTTAAAAACCTTGCTTACTTTATTGTAATAATTAGCTTCAGCGTTTGCAACAATTTGAGAGTTCATCCGTAATAAATAATCCGGTGAAGGGAAAGCTCGCTCAATCATTGGAGAGTATCCTTGCCGAATGTACATTGTCGTTACAGATCCTATTGATTTCGCACTGAAACATGTGCTGTTCTACGGAACTCCCCTGAAGAATTCGAGATGCACATCTTTTTAACTGTTTTTTTATGAGTGAACAGCACGCTGGTATTGACGAAACTGCAATACAACGACTGCAACGTGGGGAGACACTCATCAGCCTTACACACCTGCCCGATGACGTAGTCGGTGTCAGCAGCAGCATCTTTATTAATGCAACGCCAGCGATGGTGTGGGAGAGTCTTACCAATTACAACAACCTTAGCAGATACCTGCCAAAGGTGCTGTCAAGCAATCTTATTGAGCGCAAGAGCAATGAGGTTATTCTCGATCAGACCGGAAAAACCGGTATTTTTATCTTCGAAAAAATTGTTCATTTTCGTTTGAAAATCACGGAAGAGCCCCCGAAAAAAATATTCTTTGAACAGGTAGAAGGAGATTTTGAAGTTTACCGGGGAGAGTGGCTGCTGGAAACCAGCAGGACAATTCAAGGCACCATTCTCTCTTATAATGCGGAAATAAAGCCGCATTTTTTTGCACCGCCAATCCTTGTCAGTTTTGTGCAGTGGCAGGATCTACCTGGAATTCTCAAAGCTCACAAGAACAGAGCTGAGGCTGTTTAACGAAAAGCTCTGCACATTAAACAAATATTCACTTTTAAAAAACTATGATTACTGATAAGCCTGTCTGTGTTACCGGAGCATCCGGATTTATAGCCGCTCATATCGTCCAACAGCTTCTTGCAAAAGGGTATAGTGTCAGGGGAACCGTACGCAAAAGCCCGAAAAACTATCCCTTCCTTACTGGACTTCCTGGCGCTGCCGAACGGCTTGAGCTTTTTGAGGCTGATCTGCTGAGTGAGGGTTCCTATGACCTTGCCGTAGCAGGGTGCAACTATGTGATGCATACCGCAAGCCCTTATGTGATAAACGTGAAAAACCCACAAAGAGATCTTGTTGATCCGGCTGTTGACGGCACCGAGAGTGTCCTGGAAAGTTGCCTGAAAGCGGGCTGCGTTAAGCGAGTGATATTTACCTCTTCAATTGCTGCTATTACCGATGAACCGGAAAGTATGAAAGTATTTACTGAAAAAGACTGGAATACCATGTCCTCTCTTGAGCGGAATCCTTACCACTACTCTAAAACACTTGCTGAACGTGCAGCCTGGGATTTCATCATGCGAAAACGACCAAAGTTTGATCTGGTTTCCATCAATCCCTTTATGGTTATCGGGCCTTCGATATCTCCTTCACTCAATACTACGAACCAGATGATTCGCGACATTATGACCGGGGTCTACCCTGGTATCATGGATGTTAACTGGGGCTTTGTTGATGTCAGGGATGTGGCAAAAGCACATATTCTGGCTATGGAAACCGAAACAGCAAGTGGTCGTTATCTCTGCTCAGCAGAAGAAATGCACATGAGAGAGTTGGTGGCATTGCTGAAATCATCGGGTTTTGACAACTATCCACTGCCTAAAATTGATCTTTCAGGAATTACAGGAACACTGCTCATGAAGGCGCTCTCTTTCACGCAACCAAGAGATACCGGCATGTATATCCGCACAAACGTCGGACGGAATATGCGCTGTGACAATGCAAAAATCAAGCGCGAACTCGGTATCTCTTTTATGCCGACCAAGAACAGTATTGTTGAAACCGTTAAGAACATGGTAAAATGGGGACATCTTTCATCATTAAAATAAGAACAAAATATGAGGCCTCCTATAAGATTTTTCAAATCCAGCAACTGATAGTTCTATCCGTAAAAAATGTCACTATGAAAATAGCTGTAAAAAGAATATACCGTTTATTACTGCCTTTTTTCTCAATACTGTTTTTTGTTCTTTCTTATCCAAAAGCGGGAATCTCTCTTACAACAGCTACTCCTGATTCTTTATCTGGAAATAAAATGAGGCTGTTACATGGAGAGGTACTGGTTACCCTCACCGATCTCCAGGATGGAGTAACCGGTGTGGAAGGACAAATATTTATTGCTGCACCACCAAAACAAGTCTGGGATGTTATAACTGATTATGATCATCATAAAAATTTTGTGCCGAATGTTATCGATAGTGGCCTGATTTCTGACAATGGCATTGAAAAAGTGATGTTTGAAAAGGGAAAATCGGGGATACTCTTCTTTAAAAAAACAGTCAATATAAAGATGAGAGTATGGGGAGAGGTTCAGAAGCACCTCTATTTTGAGCAGATCACTGGTGATTTCAAGGTCTATCATGGAGAGTGGATATTGGTGGATTATCCACAAGGGCAGGGAACCTTTCTTACCTACAGGGCTGAAGTGAAACCAAGTTTTTTTTCACCCCGGTTTGCAGTGAAAAATGTGCAGAAACACGATTGTCCTTCAATGTTGTCAGCCATGAAAAAAGAGGCTGAATCAATATTATTGTCTCAACTCAAGAAAGAGTAAGCAAGTTAGCGGCGGAACATTTGAGAGAGCGGAGAGCGCAGGAAAATGGTACGGTCGTCCACGACCCTTGAGTTCTGCACCTTTTTGCGTTTTTCGAAGGTGCCGGAAATCTGCTGGATATTAGTGCTGAACGCACGGAAAACCGCACCTGATTTTTTTATACCACCTGTACCCTGAACGAGGTAAGCGATTGCCGCTGCAACATCAAGCATAAACCGCAACGGAAGCACCCAGAGCAGGGCTGCTGCGCCACGGTTCTTCAGCAGCATGGCAATGTTGTTGCGGTGGTTGAAATAGATTTTTTCGGCAGAACCACTCGGCAGTGACGCACCCCCCTCGTGCAGGATGAGTGAGGACGGAACTGATCGAACATTGTAGCCAGCAAGCTGCATACGCCAGGAAAGATCAATCTCCTCCATCTGCATGAAAAAATCTTCATCAAACCCCCCGAGTTCTTCGGCTACGGCTCTTTTTACAAACATGGCAACGCCCGAAGCCCAGAAAATATTCTGCTCGATATCATACTGTCCCTTGTCAAACTCAAGGGTGGAAAAGGTACGACCAAGACACCAGGGATAACCAAGCCGGTCAATCATGCCACCAGCCGCGCCAGCATAATCAAAAACTTTTTTGCCTTTACCATGAGCTTTCAGCGAAAGGATTTTCGGCTGCAGGGCAGCTGTACGCTCATCCTCAAGAGCGGCAGTAACAAGCCGATCAAGCCAGTGGGGATCATGAACGGTATCATCATTCATAAAGACAACATAATCGGCTAAAGAGTTTTTCAGGCCGGCATTGCATCCCCCGGCATAGCCTCTGTTTTCAGGAAGCCTTAGCAGTTGGGTGTTCCTGTACCGTTTAACAAGAAAAACCAGTCCCGCCTCTTTGCCACCGTTGTCAACCACAACAATATTCATTGAGGTGTAGAGGGTTTTTACAAGGGAATCAAGACAACGCTCAAGCATGTCGCGCCGCTTGAAATAAGGGATAATAATATCAACAGAGGGGTAATGCTGTTCGGGCAGGTTCATGAAAAAAACTATCGCAATGTTTTCCAGAACTCACCGGCAAGACGGGCACTCTCTTCGGGCGTTGCAGAGCCAGCAATATGCTGCAGCAGTGCCGTACCCACAACAGCACCATCCGCCATGCTCCACATATGTTCCACGCGCTCCCTGTCCTTTATTCCAAACCCGACAACAAATTTTTTACTTGTGTGTTGGCGTACCCTTTGCAGGTAGTCGTCAACGGCTGCACCGGTTGATGCATCGGAAAGTTTAGCTGTGCCGGTTGTGGCATTGACAGCAAGGCAGTAGGAAAAATCAGTTGAAAGAGAGTCGATGAGCTCTATCCTTTCAGGAGGAGTAACCGGTGAAACAAGAAAAACAACCGTAAGACCGAACCCTTTGGCCCGTTCAAGAAAATCCTCTGCCTCCTCGGGCGGGAGATCAGGAATAAGCAGTCCGTCAACACCCGCTTCAACGGCTTCAAGCAGAAAACAGTCAACACCATAGGCAATCATCGGGTTGCAGTAGCCCATCAGAATAATGGGAGCGGTAATTGATTTGCACCCTTTTCCCCTGCGCGCCTTCCGTACCAGCCCAAAGAGATAGCGTATGGTTACACCATTGCGTATCGCAGTATGAGCTGCCTCCTGGATCACCGGCCCATCCCCGATTGGGTCTGAATAAGGCATACCAAGCTCAATGATATCTGCCCCGCTCTCCTCAAGAGCCTCAAGCACTGGCAGCGTTGCACCAACAACCGGAAACTCGGGCATATAATAGGCTATCAGCAGTTTTTTATCCTGCTTCAAAAGACGGGTAATTCTGTTTTGAGTCATAAGAAACTTTGATATTTGTCAGCACACACAATTTCTATAAAATGATCTGAATGGCCGCTATCATGGAAGTCATGACAATCATGTGTACAAGAACGCTCCCCCAGACACTTTTTGTATTCGCAACAATGTAACCACCAATAATACCCAATGGAAATGCCATCATTGCCATCAATGCTCTCTCCATCATATTGACAGGAGCAACTGCAAAATGGTTGAGAAGAAAAAACAGGGTCGTCAACAATACCGTCAGATGTTTATTGAACCCCTTTTCAATCATGGCGGAAAACATGATTCCTCTCCATAGGAACTCTTCGGCAAGAACAAGGATCGGATAAAGATAAAGAAGCGAACGATTCACAAGGAGATACTGCATACCGGACATCATAGTAGCACCGTTTGGGTTCTTCATCATATTCATTGTATTCATCATGGCCATAAGCAACAGAAGAGTACCACCAATGAGGCCCCACAAAAGGGATTTGCGGAGATTTCCACCGGCAAGATACATATCCTGCCATTCGCCATTGTTTTTACCCCGGTAAAGAACAAGAGCAATAGAACCGATAACGTAAAGAGCGAGCGCTGGCCACTCCAGAAGTGGCGTAAAGTGACCAATAAGCCCAAGCAACCAGATGGCTGCCATGAGACCAAACGACATGTTGAACCTTGCGGTGAGCGACCCTGAAGCGGATGAAACAGGTTTCATGACTGAGCAGTATTGTTTATGAGATGTTTGTCAGCTTTACTTTCTTTTATCGGAATAAGTTAAATATAGTGAGGACGCTCTTCATAATCAATCGGATCAGCTATTCCCATCAGCTCAAACGCCCTGAGCCTTCGGGCACAGCTGTCACAAATACCACAGGCTTTTCCTTCACTTTTATAGCACGACCAGCTCAATACAAAGGGTGCCTTGAGATCCATGCCTTTACGAACAATGTCCGATTTCTGCATTTCAATGAGTGGCGTGAGAATTTCAATTGACGTTTCAGGCTTCGTGCCAAGCACGATAACCCTGTTGAACGCATCATAAAAAACCTTTCGGCAATCGGGATAACCCGATGAATCTTCCTCTACCGCTCCAATAAAAATCCTTCTTGCTCCAATAACTTCCGCCCAACTGACCGCCATCGAGAGAAAACCGGCATTGCGGAACGGGACATAACTGGTTGGAATCGATGAATCCTGAAAGTCTGCCCCACTCACCGGCATGGAGTAGTCGGTCAGCGAAGAGCCGCCAATCTGGCCGAGAAAATCGGCATTGACTTCAAGGCGCTGCTCAATATTGTAGTGATTGCAGATAGCTCGAAAGGAGTCCAGCTCCCTCAGCCAGGTACGCTGCCCGTAATTGACATGCATTGCCGCCAGTGCAAAGCCCTCGGCATCAGCGATTGCAGTGGTGACAAGACTATCCATACCCCCGCTCAAAAGAACGACGGCTTTTACCTTTTCTGTTACCATAAAACTCTATGATTGTCAAGTTCAATTTGTATATCATCTGAACTTCGCATGGCAAAGTACGCAACGCTCTCGACTATTTGAAATGTTGATGCATTCATTTTCGATTTTTAGACATGCCATGGCATGTCTAAAAAAAAAGCCAACCTGAAGGCTGGCTTTTTTTTCCTGGAGGGCAACTCTTAATACATGCCGCCCATTCCACCCATTCCGCCCGGAGGCATAGCAGGCATGTCTGATTTTTCTTCCTTGATGTCGGTAATAGCAGCCTCTGTGGTCAGAAGAATACTGGCAACCGATGCTGCGTTCTCAAGAGCACTTCTGGTCACCTTGGTAGGATCAACTACACCAGCCTCAACAAGGTTCTCGTACTGCTCTGTTCTGGCGTTGAAACCAAAATCTCCTGTTCCTGCCTTGACCTTCTCCAAAACAACAGCGCCATCTGTGGTGCCGGTGTTTGCCACAATCTGGCGAAGAGGCTCTTCAAGAGCACGACGGATAATTTCAATACCGGTTTTCTGATCTTCATTGTCGGCAATAGCCCTGTCAAGACCTTTGATGGCGCGGATAAGAGCAACACCGCCACCAACAACGATACCTTCCTGAACAGCAGCCCGAGTTGCATGCAGAGCATCTTCAACACGTGCTTTCTTCTCTTTCATCTCAACTTCGGTTGATGCACCGATGTTAAGCACAGCGACACCGCCTGAAAGTTTTGCAAGACGTTCCTGCAGCTTTTCAGTATCGTAATCAGAGGTTGATTTGTCAATCTGTCCCTTGATTTCGTTGATGCGAGCCTTGATGGAATCTGCAGTACCTTTACCTTCAACAATAGTAGTATTGTCCTTGTCAACCGTAACACGACCGGCCTGGCCGAGGTATGAAATCGTTGCATTTTCCAGCTTGTAGCCTTTCTCTTCGGAAATAACGGTACCACCGGTAAGAATAGCAATATCCTCAAGCATGGCCTTGCGGCGATCGCCAAAGCCAGGAGCCTTGACTGCACATACTTTCAGAGTTCCTCTCAGCTTGTTCACAACAATTGTAGCAAGAGCCTCGCCTTCGATATCCTCAGAAATAATAATCAGGGGACGGCCACTCTGTGCGGATTTTTCAAGAATCGGAAGAAGCTCCTTCATGTTGCTGATCTTCTTGTCATAAATAAGAATCAGCGGATCTTCGAGCTCAGCATCCATTGTTTCAGGATTGGTCACAAAGTAAGGAGAGAGGTAACCACGGTCAAACTGCATACCTTCAACAACCTTAAGCTCGGTATCCATACCTTTTGCTTCTTCAACGGTGATAACACCATCTTTGCCAACCTTGTCCATTGCTTCAGCAATCAGTTCGCCGATTTCGGGATCATTGTTAGCGGAAATGGTACCAACCTGTGCAATCTCCTTTTTACCGGAGATATTGCGGCTGATGTTTCTCAGTTCCTGAACCACCTCTTTTACAGCACGATCAATACCTCTTTTCAAGTCAATCGGACGTGCACCTGCAGTAACGTTCTTCAGACCTTCGCGATAGATGGCCTGAGCAAGCACTGTTGCGGTGGTTGTACCGTCACCGGCGACATCGCTGGTTTTCGATGCAACTTCACGAACCATCTGAGCACCCATATTCTCAAAGGGATCAGAGAGTTCAATCTCCTTTGCAACGGTTACGCCGTCTTTTGTGGAAGTCGGAGCACCGAATTTTTTATCGATCAATACATTACGTCCGGCAGGTCCGAGGGTAACTTTCACAGCATTTGCCAATTTGTCAACGCCAACTTTAAGTTTGGCCCTGGCTTCAGCATCAAAAAGAATATCTTTAGCAGTCATTGTAAAACGTTCCTCCTGTAAGGTTTTTTAAAAAATTTTAGTAACGGGTCAGTCGAGAATAGCAAAAATGTCAGACTCGCGCATAATGAGGTAGTCTTCACCTTCCACGTTGACTTCAGTACCGGAATACTTGCCGTACAGCACCTTCTTTCCTACTGTTACCTGCATTGCAAGCAGCTGGCCGTTATCGGCAATCTTACCTGCTCCAACGGCTACAACTTCACCGTACTGTGGCTTTTCCTTCCCGGTATCAGGAATAAAAAGGCCGCCTTTGGTTTTTTCCTCTGCCGCTGCAGGCTTAACAATAACTCGATCAGCTAAGGGTTTCAAGTTCATTGTCTTCTCTTGTTTTGGTTTTAGTTTAATAGTAAGATACTATTGATTCAATTTTAGAGTTTATACATTTAGCACTCAAGGACGCCGAGTGCTAAATGAACGTTTAATAGTAAAAAAAAATATTGCCCTCTCCAAAATTTTCTTTATTTCATAACGTATTTTTTTCACAAGCACAAATCTTCTTTTATGCCAGAGAATATTAACAAGACTATGGATCAGGCGCTCTGTTACACTATTGGTAAAGTCACAATGGAAAAACTGGCAAGTTGCATGTCGAAAATGCAGGACGACACTGCTACATCAGAAGACCGGCAACTCGCTACTCTTTTGCAGGAGATCACGGCACTTGCCAAAAACCGTCTTTCAGTTGCAGCAAACGAGAGCGAATTCAGTCAGGGAAGAGAGGTATGGGTGGAGCGCACTGCGCAGTCGCACTTTCCGCATATACGGCTGCACGGCGGAGCGCTTGAGGACAATCCCCTTCAACGTTCAAACGAAGGTTTGAGATAACGACCGGTCAGCGAGTGCTCCACGAGAGCAATCTCTTCCGGAGTGCCTTCCGCAACAATAGAGCCTCCTTTATCACCAGCCCCCGGCCCGAGATCAATCACCCAGTCAGCCTGCATGATGATATCGGGATTGTGCTCAATAACGACAAGAGTATTGTGCTGATCGAGAAGTTTTTCAAAACACTTTATCAACTTGTTGATATCCTCGAAATGAAGACCTGTTGTCGGCTCATCGAAAATAAAAAGGGTGTGCTCCACATCAGCACGGACAATAAAACTTGCCAGTTTCAGTCGCTGGGCCTCCCCACCCGACAGGGTACTTGAAGACTGACCAAGTCTGATGTAGCCAAGCCCTACCTCGTCGAGCACCATAAGTTTTCTTGCAATCCCCTTTTCATTGCGGAAAAAAACAATGGCCTCCTCTACAGTAATATCGAGCACCTCAGCAATGGAAAGCCCCTGATATTTCACCTCAAGGGTTTCGGGCTTGTAACGCAAGCCGTTGCAATCCTCACAGAGTGCCTCTATGTCTGCAAGAAACTGCATTTCAATGTGGACACTGCCTTCACCAGCACAGGTTTCACAGCGACCTCCGGGAATGTTGAAGGAGAAATAACCAGCCTTCAGCCCTTTTTGTCGAGCATCCTTTGTCTGGGCAAAAAGGGTTCGGATATCATCGAAAATCTTGAGATAGGTTACAGGATTACTGCGACTTGATTTTCCAATGGGAGACTGATCAACATGCTCCACACGGTCAACAAGCCATGTGCCTAAAATCGAGCGATGTGTCCCAACACTCTCCTTCAACCCAACCTTGACCTTCATAATCCCCTTGTTGAGGATATCATTGACCAGGGTTGACTTGCCTGAACCACTCACACCGGTCACACAGGTCAAGACGCCGAGAGGAAAGCGCACATCAATATTTTTCAGATTGTTCTGCATGGCACCGATAATCTCAATGCAGGAGGTGAAATCGGGATTTCTGCGGAGTTGAGGCACAGCTATGCGTTTTTTGCCCTGAAGGTACTCGGCTGTAAGAGAGTCACCGGACTCCTTCATAGCTGCCACCGAACCATGAAAGACCACCTCGCCACCAAGACGTCCTGCATAAGGGCCGAGATCGATAACTTCATCGGCAGCTTCAATGATTTCGCGGTCATGCTCAACAACAACAACCGTATTCCCAAGATCGCGCAGACGGCGGAGAAGCGTAATCAGGCGCGCAGAATCACTCTGGTGCAACCCTATGCTCGGCTCATCAAGAATATAGATGGCTCCGACAAGCGGAGAACCAAGAGAGGTTGAGAGATTGATGCGCTGAAACTCACCGCCGCTCAAGGTATGGGTAAGTCGGTCAAGAGAGAGGTAGTTCAATCCTACATCAAGCAGATAACCAAGACGTTTTATGATTTCCTGCAGAACCACATCGGCAACTTTGCGGTCAAAAGGCGAAATATCGAGATTACGAAAAAATTCGTCAGCCTCGGAAATATTCATGCGCGAAACCTCGCCAATATGGCACCCCGAAACCCTGACAAGCCGGGCATCAGGATTAAGGCGGCTCCCCTCACAATCAGGACAGATCGCATAACCGCGATAACGACTTAAAAAGACTCGGTAGTGCATCTTGTAACCTGCATCCTTCTCTATCTCAGCAAAAAATGGCCGGATACCCTTGTAACGCTCGTCTGGAAGGCCTTTCCATATAATCTCCTTATGGGCATAAGAGAGCTTTTCATAGGGAACATCAAGCGGAACACCAAGAGTTGGAGCAACAGCAAGAAGCTGTTTGAGATTCCAGCGATACTTTTCCGAGTTCCAGCACGCAATAGCGCCCTCTTCTATCGTCAGCGACTTGTCGGGCACAACAGCATCTTCGTCAATACCGGCAATCCGGCCAAACCCCTGACAGGTTGTGCATGCACCTATCGGAGAGTTGAAGGCAAAAAGCTGAGGAGAGGGCTCCTGATACTCAATACCATTCAGTTCGAGCCTGTCGCTGAAGAGGTAGGTTTTTCCTCCCATAACCTTCAGAACGGCATAGCCGCCAGATTCATTGAAACAGCTTTCCGCCGCCTGTGACACACGACTGAACACCTTGTCATCGTGCTTTGCTACAAAACGGTCAACGAGCACAAGAAGGGCTGAGCGCTCAGATTTCGGCATTTCAAGCACCCGCTTGCAGCTCTGCTCACTGTTAAGATCAAGAAGCTCATCCCCGGCAACAACTCTGAAAAAACCTTTCTTAAGAAGATTTGCTATTTCATCCTCCACCGAACAACTATGGTGATCTCTGTCCTGATGCGAAGGAAAAAGAAAGCCTACATAAAACTTTGTCCCTTCATCAAAAAAACCAGCCTGAAAGCTCACATCATCGGGAGTATGCTTCAGAACAAGCTCATTGGTATCGCGAGAGTAGATTTTGCCAATCCTTGCATAGAGCAGGCGGAGATAGTCATATATTTCCGACACCGTACCAACCGTGGAACGAGGATTTTTTGGAATTGGTTTCTGCTCAATAGCAATGGCTGGTGCAATTCCTTCAACACTTTCAATATCAGGCCGCGGCATCCGTTCAAGGAACTGGCGCACATAGGCTGAAAGAGATTCAACATAGCGGCGATGACCTTCAGCATAAAGGGTGTCGAACGCAAGACTTGATTTGCCGGATCCGCTGACGCCAGTGAGTACCACAAAGCGGTTGCGGGGAATACACACGGAAATATTTCTGAGATTATGAGTATTGATGCCTTTGAGAACGATATCCGGCAGACTCGTTTCAGCAACCGCTGAATTTTTGAGCCTATGAGTGGTCATGATGAAAAATAATCTTATGCATTTAATAATGTCGAGGGAGAGATTCCATGAAGGGTACACGAACCCAATGGGGATAATAAACACAGAACAAAGCTCAGGAAAAAACCTTTTTTTTCTTGAGGAGGTTTACTCTGCAATCTGCTGCAAAAGAGAGTGAATGGTGGTTTCCGCCAAAAGATCCTGAATTTTACCCTGAAGAGTGTTCATATAGTCGCGATGGTGACAGGAGGAAAATATTTCACAGCTGTTCGCCTTCTGGCCACAATGCACCAGATGCGGCTTACCCTCGATTGCAAGTGCGATATCGGCAACAGTGATATCCGTCGTGCTCCTGCCAAGCTTATAACCGCCCTTAACCCCCTGTACAGAGGCGGCAATACCAGCCCTTTTGAGACTCTGCATGGCCTTTGAAAGAAACTCCTGTGAAAAGCCAATGTCATCGGCCATTTCCTTGACGGTTACCACTCTGTCCATACCCTTGGTTGCAAGATAGGTAACCGCGTGAAGTCCATATTCAAATTTTCTGGAAACCTGAAGCATATGATAAAACTCTATAAGTAGGATAAATTTAGACCTGTTCCTTATGTTAACCAATATCTTTTATATTGCCGTCTAACATCTATATTGTTTTATAAGTTTTAACTGTCCGAAAATTTTACTGTTTGTTATCATGAGCAGCACCGTAAAAGATCAATATTTTTTGTGGCAATTCTCACCTGAAGATGAGGCCAAAATCCGGTATCAGGAGTTCGGTCAAAATCACCCGGGCAAAACCCCACTTCTTTTTATTCATGGTTACGGTGGAATGATTGAACATTGGAACCTTAATATTCCCGAGTTTGCTCATGAGCATAAAATCTATGCCATGGATCTGATTGGATTCGGGAAATCTCAGAAACCAAATGTGCGCTACAGTCTTGAACTGTTTGCCTCACAGATTGAAGCTTTTCTCTATCTGAAAAAACTTGACAAGATTATTATTATCGGTCATTCCATGGGCGCGGCCAGTAGCATCTATTTTGCCCACCATAAACCGAGCAAAGTCAAGGCGCTTATCCTTGCAAACCCGTCCGGACTTTTTGGAGACACAATGGAGGGGATGACCAGTGTTTTTTTCGGGCTGGTAGGCTCTCCTTTGATTGGTGAAGTGCTTTTTTCAGCTTTTGCCAATCCCATGGGAGTAAGCCAGAGCCTCATGCCAACCTACTATAATCAGAATAAAGTTGATGAAAAGCTCATCAATCAGTTCACCCTTCCGCTTCAGGACAAAGGAGCCCAATGGCCTATCCTTTCTCCTTCCAGAAGACCTCTTGATTTCAGGCTCGATCATCTTAAAAAACCCTGCGATTACAAAGGACCAGCATTTCTTGTCTGGGGTGCCGAAGATACAGCGCTCCCTCCTCATAAAATCATACCTGAATTTCAGCAGCTTCTGCCACAGGCCGGCGCATTTATTATCCCCAAAGCAGCTCATTGCATCCACCACGATGCCCATGAGGAGTTTAACAAACGGCTGAAGAAAATACTCAGTTTGATTGAGCACACTGCATAAAAGAAGCTAATAGGTTCCATTTCCAGTTCTGATGTTAAGATCGCTGAATGGAGCTTTAAGGCCTATCTGGATGGCATAGCTTCGGAACTGGCCAAAAGGAATGCACTGGAAGCTCATCTGCCAGCAATGAAGATCCCTGTTAAGCTGCAGCATAGGAAAAACCAACTGATTGTTTTGCAGATCATACCCCGTATTCAGCACCATCTGCCACTCTTTTGATAACGACTCCTTAACCGATGCGTTTAACAGGGTGGTAGTAACCGGAACAAGAGGATTACTCCGGTCTGATTGCAGAAAGAGGGAAAACTGGAACTGCCAGGGCTGGCGGAAATCAATGGTTCTGAAATAATCCGTGTTAAAACGCTCAAGAAATATGGACTGTGCCGAATTCGGCTGTGCAGGAGCAGAGACCAATGGCAGAGCGGAAGAAGCAACTTCGTTGTTACCCTGAATACTCAGACTCATGTTCAGAAATCCCTTGATAAAGCGAAATAATCCATTACCATCTTCACTGTTGAGACGGTTGATCCTCTCGCCGGTCAGTGGGTCATAACTGTAAATATCATACATGGCGCCAGCACTGAAAAGGATGTTCGGCAACAAGGCATTGCTCGATGCTGTAACAGTCAGAGGTGCCATGTGAAGGACATCAGTATTAAAGTTATAGGCTGTCGAAGCGTTTAATGAGAGAAGCTGCACACTCTGCTCTCCAGCAGATGAACCATCATCCTCTGATGAAGCGGAGCTCCTTACTTTACCCTGAACAAGATTTTTCAGGGTGATGCCAACACTGCTTTGCCCGGCAGGAACACCGCCATAGGTTGTGTTATATAATCGGGCGAAAAGCTGAGGATCGCTCCAGTCATAGACATTCCCATAGTAATTGTAAGGGGTGGCGGAAAAGGGCGGATTCCAAAGGTAGGAGAGAGTTGGAATAAAGGTATGACGGAGTGCACTGAGCCCAAATAAATTTTCAAGGTATCCCGTCTCAAGCGTAGCATAGAGCCTTGTGCTTGCATCAACACCAAAAACAGTAGTTGAAACATCCTTGTTCGCACCATCCGAAGAGAGCGAGCGGATAAAGGTCAGGCTGGGATTAACATAGAAATAATGGGAAATGGTGGATTGCATACGTAGTGGAAACGCAACGCTTGTTCCACTGTAAGCATAGTTATAAAGCCCGGAGACCGGCTGTATCGCCTGCAGGGTGACCCCTTGTGTAAAGAGTGCCTTGTACCCTTCGGTAAATTCATGGTAATAGCCCAGCTCAACATTGGCATTTGCCGCATAGCCGGATGATGAAGTCGTGCTCTGCGAGAAAGATGAAGCGCTCAATGAAGCACCGGTTGATAGTGAAAGATCAGATCTCCAGTCATCAGCTGAAGATGCTGAACGAAAGGGATAGGCGCGGTTCTGGTAGAATGATGCATCTATTGTCTCGGTTGCATCAAGAGTGCTCAAATCTTCGGAACGATTGTAGGTCAGCGCTGCAATGCTGTTTTCGTTGTTGAAAGTTTTTGCCAGGGCTGCACGGGCATTCGATTGCTGGGTCACCATGGCTATCGAGTTGTTCGAGTTCAGATCGTAGCCCTGCGGTGGACTCTGAAGCTGGACGTTAACATCAAGCCGGGTAGAAGAATCAAAAACCTGATTATGGATAAATTTGGCATTCCAGTCACTGTATGTAGGATAGTGCAAATACTCACCTGAAATCTCTCCGGAAAAAATATTGCTCTCTTTATAACGGAACCTGTCACCAAGCCCCCAGCTTCCATTGAACGATATGACGCCATTCACCCTGAGATCCATGTAATCATCAATGGCCCAGAAATAGCCAAGATTCGACAATGAATAACCCATGTCGCTGTTATTTCCGATACTCGGCATAAGAAAACCAGAGGAACGACCATCCTTCAACGGAAAAACCATATAGGGAAGCGCCAGAATGGGTATAGCGGGAAGACGTTCAGAAAAAATCTCCGGCCTGATATACATGATCAAGGGAGTTGCTGTGATCTTGTTGTCAGGAATAATTGTCATCGAGGAGGAGGAAAACCAGTAATGAGGGTGTTCATCATCACAGGTAGTGAAGGTTCCATCCCTGACGAGCATCTCACCATTTTCCAGCTTTGTTACATGCTCTCCACTAAAAATGACCTGTTTGGAAGAGGATAAAACATTGGTAGTCTCTCCCCTTTTTGTTTTAAAATTATAGGTCATTATTTCAGCATTGAAACTCCCCTGCTGATCTGTAAAAACAGCGGGCTCTGAGTGAATTTTCGAGGAGTCGGCTGTGCCGTAAGCATGAAAAAGCGAGGTATCAAGATCAATAACAATTTTAGGGGCTTTAACATTGCTCTCTTCATGGTCGATGCGCGCTTTCCCCCACAACTCCATTGTCCGCAATCCGAGATCATAGATAACAGAATCTTTGGCCGTAAAAAACAGAGTACTTTTTAAACCTCCTGGAACAGAAAACGAATCGATTGGTTCGGTTCGTTGTTCAGAAGCTACAGTTTTCTGCTTTTCCGGTAATGCCGCAGCTGAGAGCAGTATTGAAAATAAAAGAGCAGCCGCTCCTGTCAAGAGAGAGAAAATGGTCAGTTTCGAGGTTTGTCGGTCTATAAACATCAAGGCCGTATTGCTCCGCTAAAGTATTGTGATGGTCACTTATAAAAGATTAAATATATTATTTAATTAATCGCTGGTAAGTTTTTTTCTACAGAGATTCTTCACCAGAAAGCTCATTAACTTTTACTCATCAAATGGTGCCAATAGATTATTCCGCACCCGATCCCACCGGACATTTCGGTAGTTTCGGAGGCAAGTTCATCCCGGAAACCCTTGTACAGAATGCCGCCGATCTTGAAGCGGAATACCTCAAGGCAAAAAACGATCCAACATTTCAAGCAACACTGAATCACCTCCTCCGTGACTATGTAGGCCGGCCTACACCGCTCTATCACGCAGAACGGCTCAGCAGGACACTGCAGGGAGCACAGATCTACCTCAAACGGGAAGACCTCTGCCATACAGGGGCCCATAAAATCAATAACGCACTCGGTCAGGTACTGCTTGCACGCCGCATGGGCAAAAAAAGGGTTATCGCTGAAACCGGTGCAGGGCAGCACGGAGTAGCCACAGCAACCGTCTGTGCACTCTTCGATCTGGAGTGCATTGTTTATATGGGAGAAGAGGATATCCGGCGGCAGGCACCAAACGTTGCAAGAATGAAACTGCTCGGTGCAGAAGTCCGCACAGTATACAGCGGTTCAAGAACCTTGAAAGATGCAACAAGCGAGGCTATCCGAGACTGGATGAACAACCCCGAAGAGACCTTTTACATTATCGGCTCAGTTGTCGGCATGCATCCCTACCCGATGATAGTCCGTGATTTCCAGTCCATCATTGGCCGTGAAACCCGTTCACAGATTATTGAACAGAGAGGAAAACTTCCCGATGTCATTGCGGCATGCGTTGGAGGAGGCAGCAATGCAATCGGCATGTTTTATGAATTTTTACAAGATGCAAAAGAGATCGAGCTTGTTGGTGTAGAAGCCGCAGGAGAAGGGCTGATGGCGCGACATGCAGCATCCCTGACACTTGGAACACCCGGAGTACTGCACGGCGCCATGACAAAACTCCTGCAGAATGAGGATGGACAGGTTCTTGAGGCTCACTCCATATCCGCTGGTCTCGATTATCCGGGTGTAGGACCTGAACACTGCTATTTGCAGGAACTCAGAATGGTCACCTACACATCAGCCACAGACATCGAAGCACTTTCAGCGCTCAGAACACTTGCAGAAACAGAAGGCATAATCTGCGCACTTGAGTCAGCCCATGCAGTTCACTACGCCATAACAAAAGCACCCGGTATGGCTAAAGATGCCACGCTTGTGGTTAATCTCTCAGGCCGTGGTGACAAAGATATGGAGACAATCATGAAGGAACTTGGGTTGTGAGAAAATGATTGTTAAGAAAATGCATTGAGAAGTTGCACAAAAAAAAAATATCCTTATATTAATGCCTCATAACGCGGGAATAGCTCAGTTGGTAGAGCACAACCTTGCCAAGGTTGGGGTCGCGAGTTCGAGTCTCGTTTCCCGCTCATAGACATAACCATAAAAAAAGGCCTCCATCTCCGGAGGCTTTTTTATTCCCCACTCATGCAACAACGACAAGCCAATTCTTAAGAGTTTACTCTATCAAATAAATTGTAAAATCGAACGAATCGGACACAGGAATGCGTTATCGTGCAGCAATCAGAAAACAAAATGTAAGGAAAAGCTTTCGGATTTTTATAAATTCACAGCTCATCAGACCAATTAATGAGCGGATTCATCGTTAGTTGCAGAATAATACGGAGAGGTGGCAGAGTGGTTGAATGTGACGGTCTCGAAAACCGTTGTGCGCTTCGGTGTACATAATTTAAGTGATAATAAAACAATAGATTATCATTCAACACTTATAGTAATCGCATTAGTAATCACCTATCCTCCTACACATCTACAGTTAACAGATAATTGAGTGTTCTTGAATAATCTCAGATTGTTCAGGAATGTCAGTATCAAGAACAACACTTGATGGCAGATCCATCAATAGCAAGGGTACTACTGAAAGGATTACTCTTGATATGGGTGGAAGAGCACTTACACTCTGGAAGTGGACAGAGAAATCTCAATGCAAAAGCAATAGCTGGCAAGCACGCTGCTTTCTTGATGGTAGAACCAGACAGATTTCTACTAGAGAAGAAGACATCAAACGAGCAAAACAGGAAGCTCTCTCTTGGTATGGGAATCTTATTTCAGGTAATAACCATTACCATATCGTATCAGGGAATCCCAACAAGTTTGAACAAGTCGCAGCCTCATACATTGAGCGATGTGAAAACCTTGTCAGACATGGCAAAAGACATAAAACTTTTGCTAAGGATATCCAGATTCGATACAAGAACTACCTTGAACCTTTCTTTAGAAATGATTCCATTGATCAGATAACAACACCAAGAATGAACGCTTGGTTACGTTGGAGAGGCAACCAACGTATCAGTACACAACTACTGCTAACAGCAGAACTCAGAAAGGAAATCACCATATTAAGAGCAATGCTCAATGAAGCTGTCAGCGATGGTATCATTAAAGAGTTACCTACGTTTCCACCCTCTATCAGAGTTGAAACCATCTCAACAAAGAAAACCCCAGCACGAACCTATTTTAATGGTGAAGAGATTCATCAACTCTTGACACTTGCAAGAAAACGGATTGTAGAAACAAGATTGCTGGTTGAAAATCCTCCAGTCAAAGGGGGGAACTATCAAAAGATTTTAAGGGATAGAGAATACTTACTCTTCTACATATACTGGCTGTGTGGAACAGGAATGAGACCGGGGGAAGCTCAGAGGGTAAAACTCAAGCACATCACAGAACACACCTGTGAAGTAAAAACAAAAAACTACCTCAGCATAGATGTCATTGGAAAAAGAGGTGATAGACAAGTAATCACCAAACATTACCTGTACTCAGTTTTTCAGGATATCAAGATTTTTTTTAAAGCCCAACTTAAACAAGACGATCTACTGTTTCCGATATCCCCTGTTAACGGATTAAAGTCACTCTTGATAGCAGCAAATCTGAGGGAAAACAGTAGGGGTGAAAGAAGAGATGCAAAATCATTCAGACACTATTATATAATGCAGGCACTTGCAGACGGCAGCAGCCCTTGGATGTTGTCAGTTCAGTGTGACGTTGACCCAACAATCATAAAAAAGCATTATGCACGTCATATGACACCACAACAGTATAAGGATGAACTAATACGAAGTAGCATTAATAAACTGATATAACTATAACACAATATAGTATAATTTAGACTATTAAAGAATAGAATTGATTGTATTCTCTAAAAAGAGTATGGTAACATCAACAATGACTTGCATCATAATCTTATCAAGCAGTTAAGAAATAAGTACAGTTATCACAATACTTATAGACCACCAAAAAAGAAACACATTAAGTAAGCATACCAATCTATGATTATAAAAGCAAACCAAATACCTACTTTATCTACATATCAATATAAAAGGCATCTATCACATTAAAGATATAATTAAAGTGTATAACTATTAATACAAGGAAGCTAGCAATAAAGCATGTAATTAGCATATTTCATACCACGACAGCGAGCCAATACCTTTTATAAGGTCAATAATAACAATAACTTAAGCCCTATCATTCAAAGAAGGATTTATTACCTACCCTATTATAGGGCTTTCCAAGATATAGTAACATAAATTTTAATAATAATATTCTTTTTTAATACCCTGTAAATTGTATTTTATGGGTTTGTCTAAAATTCACCATCAAGAGACACTAAAAAAATAATTATAAGTGCCCATTTTTAGCTAGGAATTAAAAACTGTTTTCATTATCATGATTTCATCCAGATAATGATTTTGGATATAAACAGAAAATAATATCAATTAAATCAGATTTAGAATGAGCACATATATTAATAGTAGTAGTAATAGTAGTAGCACTTATATAAATATTCCAGTTGAAACAACATATCTATCTGATGCAATAAGTGAACTACCAAAGGATTGCTTATTTGATAAAGGATTAGTAGGGTGTGGAGGAACAACTATAGCAATAAGAAGTAAAGAGAACTATGTAATAGTAGTATCCTTTGTTTCTCTTATAGAAAACAAAATCTCACAGCATGATAACATTTTAGGTGTATATGAAGGGGTATCAAACAAGAAGATAATTGAGTATAGTAAGAAGAACGACGTCAAGAAGTATATGGTTACATACAATTCACTCCCAAGGCTGATGGAATTGATCAATCCAAAAGAGTATCGTTTGTTAGTTGATGAGTATCATATTTTATTTACTCAGTATTCATTTAGAAAGGAGGCTGCTTCAAGTGTTTTGAATAACTATAAAAGCTTCAAAGATTATTGTTTTATGACAGCGACAGTATTAGAACAAGAGTTCATACTTAAAGAATTAAAAGATATACCTCTTGTAATAGCTGTATGGCAGAAATCAAAGGAAGTAGTTGTTGAAAGCGTAAAGTGTGATGATGTTATGAAGGTAGCAAGCAATACGATACAGAAGTACTTAGTCAACAGAATTTCAGGTAACGCGTACTTCTTTGTGAACTCCATTGAAATTATGAAACGACTAATTGAAAGAAACAAGCTTACAGAAGAAAACACTAGAGTTATCTACTCCAAAAACAACAAGAAACAGATGATCATTAAAAACTCTGATGTGAGTAGTGAATCAAAAAAGATTAACTTCCTAACATCAACAGTGTTTGAAGGTGCTGACATATATGATGAAGAAGGTAAAATATATATAATATCAGATAGCGGCAGAAGTCATACACTTATAGACATAAGCACTTCTTTTAAGCAGATCGGTGGAAGAATAAGGAATTCAAAGTATAGCAGTAGAATAGTTCATCTTTATAAGTCAACTAGATATTCAAATGCAGTGACTTATGAGGAGTATAAGGAAGAATGTGAAAAGAATATCAAAGCAACAAATGAACTACTTGAAAAATACAATAACGCAGACCCAATACTAAAAAGGGGTATTGTAAAGCTATCATGTGATAATTATGTCACAAAGATAGATAATATATTGACCTATGATTCTAATCAAGAAAAGATTGACCTCTATAACTTTAAGATTACTAGATGCCTTTACTCTATCAAAATAGCACTAAAAGATGAGTATATATCAAATAGTTATAAAGTTAACGAACATGTAGACAAATCAAAGGATAAAGTACCAGCAGAAGTAAGAGGCTGTGAGTCATTTAAAGAGGCTGTAAAGTATATAAAAGAAAGCGGTCTTTATGTTATGGAGGCTACCTGTAGTGGATATAGATATTCACCTGATTGTGATGAGCATGTAAAAGAAAATGTAGCAGATTATTTAAAGAAATATCCATATCTTGAAGAAGCAATAGAGAAGATAGGTTATGATGAAATTGAAAAGTGTAATTATAACATAACAAACATTAAAAGAAAAACAATAAATAAACTTGACATATCAACAACTTCAAAGGTAGCAAAACACTTAAAGGTTAAAGGGTTAGTTGTAGGTGATTTTATATCACAAGAAAAGGTGGTTACGTTAATTAAAGATGCTTATGAATCTGCTGGAAGTAACCGAAATGTTAAATCAACAGATATCAATATATTTTACAACACAAAAAAGTCTGAGAAGTGCTTAAATGGAATAAGAACAACAGGCTATACCATCCTTAGTCTAAAAGTCATCTTTGATGAGGCTTTATAGTTTAATGTAGTGTTGATTGGTTATTGATATACATTGCGGGTTCATAACTACATATTATGAACCCGCTTTATTAGGATTAAAACTCATACATATATAACATAGCTTTATTTAATACTTCCTTGATAAGTGTTCAAAAATAATCAGCATAGTAGCTGAATATAGGAATGAAAGATATTAAATATTTTTTCTTTTGGTGGGGGTAACAATCAATGAAGATATGAGAAATGTAATTGCATCATACAAAGCATATTATAATCTTGTACTATTACTACAGTTTAACTCAATACAGAATGAGGGTATTACTGAGAGCACTTATCTAATGATAAATTGAAAATATTATGTTATGACCGTTTTTGTTAGTTTCTGACATAAAAATAACTCTCAGGAATGGCCTTCTAAGACAAAGTTTTAATGGTGGCCGATACAATGTATGCCTCATAATTTGATGCGCCTATGGAACGTTTTTCAATCCCACCAAAAAAGGTAAGTATATGAGGTTGGTCATTGGATAATGTATTGTATATTGATTAACTCTAGGTAGTACTTATTCAATCAGATAGAGTTCCTGTTATAGCATGTGACTTCTACATAGGAGTTTATCAACCTGTTCAGAAGTGGTTAGAAGATAGAAAAGGTAGAGTGATATCAATTGATGATGTTAAGCACTACTAGAGGATTATAGTAGCTTTAGCTGAGATTGATCACATAAAGACTTATTTATATACTTGTTTATAATTGGTGAATAAAATTCCTAGTTATCATGGCTAAGAAAACAGTCATCTACTCGCTCTTTCATGACTCATATGAATCAGTTTGTTACGAAGTAAGTCAAAGATGGAATTAGGAACTATTGATTCTATTCCTATAGTAGGATTAGGTATTGCTTTATTTTCAAGAACGACTCCCCGTTGCATGTGTTGACTGTAAAGCGCAACATGCAAGATCGCATACTTAGAATTTTCAATATCAATAACAGCTTTACTCACAATACTTTGTCCTTCGGGACGACTATAATTGTAATCTGTCAAAAGCCTTACAAAAACACCTTTTTTTAGCCACTCAATCTTATCTGTATCAAGATAGAATGTTAGGCCATGTGGCCCTGTGCTGCTTATTTTTTCCCAATGCGCCCCTGCCTTAAGTGGAGAAGATATGATAAGTAGAGTGAGAAAAATAAGTAGCTTTTTCATAGTGAGACTATTTAATACTCTTTTAGAGTTACAGTCTTAAAATATTTAATCCTTTCTTGATCGCATATTGAAAAATCATCTCTTAAGTACCAACAGTCAAAAGATACCACACTATCTTTAATTAAGTATATCTCAGAATACCTTAAATGTTTTTTGCCATCAACTGGATTAATAGCACTATAGGAAACCTTACGACCAAGGTATTGTTTTAAAGTAATTGGTTTTATGACTCCTACTGCATTAACATATTGAAGCTTCCCTCCAACATAAGAGTCTAAAAACTTGTCAAGAACTGCCTTAGTCTCTTCTGTTTTCCACTTTTGGCTATAAAATATAAACTCAGGATATCTTGAGAAGACTTGCCTTGCTATTATAGTCATAAATAGACAGTTATTACTTTTGGTAACATATGTCGCTGCATTATAAGAGCCAGTATTACTGATGGTATATTTAGGTGTATGAGGGAAATCAACATATAGACCATTGGACACCTCAACTTGAGACCAAGAGCCCCCTGCTAATGCGATAAATGGTGGTAATAAAGATACCAATAGAGTACTGATAAGTACAACTCTATACCCTTTTAATATATTGACATATGGTTTGCAAGCAATCTTATTCATCTTTTAATGGAACTTATAAACTGTATCTTGTAAGTCCATATATATTGCATTTAATGCATTACCCATATGCGCAAATGATCCGTTGTCATTACGAAGCGCATTTTTATAGTTCTCAATTCTTCCGTCTATTGGTAATAGCCTCTCCATTAGTTGTTCTCTCTTAATCTGGTCTGTTATACGCAATACTGCATTTTGTCTAAAATCTATTATTCTGTAAAGGATATTTATATTCTCTTGGCGCATTATCGCTTCACTTTTTCTTAAGTCATTCAGTGCCTCATAAGGAAGTGTATTACCAAAGTCAGGAGTAGGTATTCCCGATACCTAAAACCTTGCATTCGCTTTATTGCTTAATAATAATAATATACAGATTACCAATAATGTGATGTCAATATATCTCATTAGTACTTCTTTTTATGTAGATTTTAATAGAAAAATTAAGATCAATAACTATAAATTGATAGCGTAAGTCATAACCTATTTTCGTATTCACTAAAAAGATCTTACTGGACGAACAATACCATGAACTGAAGAATCAATATTAGAGTGTTGATAGCCATTGCTGAAGTCTTGTGTAGAGATGGTCTCCGAATTTTTAATACTAAGATCATCTTTTGTATTAATTTTTTGAATGTCAAGGCTGACGTATGGTGTGTTAAAAGGGTTAATATTAAAACCACCAATAGTCTTTTTATTTAGATATAATATGTTTAACTCTCCTTTTGTCGGCAAGCGCCAGTTGGAGTATGTGTTATTCCTTTCGTTTATACTTAGACCAGCACATTCCTTTTTAGCTTGTTCCACTGACATGAGATCCTCAAAACCATGTATATTTAAATTTTCAGGTGCAGCAATTAAACCATGATTCCCTGTATTATCTAAAAATGCAATTACACCTCCTTGATAATGTTCACCTATGCTTAAAGATGGTTCTAGAGGGGGAGGTTCTTGAGATGAAGGTTCTTGAGATGAAGGTTTAATAGGTGCTTCTGGTGCATATGGTGGCGGTTCAGGTGTTGGTGCATATGGAGATGGTTCTGCTGCTGGGGCTTCTGCTGGCGAAGATATAGGCTTATGTGCATATTCGATATAAACGTAAATAATTGCAATAAATGATGCAATAATAGAAAATGATAAAATGGTAATATCCCAATTATTATCACTCTTTTTAGAAGTTGTTTCATTCGGTTGTGCAAACAACTCATTTGGAGTGATATTTGATATATTAAGCTCGGAATCCACTTCAATAGCAATTCTATCATATAGTTCTGCCCATTTTTGGTCATACTCATTTTGAGTGAATACTCCATCTTTTAACAAACTATCAAATTTGTCCAATATTGGCTTTGCTCTTTTATTGATCTCCTCTGCTCTATTCAATGCGTTTTTATGCTCATTATCCACTCTTTCTTGTGTGTCTAATAAGTTGATTTTATCGTTATATTCATCTTCAGTTAGAAACCCATCAAGTTTAAGCTTATAGAGCTTATTCTTTTTACCCGTAAATTGATCTTCTAATACTTCCTTGTATGATGGTTGTTTTGTACTGAATACATTTTCAGTACTATTCTTTTTTGATACCCAATTATTTAAGTCTATTGATTTGCCTCTTTGAGCCAAATAATAACCTAGTCCTACAGACCATATTGCACCTGATAGTCCAAGAAATCTGTATACATTTACGCCATCTCGCATAAGCAGATAAAGATTAACTAATCCAGTCATAGAAAAGAATAGTATCAATATCCATCCTATAATATATATAGTCTTTGAAAATGGTGGTGGTTGCTCACCTTTCTGTCTGCTTGATAATACGACAATAAGACCAAATAATATAGGTGCAAACAAGAAAAAGAATAGCGACCAACCAAATCCTATTTGACGTTTATTTCCAATATAATAAGCAAGTAATAGGGCAATCGTTGTATTAATAATGACTAAGGGTAGCTTATCAGTAATTTGATCTTGTCGATAAGCATCTATTGCATGTTGCATGGAATCTGGATTCTCTAAATCAGCACTTGATCTATACCTATCAGGTAAATTAGCATATTCACTTGGTAAAGCTACTGTCCCAGCAGATACTGAACTATTTACCGATATATCTACATCTTTACCGTAGATTTTAACTATATCAGGATTCGTGCTTGTCTCTTGGCTAGTACCAGTAATCTCACAATATGACTTAAGGGGGAAAAACAATAGGAAGGCTGATAAAATGCATACAATGTAGTGTCTCATGCAGAAATGTAGTATGTTTATTAAATATCTAACCGTCCTTTATTTTCAGCCTCTATTTTTAATCTCTTACCACCAAAATAAATAGTGCAACTCTTTACAAGAGTATCAATATTTAACGCCCAGATAGAAGGTGTTATTCTTGAATCTGTTTAAGATGAACAAATGTAAATTAGGTGTAATATTGATATAGAGTGTTTGTCCATTCATGTAAGGGAGGGAGTGAAGCCAAGAACAACAAGGCTACAGTATTGAAGAACACGTACGCATGTATCATGGAGGGTTGGGGGTGTAATACTGTTGAAAACATCATTCAATATAAGTGCTGGTGTACTAAAAAAAAAGCTGCAAGCCTATTATTTAGTAATAAGTTGATGGTGAAATATGGTCAACCACCCTAAAAGGCATCAAAAAAAACACCCAAAAATTTTTTTGATGTGTTTATTTACCTGAGAACCTCCATACATCAAACCCACCCCTTAATAACAAGTTCGAAAACGCCCCGTAAGCCTCTCTGGTTAAAGAATTTATCTGGCAGCTATAAAATCTCCTGTCAATCACCGTTTCTAGCCCTGACGATCAAATTTCTAAGTCCTTCATCTAATTCCTGCAGTCATTGATGCTCAGGGTATTATCTGTTATGCCCTATCAGCATCTTCAGCTCATGGTATGAATGTTCTTGCTTGTTTGATACCCTCATAACCTCACTCTCATAATTCATTCCTGTCTGATCAGTTGCCCTCAGCATAGACAAGCTTCTGACTTATCAATATCCGTTCAAACCTAACTTCAATAACCACCAATCAAAAAAATCATGACACCATCACGTACTACCCCTATTGTTACTCCTAAGACAAAACCAGCCTTCATTCCACAATACTATGTCAAGCTTATGAAGGAAACACAGTTTCAATATGAACACAATAAAATCATAGGTGCCAAGATGGTCTATGATCTGCTGCAAGCTATTGGACTCCATGAGAAGGCACAGGAGGAGTTTTACAGCTTCTATCTTAATACAAAGAATCGTGTCATTGGTATGGAGATGATCAGTAGAGGAACACTAAATGCTACTCTCATTCATCCAAGAGAGGTGTTCAAGGGTGCTTTACTGGCAAATGCTCATGCAGTGATCCTTGCTCACAATCACCCTTCAGGAGATGTAGAGCCCAGTAATGCAGATAAAAACGTTACTACTATGCTGGTTGATGCTGGTAATCTGCTTGATGTGAAGGTGTTGGATCATGTTATCATAGGAAGCAAGGGAGGGTATTTCAGCTTCAGAGAGTCATCTATGCTTTAGCTGATTTAAGCAGAGACCTTATGTGATGCATTGGGTCTCTGCTTATTAGTTCAGTTTCACACCTTGTGACTACCACCAAGAAAAAAAATAGCATGATCATGTGTGTTTTTCAATAGTAACATCCCTTATCTAAATATGTTGCCTTTCCATAAACATATGAAGTGGCATACATCCCCGCTTCGTTCCACTCCACTACAACCTCTGTCATGCCTTTTGCAAATTCAGGCAAAAGTCACGCCATCGGTTTCCGTTACGTTCCTCTACGCTTCTCTCTATTGCTTCCTAAACACGTGCATGACAATCATGTTGCCTCAATAAAATGGGTACATTTTCCGGCAAACTTGAAATCTGGTATGAAAAAGATCAGCTTGGTATTTCATGCAGCTTTGTCATGATCTTTGCAGGGGGAGAGGGCAAACATCCCGCCAAAGCTGATTATGGTAAGCTGATCAAGAAACTATTGCAGAAGGCTTGAGTACAAACCATCTGCTTGTGAAATCTGGTATTGGTATCTATAACCCTTCTTTTCTAGTACAATGGCATAGTGAACTTGTCATTGGTAGGAAGAGTGCAACTATACCTCTCTGTTCCCGCATTCAGTCACACCTTTTAGGGCTCAAAAGTTGCGCCTTCAAGCTTCACTGAGAGATTTTATTGTCATGTACTATCATTACATATGGCGGTAAATAAGGGTTATTATATAACTTATATTATGTACGCTGCCCTACGGGAACCTAAAGGTTTACATAATATGAGTTATATAAGCAACCTTCTGGAGGGCCAAAGAGGTCTGGTTCAATCTTTGAAGAAGAGAGCAGGGCTTTACCTGTGATGATGCAGGGTATCAATAACACTTAAACTCTTTTGCCAGTGGAAGAAAGAGAGTTGACCATTATCTATAAACTTTGATCTGAGATTTTGCTGTCGGGGGGGTGTGCGTGCTCATCCAAGGGTACTTGAATATTGCCCACCCACCCTGGGGGCTGAAACTACTTGCACAAGGAAGGAAGAGTGCTCGTTGTTTCAGCTAACCCCATCCCCGCCTAACAGGTTATGGTATATTCATATCAGATTATAAAGTAGAATACAAACCATGAGGAAAAAGATTGAGATTTTCATAAATTCACAACCATTAGACACAATATTGAAGGTATATATTTGAATGTTAACCTATCAAGAACAGCTCAAAATATCAGCTAAGTTATTGTAGAGTTTATAATTAAGCACTTGGAGAGGTGGCAGAGTGGTTGAATGTGACGGTCTCGAAAACCGTTGTGCGCTTCGGTGTACCGTGGGTTCGAATCCCACCCTCTCCGCCAGAGGATAGTCCAGCACTATCCCATAATGTCCAGAAAGCCCTGTAAAATCAGGGCTTTTCTTGTTTCTGGGTCTACCCTTGTTTATATTTGTTTTGTGAAGTCTAAGGTTATTGGTGACTTTTTTGATGGTATGAGTCCACCAACGGTTTTTTAGATACCACCAAAACAATTTAAGGCCATGCTGATACGGATTCCTCCTATCTCTGATGCTCGAGTGAGCAAGGCCAAGCCTACGAATAAAGAATACAAGATTTCGGACGGTGGCGGTCTGCATTTGCTGGTTACGCCCAGTGGCGGCAAGCTCTGGCGTTTCCAGTATCGTTTTAACGATAAACAGAAGGCACTTGCCTTGGGGCGATACCCTGAAATTTCTCTGGCGACAGCACGGCAACGGCGGTTGGAAGCTCGGATGCTCCTGGCAAACGGGCAAGACCCTGGCGAGGTGAAAAAGGCTGCTCAAAAAGCCGCTGCTATTGACGCATCTTCTACGTTTGAGTTGGTCGCCAATGAGTGGTATGAAAAGAATGAGGCGGTCTGGTCCACCGGTCATGCTACGACTGTTAAAGGGAGGCTTAAAAAAGACGTTTTCCCTGCATTTGGCGGCAAGCCGGTTACGGCTATCACGGCTTCGGATGTTCGGACTATGCTTCTGAAGATAGAGGCGCGTGGGGCAGTAGAAACGGCTGTCAGGATTAAAATCATTTGTGGGCAGGTGTTTCGGTATGCTGTGGCAACTGGAAGAATGGAGCATGACCCTTCGGCAGCCCTGAAGTCTCATGAGATATTCCGGAAGCGCATAACCCGGCACCATGCTGCGGTTACGGATCCGAAAGAGTTGGCTCCCCTGCTGATGGCGATTGACGGGTATCAGGGAACCTTTGTGGTGAAATCGGCCCTGCAATTAACTCCTCTGCTGTTTGTCCGCCCTGGCGAACTGCAGAAGATGGAGTGGAGTGAACTTGACTTGGAGGCTGCTTTGTGGCTGATTCCTGCTGAGCGCATGAAGATGAAACTGCCGCACGTTGTCCCGCTTGCCAAACAGGCCTTGGAGATTTTTAAGGCGCTTCAGCCTGTGACTGGCTCAGGGCGTTATGTTTTTCCTGGCCGGACAAGTTCACGCCCCATGAGCGATAACAGCGTGAATGCAGCTCTTCGATACCTTGGTTTCGACAGGGAGACGGTAACCGGTCACGGGTTCAGGGCGACTGCACGAACGATTCTGGATGAAGTTCTGGGGTTCCGTGTTGACTTGATTGAGCACCAATTGGCTCATGCCGTCAGGGATCCGAATGGACGCGCCTATAATCGCACATCTTTTATCGATGATCGCCGTCAGATGATGCAGGCGTGGGCGGATTATCTGGACAATCTGAAAGCCGTCGCAATCTCCGCGCCGGTTGATGCTTTGGCGGCACCACGGGAGAGAAAGGCGCTGGAATAGGCGCCTTTTTTGTTCCATCTCCTTCCTCATATCACACTCTTTTATTGGCAAACCGGAACGATCGGTTAGACCGACCTGATCAAGCAGAGCGCCATTTCTAACGCAAAGTTGGACTAAATATTTTTTTTGCTTTTAATCCACTGATAAAGTACACTTATGGAAAGCGACAGAAACTTTCTGATAAGAAGAAATACATTGTGACATGAAGAAAAGATCACATTACGAGCCCTTACAATCATGTGTTCAAAAGGATTTAACGGGAAAAATCGATGACGCGTTATTGAAGGTCAAATCGATAAGAGATTCTGACCCTTTGGCGGGTGGCCTTGCTTCCCGGCTGAATCTTGATTTACAGAAAGTGGTGGATCATAATAACAGAATCGGATTGCTTGCAGCTCCTGTGAGTAAAGATCGTTCGTTGTTGCCTTGCTTTGATTCGATAAAGAATGGTAACGCTTTGGCGCTCTCCATAAGTCAGCAGGAGGCTCTCAAGATGTTGAAACCGGTTGATCAGTTTGCATTGCTTGCGGCTCCTGCTCGCAAGATGTGTTCGTTGATATCCGCTTTTGATTCAATAAGGAATAGTTTCCAGTCGGCTTTTTCTGCAACTCAGCAAGAGGCACTCAAGTTAAAAAACTTGTCGGTATCGGTTGATCAGCTTGCATTGTTTGCTGCTCCTGCGTACAAGAATAATTTGTTTTTGCCCTGCTTTGATTCGATAAAGAATATTAATGCTTTGCCGTTCTCTGTAAGCAAACAAGCTGCATTCAATATAACGGAGATGTTTAAACCGGTTAATCAGCTTGCATTGCTTGGTGCTCCTGTTGGCTATCATCGTTCGGTGTTGCCCAGTGTTGATTCGGTAGTTGACGCTGCCACTTTGGCTGATAGCGGGGCGTTCAAAGTGATACGCGATTTACAGCAGGAGATGAGAGATCATAATAAAAGCCTCGGAATGCTTGCTGCTCCTGTTGGTTATCATCGTTCGGTGTTGCCCAGTGTTGATTCGGTAGTTGACGCTGCTACTTTGGCTGATAGCGGGGCGTTCAAAGTGATACGCGATTTACAACAGGAGATGAGGGATTATAACGAATGCTTAGGAATACTTGCTGCTCCTGTTGGTTATCATCGTTCGGTGTTGCGCGGTGTTGATTCGGTAGTTGATGCTGCTACTTTGGCTGGTAGTGGAGCGTTCAAAATAGCTCGCGATGTACTTCAGAGTGACCCTATACTACGTTTCGATGGTTTTCGTGAGGATGTTATGTTGCGACCTGTGTTTCCTCTTGAGCACAACAGGATAACTGATGTTCCGAAAACAGAGCACCCATTGATAATAAAGAAAAATTGTCCTGAGGAGGAGTATAATCCGAATCAGGACGAAATGCGAGTACGTCTGCTTGAAGCCGTGGATACGTATCTTGAAAGGCAATCAAAAAAAATTCGGCAAACAAGAGAGCGATTGGAGTTTTGTGAAACCGAAGAGCTTAAACAAAAACAGGAAGGAGTGATACAGGCCCATGATAGTCTTGTGCAATGGGCAGAGACTATTGAGAGAGATTATCTGCTGTTGACGGAAGAAGAATTGATACAGCAACTTCAAGAAAACCCGGAAATAATAGGCTACCTGTTGGAGGGCTTACAGACTATCAAAATAAGAAATAATCAGTTACATAATGAACCTGAGTTCATTGAGAAACAACGAATAAGGGTTGCGTATAATCATAACAGTTTTGAATTGGATGATGACACCGATCACCTCTTGAACTATGAGGTTGTACGGTGGTTGGACAGAGTGCGAAGTGAGGGTATAGCTGGTAATCATGAACCTGAGAGGAATGAAAATAACGCTCATGAAACAGCATTACATAAAATTGAAGCAACGAGTGAAATAAAATTTCACGAACGTGATATTTCAGATAGGCACTTTGAAAAAAATCTTGATACGGAAAAAGAGGTTTATCGCATTGCTTGTGAACATAAGCCAAGAGAAACGTGGCCGGATTGTGTCTTTGACGAGTTGTTTGAAATCAGGAAGCGAACCGGCGAGACCAACCTGAAGGTGAGTGAAAGATTTTGTGAAATTGCAGGGATAATTGAACAAGCGAGAGCATTAAAGAAGGCTTGGATAGATCACAATTCAAGTAAAAATAAAAAAGGCACGATACAGGCACAATCGAGACACGATTCAGATACGATACAGACACGTAACCACATATAAGAAAACACTTTATTATTGAACACGGTTGAGCTGTTTTGCATTTTATAGTTGTCGGATGATTCTTCAACTATAATGATGCAATATGATGAATACAATTGTTCCTCTTCAGAAGCCGAAAAGGCAGTTTCTCAATCTTGATAGTTTGGTTGAGTTTGCGGATCAGATTTACGATCTGCCGATTTCAAAGATTTCAATTTATCGTGCGGTGAAAAGCAAGAGTTTGCCTTCGACAAAGGTGAATGGGCGGTTGCTTTTTCGGATTACGGATGTTGAGCGATGGATTGAGGGTACTTCTGTGAAAAAGGGAGGTGTGTGATGAGTGTGACGAAATTTTATCGGTTGCGTGAAATTATCGGGGATCGCAAGCAGGGAATCCATGGTATTGTGCCGGTTTCGCGAGCTGCGTGGTATGCAGGTATTAAAGATGGGCGTTATCCCAAACCAATCAAACTCTCGGAAAAGAGTGCCGCATGGCGGGCTTCTGATATTGAGATGTTGGTCGAAAGACTGAATAAGGGGTGTTGGAATGAACAGGTGGAGGAGCAAGGCCGCTCTGGAATAAAAAAGAGTTGCGGCGGATGCGGCGGGTGCTGCCATGAGTGAGGCATCTGACGGGACGGCGATGCCGCAGGCGGCCAGGTTACGGGATGCGAGAGTGAAAAACAGTGTGCAACAAACTGGCAATGGTGCGGAGTGTTACGGTACGGATGCGGGAGAGGTGATAAAAAGTGCTGCTCCGGTCTTCCCTCTTGAGGTTTTTCCTGAAACGTTGCAAGGGATGATGAGGGAGGCTGATGAGCGGCTGAATTATGGCATTGCGTTCACCGGTTGTTCGATGTTATTGGCGGCTGCGTCGGCTATCGGGAATTCGTGCATGGTGAAGATGAATCCGGATTGGCTGGAGGGTGTGACGTTATGGATGGTGTTGGTGGGCGATCCGGGTACGGGAAAGGGTCATGCTTTGAAACGGGTGCTGAAGGAGATTGAACTGCAGGATGCCGCCCGATATAAGGTGTGGATGGAGGATATGAAGAGGTATAAGCGGGCGTTGGCGAAGTTTGAAAAGGATAAGAAAAAAGAGTTGGTCAGTGATGGTGATGAACCGGAAATGCCGGTGTTTAAGAAAACAATCTTGTCGGATGTGACGCCGGAGAAGATGGGTCGGGTTCATGCTGATAATCTCCGTGGAATTTGCCTGCATGTGGATGAGCTTGCCGGATGGTTGCAGACGTTTAACCGTTACAATGCCAGTAATGCTCAGAAGAATTATAACACGACGTGGAGCCGGAGCCCGCTGATTAATGACCGGGTCGGTGCTGGTTCGATCAGGATTGAGGTGCCGTGCATTATGGTTGGTGGAACGATTCAGCCGAAAATTTTGCCGGATCTGATGGCGGAAAGTCGGGGTGACGATGGGTTTACGCATCGGTTGCTTTTTTGTTTTCCAGATGCGGAGGCAAAACCCTGGAACCGGGAAGATTACGACAGAAGTATTTTCAGTCGCTGGGATAGTGTTATGCGAACATTGCTGGCACTCCCCTACGAGGTTGGTGATGTTGTTCTTCCGCAGGTGCTGACATTCCGACCTGATGCGAAAGGTTTGCTGCATGATTGGCAGGGTATTTTGACAAAAGAGGCCAACCTTTGCCGCAGCGGCTATACCAAGGGTGTGTATGCCAAGATTGGGCAGTATGCCATTCGTCTCTCTCTGATTATGCAGATGGTCCGGTATGCCTGCAAGGAGGGCAGCAAGGAGGATATCAGTATCGAGTCGGTAAACAGTGCGATAAAGTTGGCCGAGTATTTTAAGGCGAGCCATCTTCAAATTTACGAGGAGATGGAGAGCCGTTCGCCACTGGATGATCTGCCGGATGACAAGATAACGCTGTACCATGCCCTGCCGGAGCAGTTCAAAAAATCGGATGGGAAGGCGATTGCAACAACGATGAGGATGGCTTCAAGAACGTTTGACCGGTTTGTGGGGAACAAGACGTTTTTCAGAAAAAAGCTGTGGGGTGAGTATGAGAAACAGCTTTAACGATGATACCCCTGGCGAAACTGGCGAAAGTGGCGCAGAAATTGGGATGTTGTTGTTTTGTATAGCGTTGCGGGGATTGGTTTTCGCCATAGTTTCGCCACTTTCGCCACCATGTCGCCAAAGGGTGGATTTGTGGAACGTGTTTATTGTAAAGGCGTTACAGAGTATTTCGCCGGTTTCGCCACTTTCGCCACGAGAGGTAATGTTTTGAAGAGATGAGCGGTTTATGCGATGGCGAGAGCCGGTTGGATGGGCGTGTGCTGGTTTCGTTTAGCCAACATCAGGCTGAGGGGTTCAGGGCGGAACGAATTCTTTTTGACCGGGTTGAGGGGATGGTGCGGTTCAGGGGGAATTATTCGGCGACGGCGTTCAGGGATGGGTATCGGGATGGGAATCATGCGTTTCCGGGTCAGGAGTTGGTTATTCTGGATTTTGATGATCGGTATTCGATTGGCGAGGCGATGGTGGATTTTGCTGAGTATGTGGGGGTGATTGCGACGACGAGAAATCACATGAAGGAGAAGCATGGGGTTTTGGCTGAGCGGTTCAGGGTGATTTTGCCGACGGACAAACCGATTATGCTGGATCGTGAGGCGTTCAAATTGATGATGGCGGAGGTGATGCGTCGGTTTGTTCATGCTGATGCGGCGTGCAAGAATATTGACCGGATGTATTACGGATTTCCTGAGTCGGAGGTGTTCTATCTGGAGGGGTCGCGGTTGTTTGAGTGGGAGGGGTTTTATCGGGCGGGTGTGGCGCGGTTGCGTGAGAGGGAGTTGCAACGGAGTGGAAGGGTACGGAGGCCGGATGGTAAGGCAACGGTGCAAAAAAGTTATCTGACGTTTTTTCAGAATCGGTTTGTACCGGGTAACCGGAATAATGCGCTGTTTCAGCTTGCCTGCTGGATGCGGGACGATGGCGTTATGGAGCTTGAGCGGTTGTTGCGGGAGATGAACAGCGGGTCAGGGTGCCCGCTTGAGGAAGAGGAGATGCAGCGGATTCTCCGGCGGATGCAATGAGTTGGCCAGGGTTATTGACCGACTCTTTTTTTGAGGGTGTCGAGGAGTTTGTTGAGTTCGAGGAGTTGCTGGTTCATGTCGAGCGCTTGGTTCTGGAGCTGCTGGATTTTTTGGGTGCAGTCGGTGAGGATGAGGGTCAGGGCCGGGTCGGGTGGCGGTGCTGGTAGTTCCGGGCCACCTTTTTTGCCGTAGATGATGTAGTTGACGTCGATGCCGACGGCTTCGAGTTTTTCGCGGAGGATGTTGCCGATACGGTTTTTGCCGGTAACGTAGGCGGTGATATAGGAGGCATCTTTAGCTCCGATGGCCTGGCAGAGGGCTACCTGGGTTTTGAATTTCTTTTTGATCTCTGCTCTGAGGCGTTTTGCTTCGTCGGTGTACGCTCCTGATATAGGCATATATTTATATTTTATTCAATATTTTGCGTACATTTAACAGATAATTATACCTAAAAACAGGAATAAAAGCAAATGAAGAGCAGGAAAGATAGGAAATGATAAGGATAAAGAAGAGGATGGAGGGGCGGGTAAAATGGATAGTTCTTTCTCTATTTCCCCATTTCCCCATATAAAAAGGGATATGTGATGCCTGCGGCGAAGATTACGGAAGAGATTACCCGGTGCATTGTTGATGCGCTGGGTGCGGGTCATTACCGGGAGGTGGCTTGCAAGCTTGCGGGTATTGATCGGAAGACGCTGTTGAACTGGCTGAAGCGGGGCCAGCGGGAACGATCGGGGGTGTATCGGGATCTCTATCTGGCGGTTGAGCAGGCGGAGGCTAAAGCGGAGGTGTTTCATTTGAAGAATATTGAGACAGCATCAACGAAGAGCTGGTTTGCGTCGGCGTGGTTTTTGGAGCGAAAGCATCCTGAGCGGTGGGGTAAGCGTGAAGCACCTCCGGCGGATGACGGGCCGAGGGATGAGATTGTGGTTATTGGTTGAGAGTTAGATTGATTGCTACTGTCCTGAAATATTTTTCTGACGTGATGTTCAGGAAATATAATCGATTGAATAACACCTTAAACTTATGAATAACGACCACTTTGTGGCCGCCGACAGAGCACCAGCGCAAGGTTATGCGATTGAGTCTACGGATTCAGTAGTTGAGCCGCTGACTGAAGAAGAGCTGGACCGTAACTGATACCGAATTGGACTATAGAAATCAACTCGGCGATGCGACTCAGTTTCTCCCAGATAGAGCTGTTCTCCGTTGAATCTACTACTTCCCTCACAGAAGCGATGGTCATCAAGAGTTTACCGAACTGGTTCGCGACCTCATCGAAACCGAATACTTGATACTCATCAAGAGCACGCTCCATGTCCCGCAGTATACTCAGCAGATAGACCTTCAGAGCGTCCGGCAGAGTGGAATCGGAAATCGCCGCACGAAGCTCGTCTATACTCTGGCGAAGATGAGCAACATGATCCACTGCGATCTCCTCCCTGCCCACCTGCCTGCGAGTGGCAATCGCGAGAATGCGTATCTCGCCAATCAATATGGACGCGAATGGTCCGACCTGAGATAGAACGCTATTGCTTACTAGTACATCAAATGCTTGACGCAGAGGCGCGCTAGCCGCTATGCGCGTCTGCTCTCGAACTTCCGTTGGGAGAGCAACATCATCGAAGCATTGCTCGACTTCGGCGATCGCGTCTGAGCAGAGGTTGACTATTCGAGAGTACGCCCCGTGAAGGTGAGCGTGTGCTGAGGGCTCTGTGCCTAGAACCGAAGCCAGAACACTGGCTACGGGCGTGCCTGCGCCTTGCGTGCGACTTGCGTCAACCAATTCTTCGAGCACGGAGAGAATGCGCGTTGTCGCTGAATACTTCATGATGTCAATGGTGTGAGGTTCACTCGCCTAACGACCTCAAGCTCACCGACAGCGGAGCATCGTTCGGCACCCTGCATGGCAGGTGGAAAGGCTGCGGTGGAAGCAGGGAACGTGACGTGTGGAGCGGTTCGCTGTAGCGAATGGTTAGGGCCGTTATACATTAGGAGGAATGTTCTCAAGAGACTCGATAAGTTTGGTGATTTCTCTTTCGTATCGAGGAGATTCAGGTGACGTAATATCTGGAATGTAATAGGCGCGAATCTCCTCCGCTAAGTCGGTACCCGTATCGGAGTCAAAGAGCGACCATGCCTGAATGGCGTCGAAAGAGCAAAGACGCAGAGGGAACAATACCCGTCTGGAATCACGAAGCTCTTTTCGTCGCGCCTTTCGTATCTCGGTGGCGACCCAGCGACTATTCATGCTAGATTCGCTGAGTATCAGAACTAATCGATCATACTCCTCTATTGCTGCATCAATCTGCTCGTGAAGCTTCGCACCCGGCTTCATTTCCTCGGGGGCATACCAGACCTTCATCTGTGTTGCTTTTAGGCGATGAAAAAGACGATCAACACTCGACTCATCGTTGTGTGAGTAACTGATGAAAACAGATTGATAGAGCGGTTCAATTGGAACGATAATAGGAGAGTCGAAAATGTAGCGAGCAGGGACACCGCAACGGTTGAGAAACTCGCGAGTCCTCGTCATCTGAACTTTGGATAAGGTCAACGAATCCACATGCGAGGGGGCGACATGGAATGCGGAATCCAAATCAAGAGCCGAATCAAGTTCAACATCGGAAAAAGTCGTCACACCGCAAACTGCCTGGAAGAACTTCGTGCCGTTGAAGATGGAGCCTATGAAATCCACTCGATAGAGTCGGGTTTTTGTGAAGTTTGCCTCAGAAAGATTGGCGTTGTGGAATTTTGCGCCCGCCAATTCTGAGTCGGTAAAATCTGCGTGAGACAAATTCGCCTGCCAAAATTCCGTCTGATACAAATCGGCTTTACTAAGCCTCGCTCCGCAGAGGTCAGCATTCCCAAGATAGGCGTTACTCAGGTTGATTCCTCGAAGATCACGACCTGTAAGCTTCGCACCTTCAAGCATCGGGGTTACGAGAGGGTTGTCCTCACGCCAGCGGTTCCATTCATCTACACCCTTCTGGAGAAGCTGTAGAAAATCATCTTTTTTCTTCACGAGTGGGATGGGCGAAGGCTAACAATAATTACATTGAACCGCCTAATCAGCGGATGATTGAATTGTAACCCATATAAAACACAACATTCACAAAAATGCAATGCATTGTATATCTGCTGCTGCTGTTTCTGGTTATTAGGATATAATGTACTCAGGAATTCGGAGTGTTCCACTAATGATGGCGTATTTTTTATTGAAGGATGACCAGGAGCGGGTGAAGTGGCGGTTACTGGGTAGCGGGCCGGGGGTTGCCCGGCCTGCTGTTTGGGGTTAATTGAGCTTTGGGTTTGTGGGTCTTTTTGGGGCTGGTTTGGTGCACCAAGGGAGCTGGTAGAGGTTCTTATCTTCCATGAAACCGGCGATTTTTACGATTGCTATTTCTGCGTTGTAGATGGCGTTGCCGCAATAGCTGCCGGCTTCTTCCCATACTTCATTGATCTGGCGTTCTGCGATAACTCGCGTACCTTCTTTTATGAGGCGGTATGCGGTGCCGGAGGGGCTTGTATATTCTGCGATGACCATGATGATGCTCCTTTTCCTGCTGGTTGAGTGGATGGTTTTTGAGCCATTCCCCGGGGGGACAAGGGCTTCCCCATGCCCAGGCAAACTTTTTGTGCAAGGGAGGAAGTGAGCTGCACAAGGTACTCCGCGGAAGCGAACGGCCCTTGCGCAAAAAGGCAAACTGGCATATCTTCAGCCCGCCCCACGGGGGATGATGGTTATCCGCGAAGCGGTTGCCTTCAGGCAGCAGGGGCGGTACTCCGGCCTTGCTGCTCTTCTGCAAGCAAGGGGGTTGGGCTGAAACGGATACAGGGGGCCCGACTTAAAGCCGTTGAGGCCCAACCTGCTTGCTTAGCGCCTCTTCATTCGGCTGGCGGGGCGCTTGCTGCTTTTCTTGCAAGCGGCATGACAGACCGGGTATATCGCGGTGATTGATGGTGGCAAGGCTTTGGCGGGCTGCTTGCTGCATGGAGCCTGCGCCGGAGCGGTATACAGGGGGCCCTATCTTTTCGCGGAGGCGCGGGCGACAATATTGAAGTTCGCCTTGCCGGTACTCCGGCAGGGCGATTTGCCGCTTTTACGTGAGCTACGGTTTACCTCTGAGTGCCTTCTTGTGTAAGCGGAGGGCTGGCACGGACTTTTTGCAGTCTTTTTTGCAAAAAGCGTGACAGCCCGGAGCGAACGCAAGCTGGTGCGGTTGATCGGGGTTCGGCAGGAGCTTCGTGATGAGTTTTTTTGTGATTTTTGTTTTTTCCCGAATCTTTTCATTCTCAGCACGGCGCAAAAGCTCTTCCGCTTTTAGCCGTGCGAGAATGATGAACTGCTCTGAGTTTTCTTGTTGGCTGAGGCTCTGGCTGATGGTGTTTTTTTCTGAAGACCAAAGCGCTCTTGTAGTTAAGGGCGCTTTTTGGTTGGTGTGCAGGTATGGGATTGGTTGAGCGAAGGCGGTAGTCCGCTTTCGCGGTTGCCTCGGGCTTGCTTTTTACGGATGGTGGAGTGCAAGGGGCGGCAGTCGGCAGCCCGCGTAGCCTGCGGAGCGTGGCTGTCCGACTGCCCTGCCCCGTACTGGGCTGCATGGAGGGGGCGCCAAAGGTAAGGTGGCCCGCCATAACCTGACTTTACATAACGGAGAATTATACAACACGGTACCCCGTGTAGGCGCGTCAGCGCCGGGTGTATAATTCCTGTTATGTAATGCTGGCCGGCCCCGTCCGGCCACGGGTACCAGCCGCCATATGTTTTGTTTTGTCGCCAGCAAGCGAAGCGCGCAGATGTATTTTCATGCGGCATGCTGTACTCAGCTTGCTGCTTACTTGTGAGCCGGAGCAGGGATTTTTAGAAAGTGGAAGCTGCGTGCTTTTTTTGCGCAGTTGGAGCTTTCAAAAACCTTTGCGGAGGCCATGGTTCTTCTCTTTGTTTGCGCTGTACCGGGCTGGAGGCGAGCCGTGCCGGAGCGGCAGTGTCATTGGCGCTTCCCTGGCTGCGTCTCTGGCGCCAATGGCGCAGAGCGGAGGTGACGGGCGCTGGAAGCACAGGGCGCAAGCTTGCTTTCTGTTGGCGCTCTTGTAGTCAAGTGCGCCGGGGGGCGTGGTTCTCGGGGTGAGCTGTTCCAGGTCGAAGGCGGTAGTCCGCTTTCGATCCTGCCGTGCGGGTTTGGTGGTTTGATTGCGATTGTTGTGGATGGATGGGGTGAATTAGGACTCTTGATGCGAGGGACGGCATTGCAGTGCATGGCTGCGTCAGTTGGTCTGCGCGCCCGGCAGGCTGCGCAAACGGAGCGAAGCGGAGTGCGGCGCCTATGCGGGTTCTTTTTCGCTGAACAGCGCTTACCAACGGCGCGGAATGAAAGCGTAACGAAGTGAAGCGAATGGAGCGACGGGCGGGCGCTGTTGAGCGGTTTGTTTGTGGGTTTGGCGGTCGGGTTGAGGTGAGCAAGTGCAGGGCTGTACTCGGCACTGCATTTGCGGGTGCTCGGTCGGAGCTGGGTGGTGGAGTGTGGCGGGCAGTGTGAGCCAGCGGCAGTAGGCTTGGGCGCTTGGCCGGGCTGCGCAAACGGAGCGAAGCGGAGAGCAGCGCTTCTGGTGGAGGACTGGCTGATACTTTGGAGCGCCTGGGTACAAGAGCGCGCGTTATGGAGTGGGTGTTCGCGTCGTAAGAGGATGCGCAAGGTACTGGAGCGTAAAGCCGTATAAGAAAAGATGAGTGTTTCTTTTTTTGCATTGCTATCAGTTAAAAACCGTTATTTTTGATTATGACTGGTCAAAGAGAGGGATAAGCCACCAAAAGCGCTGATCCGTCAAGCCGTATACTTCCCGCATATAAACCATGGCTCTATGAATTCGCTTTCTTCTTTAGATGTCGAGTCGGAACTCAGTTATGCTTATATACACGCTATTGCTGCACATGCCGGTATGGAGTGCTGTGCAAAGGGGCGACACTCTGACAATAGAGGGGTGGATGCGGAAATTAGCGGATGGGGTTTAAAGACGGGAACCTATAAAACTGCAGCAACAATCCATATTCAGCTCAAAGCAACTATTGGCGAGCCAGTCCAACATAAGGATGATACTCTATCATATTTTATGAAGGATGTAAAACGGTACAACGATCTGCGTTCCGATTGTTATCAGGTTCCACGTATTCTTGTAGTGCTGTTTTTGCCGCGAGAAAAAAATTCATGGCTCAACATAACCGAAGATCAATTAATCCTGAAACGCTGTGCGTATTGGGTAAGTCTTTTAGGAGCACCCGATTCTACTAATCAAAGTGGGCAAACAGTGTATTTGAAGAGAACTCAGCTTTTTGATCCAAAAGGACTTGAGGCTTTATTGGTTAGAATTGCTAAACGAGATATTCCAAAATACTGAAGCCATCATGAGTATTTATTCGGATATAACGCCAACTGATCTAAGAGACTACATGAAGTTTCGTGGTTGGTTACAAGTAACTGAGGCTCTTGCTGACGGAGAGTTTTTGTTTAACCATCCTGATAGCTCACGGCAAATATATTTCCCGGTTCATCGCGAAGTTCCGGGTTTTGAAGAGGCGCTTCAAGTTGCTTTGGAAAAATTGGCAGCTCTTGAGTCGGTTGAGCCCTGGTTATTGGGAAGGCATATTGAGGAGTCAAGGGACGACACGGTATCTTTTCGTGTCATGAGGAATTCAATGTCGGAAAGATCGATTCCTTTGGTTTTTGCATACTCAATGATTCTAGGTGCTGAAAATTTATTACTGTCAGCAGCTCATACCGTTCTTAAGCCACAGTTTTTTCATCCTCGTTTGAATCGCAATGAGGCAAAAAAGTTCCTTGAGGCATCCCGTTTTCGGCACACTGAACCTGGCAGTGTTGTCCTGAAAATCTCTTGCCCACTTTATGCTCTTGATGATGTATCCGAAAATCAGCTTGAGTTAATAGAGCTTGAAAATAACGCTCCATTTGTCAGAAAGGCAATGGCCTTATTGAATAAATCTATCAGCTCCGTTATTGCCGCAATTGAAGCAGACACCCTGGATGCATTAGTTGAAAATGAGAAGAGAAGTTCATCTCCCTCAATTTCTTACAATTTGTGTAATGCCGTTGCAAGCTTTTATTCTGAAGGGCTGGGAAACTCACTTGAAATAAAAAATGAGTGGTCTATCTTGAAACCGGTTAATGACCAATCGCTCAATAAACCGAATTTGATACAGCAAGAGTATTTTCCTCGCTTTGAAGAGGTTGCTCGAGAACTGAAACCTTCAGACGATCCAATAGTTGATACATTTTATGCAACTGTTGAAGAATTATCAGGTGAGGTTGGCTCTAATGGGGAACGATCAGGCGAAGTTTTACTTCATTTGCTTTTGCCTCAAGGCGAGCAAATAAAGGTACGGGTAAATCTTGATGCTACTCAGTATCAAAAAGCTGACAAAGCTCACATGGCAGCGCACAATGCCTATGTAAAGGTCAAAGGGAAATTACTCCCGGGAAAACAGCCTCAGCGCTTAACTGAGGTGAAGGAATTCGAGCTCGCAGAAGATTAAGTGCTCGAAAAACAGTAAGCCCTGTAGAAATGTTGTTCAAGGATATGAATGAGGTCGATGAAGCCCCCAGCTTCACAGTCGCTTGGGCTTGGCAATTTCATAAAGCAGAGCTTGACCAGTTGATTGACTGGCAAAAAGGCAATACATAATTTTAGGGGGCGCATTGAACGCAGTTGAGATTGAACAGGCGATAACGATTTTGGCGGAGCAGCCGTTTGATGCTGCTATATTTCCTTATGCGTTTTTGGAGGCGTTCGGAAACAAGCCTGCAACGCTCAAGCGACTTCAAGCAAACAACAAGTCGGATGTTGAAGGCGCCGTTCTTCAATACAGCAACATCCATATAGCCGTATGCCCGGCAGGTGAAGTTCCTGAGATGCTCGGCAAGCTGAGAGGGAGTCCTTCAACCATTCGGCAGAAGGCTAAATTTATTTTGGCCACCGATGGTGAAGATTTTCAAGCCGAAGATCTGGCAAGCGGTGAACCTGTAGTTTGCTGCTTTAAAGATTTCCCTGACCATTTCGGTTTTTTCCTGCCATTAGCCGGGATCAGTACGGTACAACAGGTTCGTGAAAACGCTTTCGACATCAGGGCAACCAGTCGCCTGAACAAGCTCTACATCGAGCTTTTGAAAGATAATCCTGAATGGGGAAGCGCTGGTCGTCGTCATGATATGAACCACTTCATGGCTCGGTTGATTTTCTGTTTCTTTGCGGAAGATACCGACATCTTCACCGCCAAAAGCATGTTTACCGACACGATTACCCAAATGAGCGCTAAAGACTCCTCCAACACTCACGAGGTGATTGGTGAGATTTTTGGTGCAATGAACACGAAAAAAGAAGATCGAGCGGAAGCAAATCTGCCACGATGGGCAAATGCTTTTCCCTATGTGAATGGAGGTCTCTTTTCCGGCAGTAACGAGGTGCCCCGCTTCAGTAAAATTGCCCGGTCGTACCTGATGCACGTAGGGAATCTCGACTGGAAAAAGATTAACCCCGACATTTTCGGCTCGATGATTCAGGCCGTGGCCGATGATGAAGAGCGTGGCGCTTTAGGGATGCACTACACCAGCGTGCCAAACATTCTGAAAGTTTTAAACCCGCTCTTTCTTGATGATGTACGGGGGCAACTGAAAGATGCGGGCGACAACTCAAGAATGTTGCTCAACCTGCGCAAGCGTCTATCGAAAATCAGGGTTTTTGATCCAGCCTGTGGTTCTGGCAATTTTCTTGTTATTGCCTACAAGGAGTTGCGGACCATTGAAGCGGAAATCAATCGACGGCGAGGCGAGGCAGATCGTCGAAGCGACATTCTGATTACCAATTTTCGAGGGATTGAGTTGCGTGATTTTCCGGCGGAGATTGCCCGGCTCGCGCTTATCATTGCTGAATATCAGTGCGACGTTGTGTATCGCGGACAAATGGAAGCATTGGCTGATTTTTTGCCACTGGATTCCCAGAACTGGATAACCTGCGGAAACGCCTTGCGGCTGGATTGGCTCAGTGTCTGCCCATCGACGGGTACAGGGGTTAAGCTTATAGGTGATGATTTGTTCAGCACACCGCTCCACCAAGCACAGATCGACTTTGAGTATGAAGGTGGGGAAACCTATATCTGTGGGAATCCGCCCTATAAAGGTAGTCAAACACAATCAAAAGAGCAGAAAGCTGACCTGGCAAACGTATTTGATTCTTATAGTATTTCGTCAAAACAAATCGATTATGTCGGTGGCTGGTTTATGAAAGCTGCCGCTTATGTCAAACATACTAAGGCTGTTGCTGCATTTGTGAGCACGAATTCTATATGCCAAGGACGTATTGTTCCCATACTGTGGTCAAAGATTTTCGAAATGGATATAATGATTCCTTTTGCACATACGTCATTCAAATGGGCAAATTTAGCAAGTAATAACGCCGGTGTAACAGTAGTAATAGTTGGCTTAACACGTTCTACAGAAAAAGCTTGTCATCTATATGAAGTTGGAAAAAATACCGAAACTATAGTAAGAGAAGCCAATCATTTAACAGCATATCTTACGGTTGGAGAGCAAGTAATTGTAAAAGGACAGCAAATAAGTATATCAAACTTACCAAATATGTCTTTTGGAAACATGCCTGTTGATGGAGGGCATTTACTGCTTTCAAGTACAGAAGTCAGTGATCTTGGTTTGAGTAAAGAAGAATTGCGGATTTTTCTTCGACGCATTTATGGGGCGGCTGAATACATTCGAGGCATTACCCGGTATTGCCTATGGATTACAGATGATTACCTACATATAGCCCAAAGCATTGAACCCATCCGTCAGAGAATTGAAAGGGTTAAAGCCAAGCGTCTTGAAAGCTCGGATGCTGGAACAAAAAATATGGCTAAACGAGCCCATCAGTTCAGAGAAATGTATTTTGGTCACAGCCATACTATCGTTGTTCCTGCAGTTTCATCTGAAACAAGAGAGTACCTTCCTGTCGGATTACTTACTAAAAACGCTATTGTAATCAACAGCTCATTTGCAATATACGATGCTTCTCTATGGAACATGGCATTGATTGCATCACGCCTACATCTTGTTTGGATCGCTACGGTTTGCGGAAAGCTCAAGACAGATTTCCGCTATTCAAATACTTTCGGTTGGAATACTTTCCCAGTTCCAACATTAACCGAGAAAAACAAAGCCGATCTTACCCGCTGCGCAGAGGATATTCTGCTGGCACGAGAAGCTCACTTTCCTGCCACCATCGCAGATTTGTATAATCCCGAAAATATGCCGGAAAATCTTCGTCATGCTCACGAGCGTAATGACGAGGTGCTTGAGCGAATCTACATCGGGCGACGGTTCAAGAATGATACTGAACGCTTGGAAAAACTGTTTGATCTTTACACTAAAATGACCGCGGAACAGAATAAAACAAGCTCCAGAAAGCTGAAAGGAGCAAAAACATGAGCCTGGTTCTTTTTCAAATGTCTGGGTCCTTCAGAGCGCTTTTGATTCGCAGCCATAAATTCTATGTGGAGCAAGCGCAAAAGCGTCTACTGTCACAGTTTCAAAATATAGAAGAAGAGGCTGAAAAATATTCTCGTGAATGGCTCAATCAGCATAGTCCAATGTTTGATCCAGACAGATATAATGCTGATGATTTTTACGATCAGGCCACAGAAGAAGGTATTGAGTACTATGAGATGCTTGAAGATATGCGAAATAGAACCCGTTTAAGCGTTATTTCAGGTATGTATCATGAATGGGATAAACAGTTTCGTGGATGGCTCACAAAAGAAATAGAGTTTTGGCACCATGGTAATGAAGCCAAGAGCGTTATTTGGAAAAAAACATTTTATCCGCTGATGGATTTTTTGGAAGCGATTGGATTTCACGTAAAATCTATGCCATATTTTACATCTTTGGATAGATGCCGCCTCATAGTGAATGCCTATAAACATGGGGACGGAGATGCTTTTACTCACATAAAAAAACTGTATCCTGAATTTATCAATGAATCAATGAATGATTCATTGTATATCGATATGAGTGACCATACAGACCTTGTGGTTAGCGATGCTCATGTTGAGGAATTTTCCAAAGCTATCATTGATTTTTGGGAAAGTGTACCAGAGAATTTCTTCGATAGCGATATAATTTGTTTTCCTGAATGGTTTGAGAAAGCCTTCGAGAAAGACTTAACCAATTCAAAAAAGCAAAGGCCTGAAGAACCATGACGCAGAACAAATCCATCCCTTCTGTCTCGGTGAATTATGTCTGCAACGGCAGCTCCACGAAGGCCAATGAAATGGGCATGCGCGTTATGCAGGAGCGCACCTATGAAAAGCGAGGTGAGCAATATCTGTTGATTAAATCTCCACCCGCTTCAGGCAAAAGCCGTGCACTGATGTTCATCGCGCTTGACAAACTTCACAATCAGCATATTAAAAAAGCTGTTATCGTTGTGCCAGAACGGTCGATTGGCGCAAGCTTCATTGATGAGCCTTTAAACAAGTATGGGTTCTGGGCTGACTGGATAGTTGCTCCGCAATGGAATCTCTGTAATGCGCCGGGGGATGATAACGGCGGCAAGGTTAACGCTGTGAAGAGTTTTCTGGAGAGTGAGGATCGCATTCTGGTTTGCACCCATGCCACGTTCCGGTTTGCCGTTGATCGGTTTGGCGTGGAGGCTTTTGATGACTGCCTGATTGCCGTGGATGAATTTCATCATGTCAGTGCCAATCCCGATAACAAACTTGGGGCGCATCTTGGCACGTTTATAGCCCGGAACAAGGTTCATATTGTTGCCATGACCGGTTCCTATTTCCGAGGCGATGCCGAAGCCGTTCTGTCACCACAGGATGAATCGAAGTTTGAGACGGTAACCTACACCTACTACGAGCAACTGAACGGCTATCAGTATCTGAAACAACTCGATATTGGTTACTATTTTTACTCCGGCTCTTATCTGGACGAAATAATGGATGTCCTTGATACCGACCAAAAGACCATTATACATATCCCGAATGTCAATTCGAGGGAGAGTACACAGCGCGGAAAGACCACGGAAGTGAGTGAGATCATGGATGCTATAGGAACTTGGAAAGGGAAAGACCCGATAACTGGTTTCGACTGTGTTCAGAGAGCCGATGGCCATATTTTGAAAATTGCTGATTTGGTGGATGATGGCCCGGAGCGGCACTCGAAAGTGCTTAACGCTTTGAAGGACCCTTCTGAGAAGAATAACCGCGACCATGTGGATATCATCATTGCGCTTGGCATGGCTAAAGAGGGGTTTGACTGGATTTGGTGTGAACATGCCCTCACGGTGGGCTATCGCTCAAGCCTGACGGAGATCATCCAGATTATTGGCCGAGCTACACGCGATGCCATAGGAAAAACGCACACCCGTTTCACCAACCTGATTGCAGAACCAGACGCATCAGCGGAGTCGGTGACTGATGCCGTGAATGATACCCTGAAGGCAATAGCGGCAAGTCTGCTGATGGAGCAGGTGCTTGCTCCCAAGTTTAACTTCACTCCCAAGAACAGTCATAATGGGCCGGTGGAAGGGTTCGATTATGGTGAAAGTGGTTACGATCCGGCGAAAGAAAATGTTGGTTTTAATGAACAAACCGGACAACTGCAGATAGAGATAAAGGGGTTGGTTGAGCCAAAAAGCAAAGAGGCTGTTCGTATTTGTCAGGAAGATTTGAATGAGGTGATTGCCTCTTTTGTGCAGGATAAAACTGCACTTGAGCGCGGGCTTTTTGATTCGGAAGTAGTGGCGGAGGAGTTGACCCAGTTGCGCATGGGTAAAATTGTGAAAGATAAATACCCCGAACTGGATGCGGAAGATCAGGAAGCGGTGCGGCAACACGCCATTACAGCACTGAATCTCACTCAGCAGGCGAAGAAGATTATTAATGCAAGCGATAACCTGCAGCAAGGCGGCAATACTGCCCTGATTGACGGGGTTCGCAAATTTGCGATGGATGTTCGTGACCTTGATATTGACCTGATTGACCGCATCAATCCTTTTGGAGAGGCATACGCCATTCTTGCAAAAGCGATGAATGAGGAGAGTCTTAAACAGGTAGCTTCGGTGATTGCCGGTAAGAAAGTAAATCTATCACTGGATGAAGCACGTGAACTGGCTTTGCGGGCTCTGAAATTCAAACAGGAACGTGGAAGATTACCCTTTTTAACGGCTCAAGACCCTTGGGAGAAGAGGATGGCTGAGGGCGTTGCCTTCCTGCAAAAAAAGACAGCGGAGGCCAAGAATGGCTGAAATGAGTGATAAGGAGCTTCTTAAAGCCCTTGGGGTTGAAGCAAAGGTAGAAGCCAAATCGTCCAGAACAGCTCGTGAGGAGAGGATTATTGCTGGCTTCGAGGATATCGAGCGTTTTTTTGAACAACATGGGCGCCTGCCTGTTCATGGTGAGGATAAAGAGATATTTGAAAGGCTCTATGCCGTCCGGCTTGATAAAATCCGTGCCTCTGAGGAGTGCCGGAGCGCCCTGACGGGTCTTGATAAACATGGTTTGCTGCAAGGTCAACCCGTCGCAAACGACACCTCTTCTGAAGCATTGGATGATGAGGCGTTGCTTGCTGAACTTGGCGTTCTGCATGCATCCGAAAATGATATTACCAGGCTGACACACGTCAGAACACGCACTGAAATCAGGGCGGCGGAGGAGATAGCGAAGCGTACGCAATGTCTTGATTTCGATACGTTCAAGCCGTTGTTTACCCAGGTGCAGGAAGAGTTGAAATCGGGCATTCGAAAGGCACGCGAGTTCAAGGATTATGCACAAATCCGGCAAGGTGAGTTTTTCATCCTCGGCGGGCAGAAGGTCTATGTCGCCGATATGGGAGAAGAGTTCATCAATGACTATGAGAGGACGGATCGAAGACTTCGGGTTATTTATGATAATGGGACCGAAAGCGATATTCTGTTGCGCTCTTTACAAAGGGCTCTTCAAAGAGATGTCGCCGGTCGGCGAATTAGTGAGCCTACAGAAGGGCCGCTTTTCTCCGGCCTGGTTGAAGATGGTGATTGCGCAAGCGGTACCATCTATGTTCTGCGCAGTAAATCAGATCACCCCTTGATTCAGGAGCACAGGGACGTTGTTCACAAAATTGGCGTGACGGGTGGCGATATTGAAAAACGGATTGCCAACGCAAAGCTTGACCCTACGTTTCTTATGGCGGATGTGGAAGTTATTGCAACTTATGAGCTTTCAAACATCAACCGGACAAAACTGGAAAATGTGATTCACCGATTTTTTGAGCCAGCAAAACTTGATATGGAGATCAAAGATCGTTTCGGTAATCCGGTTGTGCCCCGCGAGTGGTTTTTGGTGCCTCTTTTTATCATTGATGAGGTTGTTGAAAAGATTAAAGATGGTTCAATTGTAAACTTCTGTTATGATCCGGGTTCAGGGAAGTTGTTGGAATCTCCTTTGGGTGATTTGAAATAGTTATTATCAAAAGTTTTTGGACCCTGCCTGATAAGCTTTTTATGAAAGAAATGATTTTATCATCTTATGCTCTCAAAGGGATTTCTAGTCTCGGTCTGATTGGTTCTATAATATTCGCATACTTCCGAACAATCTGATCATATAAATCCACGATATTTTTCGCCTGAACAGTTACAACAAGCGCATAGGGCAATTTCTCATCAGGTGCAAAATTTCGACCTTCAAGACGAGAATTGTAGTGAATATCAAAACAAGGATTCTTTAGTGAAGAACCTCTTAAGCGCTTTGAAGAGTGAAGGCAATTCTCCCACTTCCAAGCGTCACGCCTTAATTCTTCCTCAGTTGATCCGGTACCACACGACCCAAAAAAACTTGCCGAATTGGGGTGAACTTGGTCATCTCGAGTGAACTTATCTTCATGTGGCCTAAATGTTAACTGAAGTCCCGCTCTTGTGTAGTTTCCTGGGTGATGTGGATCGGTTTGTGACTTATAACAAATGGTCGCATTAATAGTGACCATACCGTCAATCACACCCGAAGGCAAAGGAATGGCAGCTCTGATATACTTCGCTGGTGAAATTTCTCCCTGATATACAACACGAATGGTGTCGTCATCGCAAAGCACAACATCATTCAAATTCCTTGCAACGCGACCCCAACCTACCTCTTTTACATCCTGATCGTTTTTTTCCGAGGTATGAATCAACAATGTACGTATAGCAAGGTGATTAATGTTTGAGCTAAAATGTGCTCGAATAGCAGTAGCCAGACGCACAACACTCGGAGCTGAAAATGATGTGCCTCCAGTACTTGATAATGTCGGATGTACTTCTGGTCCAAGCACTATAAAAGGACGATCTACAACACCCCCAAATTCAACAAGATCAGGTTTAATTATTCCGGGGCTTCTACCAGGTCCTACAGAACTATAGAGTGCACGTTGCCAATTTGCATCGGGAGAGTCACAAGCTCCTATGGCAAGTGCATTAACGCAGTCTGCCGGCACCTGAATACGATTTAACCCAAGTAATGGATCACTTTCGCCATCATTACCAACAGCAATTATCGCAAGAGTTGAAGTACGAGAAAGACGATCATCGAGAACTGCTGTCCAAGCATGAACATCATCGTCTTCAATAGGTAGATGAGGCCCTAAGCTAAGGCTTATAAAATCATATTCCCTTGTAGACAACGCTCCTTCAATCCGATCAAGAACTTCGTATAATTCATGTGGATTACTATTAGGCGCATCATCAAGAACACGGTAGTGGTCTATAAAACTGTATGGTCTTGGGAGCGGCTCGCGCGGATTGATATGACCAAACAAAGCTGCAGATGTAACAGATACGCCATGTGATAAATACTCATCAATTGCCGGACCCATATCTGGCATTTCATATGATGTCACCCATGAATTGAGAGGATGCTCATCCGGGATACCTCCATCAAATATTGCAACACTAATATCACTGGAAATTGGAGCATCGCTGGGAAGCTGAGGTACAGCTAATGGGATAGAGGAAGAGCGGATAGGTGGGAGAAACAATCGGAGTTCAGGCATTTGACGGATGGCGCGGACCAAAGAGTACTGGGCGATTTCCTCAACACGCTCAGAAGGGGCGTCAACTTCAATAAAGCATAAACCCTTCGCAAAAAACCTGCGACCAAACTCAGCAGGTAAATTCCTATGCAATAAATAATCTGTAAACTCTTTAAGAACGTGAGTATGTGACTCCAATTCGTCTGAGTGAAGTACGATCTCCAAAGGAAAAAGACCATGATTTGGTATCACACCTTTAATTTTTTGCCGTGGCTCAAGTGCTGTAATCTCTTCAATCGAAATTAAATCATTTGCTCCTTTGCTCGATTCACGCCAGCTTGGGAGACTTTGACTCCATGCACGTATTGCGCTTCGAGAAACTCGAGCGAACAGCTCAGTCGAAAAGGTTTCAACAATCTCTCGATCTTTTGAACGCTTTTCGGGTGTAATTTTTTTTGGCCGACTACCAACAATTTCAACTCCAATCTCTTTAAGCAATTCACTTGGGTAATATGACTTTGCAAGAAATTCGGGATTAAGAACGATAGAAATAATCGCTTGATCATGTGGACACGCATCACTTGGAAGAGAATCGACAACAGTTGATGTACTAATAAGCATAGGAGCCAACCGAGCTTTTGCTTCTGTAAAGGTGTAAGGTTTATCTTTAGGGCCGCCACCCGACTTCACGATTATATCTTCTGTGAGCCGCTCACCTTTTCCAAGCAAAAAGTTTCTTTTCGTCATTTTGCAATCAGCTTTAAATTACTTGAATATCATGATTTGATCTGGATCGAATTGTATCCCGAGCAACCCCTGTGAGTTCATGGGCTTTGCGCTGCGATGCAAACCCAAAAGTAACGAGATCAATAGCTAGTTGTATTTGATCATCTTTTGAACGGGTGCTCATTCTTAGTATTTCAGGTAGTTGAGCTTCCAGATTTATGCCTTTTAAGGCTGCTGACCGACGCGCCAGATTAATTTCTCGTTCAATCTCGCTATATGATTTTCCGTAAAAAATTATTGATAATACTTTTGACCATTCAATGGATTTTTGAATTTTACCCTCAAGTAAAGATTGTATAAAGACATTAATCCCTTCTTTTGTCGGCAGAGGGAAATCAAGTGGTTGTTCGAAGCGTCGCCAAATGGCAGGATCTAATAACTCAGAATGGTTGGTGGCTGCAATTAAGAGGCCTGTAGATGGCCAATCATCTAATTGCTGAAGTAGAACTGTTACGAGGCGCTTCAATTCACCTATTTCTCCTGCATCGTCTCTGCGCTTTGCAATTGTATCAAGTTCATCAAGGAGTAAAACACAATCTAATGCCTTTGCGTAGTCAAGGACATGCCTCAGATTTGCTCCTGTTCGACCGAGATAACTGCTCATTACTGCTGATAAATCTAATATCAGAAGTGGCTTACCAAGCTCTCTTGCGATCCATCGCGCAGCGAGGGTTTTACCAACACCTGGGGGCCCAGTAAACAGTACCGTTCGAGTGGGCTGCAAGCCTGCTTCGAAAAGGTCGGTAACTCGCCGTCGCTCTTCTACTAGTCTGTCCAGCGTTTGCCTCACTTCTCCAAAATAAACTGGCTCATGAGGCATTTCCGGGTTGGCCTCAACCCGCAAAAGCTGAAAACGTGAATCGGTATCCACGGGTATAGCGGCTTCTACACTACGACGTAGTGGAGAAGAGCGAGTGGGCGCTTCTCGAAGGAGCGCAATAATGTCTTGAGCAAGCTGTGGATCGGCATCACGTCGTTTTCTGGCTACACGATGCAAGAACGCTTGAATATCCTGACTTCTTTCAGAAAGCGCCACTCGCGCCAAGTGGACGAAATCCTGAGACAATCCCTGTGACTTGTCCGCCATATATAATAAGTCCTTTATTTGAAATTTATAAAATATAAACCTATATGGAAGAAAAAACAATTATTATCTCTTCATTCTTCCACCTTATATCATTAATTGAGCAGTCAACAAAGCATGACACTCTCCCCTGCCTGCATTTTTTTACGTCTTTTTCGTAGATATTTATTTCTATTTATAAAAAGATTTACGTATATTTTATTTGATATTTGTATCTATAAAATAAGACTGGAGGCGGTATGAGCAGTGATGGTGTGGATGGGGGAAAGCCGGATGCCGGGGATGGCGGGACGGCTCATCAGGGCGGGAAGGGCTCGCCCGTACGGTATTCGCAGGCGGAGGTTGATGCTTTGGTGGCTGTGAGGTTGGAGGGGTTTGCGGGGGTGGATGTTGAGGAGTATCGGGCGCTGAAGGTGGCGAAGGCTCGGCAGTAGCGGGAGGCGCTGGAGAAGCGGGGTGATTTTGAGAAGATTTTGGCGCAGACGGTGCGGGAGAAGGATGAGGTGATTGGGTTGCGGGAGAAGGATATTTCGGCGCTGGGTGAGCAGTTGCGGACGATCAGGGTGGATAATGCCCTGCTTGCGGCGGCTTCGGCGGCGAAGGCGATTAGCCCGGCGCAGATTGTGACGTTGTTGAAGGGGTCGGTGCATTATTGAGTATTCCGGGGAAAGTGTACCACCCATTCCGGGTGAAAGTGTGCCAGGTATTCCGCGATATAATGTGCCACCGATTCCGGGGCAAAGTGTAC
>JABDHK010000027.1 GCA_012972835.1 Chlorobiaceae bacterium | reverse complement strand
GAACCAGTCGAGTGCCTGACCCTTGCCTCTGTTAATGTTATCAAAGCGCTCAAAAACAAGAGCACCAGCATTGCGGGCTTTTTCAGCAGTACTGTCTGTACAGTTGTCGGCAATAATAAAGATTTTTAATTTATTTGTCGGATAGTCGCATGCAAGGACACCTTCAATGGTGTGGACAATACCCTCTTCTTCATTATGGGCAGGTATCAGTACTCCGATATTTAGAAGCCTTTTATCATTAGTGACTTCTTTTTTGAACAGGTATGCCGCAATTGTACACATCAGCAGATAGCCTGCCGGCAAGGCCAGAATAATGAGCAAGCTTTTCACAAAGATTTCAACAATGATCATGTTGTTTCTCCTTCTTCATGGAACAGATTAACCATCTGCTGATTGTTGATGTGCTGGTTATAAAGTGAAATGACTTTTTTCCGTCCTGCTCGTCCAAAGACACACCGAAGCTCTGGATTCTTGAGCAGTTTTCGAATCTGAAGTGCGAGATCATCAGCATCTCCAGGAGTAGCCAGCAGTCCGTCATGTTCATGTTCAATCAATTCAGGGATGCCTGTTATCCTGGTTGATATCACAGGGATCTCTTTGGCCATGGCTTCCATAAGTACAACTGGTACGCCTTCCGCAAAACTTGCCAGTACAAAAATATCAGCTTTGTCATAATACTCACGGACGGTATTCTGCCCGAGAACACCTGTGAAAGTTACTATATCTTTGAGGTTGTTAATTGTTGTGAATTGTTCAAGCGACCTGCTATCTGGGCCTTCACCAATTATGGTGACCTTAAATAGAAGACCCTCCTGTTTCAGAACCCGGCATGCTTCGAGCAGGATATGCTGTCCTTTAGCTGGAACAAGCCTTCCGACACATAGGATGTTTGGTATAGCATTATGGGGTTCTTCTCTGACGGAGTAGAGGTCTGGGTTTACCCCGCAACGAACGATGTGGAATTTATCCCACTTTGCAGGTTCGCTGATGCGCATGATCTGGCTCAGGCAGTAATGGCTGATGCAGCGGATAAAGGCAGCTTCCTGGACTTTTTCCTCAAGCATGGCGGAGTCCACACGGTAAAAAATATCAGGCCCGTGTACCGATAGACTGTAATTTATTCCCCCATATATTTTTATGAGCATGGCAACAATGGCGGTCGGGTTTGCAAAATGCTCATGGATATGGCTGATCCCCAGCCTGTGCAGCCATTGTAAAAGAATGCCAGCTTCAGCAAAATAGGCAAGTGCCTTTACCGGGCTTTTTGGTCCTTTCGTCAGCAGTTTTATGGCTCCTCCCGCCATTCGCAGGTACCCTAATGGACTTTTCTGTAAACAATGCAGATGAGCGCTGAGTATCAATGGTATAGGTTGGGAAAGTACCATAAAAGTTTTTTCAGCTTCCATTTGTTCATCAGAAGTCATAACCTTAAGGTTAGTGGGCTTGTGAATTGATGCTGTATGGACAATCATTCCCGCTTTACGGAGTGACTCGATCTCCCTGTATATAAAAGTATGGGAAATAGCAGGATACTCGCTGCAGAGATAGGCTATGGTTCTTGTTGTCATGTGCCGGGGGTTGAAAGTCCTGTTTTAAGGGTGCTGCGCTTGTTTTTAAGGGGTTTGTTGAATAGTTTGCCGAAATAAAAGCGCAAAATGCCGACGAGTTGGGGTATAACCACTAGTGAACAGTGCCAAGCGTATTTTTTTGCTTCTGTTCTGTTCAGGTTATTTTCACGCATGAATTTCTCAATTCTGAACAGCCTGGGTGAAAGAAGCATTGTAGTTCCTGCTATGATACTAAGCACAGAACCGGTAAATAAAATGTAGCTCTGCTGAAGTATAAGAAGGATTATTCCTGCAACCAAAAAGATGAAAAATCCCGCTCCCTTAAGCATAATCCTTCGCAGATCAGCTTTCCAGAAATTGCTTCTACTCTTGGAAACCCGATTCTGAATTGCCGCGAATCCGTATCCAGACCGGAAAGAGCGCTTAAAGTACTGGCTTGTTTTAAGCATAGCCAAGTCATGACTGGTCATAAGTGCATCAAGCATGAGAATTTTCCAGCCCTTCCGGTGTATGCGCCAGCTTAGTTCAGGGTCTTCCCCTCCCACAAGTTCTTCATCATAGCCGCCGGTTGCTTCAAGAGCAGTGCGGCGGATCAGAACATCACCACCAAAGCTGTCGCATTCGCCAGGTTTAGCGTTCCACTCCAAATCGCCGATCCAGTTAAAAAAGGAACGTTCCGGATGTAGTTCTTTTCTGTAGCCCCTGACAGCTCCGACAGTCGGGTTCTTCATCGCGTGTATAGCGGTATTCAACCATTCTGGGTCAAGGATTGTATCCGAATCGAGAAACTGGACATAAGGTGAGCAACCGGCTTTCCATCCAGCATTTCTTCCAAGGCCAGGTGTAGGATATTCTGGGTTTAGTTTGATAACATTAACTTGGATGAAACTTTGGGCAATAGCAACGCTTCGGTCAGTTGAGCCGCCATCAGAATAGATAATATGAGTCTTTAGTTCAGGGTAGCTTCCTGAAAAGATTGATCTGATGCAGCGTTCAAGCGTTTTTTCACAATTGACGCCGATAATGATGCAATCAATGTCCGGCAGCTCTGTTTGTTTTATATAGTCAGATAGAATCTCTCTCATCTATAGGTTGACCTATTGTTGTTTCGTGAGTAATAAATTTTACTTTCTATCCCTAACGTATTTTTATTCATGAGAGTAGTGATATTTGAGGCGTACAATAAAACCTGTTGCAATTCCAGTAAGAACTCCAGCATTGTTGGCAAGAACATTGATGGCACTGAAGCTCTCCTCGGTTATTAATATATGTAAGGTTTCAAGGAGGTAGCCTATTGGCGTCATAGCCAGAGAGAG
>JABDHK010000026.1 GCA_012972835.1 Chlorobiaceae bacterium | reverse complement strand
TGCGATCTGAGCAAAGATTCCAGTTCCTGACGGTCCTCTGCCTTTATTTGATAAACTTTGTTTTTTCGTGCCATAATTGCATTTGTAATAATAGGGTATATGCAATATAGCTTTTTTCTTATTTATAATGAAGGACTAACCAAACAGAACACTAGTAGGTGCTTCATAGATTTTCATATCTCGCCCAGCAAAATTGTTATCATTACCGATTACATTTTGACTATTACGAATAGCTGGTGAGATTATCTTGAAGGGTTTGTTCGCAGTCTTAAGACTTCCAAAAATAGTTATAAGTGCCACAATTATAACAACTCCGCCACCAATAAGGGCGACTTTTATCTCTTTTTTCATGGCTTGCACAAGGGGAAATATTAGAAAAGTGCAAAACTTTCTTGTAAAACATAACGCTATTTTATTGCAATAACAACGTAACGAACGTAAAATCATTGCAGAAAAAAAAGGAGTTTTATTGCTGCTATTGCAACCAATCCAGCCTGCAGTGCCTGCCTCACAGAAGCACCAGCAAAGCGCTACACTCCGCCCTGCGAGTACCAATTGTGCAACATGCTGCATCGAGTGCAACGCCAAACACCAGAGCACTTGCAGCAAGCCTGAAACCGCGCCAGCAGCATTGCTTTTGCTGCGCACTATGGTTTCATGGCCAAAACGGCGGAAGAACCCAGAACAGGTTGACTTGCCCCCGGCCCTCCGCTACGCTCCAGGCCAAGCTGCCTCACTGCCGCGCAAGAAGCTCGGCGCAGCAATCGGCAGCTGCGTGCTGCCGCACGCGGGGGCAAAGAGCAAATCATCTCGCAGCTTGCAGCCCGCTGCCTCGCTGTCGCTCAGCACCCGGCCGCCCGCGCCCGCTTCGCTTATGCAGTCGCCTGCCTTCATTGCCAGCTGATGCGCCCATTCCGCGCGGCACTCCGCCCTGTCGGGCTTCGTTTGCACTGCAGTGCCGCCTGCATTCGATGCTGCCAAGCCTGCATCCGCAATCAGCTGCATTTGCCATGTGTGACAACTAATCTTGGCGGTGCTGTTCTGCATTTCTGGGATTGGCGCGGTGGGTATGGCGATGCAAAATCAGTTCAGCGATAATCCTCCGGCATGAAGAACAATGTTGGCGTGTCACCGGACATTTCCACATGTTATCCACAGAAGGGGATTGGCATGTCATCAGATCTTTTACAATGCAAATTAAAAAGGCGCGCATTGCTCATGCTGGCGGTTAACTCTGCATGAGCGAATCAAGCAGCAGCGACTAAAGGCATGTCGGCAAGCAGCACAGCCTGCCGCATTGCTATTGCGGCGTGCTATGCTTGCCTGGCGTGACAACTTGCTATCCGGCTTTGGCTCTCTACTTGTATCGCTTTTTTCTGTTGCCTATATGAGCCAGGTTTCCAGCTCCTGTTCTTTCAAAGCATCAATGATCGTTTGCATTTCATTATGAAGACTGTCCGATTTGTCCAGATTTAGATCAAGCTTTTGCAATGACTTTATCAGCGCTTGAATACATCCGCTGAAATTTCCAACAATTTATAGAAACTCTATTATCGAAAACGGCTTTTCAGGCTGTTCACTGTAGCCGTTTATGTAGGATGTTGTGATTTCGCGCAGAATCTTGATGTTTTTTTCCCCCGACTCATTGATCAATCGAAGCAATTCTGCGTTTTGCTGTTCTCTCGTCTTTTTCTCAGGGATGTTTGTTACTGTGGTGTTGTCATGCTCCTGATTTTGGTCGGTGTTTGTGTCATTTTTCATCGCTTTCATTTTTTGTTTGAATTACATCGTTTATGGTGGTTTCAACTTCTGTAATGTATTGGCTTATGAAAGTTCAGGGTTTTTAATGCCTTTTTCGCTCAGTGTTCTCCCAAGCGTTCCAAAACAATTCGCGCCTGTGTATCTCCATGCTGAGCGGCAAGGCGAAAAAACCTCAAAGCTTCTGCATAGTTTTTTTGCACTCCTTGGCCATTGTAGTTCATCACACCGAGACTGAACAGAGCCTTTGCTGAGCCCTGCTGAGCGGCAAGGTGAAACCATTTGAGCGATTTTGCATAGTTTTGCGGCACTCCCTGACCTTTTGCGTACATCGTCCCGAGATTGGACTGAGCCAGTGTCATCCCCTGCCGAGCGGCCAGGCTATACCATTTAAGTGCTGCTGCGTAGTTTTGTGGTACTCCTCGGCCTGCGTAGTACATCCACCCGAGATTGTATTGAGCCATTGCCCAACCTTGTTGAGCTGCAAGACGATACCATTTGAGCGCTTCTGCATAGTTTTGTGGCACTCCTTCGCCTTTGTCGTACATCCCCCCAATATTGGACTGAGCCAGTGCCATTCCGTGCTGAGCAGCTAGGCGGTACCATTTGAGTGCTTCTGCATAGCTTTGCGGCACTCCTTGGCCTTTGTAGTACATTGTACCGATATTGAACTGAGCGTCTGCAAATCCCTGCTGAGCGGCAAGGCTATACCATTTGAGCGCTTCTGCATAGTTTTGTGGCACTCCTTCGCCATTGAAATACATCCCGCCGAGATGGAACTGAGCCTTTGCTGAGCCTTGTGCAGCGTCTTTGCGCCATTCAGATATTTGTTTAGGTGAAGACGTGTTACCAAATCCCTTGCATGGTGAAAGAAAAAGGATCGCTGCCAGTATACCGATGATGTAGTGTTTCATTGGAGATGGTTTATCCTGAATTATTCATCAATAAACAAAAAAAAGGGGGCAAAAAATATCGCAAATCGTTATATTACTGGTAGTTAAAGTCAGCTAATAAGACGCGATATTTATGCAACCCCTTCATCAGAA
>JABDHK010000025.1 GCA_012972835.1 Chlorobiaceae bacterium | reverse complement strand
ATCACATATAAACCACCCGAAAGGGGGGGCGATATCACATACTAGGGGGGGGCGATGTCACGTGGATAACTTCATTTCTGGCTTATAGTTTTCCCATTCCCCACTTTTTGGCGAAGCCGAGGAAAGCCGTTTGGTAATTCTTGGGCTGTTCCTTGCCTGTGAGCCAAGCGTCAAAGTCGCTTTGACAGGCGTAAATATCCAGACGGGGGCAAATCTCTCTAAATTGCTCCGTGGTGCGTTCTGTGAGGCTGGCCGCCGTAGGGGTAGCGGAAATGGGTTTTGGCTCTTTCGTGGCGATCCTGCGGCCTTTGGCGGCTGTTTTAATCGGAGGATGGGAGGGACTAAGCAAGAGTCCGCCAGTTACTTGTTTGATTTTAGCATCTGGATAGACCGCCAAAACCTGTTTCATGGTCGATAAAAATTCTTTTTTGAAGTCTTTATCGTTCGCGTATTCCTGCCCGAATTGTTCCTTGAACGAAACGAAGGGCACCCTTACGGCCTTTTCCAGTTCGTGCAACCGTCGAGCAAAGAAGGCGTAAACGTCAAGGGCAAGGGCGGAATGGGAAAGAGCGCCGATTGCGCGAGGATCGAGCGGCACGGCATGGGCTAACAGGCTGTCAAAATAGTCTCTGGATAGGGTCAATTCCCCAGGCCATAAACTCGTTTGATGGTCGCTGTTGCTTATCCATGCCCTGAATTCTTTGATGGGTCTGGCGTTGATCGTAACGGCCTCATTGTGGGTCGTAAAGCCAAGGCTTAACTCGGTGGCGGCAAGCGCCATCATTTGTTTCTTGAAAAGGCTATAGGTTCTGCCGTCTTGATGCGGTAGCCCTATCCGCCGCAAAAATTCGGCGCAACTGCGCCCTATTTCAATTTGAGGGTTCTTCGTCCGTATGGCTTCGCCGTTGAAATGAATAAGGGCAAGGCGTGGTTTCGGACCATAAGGAAGCGGTTGTTCAACCCATTTGCCGCCGTCCCATAACTCCCCTGCTTTCACCCGAATGGATGCGTTCTTAAAGTTACGTTCAAAAACGCGGCCTTCGGTCTTTTTGCGTGGCAAGCCAACCTGACACAAAATGCCATGCTGATATTCGATCTCGGTGGCCTCGTCCAACTGGATATTGGCGGCGGCTTCGATGATGCGGCGGTTTATGGGCGTGAGGTCTTTCAATCGCTCATCCTTTTGGCGGCTATCTCAGCCCGTGTTTTTCTTCCCACGCTTCCAAGGCTTCGCGTAAGAGTTCATTCAGTTTTAGATCCTTGTTGGCTGCATGTTGCCGGAAACGGCGGCGGAAGTCTGCATCAACCTTGAAATTCAACGGCGATGATGAGGCCGATAAGACTGACGGCTCATGGTGTCTGCCTTTGGCATCGGCTGGCGCTGCTGCCTTGCCTTTGATGGCAACCAAAGAGGATGATAAAGTGGCGGCTTTCTTATTCATGGTTTCTTCCCTTCTTCTTATCGTTTTTTATTGTTTTCTTTAATTCGTGTTTTCACGAAAGCCCAAAGCGCAACGGCTTCGGCGGCGCTCCGCCCTTTCGGGTCGATTTCAAGAACGGTGCGTCCGTCGATCATCGAGGAAGCGAAGTCTACGCGGTCGTGAATAATAGACGGGGCGACAACGCCATGTTCTGAAAGTGACGCCATAGCCTGAACGGTCAAGCGGCTATTTGGCTTTGCTTGGGTAACAACAAAGGCAAACGGTCTGTTCGCTCCGGCGGCAAGTTCTACCGTCTGGCCTACGGCGCGAAGATCGTGAGGGCTGGGGCGTGTCGGAATAAGAACGAAGTCGGCTAAAGCGACAACGGCGCGGATGGATTCGGTAATGGCTGGCGGGGTGTCAATAAAGGCATAGGCAAAACCCGCCTTGTCGAGTGCTTCCAACTTTTCGGATAGTTCTTTAAGGGTCGAGGGCGCAAAGGCTGGGGTTTCGCTCTGGCGGCAATTCCACCAAGCAACCAGCGATTCCTGCGGGTCGGTGTCGATCATGACACAAGGGCTATCGCCCGCCAGTTCAGCGGCAACGGCAAGGTGGGCGGCGATGGTTGTCTTCCCTGCCCCGCCTTTTTGGCTTGCAAGAACAATGGTTTTCATATTTCGTTCTTTCGCTCTTTCTTGCTTTCGTTATTAGCAGATATTCCGCTTTCTGTCTTTCTTGTTAGGAAAGATACAGGATAGAAAACAAAAAAGCACGATTCTTTTTCTGCGCCTAGGGGCATATCTCACCCTCTCCGGCGGGTGTTGGCGGTCAACCTTTCTCGGCCTGACGCCCTCCAAGGGCTTGCATGAGTTCTTTGACTTGGGCTTGTAATGCCTCAACCGTACCGCGCAACTTGGCGGCATCCTCTCGGCTTGTATCGCGTTCATTTCGCATTTGCTCGGTCTGCTGCTCGTAACGGACACGTTCTTCCTCGATCAACGCCAGACGCTCGGACACTTGCGCCAATTTGACGGCTTGGGTCTGGTGGTCGGTCTGGATTTCGGCAAGGCGGGATTCCAGCCCTTCGGCGGTCGCCTTGGCTTCGTCCAGCTTGGTTTCTAAATCCTCCACGGTCTGCGATGCATCGGCTAATTCGCGCTCGGCCTCTTCACGATGCTCGCTTGCACTGCGGAGAACGTCGGCAACGCGACGTTCTGCCGCCTTCACTGCCTTATCGTTCACCTCAACGGCAAGCGCCGTCAGGCGCTCCGCAAGCGCTTTGTTGACGGAGGCCATTGCCTCTGCCACTTCAAGGGGAAGTTCTGCGACAGGCTCGGCCTTGGTTTCTACTTGGCTTTGGAGGTGTTCATCCCAAACTTGCTTGAGGCGTGCAGGGCTGCCGCCGCCTACCTTCTGGCGCAAGGCAAAGCCTGTGATGTTACGCCCGACGGCTTGCAGTTCCTGACCAGCTTTAATGATCTCTTCGGGTGTGAATTCGACTGGACGCATGGCGATTTTGTTTGATTTTGGTAGAAAGATATAAAGAAAGAAACAAAGAAATAAACTAATAAACAAACGAATATTTAACCAAAAAGAAAAAGCGCCCAAGCGTTTAGCCTGGGCGCTTTCCTTGGTTTAATACTCGCTCGGCAAGAGGATGGTATTGTTGCAGAAATACAGGCTGATTTCCTCAAGCGGGAAGTCGGTGAATTCGATCTTCTTGCGGAAAACGATGTTGCCGTTACCGTCGTCGCATGTGAGCATCGCCGTGTTCTGGTCGAGATGAACCGCGAGTTTCCAAAGCTGGAATTCTTCACTCGCAACGCGCTTGTTATGACACTGCGCCAAAGCGATTTCGTCAAGAAGCCAATAAGCGCCGCCTGTGTCGGCAACGTATTTTGCGCCGTCGGTGAAAAGTACGCTACGATTGATACCGTGGCGATACCATTGCTCGGAGCCTGTGAATTGCCGCAAGTCGTCCTTGGTCAATGTTTTCGTGGTCGTCATGATGTTGTCTTCCTTTCAGTTTTGGTTGCATCGATGTGATGCAACCTTGCTGTCGGCGAGACTGGGGGTAGCAATCGCAAGGGCGATTGGGGGGAGGGGGATCACCCAACCTGCACAAGCCGAAGGCTCTTGCCGTAGGCGCCGGAAGGTTGGGGACACCCCCCAATCGGGCGAAGCCTTTACCCTTGCGTGCGCGAGGGGTGAAACCCCTTAGGCTTGCGAAAGGGGGCGTTACCGAAGGCCGAGACTCCTTCAGGCTCGGTGAGCGAAGCGAATAGCACCCGTTCTGCCGCCTTCGGCGGATTCGTCCCTGCTACGCTGTAACCGTTACAAGACCGATAGAGAGAAGGGTAGAAAAGAAGAATTAACGAAAGAACGATTTATATCTTTTGAGGGCAGGGAACAACACGACTGAACCGGAAAAAATATTTTATAACTCTGAACGATTTTTTGAAAGGAACTGAAAATGGGCTGCGTAGTAATTAGTAGGAAGCAGGGAAATCTGGCTTCCACTTAACTAACTAACTCAAGCAAAAAAATGAAAAAGAATCTAATCGCTGGCATTATCGTTTCACTTGCAATGACCGGACTGTTTGGTGGTGTTTCTTTTGCCGCCGACAAAGCAGTAGACGCAAAGCCCGCTGTAAAAACTGAAGCAAAAGCAGGGGTAGAAACACCTGCAGAGAAAAAAGCTGAAGTAAAAGCTGAAAAGAAGGCCGAAAAGAAAGCTGCCAAAAAAGCTAAAAAGGCTGCGAAGAAAGCCAAGAAAGCTGCAGCAAAAAAGGCAGAAGCTAAAACCGAAGCCGCTGCACCAGAAGCAGGGAAGTAAGGTTTAGAAGAGCAAAGGATATTGGTGGCTTGTGATGCACACGATGATGATTTTATGATAAGAACAGTCATCAATATTCTATAGATAAAAGAAAAGCCCCTTCGTGAGAAGGGGCTTTTCTTTATTTCTGATTGGCATAAAAAATTGAAAACACAATCAGGGTAAAGGGGAAATCATGGATGACCTTCAACGATACATCGAAAACCGTAAAGACCTCGATCCTGACTTTGTAAAGCTCTTTGAAAAAAGATTGACGGATGAAGAATTACGCGCAATGCAGAAGCGTGGCGAGAGTAAAAGCGACTGGACGCAAGCAGCCTCCATGACGGAAGCGGAAATTAGAGCTGCCATTGCTTCCGATCCCGACGAAGCAAGCATGGTGCTCGATTGGTCAAAAGCATCGGAAGAATTACAAAGGCCCAAGTCCGTCCTTAATATGGTTGATGAAAAAAAAATGTAACTTAAATTTTGAAAAACTTTAACATTTGAATAAATGAACGAAAATTGTAAGGACTGTAAGTGGGTTGTTCCTGTGTATGAACATATTGATAAACCGGTAGATTTTTCAGAGGAAAATCCATTCTGCGAGTCAACAGAGACTCAAAAATTGCTGACGCATTATGAATGTAGAGAAAGTTCAAAAACAGTTTCAGGTTGGCCTATTGTTCTGCAAGATGATTTCTGCGGAAAGTTTGTGAGAAGGTCGATATCGCCTGATGAATGGATTCAAGCAATGACACCAAAAAATTCTTAGAGCATATTTCTCTCGCTTAACAGGACAAAAGATTTTCTTTTGTCCTGTTGGCATTAGTCGGAAGTCCACAAGCCTAAGAGATTATTAGCAGATAAAAAGGCGGATAGCAAGAAAGCACGAAATATTTATAAAAAGAAAAATGCCTTTTAATTATACGGCCCTAAAAAACGTTCGCCGTTGAAATGAATCAAGTGCGAGGGTGCATCTGCAACCCACACTTCGGTTTCCCAAGCAATCTCAGGCAAATAACTCTGCATAAGAGCGCGTGATGGAAAAGCCGTGACATAAACCAATCCGGCAGAACAACCAGAAAACAAATTGGCAAGTTCATTATGTCGTTTCCCGTCAACGGGGCCGTGGCTTGTTACGGACTCGATGAGCAACAACCAATTCTTTTCGGAATAATAAATTACCACATCCGGCATTTTGCCGTGGGAATCAACAACGACACCCAGACCTTCCAAGCGCTGTTTATCAAAATATCCCCATTTTTTGCCAGTATCCCCGATATAGATTAAAACTCCGTCAGGGGCATAACGAGGCGCAAAATCGTCAACAATCGCCTTGATAAGGTCGCTATGTTCGCCCGGACTTATCTCGATGTTCATGCCGTCGGCAATCTGGATGGGAACAAGCTTCTGGTTCCGTGCTTTGGCATATTTTGCAACAAGCGATTCTTGGATAGAATGGTAATGAGCCAAGGCACTATCCCATAATGGAGTGCCGTAAGTTTTTAAAAGCGTAAGCGCTTCAGGAGAAATCTGATAGACCGCCGCGGGACTGTTAACAGGTCGATCCGGTTGATCGGGATTATAAGTTACTATGCCTGCATCACGAAACTGGTGGATGGTCTGACGCCGGAAGGTTTCGCGTGTGTTCGGCGCATAATTTTTGCCATAGTGTTCACGGCAGAAATCCATCATGGGAGTGATGCCCATGAGAGGACTTTCCGCCAGTGTCCATGTTTTTTCAGGGGTCAGATTGAGAAGGGCCAACAAGCAAAACGCCGATCGTTCGTTTCTCTGCGCCCGTGGGAGATCCAGATACTCAAGGATTAAAAGCGCGGATTTTAGGTGGTCGATTTGTTCCATACGATGCTTTCAATTTGTTGGTCGATTTTTTCCTGTGTGAGGGTCATTTGATTTTTTGCCCATAAAGCAAGGCGGATTAATGCCTCACGGGTCGGATATTTTAAAAGGCGTAGGTCGGTAGCGTTGACCTGTGTATGTCCGCTAAAACGGCGAAATTGATCGTCAACCGCCGTTGAATTCAAGAACACTGATAGCCCACGCGCAAGGCTTTCATGTAGCCCCTTTTTGCCGCAATGAAAAACGTTCAAGTGGTTTTCAAAAGCGAGTAGGGGAGTCTCAAAATCCTGAGGATAAACAACACTGGCAACAATGCGGCGTTTTTCCTCCTTGGAAGAAAAACGTCTGACAACCACATAACAACCGTTCGGATAAAGCCATTTTCTGGTTTCATCATTCAACGCAATTGCATTTGGTTTCTTGGCATCAAGTTTAGGCCAAAGAACCGACTGCCCTGCAAAATGGCACGGATAAAGCAGGGGGACGGTGCTGCTATCCGGTGTTTGGCGCAAATGTTCTTTGAGCCTAAAATCAACAACTGGCCCCGTTGAAACTGTAAGAGCCAGGTCGGAAAGGGAAGAGCGCACAAAGGGCGAAAATTCGATCTGGTTATGGTCGGGTGTCGTCGGAACGTGAATAAAGCGCTCTGGATCATCAGAGAGAACGATACGATCAAACGGATAAAGATAGGTTTCCATGTCCCTGCAACTCTCATCTGTCGAGGTGGAAACCATCACCTCTCCTTGCTTGGCTCCACGTTCAAGAACGATGATGATGTTTTCCTGTAAAACATCATCATCCTTGAAAGCGCGATTGCGGGATTCAAAAAGATGGATACGCTTAATGGCTGTCTTAGAAAAAATAAGGTCACGGAAGGGCCGATAATAAGGGCCATTGCAAAAACTGCGGGGAATGATGGCTACAATTTCCCCGCCGGTCGCCATAAGTTCAATGGTCAATGCCACGAAGGCGGAATAGAGATTGACTGTCTCGATGCCAACCTGACGAAGCAAAGCTCGATGCTGCGAAACGCTGCTAATTTTCTTGTACGGCGGATTCAAAATAGCATGAGTAAACCGCACCTCTTTTTTCTGAATGAGCTTCACCGCCGCTTCAATAAAATCATCGGGTAATACAGAAACGTCCAAGGCAAGCGCCCCTTGATAATTGGTCAGATTCTGCAACAGGTGTTTCCTCAAATTTTGGTCGATCTCATAGGCAGAAACCTGAACGTTTTTAAAGGTCAGGCTGCCGGATGTAACTCGATCTAAAAATGAACAGAAAAGGGAGCCTACACCTGCTCCTGCGTCTAAAAGATGCGAGGTCTGCAGGGTTGAAGGGGAAAACAACGATGCCATAAAGCGGGCAACCGTTGAAGACGTCATAAATTGCCCTAGCTCGGATTTCCGCCCAAGGTCTATATTCAGCCTGACCGCTTTGCGAACGGCGTCAACGTTATCGAGTAATTGAAGCATTATGTTATCGCCATAGTTTTTCAAACCTTGCCGGATTTGCTGCCGTGTAAATCACGGTGTGCTGTATGTTCCGGTGTCCAAGATAGTCCTGAATAAGCCTTGTGTCTGCCCCTTGATCTGCCAAAGCGAAACCGCAAGCATGACGAAGCATGTGCGGGTGGGCTGGCAGGGAAAGTCCGGCCTGTTCTCCATAATTGCGGATTGCCAACCAAGCCGTTTTGCGGCTTAACGCTCCCCGTCGATTGCTAAGAAAAAAATCATCGGTGTCCGCCTTCATCTTCGTTCGGATCGTTAGCCATGCTTTGATCGCCTTGATTTCATCAGGCCGGAGGGGGTGCGTGGTGGATAATCCTTTTTTCAGCCGTGTAACGTGCAAGATACGACTTTCAATATCGACTTGGGACAATTGCAGGGCGCAAGCCTCGGTCACGCGCAAGCCGTGACGAAACATCAGCAACAAAAAGCAGCGGTCTCGCGCTGCATTGCGTCCTCCCTTGGTGGCGTCAATGAGCCTGTCAACCTCGGCAGAAACAAGATGTTTTCGTTCGTTCATCATTTTGTCTAGTTTTAGCCTTTTCCGGCCTCAATGAAAATGCGGGTTTGCGGGCTTTTCATGAGTCATAATTAGACATAATAATACATTTTGTCTAGTTCATTGAAAAACGGACAAGAGTAAAAGGTGATTTTTGGGAAACGGCTGTTCAAAAAGACAAACCGAACAAAGCGGCTAATCAAGCGATGACAGCAAAAGGAAAATAAGGTTCTTCTCTAGGCTTTTGAATGTTAGGATTTTGACGATTACCACTTTCTTGCTTGACTAGTGGTTCAGCCCAAGAATGCGCACCAACAACAGTTAACTTACTCCAGCTTTTTGATGTATCTACCGAACTTTGGTTTAACCACTGCGTGGTCGCTTTGAGGAGACTTGATAGATATACACCACCACGACTCGGATCATCGAGAGCTGACTCTCCTACTGAACAAGAATAGAGTGTGACAATCCCATTTGCACAGTCGGCAATGTGTTTATCATAGTACCTCCGACATTCATCACTCGATAACTGTATGGCACGCTTATCCATTGCCTTTGCCATATCTTCAAACACTGATCTTGGCGTATATACTTGCCGACAGCAATCTAAAATTAGAGTGTGTTTTGGGGCCCCTATTTTGAGTTGGTTTGAGTCGAGTGATACTGAACTACTCAACTCAACGATGGTAGAATTTGAAGCGCCATTATGATATCCATGACCGCTAAAGATAACGAGCGAATAATCAGCACTTTTAAGCGTTCTTATTTCATTTATAACAGAATCTTTGCTTGGGCTTTGCAGTATTGTAATTTCATTTTGCCGCCAAGATCCTCCAAGCGGTGAACGAAAGAAATCTGTGTAATTTTTCAGATCAACCGCCACCCCTTTAAGATAACTTTCGCTTCCATAGACACCGGGACTGCCAATAATAAGCGCTTTTCTATTCATGGGGAACACCCTTATGTTTGTCTTTGTTTGTTGTAATGGATTGTTCATGATGTGTAGACGATGAATCTAACTTTGTAATGATCGAACTCGCAAAGCGCTCGCTTGCACCAGCTGCAAATGCTCCAATCAACATGACACCAGCCATTTTTCCACCAGCTGTAAAAGTAGCGAAAATAATCTCATATTTGATTGCCAAAGCAACAAATAAGCCCGAAATCCCGCCTAACCAAATGCGAGAAACCCCCTCTAAATAATGCAAGCTTCGACCATTCAGACAATCAAAATGAAGCTTCCCACTCCGCATAATTACAGAAAAAAGAGCGCCGATCGATCCCGAAACGGCAGCCAAAGCAAGCCACATACCTGTTTCTCCAAAAAGTTGTTTCGCGCTCAATTTATCAAACCAGATTCCTGCCCCTACGAAAATAAATACTAAACACATCAGAGATGCTGCTGATAAGTACCAAAACCTTGAAGTTTCTTCACACCTATCATTGAGATATTTTTTCGCTTTATCCAGCATTTTTCTGCCATTCACACTATCGCCCTCTAAACCACACACAAGTGCTTCGCCTATTAAGCGTTTAAAGCGGAATATGGCGTTAGCATGAAGTCCAGCGCACGGTATTTCTTCCATAAGTGCGGCCTCATTTTTAATCGCATTACACTCGGACATATTAACCGCTTGGCGCTCATCATACTCACGCGTTGTTTCCCAATCGAGATCATTTACTTCGTCAATAAAAACTATAAAATTTTTAGTCGCACGAATGAGGTGCTTAGGCTGAATATGTGCCCAAACATCAGAATAATCCCCTCTTGATTCTTTTTTACATTCGTCCATTTTCGACACGATGAGTTTCTTACGATAAAACCATAACTAACACTCTTAAATTTAGTCTGATAGATTGATAAAAAAAATATCGTCAAAATGCGTCATCTGGCACATATAACCCATCTTTAATGGCATAGGCTGGGTAACTCAGCTATCGCAAACTCACAAGCTTGGTGCTGGTATGCAGCCCAGCTGCAACCCATTTAGATAATCCGCCGCACGCTGCGCATGGGAGGATGCCGTAAAAACCGCCCGTTTGTCGTTCTTCAATGCCTTCAACCATGACTCGATATAGGCCGCATGATCCTCTCGCGGCTCTGGGGTAATTTCCAGATCGGCGCAAAGAAACGCTGAGCCGATTTCAGCAACAAGTTCTTCCATTGCATAGCCGGAATCCCCAAACCGCTTTTGTTCAAAACTCCGGTCAAGGCGTGACGGATGCCGAGTCCAGTGGGTAATTTCATGGGCGGCGGTTGCGTAATAGCTTTCGGTATTCTTGAAAGCCTGTAGCTCTGGCATTTGAACAATGTCGTCTGCCATCCTGTAGAATGCCCTGTTGCCGCCATGCTTAATGACGGCTCCGGTGTTGGCAACAAACTTTTCGACGGCCTCGATGCGCTCAAGCGCCGTGGCATGTTTCGGTTCCGTTCTTGCGTAATAATGGGCGGGAAGGTTTTCAATCTGCTCAACATTGAAAACGGTGTAGCCCTTCATAAAAGGGATATGCTTTTCTACATCTTCGCCCTTCTCGTCTTGTACGGTCTTGGTCATTCTATCGGCAAAAACCACAAGAGAACCATGTTCACCCTTGCGGACATTGGCGCATAGTTGCTTGGCCTGATTGAACGTCATCCAGATTGGCGCAACATAGCCGTTTTCCATTGCTGCCGCCCAAAGCATGAGAACATTCACGCCCTGATAGCGTTCGCCTGTAGATCGCAACGGTCTGGACACATCCCCCGCTTTATGTCCGGTTTGCCAAGGTTGAAGCCAGGTCAAATTTCCGCGTTCAAGATCGGCAATGATCTTGTTGGTTACGCGGGTATAAACATCCTGTTTCTCGTCCATCTGCGCCGCCTTTCCCGATAAGGGGAAATTGTACGCAACGGACGTTTGGCGTCAAGAGGGCTGCGGCGTTCAACCCCTGCCCTGTTCGCTGCCCTGCGGGTTAAACCCTTGCTGGCAAGCCTCCATTGAAAACGCGATAACGGCACGTTGACAACACGGCACCCCCTGACCGTCTGCGCCCCGCCTCTTCTTTTTCCTATTGCCCGCCCTGCTGCTTTGGCTTCTCGTATCCGGCCTCCGCTCGTGCCTGAGCGGAAGCCTGTCATCGTTCCCGTTCGCGCTCTTCGTCGTCGTGTGTCCGCCCTGCCCCTCCTTGCCGTCCGCGCTGCTGATCGGACTGCTCCCGCAAGGCTTCTCTTGCCGCCTTGCGCTGCTGGGTAGCGGTCTGCTCGGTGTTCGCGTTTTTCGTCTCTCTGGCTTCTTCGCGGGAGTCCCTTACGCTTTGCATCTTTTGCCAAAAATCACGGCGGCTGCCGCTGACTTCCTGCCCTTCCTGCTGCTTTTCTTGCTTTCTTTCTTCCTGCCTTTCTAACTTTTTTTCTGGTTTCTGCTGCGGCTCTTTCTGTTGCTGCGCTGGAGCCACGCCCTGAACGTGAGCCTGTGTTTCCTGCTGCTTTTCGGGGTGTTGATTATCCTGCTCTTTCTTTTGCTCGGCTTGATATTTTTTTGCTTGCTCCTCTTGCTTCGCTTGCTCCTTTTGCGCCTGTTCTTTCAATCGGTTCTTTTCTTTGAAAAACCATTGGGCGTCGTTCTGAACGCTCACCATGTCGGCTTTGGAATACAGTGTTGCTGCCTTCCTCTCCCGC
>JABDHK010000024.1 GCA_012972835.1 Chlorobiaceae bacterium | reverse complement strand
AAAGAGTTGCGAGATGAAATTCACCGGTTTATAAAAGTCCATAACACAAAACACGCAAAGCCATTCAGATGGACGAAAAGTGCTAATGCGATTTTGGCATCGGTTCAAAAGGCTTAAGATAGTCTTGCTATTACTGTAATGAACTAACCAAACTGGACACTATCTTGAAATTTTTGCGAAAAACAAATTGGGCCAGGGTGAAAATTGAAGAACTATATATAGACTTTATTGATCAAGAAAAGAAAGAAATGTAAGGGTTTAATAGTGCGACGATATAGAAAATACGGCAAATCCAGATTCAAATCGTAAGGCGGCCGTTGGTGATTGGCAGAAAATAGGGCTCGTGGATGTGTCCGTCAGCAATCAAGTTGAGAACATTGCAATCACACTTGCACAGATCGGCATCAAGCCAATGGATGCGCTTCATGTTGCATGTGCAATCGAGGCGAAAGCTGAATACTTTTTGACAACAGATAAAGCGTTGCTTCGTAAAATGGCGAATCACGATACCAATTTATTTAAAGGCGGGTCTAATAAAGAGCGAAATAAGCCATATCAAAATTAACCGAGTTTTGCCTATGCTGCCGCCCGTCAAGTACCGCCTGGTGATGAGATGGGAAGAGATACGCTTTAAAGTAATTGGTTGAAGAATATGGCCAATGACGGGCAATCTAGGGGTATGAGGCATACATGCCATCTTACCCACTATTCATTATAGCTCAGTGTACAATGCTATCGGATCAATAATTATTTCGTTGCTTAACCTCCCAGTAAAAGAAGATTCGACATTTGATAAACTTGAAACCAGCTTCATTATTGCTTCTTTCATGCTTTTTAATTCTGTCTTCTCATTCACATTGCCAAGATTAGATCTCTGATATTGAGTAACAATACCGAAAAGAATAAAATCAATTTCTGTTTGCCTCGAATACTTTCTTATTATCAAACTTTCATTTTCTCTTAGACTGTCCCTTTTTAGATTTGCTGAAAAATAAAATCCACTTAGATCCATTTGTATTTCTAACTGATCTTGAAATCCATATTTTAAAATTGAAATAAGATTTTCGAGAAATTCCGGATTTTGCTGTAGCCCACTTTCTTTTGAGAGCATTTCAATACTTATTTTACTTTTTGCTTCACGCTTTATTTTACTCTTTTGATTTAGATCTTTAGTGTTTGATATTACTTTTTCAATCTGCTTATTAAAACTGTCAATTTCCTGATAATTTGACACATAAGTAATAGCCTTCCCAATTTATTTTATAATTAACTAGTAAAGTATTAATCGAATTCATATCATTGAATACCGCTTTTCCTTTTACCTTTATAAAAGATTTTCCATTTATATAAGTATCAATATTATCAAATTCTACTCGACAATCCAGCTCTGAAACCAAACCATCATTAATTAACTTTTTCTCAAATAACAAATACGAGTAATCATTTAAATATTTTTTTTCTGATGTTTTATCAGTTGTTTTAAGGATTTCTCCAATAACTCTACCACAACTTATCGGCCCTTTTTGTAATTCAGACTTTTCTTCTTTGTTCAACGATTCAGTTAAAATATATTCAGTTACACCTTCAAAAACTTGAGAAGATAATGAGTTTAGTTTTTCAGCATCTAAATAAATGAAATTTTTAATCATTTTTTTTTCTTGATATATACTCGTTATAATATTTTTTTCTAGTGCTAAATAAAGACCAGACTACGAGACTCACACCCGCAGTAGCAAGAATCAATGTTGCTATAATTATTATGTTTGTCATCACCCTTGGACTTTATTAACTTTTTCAATACTGGCTATCCTATCATAGACAGAATAGCTAATTAGGAATGAAACTATAGCCAACACCCCAGAACAATATGTCATTTTCATAATATCCACAACTTTGTCAGGAACCAAGGTCAATGTATAAAGGACACTATAAAAAGTAATGAATGTTATAGAAATACCATTTTGAACCGTCTTCCAATCCCTTTCTTCATCTCCGAGATGTTCAACTTCATTGATATTTGATATGTGCAATACAAGCCCAAAAGCAACAAAATCAGAAGGTGACAAGATGTTTACGATGCCCGAATTAGTAACTATCCATGCTAAAACCCGACAGAGTCCAGGTAATAAACCTACCAGCACTGTATAGATTAACCACTTTGTTTTTTTATCTGTCATGCTTTTTGCAATATTCTTTAGTTTACTTCAAATGTTTTGCGTACTAATCATTCGACATTATCGCTGTTAACACGTTAAATGCCCCTTCAGCATCAAACTTCGATGCCGCATAGTCCGCACTCAATAATTCATCTGTCAAAAAGTTATCATATTTTTCTGCCGCTTTATTTACTACTGAACGAGCAAGCTCATAAGCATCAGGTAAACCCTCAGTTAATAAGGCACGCAAGCAGCTCTGAAGTTCATTTGGTGATATCTTGGAAACCTCTATTGCAATACCATAATTTACAGCGCTTAAACCCTTCGCGGTGAGCATTGCTACCAAAGTATCCAGCACCCTGTCACCCATCCAACAGAAGAGATACGATTCACTTCCTTGAACGAGTATCTTTTTGTTAGATAATGCGAACCGGTCAAAAGCTTTTCTTGCTTCATCCAACAGCTCTTTTGCCTGAGCATCAAGAAAAATCGGTATACTTTTTTCCGTGTAAACGGCAAACATTTCCTGTCGAATCCGGTCATAAACTCTGCCTGCTTGACCATCGAATTGTGGAGGTTTACCACCTGCTGCCGGTTTAAGTATAATGATTTTTTTGTGCGCATCTACTTCTAAAACTATCCATCTTTTTCCGCCGAAAATGAGCAAAGAGTTGACTTCGACTGGACGGTCAAATGGAAGTGTTCCAAGTGTTCGATCACCACTTACGAGCCGATATTCTTCTGGCGTGGTGAATGCCGCATAAAAAGAATAGTGGTTAACAATGCGTTCTCCTAATTGACTGTGCAGCAATAATCCGTCACTTGCTTGCATAATGAGACGCTGGTTACCGAGGTTTCTCAATAAATCCCCAAACATCTGATGTCCGATTTCCTTAAAAGCGCCATTCTTGCAGAGTAAATTATAGGCATGATCAGCAGTTATCCCTCCATACTGAGCTATCAGGGAAAGTAGTTGCTGTACCATCGTTGAGAGGTGCAGCCCTCCGGTTGTAGGGGGCTCGTACCACTTTTCAAGCAAAAGTCTTACCATAGCAATTGTCTGCACCAGACGGGAACGAAGGCAATCCAAAGGTTTTGAGTTTTTGGTAACTGCATTTTCCTGGATGTATATCCTCAGAATAGCAGGGTCGCCCTCTTTTCTTCCCGAACGTCCAAGTCGTTGGCGCAAGCTTGCAACAGAGGGTGGCACACCTATCTGAGCAATACTGATCACGGCGCCAATGTCAATGCCCATTTCAAGAGTTGATGTGCATACGATGTTAACTGGAAGTGATTTATCCTTTATAGCGGCTTCTGCTTCTTCGCGAAGTCCTTTTGAGAGGTTTCCGTGGTGTGGCCAGAATTCATTTGGGAGATGATGTTCTTCACATTTATAACGAAGTAAATCAGCAAAATACTCTACCTTTTCCCTGCTGTTAGCAAAGATGAGGTTGCTTTTACCTCGAAGAATTTTGAATAGGTCTTCTCCTATTTCGAGAAGGCTTCCATCCGTCGAAACATTTTCTGTCTCTGCGATGGGACTGTTCTGTGGAGGTTTATTGACATATCCTCTTAGAAGAAGCTGTAGTTCCTGCCCACTTGCGGTGGAGACAATCATCACTGTTTCTTCTTCTGTTTCAGAGCGAAGGAATCGTGACGCAAGATGCATATCCCCAATGGTTGCGCTCAATCCTATTCGAGGAACATTTCTTTTAATAGCAAATTCAATACGATTAAGGAGAGATTGCAATTGTTGCCCTCGTTCAGAACCTATAAAGGAGTGAAGTTCGTCAACGACGATGTAAAGAAGGTTATTGAAAAGCTGTGGAACCACACTGCCATGGTTAACGAAAAGCGCTTCAATAGATTCTGGCGTAATCAGGAGAATCCCTGACGGTTTTTTGAGGAACTTCCCTTTTTTGCTTGCAGAGACATCTCCATGCCAAGGATGAACAGGAATATCCAATTGTTCGCACAACTGCTCCATTCGGGAAAACTGATCATTGATGAGTGCCTTCAATGGGCTGATGTAGAGGACGGATGCATTTTGATACTCTTTGGCAAGCAGCTTTGAGCATATGGGAAGAAATGCAGCTTCCGTCTTGCCAGTGGCTGTGGCCGCTGCAATAATAACATCGGTATTACCAGCAAGTATAGGCGATATTGCCCGTTCCTGTGCATCGCGCAGTGTAATCCATTTCTGTTCCCAGATCCAGCGCTGAATCTTTTCATCGAGCAGGAAAAATGCCTGTGATTTGTCAGAGCTTAAAGGATGCAAGGCTCGCCTCGTCTTCAATAATTACTGTTGATGAATTCGATGTGCTGATCGAGCTACTGTCTTCAGGTATAATATCGAAATCAGGGTTGGTATCAGGCTTTATCTCCACAGTTCCAAGAATCTCTTGCCAAGTGGTTTGCTGGTTTTGTTCAAGAACGGAAAGGAGGTTTACAAAACTGGTAATCGTATTTCTGGGTGTTCGAAAATAGGCATCCCCTATTCTTTTTGAGCAATGCTCCATGAACGCTTTTAGTCCCTCATCAGAAATAAGATATTCTGAGGAATTCCCGCAGGCAAAGACATGCCGGATCTTTCCCAGTAAAATAAAGAAGTCTTCGGGGCTGAGGTTGCTCAGGCGCAAAACAGGGCCACTATAATCTACCAGCCCTTTGACAGCGAAGGTGTTTTCAGCAAGGCGTGATTGAAGCGCTGGATAGCTGAACAACCCCCTTCGGGTATCTAAAAGAAAATCAGGGGTGCCACCCATGATGAACCCGAGACCGCCAGAAGTTCCTTGCAATGAATCATTCAATATTCTAAGAATTTGTTCGTAGTTTGAGTTTCTGGCTTGCACATTCGATAACTTGTAGAGATTTACCAGTTCATCAAGGCAAATCAGCATTCCATTAAATCCGGCAAGTCTCACAAACCGTGATATCAGCTTTAGGTGGTCATAGAAGCTGCCATCATCAATCATTGTCCTTACTCCAAGAGCGTTACGAGCATCTGTTTTTGTTGTGAATTCAGCTCGGAGCCATCGTATTGCATCCGCCTTCAACTGCTCGTTTCCACTATCATGCCCTTCCCAGTAAGCGGCTATAACATGAGCGAAATCATAGCCACCGACCATTTCTGATAGAAATCCAAGTTTTTCGTGAATAATGGTGTTAGGGTTTTTTTCTGATACGTTCGATTCCTTGAGTGCTTTCACAATGAAACTTTCAACAATTGACGGCATTGCTCCACCATCTGGCTTGGTGCGGATTGATATATTGCGCATCAATTCAGCATAAAGTGAACGAGCCTGTCCAGAAGTTGCATGGAGCCTTCTGTCTGGATTCAAGTCAGCATGTGCTGTGACTAAACGCTTCTCAAGAGCAATCGCCCTTACAAGGTTAAGGAAAAAAGTTTTGCCGGAGCCGTATTCACCTATGACAAAACGGATCCCGGAACCATTATCGGCAACCCGCTCAATATCTTTGATGAGCGCTGCGATTTCGTTCACTCGACCAACTTGGATGAGGTGCTGGCCAAGACGCGGAACCACACCCGCACGAAGTGACTGAATAATAGCGTCACGTTCTCTTGAACGAATTACTGTTGTCATACATTGATCTCCTTGGCAAATTGAGCGTTGATAATTACCGGATCATCACCTTCAAAGAATAGATCTCCAAAGTGATCCAATGATGCGTCATTGATGCTTTCGAGTGTTCCATCCAGCATCAAGCTGTGGACGGCAGCAAGTTTTTCCAGTTCTTCTCTTGTCCAAATGAGCTTGCACGCGAGTTCTTTCATAAACGCAAATGATTCAGGATCAAGTCCAGTAATTGGTATGTCTGTTGTTCTTGCATCTGATATTAATGTTGTTATCTGCTCGTGTTGGTCTTCAGAGAAAATATCATGAAGGATTGATGACATTGCATTGTCCTCCGCACGGATAGTTTTGATTTTGTCCATATCAAGAGAAATACCATCAGATATTTTTGGAGGAGCAGGGATTGAATACCCAGGTGATGTCAAGGAATCAGCAGTTTGAACGGCAACAGGTTCAACAGCCGCAGTATGGACATGACTGTAAAGACTCTGGGCATCAAGACCAAGCATGGCATATATTCGGGTAAGGATTTTCATCTCCGCTACGTCAATATATCCGTCAGCCTGAGCGATGCAAACAAGGAATTTCGCAAGTGATTCTTTCTGTTCCTGTTGTAGCAACTCTATTCTTTTTTTGACATTATTCATGTCAGGAAAGGAAGAAAGAAGGAATAACATATGAGCCTGTAGCCTTATTTTATCATCTAAAGAGAGGTGTAAGCAAGTTTCAAGATAGTCTTCCAAATGTTGTTTTTCACTTTTATTCACTGTCCCGTCAGCAGTAGCAACAGCCGAGGCCAAATGGAGGACAAGGGTTGCCACGGAATACTCATTAGAGGGAGCGATTGGTGCATTTTCACTGATTCTGAAAAGAACCACATCATGATCTTGCTTGGGGACAAAGTTTCCAAAGCGAGGGTCTGGCTCGATACCATAACCTATCTTGCCAAGAAAATTGGCAATGCTTATTACCTCTTTCTTGCCAAAGCAGTTCTGATTAATTCGGGGCATGACCTCTACAATTGACTGAAAAGAGATCTGCACTGGAGTGTTAGAAGGAATTTGTTGTTCCAGCCAGATCATCAGTCTTTGAAATTCTTTCTCTACATGTTTTTTTAGAAGGAGTTTGGGTAGAAGTGAGGTTGCTTCAAGAGAATATTTATTATCCGGATTTAGCCAAATAAAGCGGCTATAACCTTCAAGTTCATCAGTGCATGAATTGACGATCTCTTGTATTTGTGATATTGCCCCGGAATCATCAGTCACATCAGAAAGATCTTCCCTAAGGATTGTGATGTAGCGACCAACAAAGAGCGGACTTGCGGCGCGATATGTTACCTTGAGTCTTGTTTTGTTAGGTGATAGCAACAGGCCCGTTTTATATTTTTGGGTGTATTGAAATTTGAATAGTTCCTGAAATTCCAGCATGCACCGTTCTATCAGCATTCTGTTTGGCATTGATGGGTCATTTATTGCCCATGCTAATGCCCATTCGGCGGGAAGAGAAACTCTATCATCAGCTAACTGGCCCAGCACAGCCTTGATGATTAAGGGTATCTCACACCAAGAGTAAAACTCAAGGGAGGGTGAAGTCTTGTAAAGAGAGTCTCTCCAAGATAACATCAGCAAAACCTCCTGAAACTTATGGGCATATTGACGAAATGAAGCATTCTCTATATATATGGCCAGAAGTCTTTGAACCTCATTGAGAATAATGGGTAAATCTTCAGCTGTACAAATATCATTTTGGATATCAATGAATACCCTTCTCTCCAATCCATAAAAGAAGAGAAAAACATATCCAATATGGGCGTCTGGGTCTTTTCGACCTGTTGAAAGCCAGTCCAAGTATGCTGCCCGAGAGGCTGGGTGAATATGAGAGTAATATGGCCAATACCCCATATTTCTTCCGGAAATATCAGGATCTGTCTTGTCAACGGGAAGCGAAACATCGATAAAAGAAGGTTCTTCTTCTGACTCTGTAATAGATTTTAATCCATTGCCAAAATAAACAAGACCATCAAGTATAGTATACCCTGCATGTTCTATGGATTTCCCGAAAGGAATCCACAATTCATCTGCAGATAAGATCATTTCTTTTTGATCTTTTTTGGTAGAATGCGCATCAACGCTATTATTTTCAGGCACATTGCTCATTATTCTTTCGCCGTCCGTAGGTAATACATTTATTTTAGATGGTGATGCTATATAATTTTTGACGGAGGAAATCTGATATCCCGTTCGCATCTCTCTGGCAAGCATGGTACTGAAAATTGACTGCGTAATAAATCTTATTTTTACTTTAAGTAGTTTTGCTATCTGCAACTTAATTGCCACTTCGGAGTTATTTATCTTACCGAGTTCAAATTGATTTTGGATATCACCATTCACCGCTAATGTATCTCTTTTAGATGGTGCGCCTGAATAACTTTTTTCAGATGAATTCTGACACACTGCTCGCATCTCTTTGGAAAGCAAGGTGCTAAGTAGGGGCAGTGAATTGGATTTTATTTTTGCTCTAATCTGTTCTTGTTTTAACTTTTCTGCTGCGATTTCAACTTTAATCTTTGCCTGTTTTAGTTTTTCTGCTGCTATTATCACTTTGTACTCTCCATCTGTAAGTGGAGTAGTAACGTCATTTCTACTAGAGTTTGCAGTAATCTCCCTCCTTTGCAAAACTTCAAGTTCTTCTATTGATGGATGTACCTCATCTTTTGACGAATCCCTTATTGTTTCTATTGATGAATCGTCTTGCTTTGCTTTGAGCTGCTGCCATTGGAGAGCTTCTGAATGGTCGTCTTCTGCGCTCATTATCAAGTCGATTCGAGCCTGAGTGCCAGGCATACCATTTTTTTTTGCAAGACGGGTTAATCGTAGCGCTTCTCCATAATCCTGTTTGACTCCATGACCGTCGTAGTACATCCAGCCAAGATTATACTGTGCTGTTGCATGTCCATTATCCGCCGCTAAACGGTACCATTTTGCTGCTTCGGTGGTATTTTGCAAGACTCCTTGACCATGAGAAAAATAGCCATTATCATATATCATGCCGAGCTCAAATTGAGCCTGTGCATCACCATTATTAGCTTTAAGTTTGATGGATTTCAAGTCTTGTTTCTCTACCTTTAACTTCTCTGTATTGGAAAAGATAAGTTCGCCTTGATTTTGATGGAGCTGAGGAGTTTTACTTTTAGTGCTTAGAGAGAACGGAAATGATCGAAGATGTTTTATTCTTTTGATTGCTTTAACAATACCATAAATAATTATAGCAGAAATGCCGACAATAAATAACGCATTCCAATATTTGTAGAGAATGGTAGTCGTAATAACTAGTATAAGAATGCTCCTAGAAGTTAATTTATTGCTCATAATATTTTAATTCAGAATAAATCAATATTGGAATAGCAGGAATTCCAGTATGAAAACGTATTGAAAATTCGTGATTTTTTACCCCTAATGAAAGCTATGCTATCCATTACTTACAGGTTGTGATTTTTTTACTTGTACCTAACCTGATCGATTAGGAATAAAAAAAGCTCTCAACTTATAGACTAACGTGTTATATTGAAATGGGTAACGTCGCAATTACCACCCAGCATAACACAACCAAATAGGTAGAGAGCTTCATGGCAAAAGATACACGGTTTCGGGATAAAAAGGAACAGAAAATCAGTGCAATTCAGCCAACTGATGAACGCATGACCGGTAGAGCTGGATTGGCCCTGTTTGAGGCATATATTCCCAGCATCCAGATTCTGCCTCTGATTGATCGATGGTTTGGCTCGATGCGCAAAAACAGCAAAGGTCTTGCCATCACTGAGTTGTTTGTTCAGTTGTTCTGTTTTTTCATGGACGGCACCAGTCGCCATATCACCTGGTTTGATCATCTCAAGGCAGATGAGGGTTATGCCGGAGTCATTGGCAGCAGCAATCTGGCTTCGTCTCATACGATCAAACGATTGTTCAGCAAGTTTTCATTTGTGCGTGGATACCTGTTTCGGCGACTGCTGCAGCACCTCTTCATCTGGAGACTCAAGATTACAAAGCCGAAGGTCATTATGCTCGGCATGGATACCATGGTGCTCGACAATGATGATGCTCCCAAACGGCACGGTGTACAACCGACTTACAAGAAGGTCAAAGGTTTTCATCCCCTGCAGCTGAATTGGGGTCGATTCTTTGTTGACGCAGTATTCCGGGGCGGCAAGAAGCACTCCAATCATGGTGATACCGCCGATAGCATGCTGGTTTATATCGTTGAGAAAATCAGGAAAGAGTATCGTCCCGATGTACCGATTATCGTACGAATGGATGCTGGCTTTTATGATCATGAGTTGTTTGAAATCATGGAGTACCTGAAGATCGGCTACTGACACCATTCGTCGTCAGCTCATTGATACGGCAGGCAAGATTGTCCGCCATGCCGGAAAACTGATTATGAAAGTACCAAAAGCTACTTTTGAACGATTACAGCTCGATCGTTTGTTTGCAGCCTGTCAGAATGCACCGGTAATGACTGGTTAAAAAACCAGTTTTGACGGGATAAAGAGCCTCGTTTATTATGGGAGAGGTACGCTCGGCAAGAGCAAAAAGAGTGTTAATGCAGTGTCGATCGTATACATGCCAGATGATTCAGGCAGAAAACCTGCATTTCTCAATGTCCGGATAATGATTTCTGATCGTTTCAGTTATCGCTAACATATTATTGCATTTTATGGCGATCTGAACTGTCCGGATTATTACTTATCGCTCAACTTAGGTTGTATACACAGGTATAAAGGCTCCTTACAGTCAAAACTAAAGGAAGCGTATTTAAACCCATTCAAGATAATAGGTTGTTGGTCAACTAAATATTTGGCTTGATACCTACCGATAAAAGAAACTAATGCAACTGCATTATCCAATCTAACAATGCATCAATTTCGGTTTTAATTTCAGTCGCCCAATGAGATGAATCCGACATCTTAAAAATCACTCCGAACGTTGTCGAGTTTTCAATTAAAGGAAGAACTGAAGTGATTTGATCCAAGTTGATCCATCGTTTAACGGGAACAAGCCTGATTTTACTCAGATTTAGTTCTCGAACCGTAAGTTCCATCCACATAGTTCTCTCCTTTTTTATTCAAAAAAAGCTAAATAAGTCATAACAAAATTAACCGAATACTACCTATGCAACTGAGACCGAGCCATTACGTAATATGAGCACCTCAGATTTTATCAAACCATCAAGCTGCTGGTCAAATAAGTATTTCGCTTGTGCGGTAACCCGCTGAAATCCAAGTACTCTGGCTGCATTTGATACCGCATCATCGAGAGAAAGTGAGAACCCTCTTTTAACCTGCTGAAGAATAGCCTGGCTAATTTCTTCAGGAGCAACAAACTCAAATTTCCTTGAAGAAACATCAAGTAATGATCGATCCCGGACTTTTGGCTCTTTCATTTCAGGATGCCAGCAAAATTCACCGTTTTTTACTATTACATTTCTTTGAACGCCATACATAACTGACATGAGAACAGCTCCCTGTATCCTTACTCCTGCGCGCTTAAGGTCTGCACCTTC
>JABDHK010000023.1 GCA_012972835.1 Chlorobiaceae bacterium | reverse complement strand
GCAAACGATTCGGATGTTGTTTGAAGGGTAGTCTGCCATGTCTGAATACTTGCGCCATACTTGTTTGCATAAGCTGCCAGTGAATCAAATAACGACTGAAGGCTGGTTCCGAGAGTGTTTATCTGATTCAGAATGCCCAAAACAACAGGATCGTTTGCCGATACCGAGCTTGTTGTTGTCGTTGAGTTAGATGAGGAATTGATGGCATCTATTGACGTTTGGATGTTGTCAAGCTGATCATTTATCCCTGTCAATGCGTTTGTGAACGTCAACTGATCGTATTCTTTTGGGATATATGGCAGAATCATCGTGACCCTCGCTGAACAACATTTGCACGCAAAACTCCAATACTGAAATCAGCATCCGTAACACCATCAACACGAATAGCCATTTGCCTGGCAGTTACTCTTAAATCTATTTTCCCATTACTTACCTGATAAGATGGTGTGGACTGCATGGGCGCTGTTGGGTACATGGAGTATTTTATCGTGTAGGTCAGTATATCCGCTCCAACTGTAAGCTCGTCCGGAATTAACCTGTCAACCATCATGACATTGTCTCCTTCCGAAATTTCATTTGGAGCTGACTGTAAATACGGGATTAACGAACCAATACCACTCGAACCGCTCAGTGAGCCATTCTCATGCTCATAAATGACTCCTGCGTCATCTGAAAGTATCGCATTATCAAATACTGAAGATGTGTTCCAGGCTCCTCGAGTAAGACTTCCAATACTCCATAGATTGTCTGTTATTGACCATACAACGTATTTGTTTGGTATGATTGAGGCCGTGCTCGAAAAAAACCACCAAACCTCATTATATTTTTCCTGGTATCCTCCAAATGTATAGGATTCATAGCCTGGATAGATGTTGTTTGATATGAACCCATTTACAGGGTTATCTATCTGCATGTACTGACCGTTCCATGTGCCGATTCCGGTTTTGCTTAACCAGCAAAGAAAGTTTGGGGTACATACCACCGATCTGTTTGATAATGGAGAATCATACTTGTTTACAATGGTTTTTATGCCATAGACAAGCGTTCCTCCGACAAAATTTACCCTGTAAACGGCTGAAGACGAGAAAATGTAAATATTACCATTCCAGTTTACAGCGTTATTGATATCATCTTCGCCAGGAATTGAAAGGCTTCCTGATAAGGTCGTTGCAGTTACATTCCAGTTGGTATAATCCTCTCTATCTGACCACTGGATCTTCCCTTTATTCCCAAGAGGACAGATTGCAAACAGGAATCTTTCGTCCGATGTGATACTCCATGACACACCATTTGGCGCATTTGGACATGTTGTAAGAATTGATGCTCCGGATGGAAGGATATAAATATTTCCATCACTTGTACAGCTCATTACTAGAGTTGTACCGAAGGAACTGAAAGCATATGCGTAGGCTGTTGGAGAAAAAAGAGCGCTTGGAGTTGTTCTTGCGCTGCCATAATTTCCTGTTCCATACATTCCAGTACCATAGCCGACCGCTGTAAGTGTTCCTGTTGTTGGTGGCGTAAATCCGGATGGCGTTATATCGGTTAATGTTCCGTCGTATCGGTAAACATTTGATGTTGTTCCGATTATCAGCACGGGCAACTCTCCTATAGGATAAGAGTAAAGCCCTATTATCTGACCAGATATTGTCCCGTTAAAAAGAACAGTCCATCCCCCAATAGGGTGCGCTCTGCTATTTATCCACCTGACAAGATTGCTGTCAATCCATTGGCCCTTGTTACTGTAATCAGTGCCAACTTTAACAACACCTGGTGTTGGCGTTATTGGAACTAATGCCATTTATGCAGTCCTCTGCCAGATATAGACCGTTATAAAAGGTGGAAGATTCGCTCCAGCCGCTGATACTCCTTGAATATCGCTTGTCGCAGCATGCGTATGCGAACCGGCATTGCTGGTATTTGTCGTATTTGTGTTCAATCCCTGCACGGCAACACCTGCTCCGGCATTACCCTGAACCTGTCCGCCTGATGTAACGTAGTTGTAAGTATGGTAATGATCTCCTGCGGCTGTGTTGGTTATGCCGTGCTGGTGGCTTACAAGCACGGCATCCGTACTTCCTCCAGTTGCGCCAACAGACCCAAAATATGAACTTCCAGAACTATAACTCGCGATGAGCCTTCCAGTCCCATAGGCTGACCAAGTACCAAACCCAAGAAGCGTCGCGGGATTTGTTCCCACCGAAGCGTTAAAATAAAGGCTTCCAACAGGATAAATTGTAGGCAAAATAGCTAAAGCAAGTCCTGAAAGACTTGCTTTCCCTGATAAAATATTAAGTTCTGCCGCTGAGGATGTTATGGTTGTTCCTCCAACACTCCATCCACCTGAACCAAGGTTTACGGTTCCGCTTGCAGCGTTCAAGGTTTTTCCGGTTCCAACATTCAGACTTACACTTGTTCCGGTCTGGCTGAAAACTGCATCAATGGTTGAAAACGCAGAATTAAGCTTTGTTCCCCAGGTGTCTTGACTGGATCCAACTTGCGGTTGGATAATTGAAATATTCGGGGTATAGGTATCACCCATCTATCATACTCCTGAATAAAAGTTAGCTGCCGTATTGATTCCGCGCCGAGATATCGGATAATCTGTTCTTAGTATTGCCATTTGGTCATGTTGGCCTTCGTGAGTCTGCACCAAAATCATTGCCTCATCAAAAAGCCCTTGAAATGTCTGTAATCTATCCTCACCAGGCAAAAAAACCGCTGCCTGTGCAAGCGCTCCATAGAGGTAAACTTGCGGGTAATTATCAAGTATCCAGTTGGACTGATTTGAAACAGAAAGGCTGTTTTGCGACCTATACCTGAAAAGAAGTTGATAAACGCCGCTAGCGTTGCAGTCAAAGGCGATTTTACCGTTATCAACACCCCAGAATGAAGGATATGTTGATACATTTGAGTATCCGAGCTGTTCTACCGGACGATAGAGAATTTCACGTCTTGGAGACCACAAGGTATACCATAATCCAATTGGTAGGTCATAATCCCAAGGGAGCGAAACATACCTGGATCCTGTAACTGTTGATAATGTCGCCTCGTTCTCATCGCTTTTTAATGCAAAAAGAATTGTCATCTTTCCTTCGGCAAGAGATATGAAGTCTACTATCTGGCTTGTCAGGTCTGAGCGATTAAGCCAATCAGCAATTGCGCTCTGCAGGTTGGTGTAAGTGTCAAGAGCCATTATCCATTATCCTTTAATACCTTTCCTCTCCTGTTTGACGGTATTTTTGGGTTTATGTCCTCTTCAGGCTGACCAGATATTTCCAGTTCCTCTTCTTGGTTATTCACAATAACGTATTCTCCATCCGGCCCATTTGGCCAGATCATCTTTGGGTATTCCTGAAATTCCGGCATCTCTTTTTGTTTACAGGTTTAAAATACCCCACCGGCTTAACAGACAAACCGGTGGAGTTCAACGAAACAACTACCTATTCAGTCACCCTGCACGCATGCATCGGACGAACACCGGCAAACCCAAAGAGCACATCAACCCTTGTATTTTCAAGGTCATTCTTACCGTCTCCGAAGGTCATGACACGGACGGCAAACCCGTCATCGTTATAGGTGTAACCTTCGCATGATGCAAGTACGGGAAGCGGAATAAACGCAGCTGTGAACGCATCCTTCTGGTAAGTAAGGTTCTGCCGATATGCTGTAGAAGCTGAACCGACAAAGGTCAGGGCTGCACTGTTTGCAGGTGATGCACTTACCGTTGCTCCTGGATTTGTAGAGCCACCGACTACAATTGATGGATAGATTGGTAGTGTAACCGTTGTTGTTGATGCTGTGGTGTTCGCTGTTACAACAAACTGCCTGAGCCAAGGCAATGTTGTCTGTGTCAGTGGGTGCACTGCATAAACACCAGCAATGTTAAATACTTGTCCGGCATTCCACGTGTTCCCACTAGAAACACCTCCTACCACCAAGTTTGAACCGGTCTGAGATGCTCCTGATACCGTCACTCCCGATACCGTAGACCCGTTCGTGATGCTTGGTAATGCCGCAGTTTCAAAGAAATCCAAACCCTGCAACCTTCCGAGGGAGCCCTCAAGATACTGCTCTCCAATGTCCTTCGTTGGCGTGAACAGAGTTTTTGTTGTGTCTGTCAACTCGTTATTGGAGTCGTGCGATATCAGAGCGTACCTGTCACTTGAAGGAGCAAGAACATCTCCAAGGCGTGACCTAGCATACCCCCACGTCTTGAACGCCGTAGGAAGAGATCCTGCTGTGCCAACAAGGTTTGGAACCAACGGAATTGCCTGACTGAGCAAGTTTGCGTGTACTGATGCTCCAAGCGTATTGATAGCTGGTTTTATGAACCTATCACGATAATCTTCAATCTTCAGCACCTTCTCAATCGAAGTAAACGTAAGAGGAACATGAAGCTGGGTGTTGATTGTCAGGGTGACAGGAAGCTCTGTCTGTGCCGGAGCGCTTCCGCCTCCTGCGAATATGGATCCAGAATACACGACATTGTCTGCGGGAACTCTGATCGTTACAGACGTTCCTTTCTTAATAGAGTTTATCGGAGTAAGAAAGTCAGATTCCCGAGCCCTGTTAATGTTTGTCAGGAATGGAACGGATTCCTTAAGCATGACAGCCGCTTCGCGGGCGATCATCTGATGGGTAAGAATGGTATTGGCCATGATAAATTATTTCTTTTGTCGTTGCTTTTGTCGATAGGCAGTCCACTCCGCATCTGTCATGCGATCTTCGCTTTTTGCTGTTGCCGGAGCTCTTCCGGAAACGCTGGTAGACGGCTTTACATCTATTGCGGTGGGCTGCTTACTTTGTTTTGCTTTTTGAATAACCTGCTCCCCTAAATAGGCCATATTGAGCAATTTGATGGATCGTACGTCACTCACTTGCCCTAACTCGTTAGGGGTGAATCCGAACTTTTCCTGGGCAAATTTCGTCAACTCTTCTGCCTTTTTTGGGGACCAGTCAGGGATTTCTTTTTGAAGCTTTAGTCGCCCTTCTTCGATCTGCTTAGCAGTATTCTGCTGCATTTCGATGGCCTGCTGCTGCTCTTTCTGACTCATAGTTTGTCCTAATGCAGTTCGCTGATCTTTGATCTGCTGATACTGCATCCATGCCCGCTGCGTTGCTGCCGGATCCTGAGAAGATGCCGCCTGCCAGTCAATCTTTTCAAATACTCCAAGTTTGTCATCAAGACTTTGGATTTTTGCGTAATCAGATATATTGGCCTTCTGAAACTCAACCTGCTGCTGCAACTGCTTCTGCGCATCTTCGATTTGGCGGCGCTGCTCTGCGACCTGTTGAGTTTTCTGCGTATAGTCAGCATTCTTCATTAACGCTCCTTTGAGAGCCTTCGGAACGCTATATTTCTTCCCGTCTTCCCATTCGACCTCTTCGATCTCTTCTGCTGGTTCAATTGGGTTTCCGGATTCGTCGAGTTCAGGAGCTTCTCCTGTTCCCTCTATTTCATGGTTATCGCTGTTGACTTCTACAGCATCCGTTACCGTTGTGTCTGCTGCTTGATTGGTCAATAATTCATCGGGCATGTTTACACTCCTTAATGGTTGGTGTTAATTGTTTGGTGATTGTGGTATTCGTGACGGGTTAATCATACCGTCATTTGATCTATTCGGAATAGGTATTGGATTTTGTAGATGCTGCGCGACAAGAGCAGCAAGTTCCGGACGAAGCCCTTGTGGCCGCAATCCGCTTAAAGCTATCCCGTTTTGATTCTGAGCGGGAATGGTTTGTGCAATCGGCTGAGTCATTCCTGGGCCTGCACCAGGCATAATATTACCTGCTGTTAAAAGTTGTTGCAATGTCTGCATGACGAGCGCCTGTACATCCTCAGGCCCCATGCCAACTTGAACGACCTTTAATCTGTCAGTCTCTGCGTTGTATGCGTCAATCTTTAACTTTTCAACGTCGATCGATGCATCCATTTGTGCTGTTTGCGCTTTTTGTGTCAATTGCGCTACCTGCTGCTGCAACTGCTGTATTGTTTGTTGAGCTTGCTGCATTTGAGGGTCTTGCCCTTGCAACTGCTTAAGGGACTCAAGCACCTCATCAGATCCAGGCCAATCAAGATTTTTAACCAGCGGAATAGCTAAAGCCGGAGCAGCGGACGGGATTGCCCGCACAAGATCTATCATCTGGTTAGCAGCCTCTTCTCTGCGCGTTGTGTATGATGGTCCTGTTTCGACTGTCAAATCATATTTTCCGGCTGACAAGTCAAAAACCTTTACATCACCGCTGGGAAGCGTAACCGGCCTGCCGAGCTGGACCGTTGACGGGTCTTTTCCGGATGGCCCTAGAATTCGAACCATTCGTTCGCCAGAGTATACTTTTGGTATCAGGTCAATCAGTATGCGGCCTGTATGACGTATGGCGCGGCTGACATTGTCGATATAATTAAACGTCGCAGTGTCTCCTTCGCGCTGCCTTCCAGTGATAGCAACTCCGGATGTTTCGTTTCCAGGCGCGCCCATCGAAGCGTCGAAGAGTCCTGTCACTGCCTGAATATCGGCAGCGCTTTGCATCGCCTCTTGAATCAACCCTGCAGGAGGGCCTGCGTATGGCTGTCTTTCTGGTGGCACTTGACCGTCATACTGGATGTATGGGAATGCGTTTACGTTAGCAAGCTGCCACTTTTGCTTGTCACTGTTAAAAGCTCCAACAGGCCCGATGAACGGAGTTTTAGGGGATTGAAGAAGAACCTCGACCGTAGTTGACCTTGCGACATTGTATGACCTGCAAGGGTCTTTCATGTCTCTAACTATCCCTTTCCAGTACCGTTTTCCTTCAATATTTGCTTCCTGACCATAAACCGGACAAATGGGGATTATTGATCCAGCCCAGACGTTTGTCTCCAGTATTTCTGCGCCGGTTATAATGCGCTGCGTTACTTTATGAGACTTTACTTTGCGATCTCTCGTTACAGTTAACCCTATAGCAGAAATTATCTCTTTGTTGGATAGATACGTCTCCTCATCAAGTATTGTTCCGTCACTAAGCTGTACAATGCCTTTGTAATCTTCATCACGAGTCCACCACTCCGCGATCAACAAATCATCTTTTGCAACCCACGAGTCATTGTTTGCGTCATATCCGGTAGAGCTCCAGTCAACCTGTTCAGCTTTTTTCCACTGTTTTTGAAAAGCCTCTTTTGTTATCCGCTCCACTACAAAAGCCACATTCCAATCGCTCCCGTCTGCCTCCTGTGAATGCGGATCTCCAAAAACTGAGAATGGGTTGTAGATCGGTTTTATGCGCAGATCAGTGTCGAAAGTGTCGTCATCTGAATCGACAATATCAACCATCCAATATCCAAACCCACCCGTTACACTGCAGTCCACTGCATTGTCGTATGCTATGTCAGCATTAGACGAGTACTGTATATTTTGTATCAACCCATTGTAGATATTGGCCGTAAGCGGGTCAGCTGCATCATCAGAGGGATGTACTTTGATGCTTGGCTTATTTTGCCGTGCCTCATTGACGATCTGATTAATGATCGCTGTCGTCTTGTTGATCGTAAGACAAGGTCTACCGTCAAGCTCGCGTTGCCTTCTTGCAGATTCCGGCCACTGCTCAGCGAGTTTCGAAAACCGCATGTCATCAAGAGCCTCTGCGCGGTTATCGTGCTCGACATCTTCGCAAAGCTGAAATATTTTTTTTGCGTCCTCGATGAGCTGCGAGTCAGTAGCCATATATCCATAAGTTGATTTAAACGAAAAATCAACACGTAAGTGAACTATTCCGCGCGATAAAATATTTTTTTGAAAATCATCCCATCCACCCCACAAAAGCAGGCGAATAATCATCTTGTGGTATTCCGGTTGACGCTATCCTTAGTCCGGACATGATGGCGTACCGTGTGGCATCCATAAGATGATCGTTATCCTTGACAATGCGCCCCTTGTCGTCACGACGGTACATCCGATACTCTTGCCGCCATTGCTGGCATGAGCGGAAAACCTTGAGTCTACCAGAACTCAGTCGCTGCCAAACCTCATACAGGCCAGACTCCACTGCATTGTCTGCAGGAGTCAAAGACAATCCCAGGCTCCGGTAACTGTCAATCAGGCTGCTCCCGTCGTGCTGTGATCTGCCTCTTGCGGCAGGGTCGATAACTCCCTGCGTTACTTTGCGCGATCTTATCCCATCCGCATGTATTGCTGGCTCCGCTTGCCCCCTATAGTACTCAGACCAGATATACGCGATATCGGCTTGCTTATCGACCGCCAGGAAAACAGCCGCAGTACGATTCCATCCGACATCAAGACCGTAGACTTTTGGCCAGTCCTCCGGTATTGCGAAATCATCGACAAAGACATCCGTTTCCGGCACTGGATATATCGCTCCGCTACCAATGTGCGGGATACCTTTTGTGCGGGCCTCCACGAGATGAGGTTCACACTGTGTCAGCATGCGCTTTTTTTCCGCCTCAGTCAGATGGGGCGCATCATCCCATCCCGCCATGACGAGCCCTTGATCTCCTCTAATAACGACTCTCTCGTCACGGTACCCATCCGGCATGTACTGCATGACGATTGGTGTTAAGCCTTTAAGCGGGGTAAAGGTCTCTATAAGATGCCCTCCGGTTGTCATGAGCCGGATAATGCACTCCGATCTTATACCCTCTGTCGCTTCCTCGTCTAACCAGATGAGGTCTTTTTCCGTCCCCTGAAAACTCTCTCTGCCCTGTTCGTAGCTTTTAAACCCAATCTCTGACCATCCCCCTGAAACATGCTTGATACGTGCTGTGTCAATCGCCCCCGTGCCGTTTTGTCGATATCTAATCGTTCCGATGGTGTCACCAGGTATCAATCCTTCGCCGATACTGCCAGCCGATCCCATGAGTTTGCGCTGTATGATCTCACGCACAGCTTCCATAGTCTCTCCGGCCACCCACACGCGGACTTGAGACTGATATCTCTTACCCTCCCACCATGTCGGATATCTACCGGTGAGATGCACGGACACTTCATACGCCCCTGCACCTTCAGTCTTGCCGACACGATTAGCAGCCATAAAGCACCGTATCGAGCACTGAGAGCCGAGCCTAAAAAATGCTAGTTGTTGCTGATAGAGATCGCGCCTCAGGGTACCGGTATCGGGATAGTATGCGGATATGCGGTTACGTCTCTTACGTCGCTCTATCTCCGTGGTAACTTTGATCAAAGTCTCTTTTGCTTCGCGCTCCGTCATATCTTGCCGCCAGCTTTAAGAGCTATGATAGCGTGATCGAGCATCTTATCGAGCTCATCATCACTCTTTGTCGATAGCGTTACATCAGCGCTTATCTGCTGCTTGTCAGTCCACATCGCTAGATGCTTGCCGAGTAGCTCTGCGCCTTTTAGCACTGCGGCGGAGTCATACTTATATTCCCCCGTCACGTTGCCGTCTTTGTCTTTGACCGGCTCAGACTGCTTGCAGCGCTCAATTGTGTCTTGTATCGTAGTTAGTACGTATTCGGCTGTTATTTGCGTCGATTTTGCACGCTCTTGCTTGAGGGACTGAATCCTTGCAGTGACTATATTTTTTCTTAGCAGCTGCCACCCTATGATCGCATGGCTTTTTTCCGAGTATCCAGCCCGCAAACTTGCTTGAGATGCGTTCAGATCGACAAGGTATTCCCTGCAAAACATTTCCTGCTTTGCAGTTAGCTTATTTCCTTGCGATGGTTTTTTTGCGCCTGGTTTGATCATGCTCTATCTTAAGCAGCGCTCGACACAATCCAAGCGACAATAATCTTTTCTCCTCTCAAAAAATATTACGCTACTTTTCCTAAAAATCTTTTATTTCTGAACATTATTTTGCATTATTTTATGTCTCAGCTTGCATCGTAAGAAAATAATGTGCATATTTAATGAGTGGGTATGACAAACAACAAAACGGAGATTTAAAATGACACAGACAAAACTTTACACTATACAGGATTCAGAAGAATATCCTGTACCAACTCCAGAAGGGGATGAGTTGGTAGAAAAGCTAAATGGTCTTGACTTTAATGATTTTTTTGCGGGCAACGTTAAGCGTGAAAACGGGAAAATCATGTTTGACGGCATGCCTTTTGATTCCGTGAAGCAACTGCTTCAGTTTTGCAAAGAAAAAGGAGCTGTAATAAAAACTGTCGAGCGCGATAATCCTAAAGATTGGAGCGATGAGTTGAATATGCTTGAATATCAGGTGCGCGTAGGGGCTTCTAATTTGCCTTGGGTAGCAAAAAAACTCACAGAACAACGTGAAGAATTCTGGAAAGACCCTTCTGCACATAAATGAAAGCCTGCATTAAAATAGAGGCTATCGGAGAAAACATATTCCAAAGCATCGATAGGTATCGTTGCTTTGGAACAATGGCAGATATTTTTTCAGTACCGAAATCATACTGGGTAGCAAAGATCACGGGATACTGTTCTGAGTTTGACGGATTTAAACGTGAGTTTGTTCATGGGAATCGGGATTACGCAAAAGCTAACGGCAACGGAAGCCGCGGAATTTATGTCACTTACTTTCTTAATCCAGGACTCTATGAGGTAAAGCAAAAAACGTCATGGAAAAATACTGAAAGATACTTCTGTATGGTCACAGAAGAAGGAGAAATCATAAAGATGGACAAACCGGACATTGAGAAATGCCTACTAAAAAAGTGTTAGGGAAGAATGTTTTTGTTGCCGCAATAGACAGGGTAAATTACATCTTCGACAACTTCCCAAAGATTTATGTGAGCTTTTCTGGCGGTAAGGACAGCTCAGTAATGACGCATATTGTTGCAAGTGAGGCGCGTAGGCGTGGGGTTAAAATCGGGCTATTATGCGTAGACCTTGAGGCGCAATACAGACTTACGATGGATCATGTAGCGGAGATGTACGAAATGTATGCGGATGTCATTGAGCCTTACTGGGTTGCATTGCCGTTAAATCTCCGCAATGCTGTATCTCAGTATATGCCGCAATGGAAGTGTTGGGATGTCGAAAAGGCAGATTCATGGGTACGGAATCCGCCAAAAATAGCAATTACTGAAACACACAAATTCCCGTTTTTCCATGACGGGATGGAGTTTGAGGAGTTCGTTCCAGCTTTTGGAAAATGGTACTCCGAAGGGAAGCCATGCGCCTGCTTTGTCGGTATACGGTCAGATGAAAGTCTTAATAGGTGGCGCACAATATCGGGCGGAAGAAAGCAGATGTCTGATGGTCATAAATGGACGACGTGGATCGGCGACAGCGTATTCAATGCTTACCCGATTTATGACTGGAAAACTGAGGATTTGTGGACGTTCTCAGGTAAAACGGGATTGCCATACAATAAACTTTACGACCGCATGTATCAAGCAGGGCTAACCCTACACCAGATGAGAATCTGCCAGCCCTACGGAGACGACCAAAGGAAAGGGCTATGGCTGTTTCATATCATCGAGCCAGAGACATGGGGTAAGGTTATTGCAAGGGTAAATGGGGCAAATCAGGGGGCTTTGTATGCCCAAGAGAGCGGAAATGTCCTTGGTAATCGGATTATCAATAAGCCCGACAATCACACGTGGAAAAGCTTTGCATTCATGCTTCTGGACTCTATGCCAGACAAGACAGGAGACCATTATAAAGACAAGATAGCTGTGTTCCTGAAATGGTATTCAGATCGTGGATATGAAAGGGGTATCCCAGATGACGGCCCCATGGATAAATCAGCTCCATGCTGGAAAAGGGTATGCAAGGCTTTATTGCGGAATGATTATTGGTGCAAAGGATTAAGTTTTGGGCAGCACAAAAGCGAAGCTTACGAGAAGTATAAAAAGTTAATGAGAAAAAGGAGGTCGGAATGGGGGATAATATAGCCTTAGATTTCGGTGAAGTTCCTGATTGGGTGAAAGGTCATCCTGTATCAAAGGTGCAATGGGTGCCGATTGACAAGGTGCACGCGAACGATTACAACCCTAACAGCGTCGCGCCGCCAGAAATGAAGCTTTTGAAGCTGAGCATTGAGAATGATGGATATACTCAGCCCATTGTAGCATGGGAGACTGAAGAGGGCTTATATGAGGTTATAGACGGGTTTCACCGGCACAAGGTCGGGCGTGATTTGGGGCTATCTCACTTGCCCGTTGTTGTGGTAAATGCCGACAGACAAGAGCGCGGTGATAGAATAGCCTCAACGATACGACACAATAGAGCAAGAGGAAAGCACCAAGTGGGAGCAATGAGCGATATAGTACAAGAGCTATCCCGTAGGAATTGGAGCGACGCAAAGGTTGCAAAAGAGTTGGGAATGGAGCCGGATGAAGTGTTAAGATTGAAACAAGTATCTGGACTTGCTGAACTCTTTGCTGATAAAGATTTTTCCGAGGCATGGGAGGTTGAACGATGAATTTTACCATCACGGAGGCGGAGGTAATCCGCCTCACGGGATACAGCCGGCAGCAGCTCAGGAGGCTGCGGCAAGGCTTCGCGCAAAATAAAGGAGGCAAGGAGTACGTTGCAGATCCGGTTTTGCGACAGGGCATTGACTGGCAACGTTATGGCAGGGCAGTACTCTATAATGATTGCGTTATCGGGTTACTGATGATTCGAAAAGATGGAGCGTGATAGCACGAAAAACATAAATTTCGAATTTAAAAATGAACCGTATGTAAAAAAGCATGCTTTTTAACCGGAAATAATTTTTTTACAAAGGTTTTCGCATGCTTTTAGTTCTTCATGGAGTGCCTCAATGCTCTTTATGATCTTTCTTCTTCTGTAAAATATTTCAGCGCGATGTATCTCTTTCCGCGCCTTGATCTTTCTTGAAATATCACGGATAACATCTTCTCGTGAGCTCCCTTTCGTGATTATTTTTGCGTTATTGATTGAGCAGGTAGCAGTCCAAGAGTAGATATGAGACCTGCTTTTGATATCGCGGGTCTTTTTACCCAAGAGACAACTTTGATGTCGGTATTCGCCATTATGCTCGATAACGACGATCTCAGTTTCAATATTAATCGTTTCAGGCATGTTTTAAGCTATCTTTTTTTGCTTAACCACTACTTTGTCATCCACCAACCTGTTTTTGCCTCCTGATGCCCTTCCTGTGCGTTATACGCTATTTTATAGCCTTGTCTGCAGGCACTAATCCGTTGCGCTGTGAAAGTTGTGCTCTATGATCTCCGAAATTACCCTTTCGAGGAATTCAACAGTATGCACCTCCGCTTGAATATGTTTGTATCCAAATAAATCGCCCAAACGATTGATTGCTTCCTCGTGTTTATCAAATCTTCTTGTAATTTTTCCTGTATTGGCAGCTTTAATCACGCCCCTCATATCTCCATCTTCTCCGTTCATCATCTCGTCCCCCATTTTTTAAGGTTGAACTTCTCAACATCCTCCCGCCTTGCGAACCGAGGGTTATCGTGACCTAAATCAATCGGCTCGTAATCTGCAAAAACCAGCTCCCCTTTATCGTGAGCTGTGCATATCTGCGCATAAGTCAGTGCTGTTTTATCGTACTTAATAAAATTTGCGATGTTTGGTATCTTTCCGTACCCCTCATAGTTATCGATCACAAAGTTAACAGCATCCATCATGCGTCGATCCGTGAACCCGTTTTCAGCAAACCGATCTTTCAGTATTTCAGTTTGATCTGAACTCCATCCAGGGAAAGCCTTAACGATCTTTGCGGTAACATCAGCAACTCCTTTCTTCGTTCTCTCCCCTGCATAAACTGAGATAAAGCATCCGTCAGGCGTATCGGTCATCGTCGGCGATACTTTGCATGATTCCCGGTAAATCTGCATGTGTGATTGGCTGTTGATATCCAAGTGTTCCATTGCGCTTGACATGTCCATTTGCGTTTGAATAATTTGTTTTTGAGTTTACCATCCACTTCTTTGCTGCAGATGTCCAATTCCGCATTTTTACCTTTCCACACATCCAGCCATTAGCGTCGTAGTGATACCAAAACTTTCCTGCTTCTTCGTTTGTGCTTCCGTTTTCTGTAAAAAAAGAAGCAGTCTCTTTTTTATCAGGAGCGAAGAACGACTTTTTTCTAACACTATCGATAGTAAGAGTCTTCTTTATTGGTTTATGGTTAATGGTTAATGGTTTATGGTTAGGGTTCGATTCGCTTTCAGTTGGCAACCCAGTGGGTTCCGGTTGGGTTTTTATTTCCTTCTTAGGCCTACCACCCTTAGCTCCGTTGTTTCTGTTCGCCTTTGCTTTTTTACCATAACCTTCAATCTCTTTGGCGCATCTCGGGTGAAACCACCCGTTTTCGGTCTCAACGAAGAAGTCTTTTAATACTCTGGCTATCACTTCGGTATCCACTCGTAACCGACGTGAAACCCAGTGGGTTTTTAATGGGATTTCAGATTCGGTATCGTAATACATATCAATCAAGCGCCGGTACGCAATGTCCTCTTCATTGCTTAAGTGAGCAGTATTTGATCGGTAATCTCCGATATGAAATTTGTAGTAATGCATGATTAAAACATCCCTTGAATAATAAAAATGAACATACCATCAACAGGTAGCTGTTGGGTAATAAGACTGGTCTTTGAGACCGGAGGGAATCCCTCTGTTGATAGCACGTTCATAAAATTCATATTGTCAAATTATTTAAGTCAGCTACGACTCTCATTAATCCATCATAATAAATAATCCCATCAACAAAAAACATTTTTACCCCTGTAACGCTGAGTTTGCCATTATTCAAAATATTTCTGTTCTGTTGTTGGAGTTATTTTCACATAAACCCCAGGATTTTCGGAATATCTTTTCATAGTTGCCGTGTACCACTCCCATTGAGTAATCCGCCTGTGGATGGTTATAAATCCGTCGTTATCGGTTGCCATTTAGTAGAGCAAAAGATTTTTAGGTTTGTTTATCAGCTCCTTGAACCCGTTATCCCAAAAGTAAACTCCATCCATCGGTATAATTCCGCACTCTATAGCTGCATTTCTTGCCGATTCATGGTCTTTAAAAAACAACGGGAAACCGTCTAACAAAACAATCTGGTCAATATGGTTTTTGATGCAATAAGTGTCATCTCCGCCAACGTTATGGTTTATCCATCCGCGTTGAGATGTGATGTAATTCGTGTCGAAATTTAAGGTAAGTTGCATCATATCTTATTTTGTTTATCCGGCAAATAACCATCCTCTTCTGTTGGAATTATTGTGATATAAACACCAGGGTTTTCTGCATACCTTTTCATAATAAGAGCCCTTGAAATCAAGCTGTCATCATACCAGAATATCCCGTTTAGTGCATCCCCAATAAATTTATAAAGATTGTCACAGTCGGGCTTTGATGAGTGATAAAACGGCGCAGAATCCTTCAACCCTTTTTTACAGTAATGTGATTTTGGTCGCGGAAACCGGAACTCCATTATTACTGTTAATGGTTGACGGAAAGGCTTATCAGGCTTGTGTTTATCGGCCATAACGGAAAAACTGTACTTCGCTTCTGCGCTCGGATCAACCTGCACGTTAAAGCCTGATTTTGACCTGAATGTTCGGTGCCTTTTTAGGGCCTCCGGCTTCCCTGGTACGAAGAATTCTATCAATTTAACCTCCCGTTTTTATCCACAATTACGCAAAATCGCCACCATGAATATACCGTATGATTGCGCTGTTTTCTGCGCTCGAAACTCAACGAAGAGCCGTAGTTTGGAAGCCAAACAAAGTGAATCATGATCTTAGTTTAGAGTGTTAAAAACATCACAACCTTCTTGCATCGGAACGAGATAATAGTTGTAGAAAATCCTGTGATAAAAGCCGTTGATCGGAACGACAATCCAGTATATCCTCGTGGGAATGTCAATCATTCTGCACATTCCTTATCGTTTATCGCTTTTTCGAGCTTAATTCTTGCCTGATTTATGTGTGCTGAAGCATCAAAACCTTGAATATCTCTCTCAAAAAGCCATATCTTTTGTACTCGCTGAAAGACAAACAACACATCATTAAGCTCCTTAATCACAGACAAAGCATCACCTTTACCTTGCGCATATCGCTGCACTGCAAAGTGTAATTCACCCGTCTCTTCCTGGAGTTTATGGATAGCTTCTGAAGGGCCGAGAATTGATATCGCGCGCTCATGAATAGTTTCGTCTTGCTTCATTGTTTTTATGTTTATTCTGCGTTAGTGATCACCAAAATTACCTTCTCTACATTTTTTGTGTACAGATCATCAATGGCCGAGTTATATTCAGAGTCAGTAAGGTTTGCATCAAAATAAAACCGATCGGCTATATCCTGACGAATGTCGCATTCTTTTGTATAAATCTTCTCATCGCTGGTATACCAATCACTTATCTTTACGTCACGCATATAATGGCCTATGTATCCATCATCGACAAACTCATCGCACCGGCTCAGAAAATGAATCTCGAAATCAGGGTATTTTGCAGCAAGATCATTCAATCGGCTCAAAAGTTCTCTTTGTTGCATCTTCCCCTCCGATCTATCTCATCGTTTAGCATCACAGCAAGCTTATCTTTTTCAGCCTTTATTTCGTTGATGAAATAGCTTCCTGGATAGCACAGCGACTTAGACCTGTGGTGATAAATAATCCTATGCCGACCGCTTACAGTGCATTCCCTGTTTGAGATATTCGTGTAAGACAACTCATAACTTGGAAGAGGAAACCTTGTAACCTCGTCAAGAAAATCAGCCATGCTTTTTACCCTTTGGCCTCGTCTAAATCGCAAATTGTTCGCTTGAAAATCATCATAATTGACTGAAGAGAGAGTCTTCTTTTGTGTTTTCACTGGATCCTGAAACCCCAACATCCGGTACATCCTGTTTATGTCGTCCTGACTCATAAACCCTTTTCCATCCGTGATAATAACTGTCACCGGATTGCCTGACGGCTTGCAGTCATTATGCACATCTCTAAATGGCGTTACCTCTCTGTAAGTCTTTCCTATTGCGTAGTCACTCATTTTCGAAAATGTTTAATGTTCGCGATTCATGTTTATTGACAGCTTCCTGCATGTGATCAAGCATTTTATCGGTCTGCGTCTCGCTACTCACGATCTCGTCACGATTCAGCATGAGGGAAAATTTTACTTGATCTCGTTCCGGTAATTTTGCGTACAATCTCAAATACTCCTGCTCTTGTTGTTCTGTCATACCAACCCCTCTTTATTTTGCGCGGCTTCAACGCTTTTTCTTGAGTCAATCTCTTTATTAATCCAATCGATTATCTTTGTGCCGTCTGCAGTCCCCGCTTCGATCTTTGCGTCTATCCCTGCGCGCTCTTTATCAGTGATTACGTGAGACTTGTACAATTTTCTGATATACTCTGCCTGTTTTGCAGTACAGAAAGATTTTTCCGTTTGTAACGGCTCAGGTGATTGATCTGGAACTTTATCTTTTGATGCTTTCGCTTTGTTTGTCTTTTCATCTTTATTGTCATTATTACCCGAAGCGGCATTTCCATCATCGTCATCAGTTACAACTCCCGCCATTGATGCAAGCAAATACCTTCTGCCATAAGTAATAGCGGAACCTATTCCTTGAGGGTCACGCTTCGCAGGGACAAGCCGTAACGAACTCTCTACCCATTGTCCCGATGAATGGCATAGTCTGCATGTGACGGTTATAGAATCAGCATCTGAATCTGTTCCCTGAATAACGCATAGCCCGTTTGATGTCAACGGGATTTTGGCCACATCCCACACATCTGCCAGATCAGCATACTTAGACTTAAAGTATGGGTTATCGCTTGCCTTCTTAGCGTTATGCATTTGTGCCTGAGCCTTTGATAGTGCTCCATATATCTCAGTTACTATCTCACTCGTTATCAGTGCCATCTTCACCCCCCCGTTTGGTTGTTATAATGTCATCCGCCTGCTCTATAGTCTTGTCCTGATCGTCAGGAGTAAACCTGTCCGGAAGAGCACCCCAAAACGAGGTGCTCATTTGCCGGTCGATCATCCTTTCGTAGCTGCTCATCTTATAGTGAGGGAGTTTTTTGAAGTCACTTCTATGTATTCCGGAACATCAAAACCCTTATTAAACTCTTTTATTGCCGAAATCGACGGTTTGAAAACAAACTCAGCAAGTTTATTCGATACTAGGTACTTTTGCGTAAGATTATTAATGTCATCTTTAACCTTCCAACTGTCCGTTACCCTAACTGAATAGTTGTGCTTTAATGTCTTAACCTTTGTCTCTCCGAGCTCAATCATTGCTTGCAATACCCGTTCACGCGCCGAATCAGAAGCGTTTATCATCGTTTTTGCTCTCTTAGTGTACTCTTCTGCCAGTCCTTTTAAGTATTCCGCTTGACCCTTGCAGTAACCTATCCACTCGGTATATGCATCAAGTTTATCCTTAAGGGAGGTTTCGTTATCCTCTATCAGTTCGATAATCTCAACAGTCAATTCACCGCCAGCATCAAAAAGTAATTCTTCCGCAAGGTGGTGGCGCATTACGATTGAATTGAGCGTTCGTTTTTCCTGTGGTTGTTGGTTTTCCATTTTTTCCGTATTATTTATTGTTGATGTTGTTTCTATGAGTCTGTTGCTTGAATCAGCAGGCTCATGGCTTTTCCTCATCGCCTACATCTCCGATATTGAGGCATCCAAGCGTTTTAACCTGCAATCCAAGCTGAGACTGTAGTCTCTGCTCATTTGCCTTTTTAAGGTTCTCAGCATTCCATTTGCGTTGATACTCTCTTACCTTTTCAGGGTTCTCAGCCCTCCATTTGCGTTGATTCTCTCTTGCCTTTTCAGGGTTCTCAGCATTCCATTTGCGTTGATTCTCTCTTGCCTTTTCAGGGTTCTCAGCATTCCATTTGCGTTGATACTCTCTTACCTTTTCAGGGTTCTCAGCCCTCCATTTGCGTTGATACTCTCTTACCTTTTCAGGGTTCTCAGCCCACCATTTGCGTTGCTTCTCTCTTGCCTTTTCAGGGTTCTCAGCCCTCCATTTGCGTTGATACTCTCTTGCCTTTTCAGGGTTCTCAGCCCTCTGTTTGCGTTGCTGCTCATTTACCTTTTCAAGGTTCTCAGCCATCCATTTGCGTTGATACTCTCTTACCTTTTCAGGGTTCTCAGCCCTCCATTTGCGTTCCTTCTCATTTACCTTTTCAAGGTTCGCAGCTCTCCACTTACGTTGATACTCCCGCTTTCGCTCCCGTTGCTCTTCAGTCATAATTCTTATTGTTGTTGATGTTGTTTCCGAAGTCCCGATGTTAGCGCATTGGGATTTCGCTTTTAAAGACTATCACTTATCGTTGTCATAAGCCAGAATCCAAGTTCAGCCACCTTTTCTGCTAATTCTGTTGTGATCTGCGAGCCAACAGCCGTTTCTGTTGCAGGCATATCTATACTTTCAATCTCTGCCATATACGAGCTTAAAAGCGCCCTGTCTTTATCGTAAAACTCCATAGCCGTTATTGTTATTATTGTTGATTAATACCAGTACTCCTTTACACCGTCGCCCTCTTTGTCCGCAATCATCTCTTCCTTCCTAAAATCATAAATCAGATAACCGGTCTTTACGACAACGAGAGCTAACGCAATCCAGAACCCAATCGAGGCACACAAAGTCATTTGCTCACCATCAATCGCGGGGACAGCAAAGAGCCCGACGATCATTAGCACCATCCCCGTTTTTACCACTTCAATTGTCTTCATTCTTCCTCTCCGTTTTTGATCGTTGATTATAATGGCTTAGGTATATTCCACTCCGCTATCGCCTCAAGCGCCTGAATAATACCAAGAATTACGGCAGAACAGATTCCTGCAAAAGATGTCATGGTTATCGTTTCCCCGTCGATTACAGGAGCCATCATTAGCCCTATAATCATTATGACGAGTGTGTTCTTTATTATGTCGATAGTGCTCATCCTTCCTCCTCTATCGGTATCTGATAGCTGTCTTCAGCCATCAAAATGCCGGCCTCGGTAAACTTTACGATCTCATAAAACTTGGTCTCTCGTGTGATCGAGTACCTGATCACGCGCCCGATCTCCGCCAAAAGCTTTTTCATTCTTCCTCCTTTTTAATTATACATCGCCAGAGCCAGACCCATTGCCATCGCCATAGCCTTTGCCATCGCCAGAGCCATTGCCATTGCCTTCGCCATCGCCAGAGCCTTCGCCATAGCCTTCGCCATAGCCTTCGCCAGAGCCAGACCCATTGCCATCGCCATAGCCTTTGCCATCGCCAGAGCCATAGCCAGAGCCATCGCCATCGCCAGAGCCATAGCCAGAGCCATCGCCAGAGCCATCGCCATCGCCATAGCCATAGTTTATACCGTCCATTCCGCCACCTCATTTAATGATTTCAAAGCGATATGAGATAGTGGTATAATCTCTATCGCTTGGGTTAGGATTATTGACTTTACCGTCAAAGATATCCGGCTTTCTTTGACGTTTTTCAGCCCTTTTTCAGCTATGTCGGACAGTGTATTTGCCCCGTTCCACGACCATATTCGGCGAGCGTTATTTAACTCCACTTCCATCCCGTCATGCCTGACTAGTTCGCCAAAATGCACGCCAGCCGAATAAGTGCGTATCAATACGTGCTTAGCCGATTCCGTCGGTGGAATCTTTTTTGTGTAAATTTCCCCATTAATCGTGATTTCATTTGACATGTTGGTTCCTGTTTTGTTGTTTATGGATAATTAATTCGATGTCTTCCATTTTGTGAAGCCTTCCCAAGATGTCTCTGATACTTCCAGTACCGAAATCGACTGTCTGCAGACAAAAGACATCGTTATCACCGAACTCATTTTTGTTACTGAATTTGTCCAGGTACGCGAACCTTGATTCGTTGAATTCTTCTCGTGTCATTTTCCTCCCCGATTAAAATGTTGTTGAAAATTCAGCCGAAACGCCACCCTGTTTCGGAGCAACCCGAACACCACCAAGCCAGGCACCAACAGCTCCTCCAATCGCCCACTCCGACATATCCGCCATGCTGGCGTTTTTGTCGAGCAATTCTTCTTTACCAATTCCGATCATTGATGGTACTATCCAGCTTACAACTGGACTTGCTCCCTGCGTCCTGAGCGCATACGCAATGCCGGCACCAAGAGCGATATGAGAAGTAACAGGTACCCACGAAGGATTGTTGTTGCTCCAGTCGCAAAACTGCCGATACGAACTTTCCGCCCTTGCGCTTGCCGATTGCCCAACGAGCAGGCCTATAATTAGCCATGCGATGCGCTTCATAATGCTCTCCTTTTCATTTACAGTGGTGGGTTTTTTTTGTTTAGTTGACATTTTCTGCCTCTTCAGTTAATTGGTTAATCTCCCATCTGATCTCTTCTCGCTTCAACTTTTCACTCTTTTTATCCCTCAGCATTTCTCCGTATATCGCCCTGTACTCTTCCATAACAATTGGGTTATCTCGGTGAAATCTTTTCTTGACAGCTCCCACTGAAATGGACACCCCCTTTCTTTCTTCGAGCCTATCACGAACTCTCGGAAATATCCCCTTGAGCTTCCTGTTATCGAACTTTTCTTTCATCATGTCGCTTATGTGTATCTTTACTGTCTCTTAGTTGTCACAAAAGAATTATAACCAAATAATTGGAAAACATCAAAAAAAAAGATAAAATAATTGGAGGTAACATGAAGAATAATGATCAAGAAGAGTACCGTGAAGATGAAATTGGCCGTAGTCTTGGTGAACTTAATGGGCATTGCCCCGGGGATTGCGCTAAGCCAGTAATCCGGAACCTCTCAGAAATGGGAGGTTTTTTTTTGTTGCCAACCCCCCTAAGTTAAACTTATGCGCCTATCCTTAACGTACCCGATAAACAAGTTAAGGCAGCGCATATATAACCGGCTTCTTGAGCTTGTCCAGATAATCAGACCATTCCTGCATCATCCTTTCAGCGCGGGTAACGGTTTGCCATCGGCAGTATATTTTTGTGGAGCGATCAAGAGGAAAAGACCGCCACCATCAAAAAGCGATTGCGCTTTATCGGTTGGCCTGGTTGTCTTTTGTCGGGGTTGCGGGAACCTATGAATTAATACTGAAGGAACCTTGCGGAGCATGTCAATAAAAGTATACCTAAAGCTATACTTAATAATGTTATCATCTTAATTTAAATCTTTTCGATAAAATCCCCCTTCAGGCAGGTCTGCTGCCATAGGGATTGCAACTCCAGTGGAATCTTTAACCCACACTTTAACACCCTTCAAAGTTTCCCTGAGCTGGACCATCTTGGTTGTACCACTACCGAGGTACACTACTCTATTTGAGCTGCTACACGCGCTTATCAACAACAGGGATATTAACCCAGCCGTCTTTTTGTGCCGACCGAATAAAGTTGTCATCGTCTTTTGTTGGTTTACTTGCGGTTAATTCCTGCGGCTCGTTCGCCAGCCGCCAGGCCCTGACAAGCCCTACCATCACGCCAGGCGACGATAGAGCTTTTGCAATACCATAGCATATCGCTATGGTGACTTTTTCAATCCAGTCCGTCATGAGGCTGGCGTTGGATTAGTGACAGCGCTCTTTTTCAGGGCGATCCTTATCGCGCCAGGGATGTCCGAGGCAGTCTTCACGATCTGATTAAATTCGTCAAGACTGAGGCTATTGTCTGCGCTTGCCGATACGACTTCGCCGAGCAGTGACAGCGTACCATCCGCGCCAGCTTTGACCGCTTGGAGCGCATTTTCAGCAAGGACAAGCTTATCCTTGTACTGATTGACGTAGGCAAATGCCTTCACTGCGCCCAGCGCGAAAATAATCGTCGGAGCGAGAAATGAAGAAATGCTTGAAAAGTCCATGGTGTTGTTCTCCTTTTGTTTTTGTTGGTTGTTATTATTCAGGCAGGGTTTTCCCTGCTTGAAAATCTCTTAATGACAGACCGCCTGTAAACTGAAAATGCGGCTTTTCTGGAAAGCTCTTCCAATCTCCGGCCCACTCAAGGCCGCAAGATTTCCCGATGTGGCCGATGCTTAGCCATACCTGCATGTCGTCCCATACCGGCTTACCACAAATCACCGGAACGGTATCAAATGCGACGTGGTACTGGTGGAAACTTTGGCCTCCACGGGCATTTGTTACAATGTGTCCAGGGGTGGTTCTTCCCTGGGCATAAAGAGCGTTCTGGATCTCGATATCCCTGTAAGTGCTGGTAATCAGGATATCAATTCCTGACTTCTTGCACTCATCGAGAAACTTCTCGCAAAGTGGCTGCACTTTTATGTGCAGGTCGCTGATGTTTCGGCTGTTTATCATGATGCTTCGTTTGTTCTTGGGTTTAACCTTTTTAGCAATGCACACCCTTCTGCATGTTTCAGTTCGATTGTCCTGATACGATCAAAGACTTCGCTAAGACTTTTATCAAGGTTCTCTTTCAGCAAAGACTGGTTATCGCTGATCTGCTTTACTGTTTGCGTTACTGTGCTGAGAGACTTCGTGATATCCGCTTCTTTTAGAGAAACTTTCAACTCTGCGTTTTCTTTGTTAAGAGCGAATCCCATTTTTGCATAGTAAGCGGCAATTCCTGCCAGAAGAAGAACCGATGTTGTACCTATTGCGACAAAATCCGAGAAATCAACCTGAGTTATCTGCATGTTTATTTTTTTAAAGAGATGTTGGACGCAAAGCAAATGTTGACTCTGTCTTCCCTGCGTTAGAACCGTAAACAGATTTCCATTGTGCCGTGTATTGTCCAGAGCCATTAGACCCACTCTGATAAATATATTGCCACGTTCCGGTTCCTGAGTTATATGTTGCCGCCTGATTCAATACAGGAATAGTCCCGTCTGGAGCTAGAATAGATACCGTCACCGATGCCGGAGTCCCTCCTCCAACAATGGTTATTTGAGCGCTGAGCAAGACAGATGTTCCTAAAAACATGATTCAAACGTTTATTGCGTCGAAACGCTTTGGTTTATCAACTCTATTTCTGACATGCTTGCGCCAATATATTCACCACTCATTCCAGTTATGCTCATTTCATCGAGATCACTTGGCATAAATCCAATGAGATCACTGAGTGTGCGATTTTGAGCCATTATAAGCTCTCCTGATGCAGTTACAAACGAACAATGCTCTACTGCATGAAGGGCGTAGATTCCAATGTCCACGGTAATCCAGACTCCTGAAGCTACGTCCGTTATGTGTAGTGTTTCAGATGCAAGAAACGCTGTGCCGAATGTAGTATTATCGAAAAGTAAGGACGTTTCAGTTGGGGATATTGCTGAAATCGTATAGACTTTCTCGCTTATCGCAGAACTTTCTGATATGGAAGTTGAAACCGATATTCCTGCAAGGTCGTTGCTGTTTAATGTTTCGGTGGACTGTATTATCACTTGACCAAACGACGCATCTGTTTGAGCTGACGTGTCATTGGTCGATATCGAGACAACAGCTCCAAATAAATCAAAAGACCCAGAGGAATCTGTCGTTTTGATTACGGATAAGACGTTTGTTAACGTATCATTTGATGAACTGGAATCGGTAACTGTTGACAGAACTACGATTCCTGTTGACTCTGATGTTGCTGACGAATCAAGAGCCGACACAGAGATTATAACAGACTTTGTGTCTGTTGATGTAGACATCTCTGAAGGGTATGATGATATCACACATGAAATTGCATCTGCAGCTGATCCTGAGTCGGCTGCGTTCAGGGCAGATGTGAACGTAGCAACATCAGTCGATGAAGACGAATCAAATCTTGCTGTCGTTATTGATATTGATGAGCCTTCTGAACCAGAAACCCTCTCTGAAGGCGAATAGGTTGCAAAGTTTCCCTGGATAACGGAATCTGTCGCTACTGAAGAATCAATAGCTATCAGCGAAACACCGATTACGTAAATATCAGTCGATGATGACGAATCAGTGGATGTTATGGCGGATACCAACCCTACCACATCCGATGAGCTTGACGAGTCAACAGAAACCGGAGTTACGTTAATGCCTGGTTTGTCGGATGATGATGACGAGTCAACAGAAACCGGAGTTACGTTAATGCCTGGTTTGTCGGATGATGATGACGAATCAGAAGGAGATGCGCTTGCAACAATTGCTGAAGCATCTGTTGCTGTCGATGAGTCGGCAGGGCTCTCCGTATCGCTTCCTGCACCCGTCGCGGTTATCTGGATTGTGAACGAATTGTCATTTGATGCCATGCTCCCGAAACTACCCGGTGTTTCGGAAGATGACGGTGACGATTTGTAGAATATTCCTGAAGATCTACTCGGATTGTTCGTCGTGTTTCCTGTGGTATACCCCGTCGGATTTGACGGTGATGTTGATGTGGTGTTCGCTATAGCTGCAAGGCAGTAATCAGAGCTACTAAGCCCTGTTAATGTCGGGCCGTTCTGCCCATCAACAGTATAATTCCCTATTGCAGCGCCACTGAAAGTCGCCATAGATGCGGTAGCGTATCCGCTTATGGTGATATTGAACGACGATGTTGAAGACACAGTCCTATAATAGATCGCTCCATTTGCCGCGCTGTCCAATAGTGTCCAACCTGATGGTGTCGTTATACTATTGTTTGACACCACCATCACGGCAAGGTGGCCTGATGCCGTTCCAGCAGGATACGACATTGATATTGAAGCACTCGCGTATCCTCCAGAACCGCCAATGAACGCGATGCTCATATCAACTAAACTGCACGGTGTAGTTTAGCGTCAGCTGGAATCCGTTGCTTGTCGTTACAGGCCCGATAAGTAGGTGACTTAGCATGGTTCCCGCGCTCGAAGCGTTAAAGATTCCCGCTTCCTGCACAGTGCTTGCTCCCGAAGCAGTCCATGTATAAGCGATCTTCAGTGTGTCGTTCGTGTAAGTCGTTGTGGTTCTCGAAACAGTGCCACCCGCTCTAGCTAGTGAGTTCGTTGAGATTTCGCCGCCAAGCGCCGTGTCTCCAACAACGGGTGTTGTTGCGCTTGTGCCAACAGCGAGGTACGTAAACGCCGTTACGCTTCCCGTGTTACCAACAAGGCCCGCAATGGCGCCCTTGCCAGCACTGGTGATGATATTGTTGTAGGTTTCCTCATGCACGACATTGCCTTCAGCATCTTGCAAGATGACCGTGCAAGTACCGTCAATTTTAACAATATTATCTTGTTGCTTTTCCTGTCCGAGAATTTCAGTTTCCGGCATAATTTGCTCCTATTGAGTGTTACTGTTAATTTGGTTATACACTTCTGAATATCACTCCGTTAACACGGAATCGCGCGTATCCTGTTGCCGTTCCGCTTGTCCATGCAGTGGCAACTACCTGAAAAAATTTCATGCTTAAAGGAAGATTCCATGCGCCATTTCCCGTGCAACTGGTTACTCCTGTTGCAGAACCAACCGGCTGAGCGATAAGGTTAGACCAGTTTGTCGCGTCAAATGAACCCTGAAAGGTCAATGTTCCTACCCAAGTTCCTTGAATTTGGAAGCAAACATCGCCAAATTCCGAAACCTCAACAGGCGGAATGAGTAACCCGCCGTTTGCCGTAACCGAGTTTAAAACAAAATCCCTCACCAGTGCGCGGTGGGGTTCTCCAAGATTATTTATCTCCTGAATGACCTGTGTTGGTATTATTGCCTGAGATGCGGCCATGATGATGGGATGATGGAGTTAAAAAAATGCTCCAAAGAAAATCCGAACATCTGAGAACTATTCCAGTGAGTAAAATATTTTGTAGATTTGTAGTGAAGGTATCTTCAACAAAGATTATTGAATCATGTGGGAAATAGCAGGAGGAATTCTTTTGGCGATGCTTGCCATTACTTTAGCGCCGATTGTTGTTGTGCTCTTCCTTATCGGCCTTTTGGTGTTGTTTGTTGTGGCTCTGTTCTATAACCAAAATATGGTTATAATGTTTGGGTTATACCTATTAGTAGCCTTCCCTTTATTTCTTCTTAGAGAGCGATTATACAAAAAGAGATGATCACTTATTGTATTGCTCACCCACTGATGCCCCGAACGGTGTTAAGATAGTAGGCAAAAATCTTGGATATTTCGCAGGCAACTGGTTCAGTAAAGGCAGTCCATGGGTAAGATACGCTGCTGATATGGGATTGTCTGTCGCGCCAAGAATGAGGTTTGCAATCCCTGCTGAAGGAATTGCTGAGAGCGGATTCTGAGCAAGACTTTCGACAAACGTTCTTGTTGCCGTTCCTGAATCGTTAAGAAGCCGCCAGTTTTTGTTCGCCTCCGCCAACCGTGCTATATCGACCAATGGGCCAGATATAGCACCTGTCTTATATGCATCACCATAGTAACTCTGCAATGCGTTCGCTACCGATAGAGGGTTTACATTACCATTGGTTACTGACTTTCCTTTTGTAAGGGTTTTCAGTGACGAATACATTCTATCGGCCTTATCGAGTACGTCCTGAGAATTTTGAGGCAACGACTGGATAGCATTCTCTTGGAGGATCTTTTGTACATCCTTGAGAGCTGAACCAAGGGTAGTGTTTGGAGATGATGAATAGAGAGCATCGTCTGCAGCGTTTTTAAGCATTGTCCTACCGCCCTGATAGATATTCCCTGGTACGTCTCCTGCTCCGGTAAAGCTTGTGTATTTGTCGATTGCGTTATTCACACCTTGCCCAAGATCTCCAAAAGGAGCGTACTTTGACTTAATATCTGCGATCTGTTGCTGGAATTCAGGCCCAAACTGAATGTTTGTATCAGGAGAATAAACCTTGTTATAGAGCGATCCTATGTTATTCTTGGCTACACCGAGAACATCTGGCGTTATAGCATCTGCATCTTGGCCTATTGATTTTGCTGCAAGCGTGTTTAACGTTGACTGATTTCCCGTTACACGCGACTTCTTCCACCACGTCGCGCCAGGAATATTCGACAACTGATCTTCTATGCTCATGAGACCTGGCTGTCCAGTCCTTTGTCCTGGAGTCAGGTTTATACCTATCTTATCAGCTAACGCAACACCAGCTTTTTCAGATGGCGAAAGATTTCCCATTGGTCGGAATATCGAGTTTGCAAGCTTTCCAACACCATATCCTGCTATTCCACCAAGCAATCCTCCACCAATATTGCCAGCGGACTGGCTTGCATAATCGCTGTTCTGCGTATCAACCGGCTGGAAAGAACCAAGAGCCCCTCCTATCGCAGCGGATCCGAAAAGCGTATTTGCGCCAGGAATAGACATTAAAGGAAGTCCTGCCGTTGCGTTCCCTAAAATCCTTCCCCAGTCTATATCAGACCCATTTTGAGTTTGATACGCTTTGTTGTAATCCCTAAGGCTATTTGATATATCCGCATCATTTTGGCCCATATTTTTGGTCAGCTTATCAATGATATCAGGCATAATAGGAGAAATTCCAGACATCAAAGGAGCTAACGAAGGAGCGGTCATTGCTCCAATATTTGGCAATACCGTGCTTAACGGAGTATCGGTAAGCGGAATATTATGTGTATTAATCCAGTCCATCAAGTGCATGGCTCGCTGGGCTGCTCCCTGACCAACATCTGTTAAACCCCTAACGAAACTATCACCAAAATTTAATTGATTATCAGGGGAAGATTGCTGTTGGTTATCATTTCCCTGTTCCGGTACAGGGCTCCACTGGTAATATTTTGAGTTCCACTGATGAGCGTTTCCATTAGCATCTTTATACCATTCGCCCTCCTTGATATCATGGGAACCGTCCCAATAGGAAATATTGCCTTGTTGCGCTTGCTGATTCTGAGGAGTTGTTGTTTCAGGATCCAAACCGAAAATATCAGCTCCTGTCGAACCAGAAGTATCTTGTTGCTGATTTTGCTCGCTCTGATTATTTTGAGATACCCCTCCAGGAGATAATCCAAAGATATCCGCACCATCAGAAGGGGTTTTTGCCTGGCTTGGAGAAAAAGCGGATGCCTGAGTTTGTTCAGGTTGCGGCCCATTTGAATTTGGAGAACCAAGAACTTTTGTGACATAATTTCTTGTTTCTGCAATATTTGGGATACCTCCAGAACGCCTTACATTTCCAGGTCCCGCATTATACGCTGCAACGGCAAGGTCAGGACTGCCGAAGTTATCAAGCTGCTGCTTAAGGTAACTTATGCCACCCCTTATATTCTGTGCCAAATCGCTTGGATCAACGCCAAGATCTTGAGCCGTTCCAGGCATTAATTGCATCACACCAATAGCCCCAGCATCACTTACCTTTCCTTGATCGAATCCAGACTCTGCGTTCGCAACACGAAGAGCAAGGTCAGGATCTACGCCCTGGTTAATCGCCTCTTGTGATATTAAGCCTGTAATATCCATTACTGGTTCTGAAATATTGGGTTTTTCTGAGTCCATATATTCATGTAATCCTGAAACCCTTTTCCTGAGCTGTCAGGAGTATCTATTCTTCCAAACCTTTGCTGCCACTGTCGAGCCATATTTGCAGTTTGTATTTGCCTGTTAAGAAGAGCTATGGCGTTTTGTGCTATAAGATTTCTTCCGCCAGGCGTGTTGGCTAATGACGGAGTTACCTGATTAAATAATGAGACTTCATTGTCCGTCATCCTGGTGATTCCGGCATTTTTTATCAAATCCGGCACCATGCTTGTTGCCAGCGCTTTTGCTGCGTCTTTATTTGCAATATTCCCAGGGCCTATATTGAATCCAAGCGATTTTGCTGCACTTTGAATATCATATTGGTCTGGAGCAAGCTTTCCTCCGTTTTGATCTGCGAGAAGCTGCTGGATCTGCTGGTATTTAGCAATATTTGTTCTAGCAGAAATGGCATTATCCTGTATAGCGTTATACTCATTTGACGCTGATTTCGCGGTATTTGTTTGGTATTCGGTATTTCCAGCGACAGATGAGGGATTGAGCCCTACAATTGCTCCATTTCCTGAGTAGCTTCCTGTATCAGATGGTGAATAGTAACCTGTTCCGGTATAACTGCCAGTTTGTGGAGAATATGCTTGCCCGTTATTATCGGTCGGAACATTTCTGACGACCATTCCCGTTTTTGGATCCACTGAATTGAAAGCTTCAAGGTTTTTCCCAAGAGCAGCCGTTGCTGCTTTTCCTGTGTTATACCCTGGTATCCATGAATATGACCTCGTTGCTGGATCGTATTGCATTCCCTCAGGAACTTTTGGGGTTGCTGATATGGATCCATCTGCATTCTGAATCATGCTTCCCTCTCTTACAGCATTCCCAAAATTAGCCACCTTCCATGCGTCCAATGCGTCTTTAGGCAAAAAACCATATGATATTGCTCCCACGAGCTTGTCGAGAGGCATACTTGCTAATCCTCCTGAATTGCCCTGCGATGACGGTTGATCTGGTTGCGCTTGTTGAGGCTGTATTTTTTGTAATAGCTGCATTCCATAATCAGGATTTATGGACATAGGATTTAGGGCGGAAGACTGAAAGGGTGCAGGTTCTTGTGAATTCTCTTCATTATTCGCAGAATATCCTGTCGGTTGCTGCGCGCTTGACTGTTGACCGTAATTCATTAAATCATATCCTGTCGGTTGCTGCGCGCTTGACTGTTGGCCGCTATTCATTAAATCATTAAGGAACGCCATTTTTTGGCGCGCCATATTCATCTGTATGGCTTGCTGCTGATTCTGAATACCCTGCTGATACCCCTGCTGACCTCCTGCCAAACCTTGTGCAATCACTTGCCCTATTCCTACAGGCATGCGGGATGGCGCGGATGCAGCAAGGAGACCTTGAGCTATTCCGAGTAAGCCTTGCGTCTGAGGATCAGCATAATTTATGTCAAGTAGTCCCATGATGTCAGATTTTTAAATACCGAGTAAATTACCGATACCACCAAGAAGAGAAGTTCCTCCAACCCCACCGAGCGGTGTTGAAGCAGCAAGAGTTCCTCCTAATATCCCTGCTAATGGATTTGTATAATATGGAGTTTGGGCTGTAGTTGTTGTGTTATATGGTTGACCTTTCATTGTACTCGCGAGCCCTGAAGCCGCTTGTTGTGGGTAAAGAAGGCCATAGAGATAATTCTGATAAGCAGTAGACAGCGCGTTCTGCTGTGTTGCTTGTGCAGTATTTCCCATTCCAAACAAGCTGTTTTGTGCTTGTTGTTGGGCGTTTATTCCAAGTCCTGCCTGTTGTGTTCCGAGTGTCTGTTGGGCGAGTGTGTTCTGAATGTCCTGATTCGCCATTGACTGAGCGTTGGTAAAATTAGCCTGGTTAAGTCCCGCGTCCGTATTCGCCATAACTTGGGCGTATCCACGATTCGTCTCTGCGTTCTGTACACCTAATCTATCACCACCAAAAGCACCAGCAGCAATGGCGTTATCTCCATTCCCTTGATTGGCAATAGTGTTCTGTCTCTGCAGCTCCGAATTTGTCGTATCAATGACGTTCTGCGTATATGGGTTCATATACTGCGACAGGTTTGAGCCCGCTACCGTTCCAGCATTCTGACCCATTAGGCCTGATAATAGGCCATACCCATTAACGTTCTGCGCATTATTGGCGTTCGTCGTAGCATTCGATATGCCGAGATTCTGAGCGGAGCTTAACGGAGCAGCAAGGGGTGCTGTGTAACTGTATGGCGTACTCGCTGCATTACTCGCCATGCCATAAATATTGTTCCACTGAGCCTGCACAGCAGGATCTATGGTTGTTTGCTGGGTTTGTGTCGTACTTCCGCCTTTGCTCATAATTCTTTTCCTATTAAGTTTTCGTCCTTAAACCCCTTGTCTCTGAAAACTCGCTTCCACCCAGACCGTCCTGAGATGAAAATTTTTACACATCCTGCAGAACGCGCTGCGAGTTCAATATTTTCATACATTACCAAGAGTTCTGATATATCCCCGCCAGCAAAATTTATTGTCACGCACCTGCCTAAATCGCCTATCCATTCTTCAGTGACTACTGCGGATTTTTCACCACACCATAAACACCATTTCAGATTAAGCACCTTTTCTTCGACTTGCTCAATGGAATAGACGCCATACTGTGTAGCCTTCTCTATGATTCCTTTTGCGAAATCCCACGAACCCTTAAGCTTTTCCGGATAATATGCGCTCATTCTGGCTTCTCCGGCCATACAATTTCAAGTGGAAATCCGGATTGAGCTGGCAAATCTCTTAATGCTTGCCTATAGGGAACCCACTTTTTTTTAGTTTCTGGCACTTGATCATTTGTCTGTGTCCACTCGCAATCGGATAGTAGTTTATCTCTTGTTGATCTTGCTTGAGTTGCGAGGTATCTAACTATTTCATCGTCAGACAGCTTTTTGACAGCAGACATGATTTTTATATCCCACTCATAGCCGTACGGTACAGAGGATTTTGCAATGAGTTGATCTGCCGTGTAATCAGTGACAATACCGTCTTTTATGTATTGTTTCTCATCATTGGCAATCCCTTCAATAACGCTTTCTCCGGAACGAGCTTGCTGTGAGTGCTGCCCTTCATTTATCAGCTTTTCGTATGGCATCTTATTTTCATCATACGCGGTTATCGTTACGGGCCCAGGGCATTGCCCTGTCCTTAAGATTTCTCCCGTCGCCGTCTTGTAGACGATATAATTCATCGCTTTAGTTCAATGATTGTTAATGATCGGTTGGAACACGTAGTCTGTATATTTAAGTAAAAAGAATTTGCTCCTCCTGGGAGTAAAGTAGAGAAAGTAAGCTGTCCGCTTACATTAATGGTGCTCCCTGTGACTGTGAATAAGCATGGGCACTGATAAATAGTTGTCGAGTCTATTACGATAAAGAGATTCGGGGAAGGCTGTAATTCGGTAGGAATCGTGCCATTAATCGTGCAGCAGAACTGAATTAAAACATTTCCGGTGACGTTTGTGTAATTAACGCTTTGAGCAGTAAGTGTAGAGCCATCGCTATTCAACAGCGTTCCCGCTGTGTAGGCGGAGGCTATCCCTGTAACTGCTCCTGTTGATATCTGGGTGGTTCCAGTACTGCCAGAAATCAGTAATTGGCCGTTAATCTTCACTTGACCGCCTTCAACCTGAAAGGTTGCTGACGTTGCACCTGGTTTTATTATTTCAAAGTCGTCCGCATTTATCTTGAACGTCGAATAATTGCTGCCATTATTCATGACAAACCCAGACACATACCCGTTAACGTCAAGCTTTACGCCATACAACGCCTGAAGTCCATTTATAGACGACCCGTATGTCGATAGGGTTGTCGTATGCCCTGAAACGGTTGTGCTTAACGTAGAGACTGTGCTGGATATCGCTGAATCCCCGCTTGCCCTTGCAGATGCTTCATTAATAATTGAAGCCGAATTTGTGTTTATTTGGCCTTCAGGGCTGTAGGTTGTTGCAGGAAGTGTTCCCTG
>JABDHK010000022.1 GCA_012972835.1 Chlorobiaceae bacterium | reverse complement strand
CACACTATTCTCCGGTACGGGTGGCACATATTGCTCCGGAATCGCTGGCACACTTTACTCCGGTAGAGGTGGCACACTATGCTCCGGTGTGCTCAGCCATCTCAAGTTCATCTGCAGTAAAGGTGAATCCCTGCCGATTGATATAGGCCATTTTCGTCTCGATATCTTCCATCCCCTTTAACAGCATTACGAAAGGGTTCATCACTCTTCATCCGTTCGAGGAATGCATTGGCTTGTTCCTGAGACATGGGAGTTTGGTTGAATGGGTTGGGGTGATTTTATGAATATCGATTTGGCTATACCGGTCATGGCGCAGTCGTGATCCTTGAACATTCCCTGCGATATTAACCGAGAATCTATTTTATGTGATAGCTGTTCAGTTTCATCGCAGGGGCATGTTAAGTAAATAAAGTGTAAAATGAAAGCCCGGTTTGTTATTATCGTGCTCCCGGACATCGTTTGCTCATCTGTAGGTTATATCCTCAGTACCCAGCTCTGCTCAGCACGTTCTTCAGCTCTCAAGGAATTACATCTCTGAGTACAGTAATATTACAACTCTATTTTCAAAATACAAGACAAGGTGTCGCTGGCGTATCTTCCTCGATAACTTCAGCATGACAAAGGGTTATATCCCCAGCACTCAGAACTCTCCCCCCACTCAACCCTTAGCCTGTTTTTAAAAAAAGTCATCTGCCGTTTTGCATAATTGCGCGTATGCTGCTTAATTAGCTCGACGGCAGTTGCATAGTCGATCAACCCGTCGAAATATTGAAACAGCTCCTGATATCCCACCGATTGCAGCGCTGATAGCTTTTGGTGCTGAAGCATTGGCCGATATTTTTCATACAGCATTGCCGCTTCATCGCAAAGTCCGGCCTCAAGCATCTCCTCTGTGCGCTGGTTGATGCGTTTGTAGAGCTTTTCGCGGGGCATGGAAAGGCCGGTGGTCATAAACGTGAGGCCGCTGTGCGCTTTTTTTCCTCGTGCCTGCAACTCAGTAACGCTTAAGCCGGTAATTTCAATGATCTCAAGGCTGCGGATCAGGCGCTGGCTCTTTGTGGGGTCGAGGGTTGCTGCCTGCACTGGGTCTTGCTTCAGCAGTTTTTCATAAAGTCTCGCTTTTCCTTCCCTTTCAAGCTCTTCAAGCAGTCGTGTTCTGATTGCCTGATTTGCCGGAGGCAGGTCAGCGAAGCCCTCAAGCACTCCTTGAAGGTAGAGGGTTGAGCCTCCAGCAATGATGGCTTTTTTTCCCCTACTGTGAATTTCGTGGATCCTCTTTATCGCTTCTGCAGCAAAGTCACCGGCGGTGAAGGGATCGCCGATATTTTTTTCATTGATAAAATGATGCTTCACCTCTCGAAGCGCCTCTTCTGAGGGCTTGGCCGCACCGATAGTGATTTCTCGGTAGATTTGGCGCGAATCGGCAGAGATGATTTCAGCGCCGCTCTCATTCGCCACCTTCAGAGCGAGAGCCGATTTGCCTGAAGCCGTTGGGCCAAGAATCACAAGGACCGGTTGTTCTGTGGCTGCTTGTTGCACGGTCTCCTTATGATCGGTTATCAGGATAAAAGGGGTTTCAACGCCTTGCACACCCTTGAGAGCGGGAGCCCGACAACATTATAGTAGCAGCCTTCAATACGTTTGATATAGCAGGCCATCAGAGGATCCTGAATACCATAAGCCCCGGCCTTGTCGTAGGGCTTCACGGAGAGAAGGTAGCGCTTGATTTCGTTGTCGGAGATCGGCTCGAATTCAACGGTGGTCGATACACACTCTGTGTAGCTTTTATCGCCGAAAAGCAGTACAAAACCGGTATAGACCCGGTGTGAACGGTTCTGAAGGCTTTTGAGCATCATGAATGCATCATCGAATCCTGAAGGCTTTCCAAGGATCTGGTTTCCTTTTGTTACTACGGTATCAGCAGCGAGAATAACTGTTTTGCGGTTATGTTGTGCGATCAGGGCGGCGGTAGCTTCAGCTTTCAACAAGGCAATTTTTGTGACGTTATCTTCAATGGAGAGTGCTGTGTCAATAATTTCCTCTGTCTCTACGGCCACAGTTTCAAAAGAAATCTGCATTAAAGAGAGTATATCTTTTCGTCTCGGGGATTGCGAGGCGAGGATAAGAGTTGGTCTGGCCATGTTGTTGTAATCAGTTCAGGTTGTTCCAGCCCCTGCGGTTGAGGTCTGCAAAGATGAGTGCTCCGGCAATACAACCGGTGCCGAGAAAGAGGAGACCCTGAAAAAGATCACCAAATATAACTCTCCCTGTGCCGAAAAGGATTGCATAGATCATAATGATTCCCAGTGCCCAGTCAACAAAAAGCATGGTGAATCCGGTGTCGGATTTCACATCGGGCAGGTTTTTTGAAATTTTATTCCACAGCACTCCTCCGACTCTGGTGGTTCGGTAGAATGTTTCGAGTTGTGCTGTTTCAGTTGGTGGTGTCAGAAAGGTGACAATGAGGGTTACAGCTATGGTAATGCCGACAATTATAAAAATTGAAAAGGGAAAAGTAATGGCAGTATACAATTTCAGCCACGACAAAACCGCAAAAGGAGTAATCATCGAGGTGATTTCCGACCAGGCATTGAGTCGCCACCAGAACCAGCGGAGAATAAGCACAAAGCCGGTACCTGCCCCGCACTGGATAATAAACTCCCATGCGCCTGTTATGGTGTCGAGCACAAAGAAGGTAATGTAGAGGGCAAAGGCTGCGGTCAGGAATGTGGTAATCTTGGAAATAGTGACATAGTGTTTTGTATCTCCATCCCTTTTCAGAAACCGTTTGTAGAAATCGTTGATAAGATAGCTTGTGCCCCAGTTCAGGTGGGTTGAGAGCGTTGACATGTAGGCGGCAAGAAAAGCGGCGATCAAGAGACCTCTAAGTCCGGGTGGCAGGACAGCTTTCATGACGTAGACAAAGCCATCCTCTTTCTGGTTGAGCGGAAGATGGGGAAACATGACAAGGCTTACCAGACCGACAATGATCCATGGCCATGGCCTCAGGCAGTAGTGAGCCACGGTAAACCAGAGTGTTGCAAGAAGTGAGTGTTTTTCGTTTTTGGCGCTCATCATGCGCTGCGCAATATAGCCGCCTCCACCTGGTTCAGCTCCAGGATACCAGGATGACCACCACTGTACAAAGGCCATGGCGGCAAAAGAGGCAAAGGGAAGGGCCGCAGCACCCGTAACAGAGGTGCTCTCTCCAGAAGTGAATGAGGGGAAAAAGTCGAACATCCATCCCGGGAGCGCTTTTGCAAGGCCACCCGCAGAGATTACTACCGGGGATTGCACTGCAAGGACGGCAAGGATGATACAACCTGTCATGGCGATGACAAACTGAACCGCATCGGTAATGGAGACTCCCCAAAGGCCGGATAGCCCTGAGTAAAAGGTGGTAAGGAGGACAAGTGCAACAATGCTCCATACTGGGTTCAGCTCCGGTACCATAATCTTAATGATCTTGAACATGGCGAGGTTGACCCAGCCGATGATGACGGCGTTGATAAAGAGGCCGAAATAGAGTGCCTTGAATCCACGCAGAAATCTGGCCGCCTTGCCACTGTATCGCAGCTCTATAAATTCAAGGTCGGTAAGGATTTCGGCGCGTCGCCATAATCTGGCAAAAAAGAAGACGGTGAGCATGCCTCCCGATACAAATGTCCACCATACCCAGTTGCCGGCTATGCCGTTTTTGGCTACAAATCCTGCAACGGCCAGCGGGGTATCGGCGGCAAAGGTTGTTGCTACCATTCCGGTGCCGGCAATCCACCAGGGCAGTTTGCGTCCGGAAAGAAAAAACTCATCGACATTTTCTGAAGCACGCGAAGAGAACCACAGGCCGATAAAAAGGGTCAGGAGAAGGTATCCGATAATGAAACTGTAATCAAGCAGGTTGAGCTGATCCATCTTTTTGTTCTTAAAATGTTTCTTTTCGTTTCTTCTGAACTTTTCTGTGGTTCTCTCCTGTACCAGTAATTTTTATTCGTCTATTCGTGAAAGTTCACGGAAGCTCTGGTAGCGGTCTTCTATTTCAAGCATGTTGAGCGCAGCAATTTTTTCGGTACCGAATTGTTCAACACAGAAACTGGCCATGGCGCTGCCGTAGAGAACCGCTTTGCGCATTTCAAGATCATTGATGTTTCCACATCGTGAAAGGTGGCCGATAAAGCCTCCGGCGAAAGTATCCCCGGCTCCGGTTGGGTCAAAAATGGATTCGAGCGGGAAAGCCGGGGCGGCAAAGATGCCGTTGTCGGTAAAGAGAAGAGCACCATGTTCCCCTTTTTTGATGATCAGGGTTTTCGGTCCCATGGCGCGTATAATACGGGCTGACTTCACAAGATTAGGGTCGCCGCTTAAAATTCTTGCCTCACTGTCGTTGATAATGAAGATATCAACGTGTTCAAGGGTTTTTTTAAGCTCTGCGGGTTTTCCCTCAATCCAGAAATTCATGGTGTCGCAGATGACCAGTTTTGGTTTGCTGATCTGATCAAGCACCTTGAGCTGCAGCTCAGGATCGATATTGCCAAGGCAGACAAATTCAGCGTCGCGGTACTCTTCTGGTACATGAGGATCGAAATCTGCAAAAACGTTCAACTGGGTGTCGAGCGTGTCGCGGGTGTTCATATCGTAATGATAGCGGCCAGCCCAGCGGAAGGTTTTTCCATCCTCCACTTTTTTAATTCCTTTGGTGTCGATGTTTCTCGAATGCAGAAGATCGAAATGTTTATCCTCGAAGTCCGAGCCAACCACACCGACTAACTCTACTTGGTCGGTAAAATAGCTTGCCGAAAGAGCAATGTAGGTGGATGATCCGCCAAGGGTATCAAAAGATTGTCCAAAAGGGGTTTCGATATCATCAAAGGCTAATGAACCGACAATGAGGATAGACATAATGGGATTAAGGTTTGGTTAGTGAAAAATTATTATTCAAAGCTCGGGTGGAAGTTCAAAGAGCATGCATTCGCCTGGTTTGCAGCACACTTCAAGCTTGTGATCCTTGATCGTCCAGGTTGTTTCACTGATCAGGTCAAGCATCTCGATGTTGTTCATGCTGAATTCCAGCGTGCCGCTTCGGGTATAATAAAGATTGCTGTTCCCGATAAAGAGTAGTGAACTGTTTCCGGATTTTCTCATAACAGCAAAAAGTTCTGGCTCGGATACGTAGGGAATGGTTATTGATCCTCTCTCTCCGCACAGTACCAGATCGAGATAGCGCTTCCGGATCTCAAGGATCCTGGCGATATAACTGTTCAGTGGGCGAAGATTGTTGCTTTTTTCCCAGTCATAGCTGTATGGGCTGAAGAGGGGAAGCTTGTCAGATGGATAGAGAGCCCGATCCTCTTCTGTGAAATTCAATCCGAGGTTGACCGGATACCATTCACAGAGTTCCATGCCTGATTGCAGAAAAGGTATGGTTGGCAGTATGGCGCTCAGGGTAAATATAAAGATTGAGTGGTTTCTTCCTGCTTCCTCTCGGGGGTAACGGAAACAGACTCTCGGGGTGTTGTGATTTTCGCCGGTTCCAAAAAAGGGGAGTGCCACACCGGTTTTGTTCAGGTAGTTCAATAATCCACGGATAAAGACAATATCATGGATTACAAAAGGAAGGGAGCCGAAGCAGGCATTGAAGCCCTCATTGCGTACCTCAGGGGTCGGGCTGAAATTTTCATCCCAGAAGGCAAACTCCGGGTTGTTTTCACGGGCCTTGCGTACAATATTTTGTTTCAGCTCGGAGGGCAGGGCATGGCCCATATCAATCATTGCACCATCAATGTCATAAAGCTTCTGATAGCTTGGAATGATGTCAGCAATCTCATTCCAAAGTGCTGTATTGAAGTTCTCCGGATTTTCAAGTGCACTGTCGTACATCCTGATGGTATTGTAGGCAATGTAGTTAAAGCTATCATTGTTATGCATTTTCAGATAGGTTACATCAGTCCATGGTGGCTGCCGGTCATCGGGAGGCCAGTCGGAAAATGCGCTTGCAATGCGGCACGGGGTACCATCCCCGGTGGTAGCATGGATGGTACCCTCTTTTTCAATGACACTTACCGGCTGTGAGACGAACTGTTCACGGTACTCGGAAGAGGGAGCGGGCAGGTTGTGCATCTCGTGGCGCTCTACCACTTCATGAATCCAACGCAGTGTATCGGGATCGAAGTGGGGTGGCCCGTAGTTGCGGGTACTCTCATTGTCCCGAATCCAGTAGAACCACTCCGGGTGCGCTTTTATCCAGCTACTGTCCATTGATGCTGTTCTGAAAACAAACTCCAGTACAACGTGTATATCAAGCAGATGAGCAGCTTCCACAAAAGCCTTGAGCAAAATCTCTGCACTTAAGCCAAGAGCTGGCTCGTCGAGCATGGGGTCAAGCTTTCGTGGGTTTTTAACGGCATAAGGAGAGCCGAGGGATCCTTTTTTGCTTTGAGAGCCAATTTCCGTGAGCGGTAAAATATAGACGGTATTTGCACCGAGATTTTTTATATACGGCAGAAGCGCAATGGCTTTCAGCAGGGTGCCAGTTTCCCTGAAACCGCATGCAAGGGGTTCAGTGTCGATTGTGCCATCGCTGTTATGGTCAAACGCTGTGGTGAGACGGATAAAGAGATTGTATACTACTGCACCTTTTCGCCAGTCCACATTGTCGGAGGGAGAGTCGAGGCGTGTGCTGTTATTGAGGATCTCTTCAATAATGTGTCCGAAGTATTCCGGAGGGTTTACCTGTTCGACACCGTTTTTTCCGGTCCAGATACCGGGAACAGTGTAGGAGCTTACGGGTAAAGGCTTATCCAGGGTTTTCAGTGCCTGGAGAAGCGATGCAAGGTGAGTTATCTGCAACTTGTGATATTATTGTTAATCAGGAAGAAAATGTGAAGATAACTATTATAGAGTAATCAACGTACAAAGATATTTATTCTCTTATGAAGAACATCAGGATTACCATTGAATATGATGGTACTTCCTTTGCTGGATGGCAGAGGCAAGCCGGTCGGATTGTGACGGTACAGGGGGCGATTGAAGCCGCACTCGGGATGATTCTGCAGGAGAACATCTCTCTTGCAGCAGCAGGGAGAACCGACAAGGGGGTTCATGCAAAGGCTCAGGCCGCAAACTTTCACAGCGCTTCCACCATGGAGCTTCCCAGAATGGTTCATTCACTGAATTCGGTTTTGCCGAAGAGCATCAGGATAAGTGACCCGGTGGAGGTATCTCCCCAATTTCATGCACGGCACAGTGCCAGAGAGAGAGAGTACCGCTATTTTCTTCTGGAGGAGCCATCAGCGATATATGGCCGGTTTGCAGGGTGTTCATTTGGAAAGCCAGATATTGAAGTCATGCAGGAGATTGCAACCTCTCTTGTAGGAACTCACGATTTTTCTGCTTTTTCAAAGGAAGACCGGGATAATCCCGGACGAATCTGCAGTGTAAAGCTCTCTGAATGGTACCGGTACGACCGATATCTGGTATTTCAGATATCAGCAAACCGCTTTTTAAGGAGTATGGTGCGCTATCTTGTTGATGCCATGATCAGCGCTGGAAAGGGTACTCTTTCAGTCGAAGAGTTTATCAGAATGCTTGATGCAGGAGTTCTGTCGAATTCACTTAAACCCGCCCAGGCAAGCGGACTTTTCCTGTGGAAAGTTACCTACTGAGGTTGGTGTAATCAGTCATTATTGATGTGAAAGATTATTGTATTAGTCAGGAACGGTTTTTATTGTTACTTTTTCAAGGTTGATTTTTGCTGATTCAGCATGGATCTGTTACTATTTCCTCTTTTAATGAATGTGCCGCTTGTGAAAATAAGGACTTATAATAAGGCTATCTCCAATAACCGTTGTGCACGGGTGGACAGCAGGGGGGTCGAACTCTCTCCTGGCACTCATGAGGTGCAACAGCTATTCAGGAGTGCTTTTACGATATTGAGGGTGTTGTCGTTAACACTTCTTTTTCAGTTTTCAGAACTGCCAATTCATGCGGCGGATTCAGTTACAGCTATCAGGGGAGCCATCCCCAAGTCATCGGTTTCAGATATTCTTGACAGTCTTGTCAATGCGACCTACTTCAAGGATGAACACTTTTCGGCTACTTCGAAAGAGGGTGAAAAGTTTGGATTTCCTGCTAATTTTGTACCTCAGTACAGTGATTCAGTCTATGCATCAAGGATTGCCCTGCTGGCGCACAAAACCCCGTTCAATCTTGTCTATAATGATCATGTGAGAGGGTTTATCAGGATTTATGCTGTCGACAAGCGAAATCTTACAGCTAAAATTCTTGGACTGACGAAAATCTATTTTCCTCTGTTTGAGGAAAAACTTGATACCTACAATATTCCTCTTGAGATGAAGTATCTCGCCATTGTTGAATCTGCCCTTAATCCAACTGCGGTCTCTCCTGCTGGAGCTAAAGGATTATGGCAGTTTATGTATGGAACTGGAAAAATGTACGGCATGCAGTCATCATCTTTTATTGAGGATCGCTATGATTCGGAGAAGGCTACGGTGGCAGCATGCAGATATTTAAGGGATCTCTATAATATTTATGGTGACTGGTTCCTTACCCTTGCTGCTTATAATTCCGGTCCGGGGAATGTCAACAAGGCGATCAGAAGGGCTGGAGGCATAAAGAATTACTGGGCAATCTGGGACTACCTTCCTGCAGAAACCAAAGGGTATGTACCGGCATTTATTGCGGTGAACTATATCATGAACTATTATAATGAACACAACATCCGTCCGGTAGAGCCGGGATTTCTCTATCATGATATCGACACGCTGAGAACCACCCGCATGCTCTCGTTTGATCAGATTAATGAGACCATCGGTGTGCCGATGCGTGATCTCCAGTTTCTTAATCCTCAGTACAAGCTTGGTATTATTCCTGCTGCCGGTTATAACGGCAATGGCAGTGTTATCAGACTGCCAAAACAATATATCGCTCAGTTCCAGAAGAGGGAGCAGGAGATTTATGCATATAAGTCGCCAGGAGCTGTGGAACGCGAGCAGCTTCTTGCCCGGGTTGAAAGTTTCAGCGGCGGCGGTGGAGCTCAGGGTGCAGCAGAACAGGCAGAGAAGACTCATATTGTGCAGCAGGGTGAAAACCTTGGCTCGATTGCAAGGATGTATCGCACCTATATCAGCCAGCTTATTGTATGGAACAACCTGAAAGATCCTGAAGTTACTCCCGGTCAGAAGCTCATTGTTTTTGGTGGAACCGAAAACCGCAACTCAGTGCAGAATGATGAGGAGCGAGGTATTGGTGTAAGGAAAAAGATTGAGAGCCACAGGGTCGGGAGGCATGAAACTCTTTCATCGATTGCCAGAAAGTATGGCACTACTGTTGGGCGTATCACAGAGTTGAACCACCTTAGCCACAGGAGTGGTATCGTTGCCGGTCAGCATCTCAAGATTGAAAGAGAGGTAGTATCGAAACGGTCGCGTATTTCATCCCGGCACTCAAGGGGGATAAAGAGCGTTCAGAGGGCGAGAGGTCATAAAGCTAAAAAAGAGAGCTCTGCACGTCACTCCCGTAAACGCAGACGTTAGCGAGATTCTTCCGCTGCTTCTTCTTTTCAATAAGTAATTGTTTTTCACGATGTTCCATTAAAAGATAATTTTATTATCTTAAGCCTTTTCAAGTTGCTCAACTGACGGAGAATAGTGGCAGGTAGAAAGCCGCTTTATTCATTCAATAATTCTTAAAATAAGAATCATTAAAACGTATGCGTAATATCATTTTCACCGGTAAGGGTGGTGTTGGTAAAACTTCTGTTGCTGCAGCCACAGCGCTCAGAGCAGCAGATATGGGCTACAAGACCCTTATTATGTCTACCGATCCGGCACACAGTCTGGGCGACTCGCTTGATATTCAGTTAGGACCTTCACCGGTAAAGGTTGCTGAAAATCTTTGGGGTCAGGAAGTCAGTGTTTTTGGTGATCTCAATCTAAACTGGGATGTTGTAAGAGAACACTTCGCTCACCTTATGGAATCACGTGGTATTGAAGGTGTTTATGCTGAGGAAATGGGTGTGCTTCCAGGTATGGAAGAGCTCTTTTCGCTCTCCTATATCAAGCGTTATAATGAACAGAATGAATACGATTTGCTGGTTGTCGACTGTGCTCCTACCGGGGAAACTCTTCGTCTTCTCTCCCTGCCTGAAACTTTTGGATGGTTTATTAAGCTTATCCGCAATGTTGAAAAGTTCATGGTAAAACCGGTTATCAGACCTCTTTCAAAGAAAATCAGTAAAATAAACGATTTTGTAGCTCCTGTGGAGGTTTATGACAAGGTAGACAACCTTTTCTCTTCAACAGAAGGGATTATTGATCTGCTGGCCGACAGCTCCAAAACCACCATGCGCCTTGTCATGAATCCTGAAAAGATGGTAATCAAGGAGTCGATGCGTGCCTTGACCTATCTTAACCTTTACGGCATTACCGTTGACAGGATTACCATCAACCGTGTCATGCCTGATCAGAGCCCTGATCCTTATTTCCAGAAGTGGCGTGCTATTCAGCAGAAATATATCGAGCAGATCCAGGAAGCTTTTGCTCCTATTCCCATTACCGAAGTACCGTTGTTTGATGATGAGGTTGTCGGTGTAGCGATGCTTCGCAGGGTAGGCGAAAAAGTTTATGGAGATCTTAATCCGCTTGATATTTTCTTCTCGGAAAATCCGATTGATATCAAGAAGGTTTCTGATGGACACTACAAGGTTCGTGTGAGATTGCCGTTTATGGAGAACATGGGTCTTGAGCCGAAAATCCTCAAGCTTGGCGATGATCTTACTATCCGTATTGGTGATTACCAGAAGATTGTAGCACTGCCGATTTTCCTTGCCGGCATGGAGTCAACCGGAGCATCTTATGAAGATAAGTGGCTCTGTATTGATTTTGCCAAGGCGAAGTAAGTTATCTTTTACATAAATAAAAAAACCTGCCGTCTAGGCAGGTTTTTTTACTAATCATTATTTCCTGATTTCAGAGCGACACAAGATTGACGAGTTTCACTCCATTGACATTGCTGATTTCATCCAGCAGTTCCGGAGTCACATCACCATCGACAACAATTGCTGTCATGGCGACTTTTTTCTCCTCATCTCTTGAGAGTGCCACATAGGCAACATTCAAGTTATGCTGCAAAAGCAGTTGGGTGACATTGGCGATGACCCCGGGCTTGTCGATATTGTTGTAAATAATAATGTTGCCTTCCGGCTTGAATTCAACAAGAAACTGGTCTAACATCACAATCCGCACCTCTTTGTCGCCAAAGACAGTTCCGCCTATCATGCGTTTTGTTGTTCCGTTTTCAAGCTCAATGCGGATAAGATTGGTATAGTCGGGATTTTCCTTTTCAAACTTCTGGTCAAGGCTGATACCGCACTCTGTTGCCATGGTAAATGCGTTGATATAGTTGGTATCTTTTGACTGCCGGACATCGAGAAACCCTTTCAGCGCTGCGGCTGTAATGACTTCACTGAATTTTTGAAGGAATTCACCTGAAGTTCTGATCGTCATTTTGTTGGCTTCAAGTGGGGCCATCTGTGCAAGTGTAGCTCCAAGTTTTTCGGCAAGCGTCAGATATGAGCGTACTCCGGGTGCCTGGGCCAGTTCAACAGCTGAAGCATTGACAGCGCCTTCGAGCTTTCCTTTTTGCTTCCATTCAACAATCTGTTCAGCTATCTGAATGGCAACCTTTTCCTGCGCTTCATTCGTGGATGCTGCAATATGCGGCGTTGCAATAACAGCATTGAGTTTAAGAAGAGGATTGTCGGGGTTGACCGGTTCTGTTTCAAAAACATCAAGTGCGGCGGCGGAAACTTTTCCAGACTCTATTGCTTCAGCAAGGTCCGCTTCATTAATGATTCCTCCCCTGGCGCAGTTGACAATGATAACTCCCTGCTTCATCAGGTCAAGCGTATCTTTTGAGACCAGATTACGAGTTGATTCGTTCAGTGAGGAGTGGATGGTGATAACATCAGCGCGCATGAAATTTTCATGCAGGGGGAGAAGTTCAATATTGAGATGTGTGGCAAACTCGTCCGGGATCATGGGGTCGTAGGCGATGGTGTTCATACCGAACGCCTGCATGCGGGATGCTACCTCTCGTCCGATTTTTCCAAGGCCGATAATTGAAAGGGTTTTACCTTCAAGTTCGACGCCGGTAAACATTTTTTTATTCCAGTTGCCTTTTTTTAAATCAGCTGTGGCTTGAGGGATGCGGCGCGCGGCTGAGAGAATCATGGCGCAGGTATGTTCTGCTGCGGAAATCGTGTTTCCTCCGGGTGTGTTCATCACGATAATGCCGTTGCGTGTTGCAGCTTCGATATCGATATTGTCGACCCCTGCTCCTGCTCTTCCGATAAGCTTGAGATTGGTGCCGCACTCAATAATTTCAGCGGTTACTTTTGTGGCGCTTCTGACGATAAGCTTTTCAAAGCCACCTATGATGTTTTTGAGTTCTTCTTTACTGATTTTCGGTATTTCGGTTACGTCAAAACCGTTTTGAGAGAGGATTTGACCGCATTGTGGATCAATACCGTCAGTGATCAGTACGTTCATATTCTTTTTTGATTATTGATTACGTGTAATTTACATGCAACGAGACCGCCGATGCGGATAATACCCGTTTTTTGCACTTTCATACTTTACTGTTATAATATATTTCTTTTTTCAGGCTATGAGATTAAAAAAAACAAGAGCTTTAAAAGTTGTGTGCGTTAAACGTGATTCAAGCGGAATTGATTATCACAGGAATTTATAGGCATCGATGCTGATTATATATTGAGGTTTTTTTTATCTTGCATCCTATTAATTTCTATGATGATATTATTGTTAGGAACGAGAAATGGAACAGTTACATGATTTAAGAGTTTCACGAATTATCCGCCTCTCTTCCCCAAGGGATCTCAAGGAGAAGCTTCCTGTGGATGAAAAGATTGCCGGTACTGTTATTGCAGGACGTCGTGAAGTTGAAAATATATTGACCGGCAAGGATGCAAGAATGCTGGTGATTGTCGGGCCTTGCTCGATACATGATACCGATGTAGCCTTTGATTATGCTACCAAACTGTCGGCATTGCGCACTGAGCTGCAGAATGATCTGTGTATCATGATGCGTGTCTACTTTGAAAAGCCACGTACCACTGTTGGCTGGAAAGGGTTTATCAATGATCCTCATCTTGATGACACCTATGATATTGTTCACGGGCTCTACTATGCCAGAAAACTTCTGCTTGACATCAATGCCATCGGACTGCCGGCTGCAACAGAATTTCTTGATCCGATAACCCCGCAGTATGTCGCTGATGTTGTCAGCTGGGCTGCTATCGGTGCAAGGACTATTGAGTCTCAGACTCATCGTCAGATGGCAAGTGGCCTCTCCATGCCTGTCGGGTTCAAGAACTCGACGGATGGGCGGCTTAATGTGGCTGTCGATGCAATTCGTTCAGCAATGCATCCGCACAGTTTTCTTGGTATTGATCAGGAAGGCCACAGCAGTGTCATTACTACCAAAGGTAATCCCTTCGGGCATCTTGTGCTTCGTGGCGGCGATAAACCGAATTATGATGCAGAGAGTATTGCGCTTGCTGAGTCATGGATTGAAAAGGGTGGTCTTGAACAGTCGCTTCTTGTTGATTGCAGCCATGCCAATTCCGGGAAAAAACATGAGCAGCAGCTTAAGGTATGGGAGGACATCTTAAAGCAGAAATCTGATGGCAACAAGAGTATTGTTGGCGTTATGATTGAGAGCAACATTTGTAGCGGCAATCAGCCATTCCCTGAGGATCCGGATAAACTCCGATACGGAGTATCCATAACCGATGAGTGCCTTTCATGGGGAGAGACTGAACGAATGCTTCGTGAAGGGGCTGCGGTCATTCATAAACTTATCAACTAAAAACCCTTTATGACTATCGAGATCCGGCAGGTCAGAGACAAAAAGGAACGTAAGCAGTTTATCAAGTTTGCATGGCAGATCTACCGCAATGATCCGGAGCTCAATAAAAACTGGGTTCCGCCGGTTATTGATGATTATATGAAGACACTTGATACGAAAGTGTTTCCCTTGTATGATCATGCCTCTCTCGCTATGTTTACGGCATGGAAAGATGGGGTTATGGCGGGAACTATTGCTGCAATTGAAAACCGGCGGCACAATCAGGTGCACAGCGATAAGGTTGGGTTCTGGGGCTTTTTTGAGTGTGTCAATGATCAGGGTATTGCCAATGCACTTTTTGATGCTGCGGCGAAATGGCTGAAAGCGAAGGGGCTTAATGCCATGCGCGGCCCGATCACTCCATCAATGAACGACCAGTGCGGTATGCTTACAAAAGGATATGACAGCCCTCCGGTCTTTCTGATGCTCTACAATCCTCCTTATTACAATGATCTGGCTTTGAACTATGGGCACCATATTGGCCAGGAACTGCTTGCATGGTACATCGATCAAAAACTTATCGATATTTCTCGTCTGCGACGTATTGCGGAGCATGTCAAGAAAAAGGAAGGACTGACGGTACGGATCATGAACATGAAGGACTTTGATGGGGAAATAGAACGTATTCGAGACATTTACAACAAGGCATGGGAGAAAAACTGGGGCTTCGTTCCCATGACCGACAAGGAGTTCAATTTTCTTGCCAAAAGCCTTAAGCCGCTTGCAAATCCCCATTACATTTATTTTGTCGAGGATCGGAACAAGAGAACTGTCGGTTTTTCACTCTCTCTGCCCGATGTTAATCAGGCATTGAAACATGTTAACGGCAATCCTTTTTCACCCATTGGCCTGCTGAAATATCTCTGGTACAGTCGCAATATTACCATGGTTCGTACCATTACGATGGGTGTGCTGCCGGAATACCGTAACAAGGGAGTCGACAGTATACTCAACACCGAGATTGCCGATTACGGAGGAAAACACGGTGTGTTTGCCAGTGAGATGAGCTGGGTGCTCAAAGCTAACGAGGCTATGAGCAAGCTGGCAAAGGTTATCGGGGGGACGCCTTACAAGGAGTATGTTATTTACGAAGCTGATATATAGACCGACCGACAATATAAAAAAAAGGAGCCTTTGCGGGCTCCTTTTTTCATATTGTAACCTAACGGAAAGAAAGAACAGGGAAGGGAATATTGTCTTAGAACGATGCTGTAAAGACAAGGTTTGATTTTTCGGTATCAGGGTTGTAGATATAGGCACCGGTGAATCTGTCTTTTGAAACGGAAATTCCAAGATTAACGATTTTAAAGCCTGTTCCCATGCCGGCAGCATACTCTACCTCGTTGCCTGCGCCGATAACCGCTTTTGCTGTGTAGCCATCTTTGCTGGAGAACTTGTAACCAGCCTCTAAATATTTCGCATGATTATAATCAACGCCACCGATATTAATAGCTCCAAGCAGGCTGAGATCGTCTTTTTCATAGCCTACGCTTGCCTCAAGTGTATTTGGGCCTGAAGTGGTATAATCAAATGCTCTTCCGTAAGAATTTGTATTATAATCAGTTAAAGTTGCACTGAAAGGTCCGAGAGGTAGGGTTGCATAAAGATCGGCTTCCTTGTACCTTCCGAGGCCATTATTAGTGAAAGCATAGGAACCCCATGCTCCAACAATAACTCCGCTGCCAGGGAATGTGTATGTCACTGAAGGCTGAATTGCTGGTGAATCACCGATATCGCTGCCTCTCCATACGTAGCTGCTGACTACATCGGCGCCGATTTTAAACCCGTCCGCTGCTTGAGCTGTACCGCCTAATCCCGCAAACAATGCGACGGCAAGGCTTAAAAGTTTTGCTGTTTTTTTCATTGCGTTACTCCTGTTTCTGTTTCTTTCAGTTGTGTGTGATCACTCATTTTATTGTGTTTGATCCCTTAAAAAAACTTTCGCATCTTTAAGATAACCATCCTTACAATATAGATAAATCATAAAATTATACAAATAAGTAATAAAATATTAGGATGTTTTGAGCTTTGTATTAAAAAATGAAGGAAAAAGTTGTTGTATTCCACTTTGTCCATGTGGCTGCAGCGTCGTACAACCATTTTGTTACGGTACCCATCAGATGAAGCATAGTGAAATTGTTTTGTCCGGCAGATACTCGGAATACAACACACTCTATGATTTTATTCTGAACTTTTCAGAGTGCGAGGGGTATAGTCGTGCGTTTACCGACTCACTTCAGCTTTCCATGAAAGAGGCATACGTCAATGCGGTCAAACATGGCAATGCCGAGCGTGATGATTTGACCGTATCGTGTCGGTTTACTGCTGCCGCCAACTGGCTTCAAGTATCGATCAGGGATTGCGGTCCCGGGTTTAATCCTGATGACCTTCCAAATCCTGCTGATCCCGTAAATCGTTTAACCCTGTCAGGTAGAGGTGTCTATATCATCAGGAGCATCGCTGAAATAATCGGTCTTGAACGTAACAACGATGGTTCGACGCTGATGTTGCATTATATTCCCTATTGAAAATTCTCTTTTCCAGTTATACCCGGCTTAATATTTTAATGATAAACAATATGGATCTATCACGAAGCGGAGCATGGAGTGCTCTTGTGTCGCACAGACAGAAAATCGACAACCTGCACATGCGGGAGCTATTCCATGAAGATGCTACCCGGTTTGAGCAGTTTTCGATCTCCAGTGGGGAGCTGATGCTTGATTATTCAAAAAACAGGATTACGGCTCATACCATGGAGCTGCTTCTGGAGCTGGCACGTTGTGCAGGAGTGGAAAAAATGCGGGGTGAGATGTTTAATGGAGAGAGAATCAATGTTACAGAAAACCGTTCGGTGTTGCATACGGCTCTTCGAAGGCCACCTGGCTATGCTCTTGAGATTGACGGGCTTGATGTTTCAAGGGAAATTGCTGATGTGCTTCAGCAGATGAAGCTCTGCTGTGAAAGGGTTATATCGGGCAAGTGGAAGGGATACACAGGACAAACGATGACTGATATCGTCAATATTGGTATCGGTGGCTCAGATCTTGGTCCCTGCATGGTAACCGAGGCGCTCCGCCCCTTTGCTCATGGAGGCCTTCAGGTACATTTTGTCTCAAATATTGATGGAACCCATATCAGCGAGACAGTAAAAAAGCTCAATCCGGAAACCACACTCTTTATCATTGCCTCAAAAACCTTTACTACCCAGGAGACATTGACCAATGCCATGAGTGCCCGTGAATGGTTTTTAACCTATGCTCACCTTGAATCGCATATTGCAAAGCATTTTATTGCAGTTTCAACCAACCGGGCAAAAGTTGTCGAATTCGGTATTGACGAAGCCAACATGTTCAGGTTCTGGGATTGGGTTGGCGGACGTTATTCCCTTTGGTCTTCCATAGGACTTTCCATAGCTCTCTATCTTGGTTTTGACCGTTTTCAGGAGCTGCTTGACGGTGCGTATGCCATGGACCAGCATTTTCTGAATGAGCCACTTGAACGAAATATCCCTGTTCTTCTTGCCGTGCTCGGTATCTGGTACAACAATTTTTTTGATGTTTCATCTCACGCCGTTATTCCCTACGATCAGTATATGCATCGTTTTTCAGCCTATCTTCAGCAGCTTGATATGGAGAGTAACGGCAAAAGGGTTAACCGACAGGGCTATGCCGTGGAGTATGCAACCGGCCCAGTGATTTGGGGTGAACCAGGAACCAACTCTCAGCATGCTTTTTTTCAGCTACTGCATCAGGGGCCTGATTTTATTCCAGCAGATTTTATTGTGCCGCTTAAATCCCAGAATCCGATAGGGGAGCATCATGATATCCTGCTTGCAAACTGTTTTGCGCAGACCGAAGCTCTTATGAAAGGCAAAGAGGAACATGAGGTTCGCCAGGAGCTTGAAGCTGCAGGTTGTGATCCTTCAGAACTCAGCAAGCTGCTTCCGCACAAGGTATTTCCCGGCAACAGGCCGACCAATACCATTCTTCTCAATGAGCTTAATCCCTTTACACTCGGAAGCCTCATTGCCATGTATGAGCATAAGGTATTTGTTCAGGGGATTATCTGGGAGGTCAACTCCTTCGATCAGTGGGGTGTCGAGCTTGGAAAACAGCTGGCTAAAACCATTTTTCCTGAAATTCAGGGAGATGTCAGGGTTACCACTCATGACGGTTCTACCAATGCCCTGATCAATGCTTATCGGGATTACCGCTTGAAGGGAACAACCTCAGCAAGTCCACAGCTCTCATTCTTTGATGATATTTGATTGCTACAATGGATGGTAGAGGGAAGGCGATTTGTGAAGCACAAAAGGAGTCCTGAGACTCCTTTTGTCTGGTTCAACCTTGAGATTGATCGTGTGTTGCAGCTCTTCTTAATCCTTGTTATACATGGAATCATCACCACTCTCGCCGGTACGGATACGATAGGACTCTTCAATAGGCCAGACGAAGATCTTGCCATCACCCACTTCACCGGTATAAGCTGATTTCAAAAGACAGGCAACTGTTTTCTGAAGATTGACGTCACGGACAACAATTGATAACGTTAAACGAGAAATATAATCAGTATTAGCAGAGCCACGGAATACATCTTTCTTCTTTCTTTCATTTCCTACTCCGTAGGATTCGGTATAGGAAAAGAAGTCGATATCAATGGCGTGCAGTGCCGCTTTAACCTCTTCAAATTTGGAGCGCCTTATAATGGCTTCAATTTTTTTCATAATCGATATGATTTTAGTAATTTAATGCATTTGAAAATGCAACCTTACAAAGTTACCATTTTATGATCTTAAGCTGAATGGAAACAGGATAAAAAATTGTTCCTGTTCCCATTCAAATGCATTCCAATCAGTTGGTATATGCTTCTGCGCCATGCTCAAAAACATCCAGTCCACCAACGCCGGTTTCACCTTCAGCCTCAACACGTAATTTAAATGGATATGGTAATTTATTAATTACCCACATCACGATGAGTGCTACAATAAAGGTTGCTGATGTAATGATTGCATTTCCAATAAACTGGGCAATGAATACATCCCATCCTCCTCCATAGAAAAGTCCTGTTACAGGTGCACTGTTATCAGCGCCAATTGGTGTAGAAGCTCCGAACTCACCAGTAGCAAAAAGACCGATAGCCCAGGTGCCGAAGATACCACATATACCATGAACAGAAACAGCACCTACAGGATCATCAATACGAAGATATTCAAGCAGGTAGATGCCGGAAAAAACAAGAATACCAGCAATAAGACCGATAATGATAGCTCCAAACGGTGAAACCCAGTAGCATGGTGCGGTGATTGCAACCAAACCACCCAACAATCCGTTTACCGAAAAGCTGACATCAAATTTTCCTTTGAAAGCGCCAGCATAAAAAGCAAGGAACATCGCACTGAGTGCGCCACCGCAAGCTGCCAGTGTTGTATTTGCAGCCACACGACCAATACCGATGGCATCCATAGCTGAAAGGGTGCTGCCAGGGTTAAAGCCATACCATCCAAACCACAAGAGGAATGCGCCTGTTACAGCAACCGGAAGGTTGTGTGCAGCTGGCAAGCCGCCTCTCTCTTTGTCATCACGCAGGAAGACGCGCCCGATACGGGGTCCTAAAACAATAGCTCCAGCTAACGAAACCATACCACCGATAGTATGTACAACTGTTGATCCGGCAAAGTCGCGGAATGGCTGGCCTAATTCAGGCAAGAAATTTCCCTTGCTGCCCATTGTTGCCAGGAATCCATCAGGTCCCCATGCCCAGTGACCAATGATTGGATAAATAAGAGCTGTGACAACAATACTGTAAAGGATATCCCCACGGAAACTGGTACGGCCGATCATCGCGCCGGAAGTAATGGTAGAAGCTGTGTCGGCAAAGGCAAACTGGAATATCCAGTGTGCCAGTAACGCTACGCCGGTTGTTTGATAAGCATTAGGAGCACCTTGCAGGAAGAACCAGTGCTGCCCGATAAAACCATTTCCTTCACTGAACATGAAGGCATAACCGATTGCCCAGAATGAGATACCGCAAATAGCTGTATCCAGAACGCACTCTATCAATACGTTAACAGTTTCACGTTTTCTGGCAAAACCAGCTTCCAGCATAACAAAACCTGCCTGCATGCCAAATACCAGGAAGGCAGCTACCAGAGTCCATACAGTGTTTATGGAATTAACCAGATTCGTTTCCATAGGAGTGTAGGCAGGAGCTGCTGCCATAGCAGGCAGTCCTACAATTCCGGTAAACGATGACATAGCTAAAAGGACCAGAAAAAGTCCGATCATCTTTCCTGCAAAAATGGTTAACCCAAGTTTCCAGTTTTTTTGTTTTGACATATTTTCCCTGATTCGGGCAAAATAGTCACCCCTGCCGGGGCTTATGGTTGCTGATTTCATAATCATTGATGGTTAATAATTTAAGGGACGTTTAAAAAATAAGAGATTTTATTAAAAAAAACATACAATAAGGTAAATAATTTTATGTTTTTCCGCTTTTATGCAATAAAAAATATGTTGTTTATGTTAACAAGCCGAAAAAAATGAAGTCCCTTTGGTTTCAGTTTTTTTCATAATGTTGATCCTTACTTTTTGTTGCTGAGTCAGTGATGGAGAAGCTCTCCAGGATAAACCTCCTTAACTTGTCTATAGTTTCAGGAATACGGCAAGAGAGGTTTCTCTTATGGTAATCATGGTCACTTGAGAGTCCGGTTATGGCTTGCCTCCTTTTTTTTGTATCGCGTTGATTATGCATTAATAATTAAGGTTCAATTCAAAAGTAAGATAAAATAATTAATAAAAAAATACAAAAATGTAAATAATATTAAGATGTTCAATATTTTTGTAAAAAAAAGTGGCCATAGGGCAGTTTCAGCCTGAAATAATCAGGCAAAAATGGGGATGAATGTGGAAAGTGTTACCTCTTATGAGGTTATAAACAAGAACTCCGCAATTATAATGTTGCGGAGTTCTGAGCAGAAGGGATGCAGGGATTTGCTGTCAGGGTTTAGAGCCCGTTGCGTTTGAAGATAATATCGACGCTGTTTTTCAGCTTTTTCAGGATGTTTTCAAAGCTGAAAAGGTCGGCGACCTCTTCAGGGGTGAAGTGTTTCTGGAGCTCTTCGTCATTCAGCACCAGTTCACGCAGGTGAACTTTTGTCGACCAGCTTTCCATGGCGTTGCGCTGTACAAGCCGGTATGCATCTTCTCGGGTCAGGCCTTTGGCTGTCAGGGCAAGGAGAAGGGTCTGCGAGGTTGTAAGGCCGTAGGATGAGTTGAAATTTTCCTCCATTCTTTCAGGATAGACCAGCAGGGTGTCGAGAGCTTCGCTGAAAGTGCGAAGCATGTAGCAGAGCGCTGTGGTTGAGTCGGGCATGATGATGCGTTCGACCGAAGAGTGGGAGATATCACGTTCGTGCCAGAGAGCAACGTTTTCCATGGCTGCAATCGAGTTTGACCGAACAACGCGGGCCAGTCCTGTAAGGCGTTCAAAGGTAATCGGGTTGCGCTTGTGGGGCATGGCGGAGCTGCCTTTTTGTCCCTTGCTGAAAAACTCTTCAGCTTCACGGACTTCCGTACGCTGCAGGTGACGCAGCTCAACAGAGAATTTTTCGATAGAAGAGGCAATGATGGCAAGTGTTGTTGCAAATTCAGCATGCCGATCTCGCTGGAGAATCTGGGTTGATATCGATGATGGTTCGAGACCAAGTTTTCGGCACACTACGGCTTCGATATCGGGTGAAAGGTGCTGATAGGTTCCAACAGCCCCGGAGATTTTACCGACAGAAATGGTGGCAACTGCCTTGTTCATCCGCTCAAGGTTACGCAGCATTTCCTGATGCCACAAGAGCAGCTTCAGCCCGAAGGTGGTTGGCTCCGCGTGGATGCCGTGGGTTCTGCCCATTTCAATGGTGTACTTGAACTCTGCAGCTCGTTTTGCAAGCACCTCTATGAGACGCTCGATATCGGCCACAAGGATTTTACCGGCATCACGCATCTGCATGGCAAGGCAGGTATCAACCACATCCGAGGAGGTGAGTCCTTCGTGGATATAGCGGGAGTCAGGGCCGACATAACCGGCAACGTTGGTCAGAAAAGCAATGACATCGTGTTTTGTCTCTTTCTCAATCTCAAGAATTTCTTCAACGTTGAATGATGCATTCTGTTTGATGGCAGAAAGTGCATGTTCAGGCACAAGGCCAGCCTCCATGCGTGCCTCAACAGCGGCAATTTCAAGCTGAAGCCAACGCTGGAATTTTGCTTCTTCAGTCCAGATTGCCGACATGTCTTTTGGTGAATAACGTGGTATCACAGTCAGGATCAGTTTAGTATGTTGTGGTATTTGCAAAATATAGTAACAGGAACCATGAAAACCCACGGTTCCAGGGAAAGAGCCGCCACTCTTTTATTTCATTTGCAGCTCCTGGTAAAGCTTTCTGATAAAGCCGAGAGCTGCATCTCTGTCGTAGGGGATAACTCCGTCGATAACGGCATTCTCCATTCTTTTTTTTATCATGCCAACCACTTTTCCTTCTGTGAGGCCGAGAGTATCCATAATATCCTGGCCGCTGATAGGGGGACGCCATTTAGCAAGAAGGTCTTTTTCGCCAACTTCATTAATCTTTTTTTCCACATGATTGAAGTTGCTCATGATCTGACACACTTTTCTCGGATTTTTACTGGTGACATCTGCCCGGCAGAGGTTCATGAGATCCTGGAGATCTTCTCCGGCATCGAACATAAGACGGCGGATGGCTGAATCAGAAATCTCCTCTTTTGACAACGGAATGGGACGGTGATGAAGACGTACCATTTTCTGGACATAAGCAAGAGGATCAATCGGCCAGCGCATGTATTTGAAAATTTTCTCCACGATTCTTATTCCTACAGCATCGTGACCGTGAAAGCTCCACCCGGCACTCTTTGTAAAGCGTTTTGTTGCCGGTTTACCGATGTCGTGCAGCAGTGCAGCAATTCGAAGCCACAGGTTTTCGGACTTTGCGGCAACATTGTCAATAACCTGGAAGGTGTGGAAGAGGGTATCCTTGTGCCCGAGTCCGTCAAACTGTTCAATGCCGGCCATTGCCGCAACTTCCGGCATGATCTCCTTCAACACTCCGGTTTCATGGAGCGTTATCAGCCCCGTAGATGGACGGGGGGAGAGCATGATTTTAAAAAATTCCAGGCTGACCCTCTCCATTGATACAATCCGAATCCTTTCGCGCATACTCTTCATGGCTTCAACCACTTCAGGAAGCAGCCTGAAATCAAGTTGGGCGGCAAACCGGGCAGCCCTCATCATACGTAACGGATCATCAGAAAATGTTTGTTCAGGATCAAGCGGTGTTCTCAGTATGCGGGAGTTGAGGTCATCAACCCCGTGAAAGTGGTCGAGGATCTGGTTTCTGCCCTCGTTGTTCAGCACCAGTGCAAGTGCGTTGATGGTAAAATCCCGCCGTGAAAGATCGTCGTCGAGCGTTCCTATGAGGGTTACCGGCTTTCTTGATTCTGCATTATAGGACTCTTTGCGTGCTCCTACAAGTTCAACTTTGAAGGGGCCCTGTTTTGCATCGGAAAGCTCAAGCTGAGCGGTACGGAATCGTTCAAAGAGAACAAAATTTCTGCCATGCAGTTTGTCGCAAATATTTTGTGCAAAAGGGAGGGGGTCGCCGATGACCATGATATCGATATCGGCACAGGGCCTTTTCATGATCATGTCGCGGACATAGCCGCCGACCAGGTAACAACTCAAGCTCTCTTTATCGGCAAGGTCGCCGATACGGTAAACTATTTCCGGAATGGATGTTTTTGAGAGTTTTGTCATTGAGTGGTCTCTAAATACAAAAATAAGTCAATCAGATGAAGCTGCATTGGCAGCAATTTCTTCGGTGATTTTACCAGCCACCATAATAGCCCTGCGTCCATCAGCCGAACTGACGGCAACGGGAGTGTTGTTTCTGACAGCATGGATAAATTGTTCGAGTTCGTCGCGCAGTGCGTTTGTTTTCGGCACTTCCGGGTGGATATAATCCAGCACCATTCCCTGCATGGCTTCATGAATTTCGCCGAATTGTTCAAGAATCTTGCGTGCAGCAAAGGATTTCAGAGGGTTTTTCGATGAAGCCTCTTCTTTTTTTACAAGTCTGAAAACCTCCGATTTTCCTGTTGTCAGGTCAAGTGATGCATAGCTTTTCGGGTTGGTACCAAAAAAACGAAGTTTGCGATGTGCGCTTCGGCTGAGGCGGCTTGCAGTAACATTTGCCGTTGCGCCGTTGACAAAGTCGATTCTTGCTGTTGCCATGTCGAGTTCATTCGAAAAGACCTTTACTCCCGATGCTGAAATGTGCTTTATTTCATAGGGTATGAGCGAGAGAACCAGATCAATGTCATGAATCATGAGATCAAGCACGACAGAGACATCAGTAACCCTTTTTGAAAAATTGCTCAGCCGTTCAGCCTGGATATACATTGGTCGTCCTGTATAGGGTTCAATGGCTCTCAGCGCAGGGTTGAAACGCTCGATATGGCCCACCTGGATTCGTACCTTGTTCTCCGATTCGAGCCGAATCAGCTCATCAGCCTCTTCAACCGTTGTTGTTATGGGCTTTTCAATAAAGAGGTGCAGACCATCTGCAAGCAGTCTCCGGGCAATGTTGAAATGGGAGCTTGTTGTTGTAGCAATGATGGCTGCGTCGCATTGTTGTGCGAGATGCTCAAGAGAGCTGAAAGTGGCGACATTGTATTTTTTCGCCATCTCATCCGTTCGCTTGCTGTCGAGGTCGTATATCCCTGAACATTGAATATCGGGCCATTCCCTGGCAATTTCCGTGAGAAGCTTTGTATGAAACTCACCGAGTTTGCCTACTCCGATTACCGCAATATTCATAGTGTTCTCGATTTGTTCAATGAGCGGCTCTATAAGCTTACCCCTGTTTGGCCAGCTTCAACCGCATGATCAAGAGCTTCAATTTTGTACTTGAAAAGTCGGAGTGCAATAATTGCTCCCATGACGGTCAGTACTCCGGCAACAATATAGGGGGCATGAAAATTCATTCCGTAAAGGATGCTTCCACTGAATGGCCCCATAATGCGGGCAAAAGAGTTGACCGATTGTGAAAGACCAAGAATCTGCCCCTGTTTCTCTTTATAGCTGTAAAGAGAGATCATGGAAAAATTTATGGGCGATACCAGACTTGTCCCGACGGCAAAAAAGAAAAGGATAAAAAGGCCAAGTGAAAAAAGCGAGGTTTTTGGTGCGAAAGGAACAAAAAAAACACCAACAAAAGTGAAGAGGTGGCCCCAGAAGAAGAGCTTGTGCTCACCCAGCTTTTTTATAAGCTTTCCGATCAGTCCTCCCTGCACAACGACTGACCATATGCCTACATAGGCAAAAAGATAGCCGATCTGCTGGTCTGAGGCCAGGAAATACTCCTTCCAGAGCAGGATAGAGGCAACCTGCATGTTAACAATGGCAAAGGTGTAGATGTAGTTTTCAGTCATTAGCAGCACAAGAGGACGGGAACTGAACACCAGCTTCAGCCCCTCAACATACTCACTCATCTTTTCGCCCACAAACAGGGAGGTCGATCGTCGGGGTTCGCTATCTGCTGTTCTTTTTTTCAGAAAGCCGAATTTCATTTTTTCGGCATTCTTGTTTGACTCAGGAAGCAAAAAGATTGCAAGAATAAAGTCAATGGAGATCAGTGCGGCGGCAACATATCCAACCATCTGTATGCCATAATTATGCTTCAGGAGCCCTCCGATAAGTGGGCCTATGATAAATCCAATACCAAAAGCCGCACCCATCATTCCCATCGCTCCTGAGCGGCTTTTACTGTCAGTGACATCGGTAATGTAGGCCTGAGCTGTAGCAATGTTAGCCGACCCGATACCGGAGAGTCCTCGTGCGAAAAGAAGAAGCGCAATAGTACTGGCACGGGAAAAAACCAGATAAGATAAAGCAGTGATAAAAATACTGATCAGCATAACCGGTCGCCGACCGACTTTATCGCTCAACTTGCCCCAGAGAGGGGAAAAGATAAACTGCATGATAGAAAATATCGCAGCTATCAATCCTATCATGAAAGGATTAGCGCCGAGATCCTTCGCATAGGTAGGCAGAAGCGGAAGCACTATGCCGAACCCGATCAAATCCAGTAATACTGTCAGGAGTAGAATGACCAGAGGGGAGCGCTTCATGCATGCATATTGTTTTGTTCCGCTAAAGGCACAAAGATAAAAAAATTAACGCCGATTCGTCTAAAAATTCAGAGAGGTTACTTTCCGGATGCATGGATTGTTCTGTATAACTGTTCAACTCCTTCGAGTACTCTCGGGCCGGGACGAAGGAAAAGGCTGTTGTCGAAGTGGTCGTAAACCCGTTGATTCTTTACTGCAGCAATGTTGTTCCATCCGGGACGCTGCATGAGGTCAATGGCCGCTGACGATTTTTTGGCCATATACATGCATGCAATCACCTCCGGGTTTTTCTTGATGACCCACTCCTGCGATATCTCGAAATACTCCTTATGAACAACATCGCCAATATTCTCGCCACCGGCATAGGCGATAAGAGCGGAGGTATAGCTTCCTTTTCCTCCTGTCCAGAAAGGATCGTTCCAGATTTCAAGATATATCGTGTTATGTTTCTTCACTTTTTGAGCCTCTTCTTCTGCTCTCATTTTGAATTTCGCCAGACCTGCAGTGATCGAAAGAGCCAGGCTGTCAGCCTCTCTTGTGTGGCCAGTCACTATTCCGAGTTTTCTCAGTACCACAGGGATATCGTCCGGGGTTTTGCAGGAAAAGCTCTCTCTTCGAATGCCCAGAGCCGATATTTTTTTCCCGGTCTCCTTTTCGGCCAGATCAACATCAACCACAAGATCAGGATGGATAGAAGCAAGGAGTTCCAGTGAAGGTCGCCCGAATGCACCAATGACCGGTACACGCGCAGCAGCAGCAGGCCAGTCACAGGCGTTTGTTCTGCCAACAAGCTGATCCCCGGCTCCAATAGCAAAAATCATCTCAGTAAGACTTGGAGCCAGACTTATGATACGTGGCTTGCCAGCTTGATGTTCAGCGTATTTAGCTTGCTTTGGTGTGCATCCTGATGTGATGAAAAGAAGCAGTGTACATAGTGCAAGTGCAATGGGGCAGCGCTGGATGTTTCGCATAACAGGTAAAGGGTTTGTGTATGACAGTGACGATCACTGGATGAGCAAAGGTAAGATAGAGAGCCGTTGAATGCAAAAAAGATGCAAAGGATATTTTTTATACACATTACCATTACATTATAATCGAAACCGGAGTAGAAAAGAGTATTTCAATACAACGAATACCATGGCTTTGCACAATCTTACCTATATCCAGACTATCCCTGTCTCCATCGATACAGCATGGGCTTTTTTTTCATCACCCAGCAACCTTGCGCGAATTACTCCACCTGAAATGATGTTTTCGATCACCAATGGCGTAGTTGAACAGGGTATTCACCCAGGTATGATTATTGCCTATATATTGTATCCTTTCATGATGATCCCTGTGCGATGGGAAACCGAAATTGTAAGTGTCAGTAAACCCTTCTATTTTGAAGATATTCAGAAGTCCGGGCCTTACGACTACTGGCACCACCAGCATCATTTCAGAGAGATTAAGGACGGTGTGGAAATGACCGATATCCTCGACTACTCTCTGCCGATGGAATTTTTTGGAGAGCTTGTCAATACTTTGATTGTCAGTCGGAGGCTTGATGAGGTCTTCAACTACAGGAAACAAAAGATAGAAGAAATTTTAGGTTATCTGTAAAAGGATTAATCCGAATAGATACCCGGGGAGTGCAAAAGAGGTGTCGGGATAATGAGAGTGGGGTTTGGTGATTCCGGTATCCCTGAATTTTTGGTTTTGTTGTGAGGATTTGTTATTTAGTGCACCATAAGTTGTTCTTTTGTCGTAGCTGGTGCCGGTTTAAAAGCCGGAGAATAGGGAATTACGTGAAAATCGTAAACTGTACCCGCAACTGTACAACGGTAACCGCAACACGGATGCATGGCCACATGCAGAGGTGTTTGGAGGTTGTTTCAGGTCACTGCAATGTTTTCCTCTCAGGGAAACTGCGGGAAGGCCAGGAACAGTAGTAAGCCGTTATAGTCAGGAGACCTGCCAGTTATTTTTGCATTACAAGATCGGACTACGGGATATAGTCGGGGCAAAGCTGTACCTCTTTTGCATTGCTTTCCGCGTGATCTTTTTGCAAGGTATTTTTATGGATTTTTTAGAACAGATGAGCTGTCTGGCTTTTCTCTGTGCATTCTATTTCCAAAAAAGGCCTTTTGTGAAAAATCAGCATCAATGTTTTTTGTCGTTACACGCCGCCTTTTGCTAACCCCTGTCAGTTGATGTTTTTCTAAAACTGAAAACAGGTTGAATCAAAAATGAACAAAAAAGTATTTCTTGTTGTGATGGCAGGCTTGCTCTGCAGTAAAGGAGTGTTTGGTTCAGAGTTGACAAAAAGTTTTACGGGGGTCGAGATGGTTGTTTCGGCCACCAAAACCCTTAATTCCATCAGGGATACCGGCGGCTCATCGATAACGGTCATTACCTCAGAAGAGATCAGGAATTCCGGGAAGCAAAGTGTCGAAGAGGTTATCAAGGGAAGTGCCGGTATTGATGTGGTTGCAAACGGAGGCCCAGGTACTCTTGCAAGTGTTTTTTTAAGAGGGGCAGATGCAAAAAACACCCTTCTCCTGATCGATGGTGTTCCGGCAAATGATCCGTCGGATGCCAATCGTGCTCCGAATTTTTCCAGTCTCACGGTTGATAATATCGATCGCATAGAGATAGTACGTGGTACGGTAAGCTTTCTCTATGGTTCAAATGCATCTGCAGGGGTCATCAATATTATTACTAAAAAGGGAACATCGACGCCAGAGTCCTTTGCCGGTGTAGAGGGAGGAGCCTACGCTACCTATAAACTTTATGGGGGAACGAGTGGCCAGCAAGGTATTCTGAACTATTCTGTAGGGATATCAAGGCTCAAAACGGACGGCTTTTCAGCTACAGATCAAAACAACCGCTGGATCAATCCGGCAGGAAAGTTGTTTGAAAAAGATGGGTATGACAATACAACGCTCTCGGGAAATTTCGGCGTACAGCTCAACCAGCAGATTACTCTTGAAACAGTTCTCAGATATACAAAAGCCAACGTGGCCTACGATTATACCGGACAGGATACACCGGGACTCAATCAGGACTCTAACCAGCTGAGTGGCCGTATTGCACTGAAAATGAATTACAAACCACTCCTTTCAACAATCTACTACAATGTTATTGATCAGGATCGAAGCTATCTTGATAGTGGCACCCTGTCAAGCACCTTTAATGGACACCGGTATGATATAGGGTGGCAGGGTGATCTGGCGGTTGCTGACAACAATAGTGTTTCGGTTGGGTTGGATTACCAGCAGGAGAGCATGATCAATGAGAATTTTGGTAGTTATGCGTCACTTTTTGACAAGGGAATTGGTTCAAACAGTATGTTTCTGCAGGATCAGTGGCATCTCGGTGAGCTGAATCTTGTTGGCGGCCTGAGGTATGAGGATAATGACAAATTCGGCAGCAAGACAACTTACAGGATAGCACCTTCCTATACCATCAATGATACGGTTCTGAAATTCAGTTATGGCACAGGCTTCAGGGCTCCGTCACTCTATGAACTCTACTCTCCCTACGGTAATACTCAGCTTACCGCCGAAACAAGCGCTGGCTGGGATACAGGTTTCGAACAGAAGGTTTCTGAACGGCTGAAGTTCGGCGTGACCTATTTTCGTATGGATTATGATAACCGTATTGATTTTGACCTTGCAACCTATACCTATGCACAGTACGCAGGTTTGACAAAAACCCAGGGTGTTGAGAGTTTTGTTGAATGGAAACCGGTTGATCCGCTGCTTCTTGCATGTAATTACACCTATACTTCAACTGCAGATACGCTCGGCAATGCGCTTCTGAGGCGCCCGAAAAACAAGGTTGGGCTGACGGGAACCGGCAAGTTGAGCAAGAGAGTGAAAATCAGCACCAACATGCAGTGGGTTGGAACACGTATTGATCACGGTGTGGAGGGACAGAGTACAGGCCAGCTTCCGAGCTATTTTCTTTTGAACATGACAGGTTCTTTTCAGTTGACCGACAAGGTTGAATTGTATGGCAGAGTCGACAATGTTTTTAACGCTTATTATGAAGATGCGTGGGGTTATGCCACTCCGGGACGCTCTGCATATGCGGGAATCAAGGTAACCTTTTAATAAACCCTTATGAATATGACCATTACCGAAGCTGAAAGAGAGGCTCTCTACAAGGTGATTTACAGTCGCCGTGATGTCAGGGGGCAGTTTTTACCGGATCAAGTGCCGGATGAGGTTATAGCCCGATTGCTTGATGCCGCCCACCATGCGCCAAGCGTAGGGTTTATGCAGCCGTGGGATTTCATTGTGGTAAAGGAGAGTGAGGCTCGCCGGAAGGTCAAGGAGGGCTTTGAGATAGCTCATGCCGAGGCGGCAGGGATGTTCAGCGGTGAAAAGCAGAAGGCCTACCGCTCTTTCAAGCTTGAGGGGATTATGGAGTCGCCGCTCGGCATCTGTGTTACCTGTGACCGGTCGCGTACCGGAGAGGTGGTTATCGGACGGACAGCAAATCCTGAGATGGATCTCTACAGTTCAGTCTGTGCGGTGCAGAACCTCTGGCTTGCGGCAAGGGCTGAAAACCTTGGCGTCGGGTGGGTCAGCATTATACATCACGACCATATCCGAGCTGCACTCGGTATTCCAGCACACATTGTACCGGTGGCCTATCTTGCCATTGGCTATGTCAGCTTTTTTCACGCAACACCAGAGCTTGAGCAGGCTGGCTGGCTGCCGAGAATGGAGCTTGAGTCACTGGTTCATCACGAAACATGGTAATGCATAATAAAAAATTTCGATCTCTTGCGATATTAGGCACGGGTTCAGATGTTGGTAAAAGTATTGTCGCCACGGCGCTGTGCCGGATTTTCAGCAATGCCGGTCTTGATGTTGCTCCCTACAAGGCGCAGAACATGTCGAACAATTCAGGTGTCACGCCTGAAGGGGATGAAATCGGCCGGGCACAGATTGCCCAGGCCGAGGCTGCCCGTGTTGTGCCTACGGCTGATATGAATCCAGTGCTTCTCAAGCCCAACTCCGATACCGGCGCGCAAGTGGTGCTGCAGGGAAAGGTCTGTACCACCGAGACGGCTCGAGGCTATTTCAGGGATACCACACTCTGGGCTGCAGCGGCAAGGGAGAGCTTTGAGCGGTTGCAGCTGAAGCATGAGCTTGTGGTTATTGAAGGGGCAGGCTCATGCGCCGAGATGAATCTCTATGAGCGGGACTTTGTGAATTTCAGAACGGCGAGGGCTGCCGGTGCCGCGGTAATCCTTGTTGCTGATATTGACAGGGGAGGAGTTTTTGCTCAGGTTGCCGGAACTTTAGCCATTATTCCTCCCGAAGACAGGGCATTGGTGAAAGGAGTTGTCATCAACCGTTTTCGAGGCGATATCGAATTGTTTCATGATGGCGTGACCATGCTTGAATCAATGACCGGGGTACCGGTTCTCGGAGTTATTCCTTATTTCAGGGGGTTCAGTATCGACGCTGAAGATGCTGTGCCGCTCTCGGCCAAGGTCGATCCTTCAGGAGAGCCTGAAGCTGGTACAATCGGGGTTGCGGTTATCTATTTTCCCCATATATCGAATTTTACCGATCTTTCGCCCTTGGAACGTGACCCTTCGGTTTCGCTCCACTATCTCCACTATCCCCGATCGTTGAAAGGGTACAAGGCGCTTGTTCTTCCGGGATCAAAAAATGTGCGTGGTGATCTCGCATGGCTTTTTTCGCTTGGCTGGGAACAGGAAATTCGTGCCTTCAGGGAAGAGGGCGGGATCATCATGGGTATTTGCGGTGGGTACCAGATGCTGGGAAAGAGCATTGCCGATCCCTATGGCGTTGAGGGCCCAATCGGTGTTACCCCGGCTCTCGCTCTTCTGGACGTTGAAACTGTGCTTGAGCAGGAGAAATGCCTCGCCAATGCACGGGGCGTTATTCTTGGTGAACGGTGTGAAGCTTCCGGTTATGAGATACACATGGGTCGAAGCACTGCTGCCGCCGAATGCAAGCCATTTCTCAGGGTATCAGCCCGAAATAACACCCCGGTAGATGACTTTGATGGTGCTGTAAGTGATGACGGCCATGTTATCGGTACCTATTTTCATGGTATTTTTGATGAACCAGCAGTCAAACAATGGTTTCTCTCTCTTGTGGAGCCGGCATACAGAGCTGAACGTCATGAAAAGGGGCCCCAGGAGAGCTATGAACTTCTTGCGTCACACTTTTCACGCCACCTTGATCTCGACAAGATTTTTGAAATTATTGATCAACCGCTTATTCCATGACAAGCCTCTATTATCATAAACATGGTGGAACGGGCATGACAACTCCCCAAGGGGGAGAGAGTGATGTGCTGGATTTCAGTGTGAATATCAGCCCGGTTTTTCCACCGATTGGAACTCTTTCGCTTGATCACTTTGCTCTGCAGCGCTATCCCTCAATTGATGGCCGGGGTATTAAGGAGTATTACCAGAGAAAGTTTGGTTTTGCCAGTTCCATGGTACTGCCGCTCAATGGAGCGATTGAAGGGATCTACCTGATTCCAAGGGCGCTCGGGCTTCGTCGTATCATGCTGCTCTCCCCCTCGTTTTACGAGTATGAACGGGCAGGAAGGGTTGCCGGTGCAGAGATTGTTTTTGTTCCTCTTGAGGCTGATAATGGTTTCAAGCTCCCCGGGATTGAGGCACTTGCCGATACACTGCGTGATGCTGATGCTTTTTTTGCTGCAAATCCCAATAACCCTACAGGAACAGAGCTGCCGTCTGAGATTATCATGGCTCTTGCAAGTCGTTTTCCTGATAAATGGTTTATTGTTGACGAGGCGTTTCTGCAATTTACATCTGCGTTTCCTGATAACTCCCTGATGAGTAAGGTACTTGCGCTTAAAAATGTTATTGTGGTGGCCTCCCTCACCAAATTTTATGCATTGCCAGGTTTGCGCCTTGGAGCACTTGTCGCTCATCCTGAAATAATCTTGCGGTTTCTTGACTACAAGGAGCCCTGGACGGTCAATGCCATTGCCGAGTCGGTTGCTGTAAAACTGCTGGATTGCGGTGATTATGAAGAGTCGGTGCGCTCCATGATTATTGCTGAAAGGGCAAGGATGAAGGCATCACTATCGATGATTGATGGAATTAAACTTGCAGGTGGGGCTGCAAATTTTTTACTTGCTCAATGGAAGAGGGGTTACTCTCTTGATGAACTGCTTGTTTATCTTAAAGGGCAGGGAATTCTTGTCAGAGATTGCCGGAATTTCCCCGGCCTTGAAGTTAACTATTTCCGGTTTGCCGTCAGGACGCCCATCGAGAACAGCCGTTTTCTGGAAACGCTGCAGGCCGCCAACCGATCACTAAAATAAGCTGAGTTGTTATGGCCTTCATGGATGAGTTTATTCTCCCTCTGGCATTTACCCTTGATCTCAGCTTCGGCGATCCCCGGGGTATTTTCCATCCTGTCAAAGCAATCGGCTGGCTTGCCAACAGAACTGAAACATTGATGCGCAGCACTACTCTGCCGCTCCGTCTGGCTGGTATAGTAGCTGTTCTTATTATTGTTGGTGGCTCCGCTTTTTCAGTCTGGCTTCTTATAGCACTTTTAAGCCATCTGCACCGGGTGGCAGGGCTTGCCCTGAGCATCTACCTGCTTTACAGCTCTTTTGCCGTCAGGGATCTCGGCGATCATGCCGCAGCAGTGCAGGACGCACTTGAAGCCGAGGATATGGAGCTGGCGCGTCAGAAACTCTCTTGCATGGTTGGTCGCGATACTGCATCTCTGGACGAACATGGCATTGCTCTCGCGGCAACCGAAAGTGTAGCTGAAAACACCGTCGACGGCGTGACCGCTCCACTCTTCTATGCCATCTTGTTTGGACCAGTTGGCGCAATAACCTATAAAGCCATCAATACACTCGATTCCATGTTCGGGTATAAAAATGAGCGATATCTTGAGTTCGGATGGGCCGCGGCTAAACTCGATGATCTTGCCAACTATCTCCCCGCACGCTTGACAGTGGTGACAATAGCAGTGGCAGCGTTTATCGGCAAGCTCAAGTTTTTTGATACCTTCAAGGCTGTATTTAAAGGAGCACGGCTCCACGCAAGCCCCAACTCAGGCTACCCCGAATCAGCATTTGCCGGCGCCCTTGGGGTCACCTTGGGCGGCGAAAGAAGTTATGATGGTGTTCAGCATCAGGCTCCGCTGCTCGGCGTAAAACCGGGGCAGTGCACCCCCCTCATCATCCGCCAAAGCATTGCCCTGATGTGGATGACCGCCGTTCTATTTCTCGGTGCAGGCTTGGCCATCAGACATTTTGTTCAATAAACCGGTACGATGGCAAACAAAATCGTTGGGGATATTTTGCAACCTAATAAAACCATGATCGTTTTTGAACCCATATATCATGAAACAACGAAGAATCCTTCTCTTTACAGGTAACGGCAAAGGAAAAAGTACGGCGGCATTTGGAATGCTGGCAAGGGCACTTGGGCACGGGATGCGGGCGAGGGTGATCCAGTTTGTGAAATCTGATGATGCTGTCGGTGAACAGAAATTTTTCAGTCAACTTGATGGAGTTGAGTGGGAACAGTTTGGCAAGGGATTTCTTCCAAGGGATCCCGAAAGTGTAGCTATGGAACAGCACAGGATTGCTGCCCGGAAAGCTCTTGAAGCTGCCATTGCCGCACTTCATTCTCCTGATTACGACTTTGTGCTGCTTGATGAGATCTGTTTTGCACTCAGCAGAAACCTTGTTACCGTCGAGCCTCTCCTTGACGCACTCAGCACGGCAGGGGAGGACAAGATTGTGGTCATGACCGGCAGGAATGCTCCGGAGGCCCTTGTGGCCGTTGCTGATACGGTTACAGAGATGACAATGATCAAACATGGTTATGAACAGGGGATTCCTGCAATGAAGGGTGTTGAAAACTGATGGGCATGAAGGATTCAGTATTCTGTGCTGATAACAGTTTTACCGGTAAAGGTCTGCTAAAAGCGAGGTTGAGGATTGTTCTGTTTTTTTGTGCAGTTCTCTTGCTGCTCGCTCTTTCCATGCTTCTCGGCCCTTCCGGCATCGGAATACCTGATCTGCACTCTCCCTCCGGCAGTGCAATTCTATCGCTCCGATTCAGCCGTCTTCTGATGGGAATGATGACCGGAGCGGCGTTGTCCGCATCAGGAGTTGTTTTTCAGGCTCTTTTGCGAAATCCCCTTGCTGAGCCCTATGTTCTCGGAGTTAGCGGGGGAGCTGGCCTCGGGGCAACGCTCAGCATTCTGGCAGGGTCAGGAATCTTTGTCTCCCTCGGTCTTCCTGTCGTTGCCTTTATTGCGGCTGTTGTGACGCTGATGGTTGTGTACGGTATAGCAAGCCAGGGTTCAAGTGGCCATCCTTCGGTGTACAGCCTTATTCTCAGCGGTGTTATTGTCAGCTCAATCTGTTCAAGCGTTATCATGTTTCTGGTTTCAACGGCAAGTGTTGAAGGAATGCACAATGTTATCTGGTGGATGCTTGGCAGTCTGCAACCTGTCTCTTCCAGCCAGCAACTTCTTTCTGCGGCACTTATTTTTGGGGCTCTTGGTGGGATATGGCTTCTCTCCCCCCGGCTGAACGCCCTTGCTCTTGGCAGGGAGATGGCTCATTATCAGGGACTGCATGCTGATCTTGTACTTGTTGCCGGCCTCCTTTGTGCAACACTGCTGGCGGCAACAGCCGTCTCCCTTTCCGGCATGATAGGATTTGTCGGACTTATTGTACCCCACGTCATGCGTGCATTTTTTGGCCCCGACAACCGTAAGCTTGTGCCTTTTGCCGCTCTTGGAGGCGGGACATTCCTTGTTGTGTGCGATGCCCTGGCGCGTACGCTGATTGCACCGATTGAGATTCCGGTCGGGGTTGTCACCGCCCTTGCCGGTGGGCCTTTTTTTCTGATTATTCTGCAGCGGAGAATGAAACAGGCCTGGATTGCATAGTATGGAACAAGATGCTTTGACCTTCAGGGATGTTTCCGCCGGATACAAACATCGCAAGGTGCTTGATCACCTCTCATTCAGTGTTAGGGAAGGGGAGTTTGTCTCTCTTGTCGGCCCGAATGGCTGCGGAAAAAGTACGTTATTGAAAACTGCCGCAGCACTCCTCAAACCTCATTCAGGAGTAGTTGAGCTGTTTGGTCAAGATGTGCACCGGATCAAACCGGCACTCCGTGCTTCGCTTCTGGGTGTTGTTCCCCAGAAAATCGAGTCGCCCATGGCCTTTACTGTCAACCAGATTGTGATGAACGGCAGAATCAGCTCAATGAGCCGCTGGGGTACCATGTCGCCCCACGATCATGATCTTGTCGAGCGTTCAATGATCTATACCGATGTTCTGGGGTTGCGGGATCGCTACTTTACGGAACTGAGCGGAGGAGAGCAACAGCGGGTTGCCCTTGCCATGGTACTTGCTCAGGATCCAAAAATCATCATGCTTGATGAGTCGATATCCCATCTTGATATCAACCATCGCCAGGAGGTGCTCCAGATTCTCATGAATCTCAATCGTGAAAAGCGTATGACCATTCTTCTGGTGAGTCATGACCTTACGCTCTCGGCCAGTATCTCTGATCGCTTTTTGCTCATGGACTCAGGCCGGCTGGTAAAAGCCGGTACACCGGGTGAGGTGCTGGAGCCCGATGTGCTCAGCCGTGTCTACAGTTGCGATCTTAGTGTTCAGCAGGATCCCTATACCGGCTATCTGCAGGTTTCGGGAGCAGTTGACGGCCTGCATCGGCGAAGAAAACTGAACAGGAGCGTTCATGTTATTGCCGGAGGGGGAAGCGGGATCGAGCTTTATCGCAGACTGATTATCGAGGGGTATGAGGTGACAACAGGGGTGCTCAACCGTCTTGATTCTGATGCTGAAGCTGCAAGGGCACTCAATATAGCGGCAGTGCTTGAACAGCCGTTTTCACCGGTTGGCACTGAAGCGATTGCCGATGCTCTGAAAATGATCGACATGGCTGACAGTGTGATTCTCACTCCTGTGCCGATTGGTTCAGGAAACCTTGTCAATCTTGAGCTGGCTGAAGAAGCCCTGAAACGAGGCAAAACTGTTCTGCTTGCCTCCGACATGGCTGATCGTGACTATACCGAAGGCAAGGCAGCCCTGCAATTAGTTTCCAGACTGGAGCGTGATGGTGCTCTTGGCTGGCACACCATTCACGAACTGATGCTGAAACTCCAACAACACTCTCACCGTTGAATCAATGAGCTGTAAACAGCGCTTTCCCTTTCGTTTCGGGACAACCTCCTATATTATTCCCGCTGATATCATTCCCAATGTGGAGTTCCTTAAAGATAAGGTGGACGACATTGAGCTGGTTTTGTTTGAATCGGATGAATTCAGCAATCTGCCTTCTGCCAGCGATATGCAGAAACTTGCCCATCTTGCCGAAGAGTCAGCGCTGACTTACTCCGTGCATCTGCCACTCGATGTTTATTTCGGTCATCCTGACAGGGATGAGAGAGAGCGCTCGGTAAGCAAGTGCCTGAAGATTATCGAGCTGACCTGTAATCTGCCGAAATCAGCCTATGTCATGCATTTCGAGGCCGGACCGGGGATTGATATCAACAGCTTTTCTTTTGATCAGCAAAGCCTCTTTATCGAAGCGCTGCATGATTCAGTTGCGATGCTTCTTGGTGCAACCGATGAAGCGGCATCAACGTTCTGTGCTGAAAACCTTAACTATCCCTTCGAGCTTGTCTGGCCGGTGGTTGAAGAGTTCGCTCTTTCCGTTACCCTCGACGTCGGTCATCTTGAGTATTACGGGTTCCCAACCCAACACTATTTTGAACGCTATCTCCATCGTGCCAGGGTACTCCACATGCACGGGTCTCACGACGGAAAAGATCATCATTCGATCTCCTTCATGAAGCCTGAGGTACTTGATATGGTTATGAAAGCTCTTGCTGACCAAAACGAGGAAGGCCGGGTTATGACCATGGAAATCTTTTCACAGGAAGATTTCCTCTCATCATGCAGCATTATGCAGCGATTTCTTTCCTGAAGGCATAGCGCGGTCAGGTTTGTGGGATTTCTGCAGCAAATCAGGACTTTTTGCGGTTTTTCAGGTAAATTGCAAGGGTAATACATCCGAGAAAAACGTACCATCCGACAAGCATAGCTATATCCTGAGGCATTGTATCAAGTGCACCAATAAACATTCCTGAACATTAGGGGGTTGGGAGTAAGGATGAGTATACAATTTTTTTTAGAGAATACTTCAGAATTAAGCCGAGCTATTGATAGCGATATAGCATTTATTTTCGAAACGCAGACTTTGCTAAAGCAGCTGGCTTGGAGTCATATTTGTATATTATCGAATATGATCAACTTGACAGTCAAAGGGAGCGTTATCGGTGAAAGTGATTCAATTTTTCTGGGGTCGCTTGAAGGAGCACCCGCTCTCCCGGATCGGGCCTGGGCTTATAACAGGAGTTGCTGATGATGATCCAAGCGGCATAGCGACATACTCGCAGGCTGGAGCTCAATTCGGTCTCAATATGCTCTGGACAATGCCTCTCGCATTTCCTTTGATGGCTGCTATTCAATCCATGTGCGCACGTATAGGACGGGTTACCGGAAAAGGGCTTGCGGCCAACATCAAAACCACCTTTCCACCAATTGTGCTTCAGAGTGTTGTACTGCTCCTTCTGGTTGCCAACACGCTCAATATCGCTGCTGATGTTGCTGCCATGGGAGAGGTTGCTGAGCTTATTACCGGTTTCAATCGTCATATCATGACGGCAGTGTTTGTTTTTGGAACCTTGATACTCCAGGTGTTTGTTCCCTATCATCGTTATGTCAACTTTTTGAAGTGGCTGACCATTTCACTGCTTGCCTATGCAGCGGTGCTTTTTACTGTCCATGTACCATGGCCGGAGGTGATACAGCGTACAGTCTGGCCACGATTCACCCTGAATGCTGATTCTGCGGCAGTCATTGTTGGAGTTTTTGGCACCACTATCAGTCCCTACCTCTTTTTCTGGCAGGCTTCCGAAGAGGTCGAGGATATGCGCTCCAAACCCGGTGCTGTTTCGCTCGTATCCAATGCCAGCCTTGCCGGTGAAGAGCTCCGCCGTATCGGTTGGGATACCTGGAGCGGTATGTTGTACTCCGATATAACAGCCTACTTCATTATTCTGGCCACTGCTGTCACACTCAACGTCTCAGGAATTTCCGATATCAACACCGCTGCCGAGGCAGCAAGTGCACTCAGACCTCTGGCTGGAAATTTTGCATTTATTCTCTTTGCCGTCGGAATTCTCGGCGTTGGCTTGATCGGCGTGCCGGTGCTTGCCGGTTCAGGGGCCTATGCTCTTTCTGAAGCCATGGGCTGGAATTCCGGTCTTGAAAACAAGGCTAACGATGCGCGGGGTTTTTATGGGATTATTATCGTCAGTGTGCTGCTCGGACTTATTATCCAGTATACTCCGATAAGTCCGATGAAGGCCCTTTTCTGGAGCGCTGTCATCAATGGAGTTATCGCTGTTCCCCTGATGGTTGTGATCATTCTGCTGGTTTCCAGGAAATCTGTCATGGGTAAATTTACCGCGAGTCGGCCCATTATTATTCTGGGCTGGGTAGCAGTAGCAGTCATGGGTGCGGCAGCTGCAGCAATGCTCATTCCCCGTTAGATTTTCAGCAATGTATAAAAGCTATCAGTGTGAATTTTTATAGCTGATAAATCGTTACAGGAAAAAACATAAGAAGTTTTTCTGGATCTGGTTTCATTCAGCGATGAATCATTTTGCATCAAGTGAAAATATCGGGGCAGTCGTCTCAATTCGAGGAGGTATCGTTGATATCCGTTTTGACGATGTTCTTCCATCCATCTATTCAATACTGCATACAGGCAAGGATTTTAACGTAACGATTGAGGTGCTTACCCAATTGGATTCTCGCCATGTGAGGGGAATAGCCTTGACCGGGACTGAAGGAGTTTGCCGTGGCATGAGAGTCAATGATAGCGGAAATCCCTTGCGAGCACCAGTTGGCAAGGCTATCCTGTCAAGAATGTTCGATGTGTTTGGCAATCCAATTGACCGCCTTGGGCCCCTTCAGGATGTGGAATGGAGGTCAGTACATCAACCTCCTCCACCTTTTGCCAGACGTTCCACTCACTCTGAAATTTTTGAAACCGGCATCAAGATTATCGATTTGCTATAGGAGGGTTTGATCTCGGTCAACTTCAGGAAGCCGTAGAACATGATTTTATCAATCTTGACGAACGGGAACGCACAATACGCAGCTCTCTTGCAAAACTTGAGAGCAGCTTTATTCGCCGGTACGCCGAATTGCATCATGCATGAAAAAACACCATTAAGCAAAAAGGTTGGGCTCCAGGAGCACCGCAAGCTTAAGTCAAAAAAACAGGCAGTCCGAAATATCTGGTCAGGCTTTGCCACATTCGGTCTTGTCGGCTGGTCTGTGGCAATGCCAATGATCCTTGGCATAACGCTCGGTATATGGCTCGATAATCACTATCCGGGCGATCGATCATGGACACTTATGCTGCTTATCGCGGGCCTCTCCATCGCAACCTCACCATCCTTACAACATGGTTTTTGATGCTGATCCTCGCAGGAGGCTCCGCGCTTATGACCCGAAAACTCTCACCCAGCATCCATATCTCCCGATGGCAGAGTTTTCTTGAAATTCTTGTAACCTTTTTCCTCAAGCAATTTGAAGAGGTTGGACTGCGTAACCCTGCAAGGTATCTTCCTTACCTTGCGACACTCTTTCTTTTTATTGCCATAGCAAACCTCTGTACGGTCATCCCAGGGTATGAACCTCCAACAGGCTCGCTTTCAACGACAGCGGCTCTTGCTCTCTCTGTCTTTATTGCAGTTCCGCTTTACGGTATAATTGAACGCGGTTTGGGCGATTACTTGCAATCCTATCTGAAGCCAACGGTTATCATGCTTCCATTTAATATTATCAGCGAACTTTCCCGAACTCTGGCGCTTGCGGTTCGTTTATTCGGCAACATGATGAGCGGCGCCATGATTATTGCCATTCTCCTGACCATCGCTCCGCTTGTTTTCCCAGTCCTTATGAGCATTCTTGGACTGTTGACCGGCATGGTTCAGGCTTACATATTCACCATTCAGGCCACGGTTTATATAGCGGCAGTCACCAGAACAAAGAGTGAAGAAGCTGTTTAACATCAAACAGGAGAGAGTATGGACATTCTGACCATTATTGCCGTAGCATCTATCATAACCGCCGGGCTCACCACAAGCATAGGCTGTATAGCTCCTGCCCTCGGTGAAGGCAAGGCCGTTGTTTCGGCATTACCATCGCTGGCCCAGCAGCCTGATGCCTCTGCAACGATAACCCGTACCTTGTTTGTCGGGCTTGCCATGATTGAATCAGTGGCTATATACTGTTTGGTGATTTCTATGATTCTGATTTTCGCCAACCCTTTCTGGAACTATGTGATTGCTCATGCTGGAGTACACTGAACCATGCTTATCGACTGGTTTACCCTGATTGCGCAGCTTGTCAATTTTTTGATTCTTGCCTGGTTGCTGAAACGCTTTCTCTATCATCCGATAGTTGCGGCTCTTGATGCGCGCGAGAAAAAAATTGCATCTGAACTGCAGCACGCCACCATGGTTGAGGATGAAGCAAAAAAGAGCATGTCGGAATTGAAGCAAAAGCATGATGCACTCGACAAACAGCGCACCCAAATCATGCAGCAAGCCGCAAAAGAGGCTGATGAGAAGAAAGCCAAACTTTTTATTGAGGCCCATCAAGAATATGAAACCCTGCGTGCCAGACTGAAGGAATCACTGCACAATGAACAAAAAAATCTTCAGCAGGAAATTATTGACCGTATCACTTCTGAAGTCTTCTCTATTGCGGAAAAAGTTTTGGCCGAACTCGCCGATCTATCTCTTGAAGATCGAATCGTAAAGGTATTCTGTGAACGTCTGCAGAACACTGCAAAATCAGATATTACAGCAATGACCGGACTTTTTCATCAAAGCAACCATCCGCCGATTATCCGGAGTGCCTATACTCTGACATCGGAAAACTGTGAGAGAGTAAAAAAAAATGTGATGGAGCTCTTTGGTATTGATTCCGATATAGTGGTTGAAATCGATACCAACCTGATCAGCGGGATCGAATTGAGCATGAATGGCTATAGTATCAAATGGAATATCAAGGCTTATCTGGAAGAGCTTAACGTGACGAATGAAGCTGCCTCTCGACAGGGAGAAGAAAGAGGGGGTGCTTGATAATGAAAGAGGAGATGCTTAAAACTGCCCTTGACAACGCCCTGAGCTCAATCAGAACATCAAGGCAATCCTACAAGCTCGCTTGAACCCCGTTGAGGCCGGTGTGATTACTACAGTCCTGAACGGCATTGCCAAGATCAGCGGCCTGCCGGGAGTTGGGTTTGATGAACTGGTTCGACTGCCGGAAAATATCTATGGCATAGCCTTTAACATCGATCCAGATGAAATTGGCGTTGTACTGCTTGGCGATTACTCAAAACTGCAGGCAGGCGGCAAGGCTGAAAGAACAGGGCGGGTTATGGATGTGCCTGTCGGTGATGCCCTTATTGGCCGGGTTATCGATCCTCTTGGAAGGCCACTCGACGGACGAGGCCCTTTGAATCAGGGCATGGTCGGCTCATTTAATGATCAGCTTGCCGATCTTGTAACCCATATGCTTGAAGAGTTATCAGGCAGAAGCATGATCCTTGCTGTCGGCGAACGCATTCAATCCCGATTAACAGATGCAGGAAATGAAGCCGAAAAACTTTTTGCTGTACCGGGTTCAGTCGATGCCATTATCCCTCTTGTAGGTGATATCCTGACGAGGTTGAAAAGCTTCGAGAAAAAACACCTATGATAGAGCTCTACCTTTTCTACAATAGCCCGGTCAGCGGGGAGAACTATCACTCCCTTTCGAAGCGACTGCTCCCTCTTGATGTAGCCTGGGAGGAGGATATCCGCCATACGGTAGTCTGGCCGACAAAGGCGCTTCCTGAGATGCTTTGTGGCAGGGATATCGTTCAATTGGCTCTTATCAGAGAATATCTCTTTGTGTCGCTTTTCAGGGCATGCGCAGAATCATTAGCCAGCGAAAATGCAAGCCAGTTGTCAGCCATGCAACGGGCAGAAAAAAACATTGACGACATGCTCGAAGAGCTTTTCCACCTCTATAACAGCCGACGTCAATCAGGGATCGATGAGGAGTTGTTTGATGTGGTCTCCGGGTTTAATGCCTTGTCTGATCGAAGATATTCTTGACAAGTATTATATTAACATCTCGTGCCGTCGAAACAGAACCCCTTTTTTCGTTTACCGAATTATGAAAAAACTTTTGAGTACGCAAGCTTTACTGGTCGCTCTTATCATGGGTTTCGTGCTCAGCAGCACGATGGTTCCCCCTGTTTCAGCAGCTGAAAAACTGAACTCCTCCAATCCATCTGGCGAGACTTCCTCATCCGTGTCGCCGATTAAAACAATCGGCATCATTGGCGGAGTCAGCTGGGTATCATCACTGGAGTATTACCGACTCATGAACCAGATGGTTCGTGATAAACTGGGCGGATTGAACTCAGCACAGATCCTGATGTATTCCATTGAGTTTGGTGAATTCTCCAAACAGGAGAGGCTGGCTGGCCAGGGAGACTGGAGACCGCTAAGAAAAATAATGCTTGATGCTGCTCAGCGTCTTAAAAATGGAGGTGCTGATTTTATTGTCATAGCCTCAAACACCATGAACTCAAGTGCTGAGGATATTCAGGATAAGGTAAAGATTCCAGTGCTGCATATTGCTGACGCAACAGGTCAAAAGATTAAAGAGAAAGGGCTGAAATCCGTTATACTGCTTGGTACGAAATACACTATGGAAAGTAATTTCTACCGCGATCGGCTTGAAAAAAAGTATGGACTCAAAGTCATTCTGCCGAATCAGGCTGATCGCGACTATATTAACACCGTTATATTTGATGAATTGTGCGCAGAAAAGATCTATCAGGCATCAAAAGAACATTTCATAGAAATTATCAATCGTCTTGTTAAAGAGAGCGCAGCCGAAGGAGTTATCCTGGGGTGTACTGAAATACCTCTCCTGATCAAACAGGAAGATGTCAGGGTTCCGGTATTTGACACAACAGCCATACATGCTGAGGCAGCTGTAGCCTACTCACTCGGGCAAAGTTCAGAACATCATGATAAATAACTCTATAATCGCGGAAAGCTCAATGTGCGCGCCAATCGCCGGGTACAAAGAGCAATTCCGCCGCCTGCTTGTCGGTACCTATTTTCATGCCTGCTGAAACTCCAAAGCAGCATATGGGGTTTCTTCTTTGTGTAACTCTACATTCAATGTAAAACAGGATAGCATCCATGATTGCCGAAAACACCAAGGCTCCGGATTTCACCCTCCACGATTCAGAAGGCAACAAGGTCTCTCTTTGTGATTTTACTGGCAAAAAGGTACTGCTTGTCTTCTACCCTGCAGACGATTCTCCGGTCTGCACCACACAGCTATGCAGCTACCGCGACAACTATACCGAATTTACCAAGCGCGGTATTACCATCCTCGGCATTAGCATCGATACAATCGATTCCCATAAGCAGTTCGGCGAGAAAAACAATTTGCCCTTCACCCTGCTAAGCGATCATGATAAACGGGTTAGCCAGCTCTACGACGCCATTGCCTTTCTCGGCATATCGCAACGTGCTTATGTCCTCATCGACGAAAACGGTACGGTGAGGCTTTCGTTTAATGATCTTTTGCCGCTTTTCTATCAGTCGACCCGTGACCTGCTTGCGAAAATAGATGCTATGAAGCCGGAGTAAATCTGAGAGAGCCTGTTTGGGGATGAGTTTGCTTTGGCGGGCGTGATCCGCACCTTGCCTGCAAGAGCGTGCTGATGCTGGAGCTTTCATTCCTTGACGTTTGCCTTTTTGGATTGTTGCTTTATTCCTTCTATTGATGACAAGCTGTTTTCGTTTCATTCCTATAAGGTCAAGCATGATCCATTACTTTCATATTCCTCAGAGATTGCATTATATTGTAAACACGTCACTTTCATTCCGGTTAATCCACTCCATATCTTTTTATGAGTGTTACCTGGCTGCATGTTTCGGACTTCCATCTCAGTGATAAAGGTCCCTATAATCAGAATGTCATTCTTAATGCTCTTTTCTCTTCAGTCCGGCGGTTGCGCGGAGAGGGTCATGCGCCTGATCTGATTTTTGCAACTGGTGATATTGCTCAAAACGGAAAGGCCACAGAATATGCCTATGCCACAGAATTTTTCAATGCACTGCTTGATGCGGCTGGTGTTACAAAGAAAGAGTTATTCATAGTACCTGGCAATCATGATGTTGATCGTAGGATGGGTAAAGGTCTTGCGCGTACCCTCGAATCCAATGATGAAGCAGATGAATATTTTGATCCCGAAATACCCACACCCCATCTAACTCAAAAATTCAAGGCTTTTTCTGAGTGGTATAATGACTATTTCGAGGATATAAAAGCATTTCCCACAAACACAACTTGTAGTCAAGTTGAAGTTGTTTCTGTTAATGGTTGTAATGTTGCCATTCTTCCATTGAACAGTGCGCTTTTCTGTATTGATGATAATGATAATAATAAACTCTTAATCGGACGACGTTGTCTTGGTAAGACGACGGAGCAGTTACAATGTCTGGTTAAAGCCGATTTAAATATTGCCTTGCTTCATCATCCTCTCGATTGGTTAAGTTTAGTTGAGCGCGCAAACATCCGAGCAATTCTTGGCTCAACGGTTGATATATTGCTTCATGGTCATTATCACGAGACAGAGACTGAGGGTATTGTTTTGGCGAATGGTGGATATCTGAAACTTGCAGCAGGAGCATCCTATCAGACAAGACAACATCCAAACAGTGCCATGTATGCCACGTTCGATGGAAATTATGTAGAAATCTTTCCAATTCACTATGTTGATAAGCCACAAGAAATATGGACTCTTGATACTGGTATTTTTCCTACACCACCATATACCAAGCGCTTTCTGATTCCAGGGATCATTTTCCAAAACTTTATCAGAATTCGTGGCGGTCTTTTTATAATGGGAAGCCCGAAAAATGAAGTTGAAAGAGGTGAAGACGAAACGGAACATGAGGTGCAACTCAGTGACTTTTATTTATGCAGGTATGCTGTTACGGTTGCCGAGTTTCAGGAATTTATAAAAGCATCAGGGTATCGGACGGATGCTGAAAAGGTGAACAGAACCTGGGTTTATGAAGGGGGGGATTCGAAAATTAAAGAGGGAATCAACTGGAGATATGGAGTATCAGGTATTGAACGGGAAGCGGGTGAGTACAATCATCCGGTCGTACATGTCAGTTGGAATGATGCTGATGCTTACTGCAAGTGGTATACTGTAAAAACAGGGAAAAATTTTCGTTTGCCGACTGAGGCGGAATGGGAGTATGCTTGCAGAGCAGGAAACAAAACACCATTTAACACCAGTATTAATATAACGACTGATCAGGCAAACTATAATGGGAACTTTCCTTTCAATAATAATAGAAAGGGGTTGTTTAGAGAAAATACTGTTGCCGTAAATAGCTTTGAACCAAATGCTTGGGGATTGTTTAATATGCACGGTAATGTTTGGGAGTGGTGCAACGATTGGTACAGTGTGGAATATTATGACAAATGTAAGATGAAAAAGATAGTTGAGGATCCCACTGGTGCAGAAGCCCGTTCGAACCGTGTGCTTCGTGGTGGGAGCTGGCTTAATAATGCCGGTTGCTGTCGATCGGCTTTTCGAGGCAGCCTGTCTCCCGGTAGCCGCAGCTTTCTCGTGGGCTTTAGAATGGTTTTGGAACAGTAATCAATTGGCAGCTAATTCCGGTTTTTATTGAGAATAATCTTTCCCGGATGTTCAGACGACTTTGCTGTATCCGATCATATTTCCAGTTATCACAGCTTTCTATAGCCAGTCAATTCAGCGGAGTTATTTGGCAATTCGCCATCTCAAGTTCATCTGCAGTAAAGCTGAATCCCTGCCGACTGATATAGGCCATTTTTGTTTCGATATCTTCCATTCGTATCACAGCATCACGAAAAAGTTCATCACTCTTCATCCGTTCGAGAAATGCATTGGCTTGTTCCTGAGACATGGGAGTTTGATTGAATGGTGGGGGTGCTCCAAGCTCTGAATCTTTTTGTGTTGTACAATTATTGTAGTATAACACATTGTTTTTACAATATCGGGTTTAGGGAAGAAAAAAGTATGTATGGTGGTGTAAGTTTATTGCTTGCCGGGGTTCATTGCTCATCCGGCAATCTGGTGTGGCGCTTGCGTGCTCTTCCCCCTCCTTGCACCATTTGTAGAAGGTCGATTTGGCAATTCCTGTCATGGCGCAGGCGTGTTCCGCTCCCGGTATGGCTGTGCAGATTCATTCAGCGTAGGCTTCCATGGTTTCCCTATAATCGCGGAAAGCTCAATTCCTCCCAATCATCAAGCATATCCCAATCACGGCCAATGATGTCGCCCGGTCCGGTACCCTTCAAAAAAACACTATGGGTAACCAGATCTTCGGCCAACCACTCACAAGGCATTCCGCTACCACCTTGCATTCCTTCATAAACACAAACATCCTTCCAGCACATTATCCCATCTTTTTCAGCATAACATTCAAACCCTAATTTCCACCACTCATCCAGCAATCCCTTCATGGATTCATGGTTCATCGCACCATCCCGAAAAAGATAGCTATCAAACCAGACTCTGGCATTCAAGGCTGTACTGTGGTCTTTAAGACATCGCTCCCACCCGCCAGGATACTTCTCCTCAATCACTGTAATCGGAACAATCAAATCTAAAAACTCCGTCATGATAGCCATCGCATCTCCGTGGTGAAGAGGTAAGTTGTAAAAACAAAATATCAGCAGCACAAGGTATAAACCCTGTTATTCAAATCCTCACTTCAATAATATCGCTCCACCTTGTCGTATATCGTGACGAGAGCCGCTCCTGATGAGGTTTCCAGCTTTCCGAATTTTCCGCTGCCAGCCGAACAGCACCACCGCCATAGCGCAGGTTGATTGAATCCATCACCTGCATGATCTTGCCATCCCGCTCATTTGGTGCAGGCGCTTCTTCCGCAAAGAGCGAAAGCGTTGTGCTGCATGATGCTCTTGGCACAATGCCGCTCACCATAACGCCCGCTTTTTTATAGACTTTTCCATCACGAAATATACCGGCAAGCATCGTCTCTGCTGCCCTGAGAATTGCTATGGAATCCTGCGTCGGATGCCGCAGTGCTGCAGTGCGGGTTCCCCAGTAGCGGTTGCCTGATTCATCGAACGGGCTGGTCGCAATGAAGACCGTCAGCATTGAGGCAAGCGAGTCCTCTTTGCGCAGCTTTACGGCGCATTTGCCGGCGAATGTTGCAACAGCCTGCTGCATCTCGGCAAGCGTGCTGACGTTGCGGCCAAAGGAGCGGGAAGTGCAGATGCTTTGCTTTGCGGGCCGCACCAGCTCCATCGGCAGGCATGATGTGCCCTGCAGCTCCGCCTGGATTCTTGCGCCGACGATGTGCAGATGCTTGCGCACCCAAGCAGCTGATGCTGCGGCCAAGTCTGCGGCGCTCTCTATGCGCTTTGCCTGCAGCAGCTTGCTCCACTGCCGCCCGATGCCCCAGATATCCTCGACCTTGGTGCGCAGAAGTGCGGCCCGAATCTCTGCAGCGGTTGCAAGCACGCAGACGCCTTGATAGTGCTGGTTCTTTTTTGCCAGGCGATTGGCAATCTTGGCAAGCGTTTTCGTCGGTGCCATGCCCACGCACACTGGTATGCCGGTATGCTGCCGCACCGTCTTGCGCATCAGCCTGGCATAGTCTCGCAGGTCGAAGCGGCTGAAGCTCGACATATCGAGAAACGCTTCGTCGATAGAATAGACTTCGATTTCAGGGGCAAGAGCGGCCAGCGTTGCCATTACCCGTGAGGACATATCGCCGTAAAGGGCATAGTTCGAGGAGAAGACTGCCACATCATGCTGTTTTAGCAGCAGGCGGCATTTGAACTCTGGCGTGCCCATCAGGATGCCGAGCCTTTTGGCCTCTTCAGAGCGGGCGATGATGCAGCCGTCGTTGTTTGAAAGCACGACGACAGGGCACAGGCGCAGAGCGGGATTGAAGGCGCGCTCGCAGGATGCGTAGAAGTTATTGCAGTCGACAAGGGCGAACATTTGAAAAGCCTCCGGATGCGGAATTATTTCGGCTTGTGGACAATATAGGCAAGCATTCCCCAGACCAGAAAATCATTTTCTTCGGTGATCCTGATGGGCTTGAATTCGGCGTTGGCAGGCATGAGGTAGATGCCGTCTTCTTTCAGGGCAAGACGCTTCAGCGTGAACTCGCCGTCAATGAAGCAGACAGCAATATCCCCGTCTTTCGGCTCAAGCGCTTTGTCAATGATGAGCAGGTCACCATCTGCAATGCCTGCGTCAATCATTGAGCTGCCTTTTACTCTGGCGTAGAAGGTGGCTGCAGGGTGCTTGATCAGCTCTTTGTTCAGGTCTATGGCAAGCTCGATGTACTCTTCGGCGGGAGATGGGAAGCCTGCGGAGATGGCAGTGCCGGCAAGCGGCAGCTTGAGCTCGGTTGTGAAATCCGGGGTGTAGAAGTCCAGCACCGGGCCGGAATGGATTCTGGAGAGTCTCATCGTAGTTCCCAGGTTTTCATTACCGGAATATACATTCTGAAGACGAGAAGGAAAGTTGGTTAAAAGAACGGCCGCCATTCCAGATACCTCTTCGTAGTTCTATATTACTGCACAGAGAGTGTGATGAGCATGAATATTTGTCAACGGAAATAAGAGGGGAAAATATGTGCGGACGATTCGGGTTTTACGAACTGAAGTACTTTCTTGATCTTCTTCGCCAACTGGAGCTGCCGTTTGAAGAGAATCAGGATTACCCCCAGACGAATCGGTACAACATTCCCCCGGAAACCGATATTATAACCCTTCAGGCCAACCATGAACCTTATAAGCTCACCTCGGCACGATGGGGGTTGATTCCCCGTTGGGTCAAGGAACTTCCCAAAATCAGGCCAATAAACGCACGGGCTGAATCATTGTTCACGAAACCCTATTACCGGCATCTGGCAGGGCGGAACCACTGCCTGATTCCAGCGAGCGGCTTTTATGAGTGGGAGCGTATCGACGGTAAAAAGAAGCAACCCTGGTACATCCACCGGGCTGATGGCTTACCCATGGCATTTGCTGGATTGTGGGATACCTGGAAGCCAAAGAATACCGAAGAGCCCGCAATAACGACATGCACCATTATCACCATTGCGGCAAATGAGCAGATAGCAACTCTCCATGACCGAATGCCAGTAATTCTCGAACCCGAAAACTGGAAAACGTGGCTTGAAGCTGATCCCGGAAATCTTCAGAAGATTCTGGTTCCCGCAGATAACGGTATTCTGGATATCTATCCGGTATCAACACAGGTCAACAATGCCCGCTATCAGGGCAGCAACTGTATTGAGCAGGTTGAGTGAATGAACAGGGTTCGGTTTGAATGTAAAACGGGTATAACAGTTGCCCTCTTCGATGAGATTAAGCATATCTATTCAAACGAAGGTTTTTTTGAGACTGGCAAATCGTGCTACTGGTCGGGGTAGAAGGGAAATAGTTGAGAGATAGAGACCCTCTTGCAGAATAAATCAACACACGTTTTTCCCTGGACAGCGGTTGTCCCACTAGTATCCAGTTTGGTTAGTTCATTACAGTAATAGCAAGACTATCTTAAGCCTTTTGAACCGATGCCAAAATCGCATTAGCACTTTTCGTCCATCTGAATGGCTTTGCGTGTTTTGTGTTATGGACTTTTATAAACCGGTGAATTTCATCTCGCAACTCTTT
>JABDHK010000021.1 GCA_012972835.1 Chlorobiaceae bacterium | reverse complement strand
CAAGGTATGGGAGGCTCCTCAAACGGTTATCTTAAACCCCGATTAGGATTAGTAATTTTTTTTAAAAACAGCGACATTTTTGTTGACATTTACCGATAGAGCAAATATCAGGGGATACATGAAATAATCAAAAGTATTGTGTTCACTACTTGTTGGCAATAATTTCCACTGGGGGATACCGGCAATCAACAAAAGAAAAATACAAGCAAACACAATAATTCTCTGCGTATTATGCTGCATATTTAAATTTATTTTCAAAAGATCTCTTTTGCGATAAGCTAAGGCTCCGATAATAAAGCAGTCAATACCTGCAAAAATAGGCAAGTGAGAGTTATAAGGTATAAGCCTAAGTAACAATCCGAATAAAACCAATCCGATTAAACATCGATTTGACTTGTGTAGTATAAATGGAGCTATCAAATAAAAACTGATCTCAACCCCCAAACTCCATGATGGACCAACAACAAGGTCATGAGATGACGGAATGTTCAGAGCAAGCATGGTCAGGTTGGAGATAATCACTAAAATACTATGAATCGCATCCTTAATGCTATGATGATGCATCGTAATAGCTAAATTTAAATGTACTTGGCTATAGAAAAATGAAAAAACGATTGTTGTCAAGAAAGCGACTGCATATGCAGGAAAAATCCGGAAGTACCGTGCGAGGTAAAAATTTTTTATCCATGAGCTACCGAGACGAGCAACTGTATATCGAGTATCAAGTACCATTGCCATATAAAATCCGGAGATAACAAAAAAAACATAAACAGAAACACCACCTGATATCCAATGAAATGGGCCAAGGGGCGCTGTATGATGTAAACATACTGTAATTGCTAAAAGGATACGTAAAAAGCCCATTTTAGCTCCATTAAATGATTGATTTCAATATGTATTGTCATGATCAGCACAACACCCAACACCAGAACGGCAGGGTGATTCTTTTGTTGCTTAATGATGTTACCATTTTTCATGCTTTATCAGTTCTTCCAACAGTTCCTTGGTGGTGCAATGGCGCTACAAAGATGTGAGAATTACAGATAGATCGCATTAACAATCAGCCTCTGATCCTCTTCCCGCAAATCAGCTCCCATAGGCACACTCATTACCCTCTTCGCGACACTGGCGGAAAAAGGCGTATTACAATTTTGACACAAGCGCTGATAGGCAGGCTGCTCATGGAGCGGGATTGGGTAATGAACTGCAGTGGGAATACCTTCTTTTTGCAAAGCCGCCTGAACTGCCTCACGCTCTTCAACAAACACCGTATATTGTGCAAAAACACTCGTTCGATCACCCCGCTGCTGAACTCTCTGTATACCAGCTTGATCCAACAATGCATTATATCTCTCACCAATGGTCTTACGCTGCTCAACCTCCCATGCAAATCGCTCCAGCTTAGCAAGTACAACAGCACACTGAATCGTATCCATTCTCCCCCCCACACCTATCCGGGTATGAACATAACGCTTGCTCTGCCCATGAACACGGATTTCTCTGCATGCTTGCGCAATCTCGTCGTCACTAGTAAAAACAGCTCCCCCATCACCATAACACCCCAACGGTTTGCTTGGAAAGAAACTGGTGCATCCAATTGTACTAAGATTGCAACTCTTTTTTCCTTTATAGGTTGCCCCAAAGCTCTGACATGCATCTTCAATCACTTGAATACTACCATGCCTGGCAGCAATTGCATTGATTTCCTCCATATCAGCAGGCTGACCATAGAGACTCACCGGCATGATCGCTTTAGTTTTAGGGGTGATGGCTCCCTCGATTTTGCTCACATCAATGTTACAGGTATCTGCCTCTATATCAACAAACACGGGAGTAGCTCCAAGCAGCACGATTACCTCAGCAGTTGCAACAAATGTGAAAGGAGTCGTAATAACCTCATCCCCAAGCTTAATGCCGAGTGCCATTAAACTGATAAGAAGCGCTTCGGTACCACTGGCAACAGTGATACAGTGCTTCGCGCCTGTATACTCTTGCAAACGTTCTTCGAGTTCTTTCACTTCAGGGCCCATAATGTACTGACCATGAGCAAGAACTGCTGCTATACGACGATCCAGTTCAGGCTTTATTGCTGCCTGCTGGGTTTTAAGATCAATAAAGTCCATACAAACAATTTTGTTATGATTTTACGATTTTGGCTGGGACGGAACTTTTTCACCGAATTCATTCATCCATCCAATCTGCCTTGCCGGAACACCCGCCATGAGTGCATAGGGCTCAACATCCCTGGTAATAACCGCTCCAGCAGCTATAAAGCAGTACTCGCCCAGTGTAACACCACAAACGATGGTGGCATTTGCGCCGATGGTTGCACCTTTCTTTACCAGAGTTGAGCGATACTCATTCTTGCGAATAACGGCACTGCGTGGATTATAGACATTAGTGAATACCATGCTGGGGCCACAGAACACGTCGTCTTCGAGTATAACCGCATCGTAAATACTCACATTATTCTGCACCTTGCAGTTGCTGCCGATAACGACATCATTGCCGACAAACACATTCTGGCCAAATGAACAGCGTTCACCGATTTTAGCCCCGCCAGAAATATGCACCCAATGCCAAACACGGGTGCCATTTCCCAGTAGTGCGCCTTCATCGACAATTGCGGTTGGATGTATGGTAATGCTCATGCGTCAATGTATTTACTGGTTATTTTTCTTGCGAGGGCTCTGGATGTTGTCCATTTGCCGCCGAATACAGTAAGAAGATGTTGATCCTGCTGAAATGCGTACTCTCTGCTTGCTTTGCTTGGATTTGCTCTGGAACTTAATAGAGGCCGCAATCCGGCAAAAGTTTCTTTGATGTCGGTAATACTCAAATGACTTATGTGATAATGGTTATATGCGTTTATCAGATATTGTTTTTCAGTTTCACTGCACACCACCTCTTCATTAATCTTCCGGCGAACTTCCGTTGTACCAATAAGCATTTTCCTTTGCCATGGCAGCACAAAAAAAATGCGAGATTCGCCAGGTATCTCAAGAATAAGTGCGTGTTGACAAAGTCGATCAACAATCAGGTGACTCCCCTGTACAAGATCAAGATGAAACTTTGATTGTATTCCGCTTTTTTCAAGAAGCTTCTCCGCCCAAGGACCTGCAATGTTCAGGATACGATCAAACTGATGCTCTGTACCGTCAGCGAGTGTTAGCCTTCCTGCTGGCGAAACTGACTTGACCATTGAATCTTCACGAATCTTTACCCCAAGCTCTACACTTTGTTTTGCAACCCATTGCCCAAGGAGATAATCGTCCATCTGCGCGTCATAGTAACAATAGCCGCCCTCTAATCCCTTGCTTTGTAATTCCGGCAGATGGTGCAGTACCGCATTCCTGTCAAGCCATTCAGCTGCAGGTAGGATAGACGCACCGGCAAGCCTGTCGTATAAACCAAAGCCAATCCCAAGCATCAAGCGTGACCGCTTACCTGCCGTATATTTTGGGTAGATAATAGGCAACGAGTTAGTAAGTCCTGGCATTATTGACAGCCATTCATCCCGTTCACGAAGGGCTTCACGAACGAGTCGGAACTGACCGGTTTCAAGATAGCGGATGCCACCATGGAGAAGTTTTGATGATGCCCGACTTGTCGCCTGCATGATGCTATCACGCTCAAACAACTTAACCTGGTGGCCATCCTGAGCAAGCGCCCATGCGGCGCATAGCCCGTTGATGCCTCCACCAACAATTCCAATGTGCATATACGAAGTGCTGAGGTGCAAGTGCTGAGTGAAGAAATTGAAATCAGTTGGCAGTGGGCAGTCGGCAAAGGAAAAAAAGTGCTGGGTTCTGAGTGCTCAAAATAACTGGAAATTAGTTAGTAGTCAAGGGATAAGGATACTCGTTTTCCGTCACGACTAGAGATGTATGTAGCAATCAATAGTTCGAGAGAACGCAAACCTACTCTACCATCTGTTTCCGGTTCAGCATCACCACGGAGAACATCGATAACGTTTGTAATATAAAGGGTGGCCAAAGCCATAGACAGAGGTGGTTTGATAGCTTGCTGATTTCACTTTTTCGTCATCGGGATCTATCTCGGCAAAATCCCAGTGCTGAATTTCATTTCCAGCTAATCCCCCTAAGCGCACTGTCCCTTTTTCGCCAATGATGGTAATTGAGCCTTCTAGATTGCTTGGATAAATGAGCATGGTGACGTTCATGGAACCAAGCGCACCAGAACGCCATTTAAAACTTACCACGCAGGTATCTTCGACTTCTATATTGCGCGTCAAGGTGGCAGTGTAGGCTTGCAGGCGTTCAACAGGTAAGATTGTATTTAAAATACGGCAGCACCCTACTGTCACGTCATGCATCAATTGACGGATAAAGATGCAACAGTTTGATTCTCGCCTTTTCTGCTGTGAAACGCCACTTGATCGTCGATTTTTTGTTGTTCCGTGCCTGCTCCCATGCTGCAACTTGCGACCGGACTTCTGAAATTGTATCAATCCGTCGATTGAGGCACTGGTTCGACAACACTCTCAATTCTATCTCTGCCATATTCAGCCAGCTTCCGTGCTTTGGGGTATAGATAAATTCGAATTTATCCAATAACGCTTTTGCTTTCTTGGGGTTAAATGCATGATACAGTGAGCCGGGCTCATGCGTATTGAGATTGTCCATCACCAGCGTAATCCGTTCTGCGTGCTTGTACTGTTTGGCGATCTCTTCAATAAATTTTGCCCAGTCATATCGTTTTCTACTTGCGGTTACTCGAACCATTCGCTTTCCCACCAAGGGCTCATTTGCTATGAAAATATTACAGGTACCTCTCCTGCTGTATTCATAATCATATCGGGCAAGTTGACCCGGTTTTGCTGGCACTGGCTTTCTTGCCTCCGCTATCAACTGCTTGGGCGACTCATCCATACAAACAACTGGATACAATGGATCGTAGGGCTGCTTGTACACGTCCAGAACCATCTCCATGTGTGCTACAAAATTACCATCACTGAGCGGTGGAATCACCCATCCTTCTTGTTTCCAGGGCTTAAGGACGTTTTTTTTAATACCCGGCGAACTGTCTCGTAGGAAATATCTTCAACATAGTTCAGTTCAACTGCCTTGTCGGCCAGCAATCTCAATGTCCATCGCTTATGACCTTTCGGTGCTTCGGAACAGCTCATGGCTATCAGATGTGCTTCAAGGTCGCCATCAGCTTTTCGTTTATAGACACGGGTTGAGGGCTTACCGGTAAGTGCCATGTCGATGCCCTCTTCTACAAATCGCTTTTTAACCCGGTCTATCGTTTTCATGCTGACGTTCAGAACACGGGCAATGGTTTCATTGATTGACCGTTCTTTCTGGAATTTGCCTTCATCACATGCCAATAAAATCAGTGCATTCAAAACCGTTTGAGCGGCATGCTTTCCTCTGCTGCTGAAAGCATCAAGCTCTTTCCGTTCCTCTTGTGTCAGGGTGACTTTGTACTTCTTCATATTCAATCCTCCTTTGGTTGATTATGAAGAAAAATATACGATTATTAATGCGTCTTTCTATGCGTGACGTGACACTACAATAGTAATAAGTATTTTTATGTCACTAATTTTTGGATAAAAGGACATGCTTTCACGATGTTTTCCGAGGTTTCATGATTGACTCCACGAAACTCTTAATTTCAGGTGTTGATTTTTCAGGTTGGAAAAGGCTTCTTATGTGGATTTTTTTGTCATAACGCATAACATTTGCTCAAATACGGTTAAAAAATTCGTGATTTGACAATGACCAACGATTTAAGTCATAATAACCCCTTAATCTTCTTGATATAGCCACAGGTAACCTCTTTATAATTCTTTTTAGACTATCCCTAAAAAATAATTTACTATCATTTTTGTAGTTCTGGTTATCCCATGCTGTTACGTAATCACTCTGAAGTGGAGCCTTAACAAACATATTCACTGATGCTAACTTTCTGGCCTCAACCATCATTGTCACTGGATGATGGTTTATAAATCCTACCCTACTTCTCAGGTCTTTAGGATCGCGTACCTTATACACTTTTCTATTTCGTCCCAACTCTACAGATGGGAAAAAGCCCTCAATAAGCTGTAAATTAATAACTTCAAATCCATTTTCCGGTGAAAAAACTCTAAACATCAATTCTGGACTGAACTGGTACATCCCATGACCACATTGGTTGTTTGCTGGAGTACTCAAAAATACTCTCCCACCTACCCGCACCATTCTCATCATATTTGATATGGCTATTGGGAAATTAAATATATGTTCAAGTGTTCCGCCATCGATCACGACATCGTATCGATTATCAAATTCATCAGAAATAGGCGTGTTTAGATCGTGTATTATATCTGCTCCTTGATATGAAGAATAGTCTATAACACTAATTAACTTTGACTCAAAATATTTGACAAAGAAATCATTAACATATGAACCTTGGAATTGGTAATTTCTCCAGAAAAGAGACGCATCGTCAAATCCCAATGATCTATTTAAATTTCTGAAATAATTAACCTCTGCTGGATGCAGGAATAATGACTGTTGACCAAAAGTGCAAATTTTTTCGAACGAAGCTCCAACTTGATAAGCATTCCACATTAATAGTGCTTGATTAAATATTATACCCATATATTCAAATATTTTTTTTCATTTCTACTTCATAACCGCTCAAAAATAAAGTCATTTCATAATTCACTCGAAATCACGTCACATAAAGTCATTTAGTTGAATGGTGATATAATATAAAATCGCTGTACTTATCATTAAATTCCATATTAACATTCATAATATATAATCATTGTAGATGGAACTGTCGAAACAAAGCCCATAGAAGTCTTTGATGTCTATACTAGAAGAAAATGTTGATATTGCTATTCCATTGCACCTTTGTAAAGCTTTATTAAATCAATATCTGATAAAATATTATCAGTTTTATTACCAATAAAATAGTATCCAGATGCAGCATCAAGCGTGCTAGGTTTGTTAATCAAATAATAATCAAAATACTTGAGGTAGAATGATGTAAGAGTTGCGAATAAACAAAGTACTGATCGTAGCTTTTTTGATGTTGTAAAACTCATTAAAAAATATTTATACGCCCATGCAAGTGCCATACCTGTGCCACATACGGCACCACTATCGATTTCTTGAAATTGGCGAAATAATCTGCGATGACCTAAGTGGGAAAAACGAGTAAAGTCGTATCTGCCACCATGCACCTGTTGCATGAAAGGTGTTTCTGCATATACTACACCCTTCGGTGACAATACTCTATAGATTTCTTCGACACATCTATAAGGATCAACTACATGCTCTAAAACTGCCTGTACAATCACACAATCAAATGAGTTGTCTTGAAATGGAATATCATGAGTATCACAAATTAACATTGTACGTTCACCAAATGATACATCAGTTTCAACAAGATCTATTGCATTATTATTTATAAGATATTCCATTCCTTGTCCTATAATACTTCCCCCAATTACTAAAACCTTCGGATTAGGATTCTGCTTTAAAAGTAATTCAGTAACTCTTATATAATTTGATTTTGCTTTTATATTTTTGCTAATCGATGGGATTAATCTAAATATTTTCTTTAAATTATTTTTATCTGAGTTGTCGAAGAATGTTTTCTTTTTAAAAACAAAGTCATCAATATTAAAAATACTGTTTTTTTCATTTATCAATACAGGAATGTCATCTATTATTGGAAATTCAGATAAACATCCAGAATTATTGCACTTAAATAATTGATTTTTTTTTGTAAGCTTTGCACTGCATACGGGGCAACATAATAAATTACAAATTTCCTTAGATATTAATATGTCAGACATAATTATCTTTTTATTTTATATATGAAATTAACCGTATATATATTGTATTTTCCTAAAAGAGCCATTTTTTCCCTTGAGTTTTTTTTAGATGACAGTGCTGAGAAAGACTAAAATAATTAGTAGTCCAAAGGTAACGAGATTCTCTTTCCATCACGCGCAGAAAGATAGGTGGCAATCAGCATCTCAAGAGAACGCAAACCTTCCCTTCCATCTGTTTCTGGTTCAGCATCGCCACGAAGTACATCAATAACATTTTTGTAATACAATGGATGACCAAATCCATAAACCGATGTAGTCTGATAACTTGCTGTTTTAACTTTTTCATCGTCCGGATCACTCTCGGCAAATTCCCAGTGCTGAATTTCATTAACAGCCAACCCACCAATTCGAACCGTCCCTTTTTCGCCAATGATGGTAATTGAACCTTCAAGGTTTTTTGGGTACGTAAGCATGGTGACGTTCATGGAACCCAGCGCTCCAGAACGCCATTTAAAACTGACTACACCGGTGTCTTCGACTTCTATATTGCGCGCCAAGGTGGCTGTGTAGGCCTGCAGGCTTTCAACAGGGCCGATCAGCCAATCAACCAAATCAACATAGTGACTGGCCTGATTCATGAAGGCTCCGCCGTCAAACTCCCATGTACCACGCCACTTGGCACTATCATAATATTCCTGTGGGCGCGTCCAGAATACATTGATGTTGACCATGTAAATGCGTCCGAAACGCTCTTTTTCAACGGCACTTTTCAATAGTTGCAATGTGGCATTTCGGCGATTTTGCTTTACAACGAATAGCCTTACCCTTGCTTCATCGCAAGCTTTAACCATATTGACACCATCATGCCATCGAGTTGCCATTGGCTTTTCTGTCATCACATTAACTCCATACTGTGCCGCAATAATAGTCTGGTTTGAATGCAAACCACTTGGGGAGCAAAGAACTATAATATCGATTTTTTCGTTTTTAAGCATCTCTTCAAGCCTTTGATACCCTGGGGCATTATAACGATCTTGATGCTCCTGCAAAATATGACGATCAGAATCACAGAGAGCTACAAGTTCAAGGCTCTCAGCATGTGTTTCTATTGAGGCAAAATGGTTTTTTGAAATGCGACCGCAACCTACAATGGCTATACGTATTTTTCGATCATTAATTCTTGGATAAAAGGTCATGCTTTCACGATGTTTTCAGAGTTTTCATGATAGACTCCACGAGTATCGACAATCAGTCGGCTGTGTTTTTTAATCAATTCATAATCAAACTTTGCATGATTGGTAGCTATCAAAACACAATCATACAATGCAAGAGTAGCTTCAGTAAGGTGAATACTTTGCAGATCAAACGAGTGCTCCCTCATTTTGGGAAACTTCAGAACATGGGGATCGGAATAGCTGATTTCCGCTCTTTTTTTCTGCAGGATTTCCATCAATTCAATTGAAGGGGATTCACGCATGTCATCAACATTTTTCTTATAGGCAATTCCGAGAACAAGAATCTTTGCGCTCTTGATTGCTTTTCCTCGTTCATTGAGGGCATCAACAACCTTTCCAATAACCCACTGTGGCATATTGGCATTGACTTCACCTGCAAGTTCAATCAATCGTGTGCTGAGTCCATATTCCCGAGCTTTCCATGTAAGGTAAAATGGGTCAATCGGTATACAGTGCCCGCCCAAACCAGGGCCCGGATAGTAGGGTGTAAATCCGAAAGGTTTGGTTGAGGCTGCCCGGATAACTTCATGGATATCGATTCCCATGCGGTCACAGACAATCTTCATTTCATTCACCAACCCAATATTTACCGCCCGATGAATATTTTCAAGCAATTTGGTCATTTCGGCAACTGGTGTAGAAGTCACTGGCACAAGTTGATCGATAACCTGACCATAGAGTTCCAGACCTATTGCAAGACAGTCAGCGGTTTCACCGCCAACGACTTTCGGTATACTATGGGTTGAATAATCGGGGTTTCCGGGATCTTCACGTTCAGGTGAGAAAACAAGAAATATGTCTTGGCCGACCTTTAAACCTGTACTTTCGACTTTCGGAAGCAACTCTTCATGCGTGGTGCCTGGCCATGTAGTGCTTTCGAGTGATACCACCTGGCCAGATCGAAGATTAGGGACAATCATGTCAGTGGTATTGAGAACAAAACGCAGATCTGGTTCCCGGTATTTATTTAATGGGGTTGGAACGCAAAGAATTAACGCATCACATTGCTTAACTAATGAAAAGTCGTTGGTGGGTTTAAATCCAAGTATCAGTGCATGCTCAATTTTTGATGACGGTATGTGTTCAATTTAACTTTCAGCTCTTTTCAGTTTTTCAACTTTTTCAGCATCAATATCGAAACCAATAACATTAAAGCCTTTTTTACCGAAGTATTAATGGCAAGCCTACATATCCAAGGCCAAAAACACCAATGATTGATTGGCGACTTTGAAGCCTGTCAATAAGATCACCTGTTAAACGTGAGGTTATGTTGTGCATTAAATAAATTATATTTTATAATTATCATTAGATTTAATCAACTACCCCGCAGCAGAGATATGGGGAATATATCCCATAGAGATTTAAGAAACCAACGATGCTTTTGATTTGATATTTGTCAGATCGACTGCACTTCAAAACGAGTGCCTGCAGATAAGCATCAACTCTTTCTTTCAATACATTTGATACATATTCATTTTGATCAGTGGGTGATCCTGTACTAAAGTATCTACCCCAATTTCTTGGATTGATTATCTACAGCATACTTCCTCCAACAGACATATTAACTATATTATTTACGAATATATTCTAATTATTTTAAATAGTCTTTTTATGCTTTCGACAATTCCTATATCCAATAAGCGCTCAACAAGAATTGATTCCGTATGACAACGCGGTCACTGAGACCTTTTTACAAACACTGAAAACTGAATTGGTGTATACAGAACACTATCGAACGCAAGAATAGCCCAATACAGTCTGTTCGAATTCATTGAAGTAGTGCGACGTGAGGTCGTGTAGATGAAATGTCCGATAAAACGGACCCGTTGTTCCGTCAGCGGAGCCCACCGACACATAGTCGCAAAGAAAACCTTTAGTTGGATTGATTCTCAGGTCTGGCCAGCGCTTTGGCAATGGGCCAAACGACGACATCCGCATAAATCTGCCCGATGGGTGAAAGCGAAATACTTTAAAACCAGAGGAGATAAGGATTGAATGTTTACCGCCGTAGACGAAAGCAACAAGCACAAAATGCACAGCTTGGTGCTTGAAGCTGATACACCTATAAGGCGGCATATTAAAATCAAAGGTATGGCGAACCCACACGATCCAACGTGGAAACAATACTTTGAGGCCCGTCGGAACAAGCAGAGAACCAAATTATCACTGCGGTGTTGTCGGGTGCCGAAAGGTGCCTTTGCCGAGGCTTGAGCCGTATGCGGTGAAAGTCGCATGCCCGGTTCTTAGGGAGCGGTAGGGGACGGTGGCGCAGTAATGCGCTGCTGTTACCCGACTTTTACAACCGGAAACGGAAGCACTCAACGTTAGGATATAAATCGCCAGTTGAGTTTTTTATGTTATAAACAAAAAAAAAAGTTATGTCATCTTGATGTGTCCATTTTATTGTTACAAGTCCACTCCCTCATTTTCGGAAAAATTAGTAGGTCGGAATAGATGATAAGTTTTGTTCTACGATTTCGTTATATGTGCCTTTTCTTTGTATGCTACCCTCAGCTAACTCTACTACCTGTGTACAATTACTTAATGTAGTTAACCGATGAGCTATAATTAAAACTGTTATGTCGTTGCTTAGGGATTCTATGGCCTGCATTACGGCTTGTTCGGTTTCGTTATCGAGGGCGCTCGTTGCTTCGTCTAAGATAATGACATCAGCTTGTTTGTATAGGGCTCGAGCTATGCCGATGCGTTGGCATTGACCACCGGAGAGGCGGATACCACGTTCGCCCACGAAAGTCTTGTATTTTTTTGGCCAGGTTTCAATGATATCGGCTATTTTTGCTTGCTCTGCGGCTTGAATAACTCGCTGCCGGTTGATTTTATTTTGGGGGATGCCAAAGGCTATGTTTTCTTCGATGGTGCTGTCGGCGAGGAATATAGCTTGGGGAACGTGGGCAATATGAGCCTGCCATGCCCCGTGGTTGCTTGCTATAATGGGCTCACCATCAATGCAGAGAGTTCCTTCTGTTGGCTGTAGAAGACCCATAACGATATCAAGCAGGGTGCTTTTGCCGCTACCCGTGATCCCTATAAAACCTATTCTACTACCTTTTGAGATTGAAAGGTTTAGGTTATTCAGGACAAAAGGAGTTTCCGAAGAATATCTGAACCAGAGATTATTCAGTGTAATTTGTTTATTAAATGGAATTGGCTTAGGGGCTGGGAGAGTGGCATCGTCAGGAAGTGGTTGATCGAGCAATGAGAGGGTGTCTTGCAGAGAGACCTGCCCTCCCTGAATGTATGACCATGCCCCATAAGCCTGCTGTAAAACGGGTAAAAGCCGCTGTGAGCCAAGCGCAAAAGCACCAAGTACTGGAATTGCTTTGGCGATTCCGTCTTGTTGGTGGGCGATAACATAGGACAGAACTGCTATGATCACCATTCCGAATGCCTCAATGCCGTAACGAGGAGCTAAATTGATAAATAAGCTGTTACCCTGTGCACGGCGCATGGGTAAGTCAGCATTTCGATATATTTGGCAATAGGCGCTCTGACTTCTATCGATGAGTACGTTGCGGATTCCCCCCAATCCTTCCTGTAGCGATTTGATTACCTGTGTGGATTCTCGAGCAATACACTTGCTATTATTGTACATCCGTTTGCGTGTAAATATGATGATAATGGCATAGATCAAGCTGAAGCCGCCAAATGCTGAAAGTGCTATCACGGTATCAATGGTAAACAGTGCTATCATTATTAAGATCAGCAGAATACTTGAGCTTAAAAGAGTCAGAAAGGGAGCGATTGTACTGTTAATGACACTACTCGATTTACTTGATATCCCATTGATGACTTCACTACTGTTGCGGAGGACGTGTACTGCGTAGGGCTGGAAAAGGGTACGGCGGTAGATGCTGATACTGAGATCAGCTCCTGTTGCGAAGGAAAGGCGTGTGTTGGCCCAGAGGAGCAGGAGGCGCATGGAGCCGGATAAAATAGCTGCAAGAGCAAAGGTGATTGTTAAGAGCGTGAGAAGCTGGTCGGGGGCGGTAATACCTAGTATTTTAATGAATTGCTGGGCGACAGGAAGCTTGAATATGCGGCTTGGGTCGGTCAGTACGGCGAGGAACGGAAGTACTGAGCCTATGCTGAGGATTTCTGCGAATGAGGCGACGATCATCAGGATTAGAAGCAGAGCGAATTGGAATCGGCGGCGGCTTGATATGTGGTGCCAGAGGCGCTGTAAGAGAGTCGGGATTGATTGGGACATGAAAGATAGTTCTGAGTGCTGAGTGCTGAGCGAAAGCGAAAAAGCAGTTGGCAGTGCTGAGTGCTTTTTCTTAGTGCTGAGCGAAGATGAAGAACATAGGACTTATAGTACCGATGGGACGGAAAGATAGTGCTGAGTGCTGAGCGAAAGCGAAGAAACAGTTTGCAGTCTGCAGTGGGCAGTTGGCTGACAAAAGTGCTGGGTACTGAGTGAAAACGTTTAGGTTATGTTCGGCCTATGCAATAGTAGTTCCAGCCTTCGGCCCTTAGCTTCTCGGGGGAAAGAAAGTGCTGAGTGGAAAGATAGTGCTGAGTTCTGAGTGCTGAGTGCTGAGTGAAAACGGTTGGCATTTGGCGGTAAAAAAAATTGCTATTTGCTAAATCCGTCCAATGCTGTAGTAGTTCCAGCCTTCGGCTTTTAGCTTGTCGGGGGAAAGATAGTACTGAGTGCTGAGCGAAGATGAAGATGTCGGCAGTCACGGAAAAGATATTGTTAGTTTAAAATATCAGGTGTGGCCTCAACCTCATGTTATGATCTTCGTTGAAGACTGAGGTGGTTCATATAGAAAAAGGTCCGCACCTGATAAGGAAAGAAAGTGATGAAAGAAAGTGCTGAGGGCCGAGTGCTGAGTGAAAGAGAAACAGTTGGCAAGTGATTGCTTACTTGGCTACTACCGATTGCTTATTGCCATGTAATCCGGCCAATTCGCCGACCCGCTGGGCTATTTCAAGCTTGGACTGCCGCAATAATTTTATTTCGGATGCGGTCAACATCCGGGGTGTTATGCAAATAACGTGCTTCAGACTCTGTAAGGCAGTCAAATCCGAAGCCGAACCTTTGATTCCACCAATCTTCGAGTCCTTCTCCATGTTTTAATCTC
>JABDHK010000020.1 GCA_012972835.1 Chlorobiaceae bacterium | reverse complement strand
GGGTGGGTTTTTCCGGTGCCTGGTGCGCCTATCAGGCAAGCGTAGAGTGTTGGGCCTTCGTGCCAGTCGGGTGAGTGTTGGATTTCGAGGGCGCGGCCGATGGCGGCTGATGCGGCGTAGAGGAGGCTTGTGGCGGTCCAGTCGGGGGCGAAGCGGAGTTTGGTTTGGGCGTTGTTGATGATTGTCTGGATTGCCGGGTGGAAGACGGTTACGGGAAAGTTGTTGTTTTCTTGTTGGCGCAGGTTTTTGAGCTGTTCTTCTTGTGTGATGGTAGTGGTCATTTTGGGAGCCCTCCGAGCAGGATGCTGAGTTGGGCGAGGAGTGCCCATAGGCGGTGGATGAGGTTGAGTGGCAGCCGGGGTGTCGGCTGCCGTTGTGGGGTTGTTTGGGTGGGGTGCATGGCTCAGGCCTCCGTGGTTTGTGCTCCTTGTTCTACCCATTGGCGGATGGCGGCTATGGGGAAGAGGAGACGGTTGCCTGGCCCTTTGATGTGGGGGATGCTGCCGTTCATGGTGAGTTTGTAGAGGCAGCTTTGGGAGAGGTCGAGGTCAGCGAATTCTTTGAGGTAGGTGCGCAGCCCTTTGGATGAGAGGTATTTGCGTTCGGGCGGGGCGAAGATGGGTTTTGTGTTTGTTTGTTCCATGATGAATTAGTTTGAGTTACGATTGCAATATTTTCTTATCGCCTTCGTTTCAAATTAATTCATTAACCTATTTTATATTATCAGGATAGGTTCCAGAAATCTTCCAAAAATCTTCCATATCTTCCAAAAATCTTCTTTAAATCTTCCCGCTTAGGGCTTTCGTTATATTTGCTTGGAATTTTTCTTTTGTCCGGCCCGGCATTACTGCTGTCAAGTGAACAGAATAGATCTGAATGAAATTTTCAATGGCGAGTTCTTTTGTGCAGTCAAGCTCTGCCATCATGTTTTTTATTTCTGACCATAAAAACTCTTTCGGCCAATTTCCATTCAAACCTTTGCGCTTTATGGCGGCAATTACTTCGGCTTTGGCTTGGCTGATATCGAGTGAAATATTGGTCTTATCCTCTTTTTTTGTTGAGTTATCCGCTCGGGTTGTCATAGTTGTTTTGTGTTGCTCGATGATTATGGATGGTGTTTCAAGGGTTTGGTATGGGGATGCGGATTGTACTGGCTTTTCGGTTTTCAGCATTTCGTCAAAGCCGGTTAACAGCCATTGTTTTGCGCTTTGGAGTTCAAGCCATTTGAGGGCTGTGGCGTGCTCTACGGCTCTGGAGCGGCTGCGGGTATAGCTTTTTATGATGTTGTCGATGTAGTCGCCGTCGTGTTCTTTTTTTTCCCAAAAGTCGGGGTGTTCTGTTTTGAATTTTTGTTCCAATAGTTCGAGCCCTTGTATGCAGTTGCAAAAGAGTTCGGATGATTCTGTGATTGTTGGGATAATGACGCTGGGAGGGGCTGACAAACTGATTGAACGGATGGCGTCGGTTACTTCTATCTGACGTTCGGCTGATTCGATGAATTTTTTATCTTTTTTTTTATCGTACCCATAGGTTAAAGGATCTTCGCCTGATTGCTTGATGTGGTCGGCAATGGTGATTCGTTCTCTTACGGTTTCGATATATTTGTATTGGGATTCAGTGTATGCGTCGGCGGCATGATGCAGATTCATGACAACGTTAAACGTGTCGAGGTTGTATGTTTTGCAGATGTCTGCTGTTTGCTGGCCTATGGGTTCTTGGGTTTTGGTTTGTTTTGGCTTTAGTGTGGGTTGTGGTTGTTGCTGGGTCTCTGTGTCGAGGAGCTTCTGGAGTTCTTGGGTGATTATCACTTTTTTTACCAGTTGGGCTTCACTGATCTGCTTGCCAAGGAAGTTGTATGCTGGTTGGTCGAGATATGCATCGACTTGCTTACTGTCTTTTCCCTGAGGGCTGTATTGGGTTATAGAGTCGGGTATGTCGGTATTTTCAAGTGTGGCAGCATCACGAAATCTCTCTTTCTGTTTTTGAAGGATTTGGTGCTCTTCATCGTTTTGAGCACAATGAAGTAATTTCCATTCAGCAATATCTATAAGCCTTTTCCGTGCGGCTATTCTGTAGCGTTCAACGGTGTGTTTGAGAAAATTCTGGTATTGCTCGGGGCTTGTGCGTATTTGTGTGATGATGAATGCGTATTGTTTTTCACGCCATTCTGCAGGTGTGAGCATATAGGTGACGGGAATGTCAGGGAAGTTTCTCATTTCCGTAAGAAACGAGAAGTATTTTCCATGATCTTTCTTGCGTAGAGGAGTATTGTTATGGCTTTGCCGAAGTGTTGCGGTTTGTTCCCAATTGCACGCTCTTGCATTGCAGAGTTCTGTGATAAGCTCTTGTTCTGTTGGTTTGTACTGGTTCATTTCTGCTTGGGATGATGGGGTGTGCGTTGGTTGTTCTTGATGTTGTGTGCTGGTGTTGCCAGTATGGGATGTTGTGGTTTGTGATTCAGTTTCTGGCTTTTCTGGAGCTGGTATTGCTATGGGGATATTTGCCTTCGCAGGGATGAAGTTTTGTAGCCAGATGATGGCTTGCCTGTTGGAGAGGTATTCGTAAAATGAGAGACTTGCCCCAAAATCATAAATACTGGAATGAATTACTTGTGGGCCAAGCCACTTTACCATGTCATAGTTTTCCCGCTGTTCAATCCAGTATGCCGGAGTGAATTCGGGTAGCCCTTTTTGTTGGCGCTCTCTTAAAAAGTCGCTTTCCCATTCGGTTAATGCTGCGAGTACAGCCTGGTATGTTTTGTGCTGGTCGATGACCTTCTGGATTTTGCTTAATTCTGTTTCTGGCGAAGTTTTCAACGAGACGCCTCTGATCCATTCTTGGGCTAAAATCAGTGTACGGAGCTGTTTTAGATAGGGGGTTGGCGAGGATTGATCTTCTCGTTTGTCTACGTAGTTGAGCACGGCTGTTTTAATGGAATAGGCGATATCGGCGTCTTTGACATAGAGCGGAGCCCACCACAGTTCTTGCTGTTCTTGCTCGTTTTCCATACTCATCGTTGATCTGAGAAGTGGTTCAGACTGTGCGTTATGGTTTGGCTGGTTTCCTGATAGGTTAAAATACTGTAAAACAAGCTCCTTTTTTGTATTAAAAAAGAGCTGCGTGGTGCGAATTCTGCCTGACAGCTCAAAATTGAGCCTTCAGGCAGACGGCAGTGCGGGGCATGTTTCAGGCTTTTTTTATGAATGAGGTCGGGTGTTTGCCGTTTTTTTGTAACGTATTTGTAACACGTTTACCGGAGAAGTCAGTAAAATAAGGGGTTTGAACAACCCCATATCGGTCTCCATGCAGAGGATGCTCGACCTGCTGGAGGCGCAAACCATCCAGGAGGATACCGACACCCTGAACAAGTTCTATGAATCGGTCAGAATGCGGGCGGCTGATATCGACAACGCTGCCGGCAAACAACGCATCATTATTGAGCTGTATGACAAGTTCTTTAAAACGGCTTTCCCAAAGATGGTGGAAAAGCTTGGCATTGTCTATACACCGGTTGAGCTGGTTGATTTCATCATCCACTCTGTTAATGATGTTCTCAAACAGGAGTTTGACCGTACCCTTTCTGACGAGAACATCCACATCCTCGACCCCTTTACAGGCACTGGCACCTTCATTACCCGACTCCTGCAGAGCGGTTTGATTGACCATAAAGACCTTGAACGCAAATACCAGAAAGAGATTCATGCCAACGAAATTGTACTGCTTGCCTACTACATCGCCGCGGTCAATATCGAGAATGCCTTTCACGATATGATGGGCGACACCACAACCTACAAAGCCTTTGAGGGGATATGCCTGACCGACACCTTTCAGCTTGGGGAAAACGATGCAAGCGCCGTGCTCTTTTCAGATATGTTTCCGCAAAACTCGGAACGCGTATCAGCGCAGAAGAAGACACCACTTCGGGTCATCATTGGCAACCCGCCCTATTCCGTCGGCCAGAAATCGGCCAATGACAATGCTCAAAACCAGAGTTACCGGAAACTTGATGGTCGGATAGCTGCTACCTACGCTGCGGCAACCGATGCCACCAACAAAAACTCTCTTTACGACTCCTACATCAAGGCATTCCGCTGGTCAACCGACCGGCTGGATCCGGAGCATGGCGGGATCATTGCGTTTGTTTCGAATGGTGCATGGATTGATGGCAACAGCACTGACGGATTGAGGCAATGCCTGGAAAAGGAGTTTTCAAGCATATTCGTCTTCAACTTGAGAGGTAATCAGCGTACCAGTGGTGAACTTTCCCGAAAAGAGGGTGGCAAAATATTTGGTTCCGGTTCACGAACTCCCATTGCCATTACCCTGCTGGTGAAAAACCTTGAAAAAGCGGCAGGTAAAGCCACCATCCATTATGTCGACATCGGGGATTACCTGAATCGGGAGGAGAAGCTTGGCATCATCAGCAAATACCATTCTGTTAGCAATCCAGCAATGCCCTGGCAGATATTACAACCTAACGAACATGGGGATTGGCTGAATCAGAGGAATGATTTGTTTGAGACGTTTATTGCGATTGGTGATAAGGATGACAAGAAAAACGCAACTGTTTTTAATCAGTTTTACAGCAGAGGTCTTGCTTCAGCTCGTGATGCTTGGTGCTACAATTCATCGGATAGGGAACTGGTCAATAACATTCAAATCATAATCGACTTTTATAATCAACAGCGAATAGCTTTTTTTGACAAACGGAGGACACAGCCGTCATTGGAAGTCGAAGAGTTTGTCGAATTTGATTCAACTAGAATTACCTGGAATCGCGGGTTAAAAAATGATTTGGGACGAAATAAAGAAATCACTTTCAGCAAAGATTGTGTTTTGAAAGGAATGTACCGGCCATTTTTCAAACAGAACGTATATTTCTCGAAAGAGTTAAACGACATGACCTATCAACTCCCAAAATTATTCTCTTCTCCGGTGGCCAAAAACCTTATCATCTGTGTTTCAGGGGTAGGAGCAAGCAAGGATTTCTCTTCACTTATCACAGATTGTCTACCTGATTTACAGCTTCAATTTAATGGTCAATGCTTCCCCCTCTACTACTACGAAGAGCGCAAGAAATCAAGTTTAACTTTATTTGATGCCGCCGCAGAAAACGAATATATACGTCGCGACGGGGTTTCAGATTTTATTCTCGAAAGAGCACTGAAGCTGTATGGCAATCGTGTCACCAAGGAAGATATTTTTTACTACGTCTACGGTATTCTTCACAGCCCTGAATACCGCACCCGTTTTGCCAACGACCTGAAAAAGATGCTCCCACGCATCCCGCTTGTCGATGAACCCCGGGAATTCTGGTCGTTCAGCAAAGGTGGAAGAGAGCTGGCCGAGCTGCATATCAACTATGAAACAGTGCTACCTTATAAAGAGGTAACCGTTACTGGTGCTGAGAAAGGCCTCTTCAAAGTTGAAAAGATGCGCTTCCCGAAAAAAGGGCAAAAGGATACCATTCTTTATAACGGTTACATCACCATATCAGATATCCCTGATAAAGCTTACGAGTACATAGTGAACGGCAAAAGCGCCATAGAGTGGGTTATGGAGCGCTATCAGGTTTCCACCCACAAAGAGAGCGGGATAACCAATGATCCTAACAACTGGGCAAAAGAAGTTGGTAATCCTCGTTATATTCTTGATCTGCTTCTGAGTGTGATCAATGTGAGCGTGAAGACTGTGGGGATTGTTGAGTCACTACCAAAATTGGTATTTGAATAGCGGTATACTTTTATCCGCTGAACAACAGAATGTCTTTTGACCTGTTGCAAACCGCTAAAAATAAGTTTATCATTGTAGAACTAAGTTCTATATCATTCAAACAAAGGGAAACAACCATAACACATAAAGGTCATGAGTGAGGATTTTTACAAATAAATGGTTTGCCAAGTTTGCTAAGGACGAGGGAATCCCTGATAAAGCCCTGTGTGATGCAGTAAATAATGCAGAGAACGGTCTAATCGATGCAGATTATGGGGGTGGCGTAATCAAACAAAGGATTGCACGCTCCAATGAGGGGAAGTCTGGCGGGTATCGTACGATCATCTTATATCGGTGTGAAGATAAAGCATTCTTCGTTTTCGGGTTTCCTAAAAAATACAAGGACAACATAAAAACAGATGAGGTTCGATGGTTTAAAAAGATGGCGAAAACAATCTTTGACCTGTCAGCTGATCAACTCGAAAAACTTATTAAAAAAGGTGAATTTAAGCCCGTAACAAGCCATGAATAAGATAAAAACATACAAAAGTGACGCGTTTTCAGCAATCCATGAGACCATGGCGGGCATGTACGAAGCTGGGGTTATCGACAAAAAGACAATGCGCGAGTTTGATGAAGCATGTCTAACACCTATCCATAACTTCAGTGCTTCTGAAATAATAGCGTTAAGAGAACGAGAAGAAGTGAGTCAAATGGTTTTCGCTCGCTATCTGAACGTATCAAAGGAATCGGTTAGCCAATGGGAACGAGGGAAAAAGAAACCCGCAGGTACAACACTAAAACTTCTTTCCCTTGTGGAGCGCAAGGGTATTAAAGCCATTGCATGACAAGAGGTTTGTCTTTAGGAGATTACGCCAGCACCCCCTACTTCATTAATCCGCAGCTTCATCCACAATGAGCGCCAGCACACACCTGCAGTTGGGGTGCCTCGGCGGTTCGGTTGCTCCAATGAAGAACTCATCGTCTATCGGGTTTCCCTTTCGTACAACAAACACAACTCTGCATTGTCGTTGCTGGAACTGTGTTGACGATAGAGTCGTTCATGCGAAATTGCGCGGCGAAGCCGATCTGCAAAATTTGCTTGTATATGCTATCCTTAACCGCTATATTTTTTTGCAGTCCCCGGAGAAATCCTCTCCCGACCTTGATTCGGTGACGATCCCGGGGGTTTTTTATTATCCAAAATAAAGAACCCCGCCGCAAGCAGCGGGGTATTTTGAAGACAACTCTATTCTACTTTACGCCTCAAGAGGCGGGGAATATGACCCATAGAGATTTAAAACCCATCTACAAAAAGATTGGTCAGGCGGTGCCTGCCCAATCTACAGATACTCTAATTGCTCTACCTGAGATTCAACAGACACTGTCTGTTACATCTTTTCATGCCATTGCCGAGCTCCGAAGATGCTGCAAGAACTCTCCGCAACATTGGCTGGCAGCTTCTCTCTGGGATGGTCGCACTACGTTACTCTGCTGACCATATCGAACGCTGATGAACGCCGCTTCTACGAAATTGAAGCAGGAGAAAACAGTTGGGATGTAAGGGAACTGGATCGTCAGATATCGGCCTCGCTCTATGAACGGCTGGCACTCAGCCGGGACAAGGAGGAAATCAGGCAGCTCTCGCAAAAGAGGCTTGTAGTTGAAAAACCGGCAGATGTGATCAAAAACCCTTTTGTGCTTGAGTTTCTTGATCTTGAAGAGAAGAGCTATTGATCCCTTGTTGTGCTGCCGTCCGTGTGCTGCGGGTGTTTACTTGGCTTCACTGCTCGTTCAATTGCTAACCGCATAAAGCGTTGATACGGAATGCCAACACGTTTTGCATGAATGCGCACAGCGTCTAACAACTCTTCAGGCAGACGGAGACTAATTGACTTATCCTTGCGTTTCAACTCAAAGCGTATGGGAAGCATATCTGAAAAATCATACTCGCTCAGGTCAGCAGTCTCCACAAAAACTTCGACATCGGCGTCAGTCTTGAAATCAGGGAATTTCTTTTTCATGAGCTTTTATTTCCTTTTTGTGCATATACCGCGCACTAAACGATTACCGCTGTCCCAGTCGAATCCATCAAATTTCATCCCTCTTTCTCCACAAAATATGTATATCATTTTGCATATGCAAATACAACCCTTAATTCATTGCGTTCCTTTGCTTATCGGTTTCATCAAAAAATACTTTTTCTTAAGCGGCCCGTACATGTATAGTCGGGAAGATAGTGATGAAAAAAAAACCGATCTTGAATTTGCCAAGACCTTTGAAGGCTATGAACAATTCAAAATCGGTTGAGCAGTTTTTGCCGAAGCATTGATGAATTCGCCAGAGCCAGATGCCGATTTGCGACGAGCTTTCGAACGTCAAGCAGAGTTGTTTGGGAAGGGTCAATAACCCTTGCTGATCATGGCAATTCTCTTAATCCGCAAAATTGCGTGACCTTTCTTTTCGGGAAAGAAGATATCTAATGTTCTTTCTTCCCCGCGAAGAAAAAAACCGGAGAAAAAGCTTTAAATTCACCCCAAAATCCAGCCCGCATCCGGCGGCACTTTTTCCACCAGAAATCAATAGTGCACTTTTGGCCCTCGACTACACGACCCTGAACCTGCTCCGTCAGAACCACCCTGCCTGGCGATTGTTGTGCGCCCAGCATGCGCCGCTGGTGGCAGGTTTTCTGCATCGGGTCTTTATTGTTCCCAATGTGCGGATCCTTTCGCAGGCTGATCTGGTTGAGGCGCTGGAAGATGAACTGTTTGCCCTGCGCCAGCAACAGGGTGCTGACCAGTTTCCGGGGACGGCGCAAAGCTATCTGAATGACTGGGCTGATAACGAGAAGGGATGGCTGCGCAAATTCTATCCTGACGGGACGGATGAGCCTCACTTTGATCTGACTGCAGCAACTGAAAAGGCGCTGGCCTGGCTGGAGAGCTTGACTGAACGTGCTTTTGTGGGGACAGAGTCGCGACTTCTTACCCTGTTTGAACTGTTGCGTCAGATGAGCATGGGTAGCCAGGCTGATCCTGAAGTGCGGATTGCGGAGCTGCAAAAGCGCCGTGACGATATTGATGCCGAAATTGCCCGCATCCAAGCCGGAGAGATATCGCTGCTTGATGATACCGCTCTGAAGGATCGTTTCCAGCAGTTTCTGCAACTGGCGCGTGAACTGTTGACCGATTTTCGTGAGGTGGAGCATAACTTCCGCAAGCTCGATCGCCGCGTGCGAGAGCGCATTGCCCTCTGGGAGGGAGCCAAGGGTGCGCTGCTTGAAGAGATCATGGGCGAACGTGATGCCATTGCCGATTCGGATCAGGGAAAGAGTTTCCGAGCATTCTGGGATTTTCTCATGTCGCAGTCACGCCAGGAGGAGTTGAGCCTGCTCCTTGAAGAGGTGCTGGCTTTGCCGCCGATCGTCTCGATGCGCCCCGATACCCGTCTGCGGCGCGTTCACTACGACTGGCTTGAGGCGGGAGAACACACCCAGCGCACGGTGGCCCGACTTTCAGAACAGTTGCGCAGGTTTCTTGATGACAAGGCGTGGCTTGAGAATCGACGCATCATGGATATTCTGCACGAGGTTGAAACCCATGCTCTTGATTTGCGCGACGATCTCCCTTCAGGCGGCTTTATGCATCTCGACAGCTCCACTGCGGTCATTGAACTGCCTCTTGAAAGAACGCTCTATCGGCCTCCATTCAAGCCATTGATTGCTGGCATTGCTCTGGATGAAGGTGATGCGGAGATCGATACCGCGGTTCTTTATGCCCAAGTGGTGGTTGACCGGGCAGAGCTGTTGCGAAATATCCGCCAAGAGCTGCAGATGCGCAGCCAGATCACCATCGGGGAGGTTATTTTGCATCATCCACTGCGTAACGGCCTTGCTGAGCTGGTTGCCTATCTGCAGCTTGCCGGGGATTGGCCCAAGACGGCGGTGGATGAAGGAGAGCAGGAAGAGGTGAGGTGGGAAAGCTCGACGGGTATATCCCGGCTGGCAACCTTGCCGTGTATTATTTTATTACGAAACTGATGATGAATCATACAGAGATAGAAACTTCCCGTCCGGCTTATCCAGTCCAGGAACTCTCTTCCATTGTGATTCCCCTTTTGAAGGGGGTGATCTACCAGGAGGAGAACCCGACGTTATGGAGCGCTTTGCTCAACCTGCTGGCTAGCGTTCGGGATTACGTTGCGGTGCTTGGTCTGGAATTGATTATTGATGAGGCAGAAGGATACGCTTTTTTGCGATCTCACTCTGAAATCGGCGCAGAAGTTACGAACACCACTCCCAGACTGATAGCAAGAAGGCAACTCAGTTACCCGGTCAGCCTGCTGCTGGCACTGCTTCGCAAAAAACTTGCCGAATTTGATGCCGGTGCCGGAGACACACGCCTAATTCTTTCGCGAGATGAGGTGGTTGAACTGATCCGGATTTTTCTCCCCGCCGCCACCAATGAGGTCAAGTTGATCGACCAGGTCGATGCCACTCTGAATAAAATCGCCGATCTTGGTTTTATCCGCCGTTTGCGGGGAGAGCGGCAGATGATTGAGGTGCGCCGGATTATCAAGGCGTTTATCGATGCCCAGTGGCTGGCTGATTTTGATCAACGCCTCAACGAATACTTGCAGCGACCTGCGAAACTGATGGAGGGGAATGATGAGTGAGGCACTTGAACTTGGATTTATTGCTGATGACAGCCTGGCTGGCTTTCGGCTGCAGCGTCTTGAGGTGTTCAACTGGGGCACTTTCGATGGACGGGTCTGGACGTTGCGACTGGGCGGAAAAAATGGACTCCTCACAGGGGATATTGGTTCTGGAAAATCAACGCTGGTTGATGCAGTAACTACCTTGCTGGTACCAAGCCAGCGCATTGCCTACAACAAGGCGGCAGGTGCCGATAACCGTGAACGCACTCTCCGCTCCTACGTGCTGGGCTATTTCAAGTCGGAGCGACAGGAGACTCTTGGAGGGGGTGCCAAACCGGTCGCCCTGCGCGATCTCAACGGATATTCGGTGATTCTTGGGGTCTTTCATAACGCGGGCTACGACAAGACCGTAACTCTGGCGCAGCTCTTCTGGATGAAGGATGCCACACAGCCAGCCCGTCTCTATGCCGTCTGTGAGCGCGACCTCTCCATCGCCACCGATTTTTCAGCATTTGGTACCGAAATAGCGACACTGCGCCGGCGTCTGCGGGGGTCGGGAATCGATTTGTTTGAAACCTTTCCACCCTACGGTGCCTGGTTCCGTCGGCGCTTCGGCATCGACAATGAGCAGGCGCTCGATCTCTTCCATCAAACTGTATCGCTCAAGTCGGTGGGGAACCTGACCGATTTCGTGCGTCTCCACATGCTCGAACCCTTCAATGTTGAACCACGCATTGACGCCCTTATTCAGCATTTCGAAGATCTCAACCGCGCGCACGAAGCAGTACTTAAAGCCAAGCGGCAAATAGAGCTGCTGGGGCCTCTGGTAGCTGATTGCGACAATCACCAAACCCTGGCGCGAACAGCGGAAGCGTTGCGGGCCTCGCGCGATACGCTGCGCCCCTGGTTCGCCTCCCTCAAGCTTGCATTGCTGGAAAAACGCCATACCTCGCTTGATGAAGAGTTGAGCCGTCACCATATCGCCATCGAACGGCTGGAAGCAGATCGCCGCACCCAGCAGGGGCGTGATCGTGAGCTGCGCCGAACCATCGCCGAAAACGGTGGCGACCGGATTGAGAGTATCGCCGCTGAGATTCGCCAGAAACAGGATGATCTTGAACGGCGCAATCAGAAAGCAACCCGATATGGGGAGCTTGCACGCCAGCTTGGGGAGCTTCCTGCAACAAATGCTGAGGAGTTTCATCTTCAGCGTACCGGGCACGCAGCCATGCACGAGGCCACGGCTGAAACTGAAGCCCGGGTTCAAAACGATCTCAATGAGACGGGTGTGCTCTTTACCCAGGGGCGCCATGAGCGTGAGCAACTGACAGCGGAGATCAAGGGGTTAAAAGCCCGCATGAGCAATATCGACGAAAAACAGGTAGCCATGCGCCGCTCGCTCTGCAAGGCGCTGAATATCGCGGAAGATGAGATGCCGTTTGCCGGTGAGTTGCTCCAGATTCGTGAGGAGGATGCGGTGTGGGAAGGAGCCATTGAACGAGTGCTCCGCAACTTCGGCCTCTCGCTGCTGGTGCCCGACAATCACTATCCGAAGGTGGCGGAGTGGGTGGAGCGAACCAATTTGAAAGGCCGCTTGGTCTATTTCAGGGTACGCCAGCACTCTCGCAGCGAACAGTTACCAGAACAACCGGCTTCGCTGGCCCGCAAGCTCGCCATTAAAGCCGATTCCCCTTATTTTGAGTGGATGGAACGGGAAGTCGCCTCGCGTTTCGATCTGGTTTGCTGCATGAACCAGGAGGAGTTCCGGAGGGAGAAAAAAGCCATCACTTTGGGCGGGCAGATCAAGTCACCAGGTGAACGCCACGAAAAGGATGACCGCCACCGGCTTGACGACCGCAGCCGCTATGTGCTCGGATGGAGCAATGCAGCCAAAATCGCAGCACTGGAAGAGAAGGCCGAACTGCAGAAAAAAGTGCTTGCCGAACTGGCAGCCAAAATAATCGGGTTGCAGCAAGAGCAAAGGTCACTCAAGGAGCGCCTGACGATACTCTCCAAGCTTGACGAGTATCCCGATTTCCGTGATCTCGACTGGAAGCCGGTGGCATTTGCTATCGCCCGGCTGGAAGCCGAAAAACGTGACCTTGAGGCGACCTCCAATATTCTGCAAACCCTTGTCACACAGCTTGCCGAGCTGGAAAAGGAGCTGCATGAAACGGAGCGGCTACTTGACGATCGCAAAGATAAACGGTCGAAAATTGAGCAGAAGATCAGCGTCATCATGGAGTTGCAGCAACACACGCGCACACTGCTGGCTGAAGCAGGGCCAGAAGCTGCCGGGCGCTTCGCCATGCTTGAATCCATGCGCGGTCAGGCTCTCGGTGAGCAGACGCTGACGGTTGAGTCATGTGACAATCGCGAGCGGGAGATGCGCGACTGGCTGCAGACAAAGATCGATGGCGAGGACAGGAAGCTCTCCCGACTTGGCGAAAAGATCATCAGGGCAATGACCGAATACAAGGAGGAGTGGAAACTTGAAACCCGTGAGGTGGATATCAACATTGCTGCAGGATTTGAATATCGTTCGATGTTTGAACAACTTCGTGCCGATGATCTGCCCCGCTTTGAGGGCCGGTTCAAGGATCTGCTCAACGAAAATACCATCCGTGAGGTTGCCAATTTTCAGTCACAATTAGCCCGAGAACGGGAGACCATAAAAGAGCGCATTACCCGCCTCAATGAATCGCTCATTCAAATCGACTTCAATCCCGGTCGATACATCACCCTCGAAGCACAAACAAACCTCGATGCAGACATTCGTGAATTTCAGGCGGAGCTTCGCGCCTGCACCGAAGGGAGTCTGACCGGTTCGGATGACGCGCAATATTCCGAAGCCAAATTCCTGCAGGTACGGCGGATCATTGATCGATTCCGTGGCCGTGATGAACATGCTGACCTCGATCGACGCTGGAGCGCCAAAGTTACCGATGTGCGCAACTGGTTTGTGTTTGCTGCAAGTGAAAGGTGGTGCGAAGACGACAGCGAGCATGAACACTACGCCGATTCGGGGGGCAAATCGGGAGGGCAGAAAGAGAAGCTCGCCTACACCGTGCTTGCCGCCAGCCTTGCCTATCAATTCGGCCTGGAATGGGGCGCAGTGCGCTCGCGATCGTTCCGCTTCGTTGTTATCGACGAGGCCTTCGGACGCGGTTCCGATGAATCAGCCCAGTACGGCCTGCAACTCTTCGCCCAGCTCAACCTACAACTGCTGATCGTTACACCGCTACAGAAAATCCACATCATAGAGCCCTTTGTCTCCAGTGTCGGGTTTGTGCACAATCAGGAGGGCCGCTGCTCGGTGCTGCGCAACCTCAGCATTGAAGAGTATCGCGCCGAAAAAGAGAAGATGCCAGAATGAGCTGGACAAGCCCCGCTGATCTGAAGGCCCAGGTGCAGAAACTCTGGGATCGGGGCCTCCTGCTCTCTACCTTGATAAGCGGTGAAGAGATGTTTCCCCGGCGCTTGACATTGAAAGGGCCCGATTCGAGGGAGTTGAGCGACTCTTTTACCAAAGTCCGTGACTGGATTGCCCAACTGTCGGGTACAACCAAACAGTATAGAATTGTATGGCGCAGCATCAACCATCGCATTCTTGGAGCCAATGAAATCCCTTCAGAAATCTGGATCGATTCACTCGATGATGCTCTTGGGTTGATTGGCAAGCGGCGTGTAGCCGAACAGTTTGCCGCCCTTGTCGCACTCACCCGCAACCACCAACCAGCACTGCTCCCTTGGCTGGCAAAACGACCTCTGCGCGCCCTCGAACTGGCCGAAGAGTGGCCACGTCTGCTGGAAATCGTCACCTGGCTGCAGAAGCATCCCCGACCAGGCATCTATCTGCGTCAAATCGACCTGCCCGGAATACACAGCAAGTTTATCGAAGGACAACGAGGTGTACTGGGTGAACTGTTTGATCTTGTCCTTCTCCCGGAGGAGATCGATATAACAGCCACAGGAGTCGGAGGGTTCTGCCGACGTTATGGCTTTCGGGATAAACCATTACGGGTGCGCTTCCGAATCCTCGACCCGAAACTGGCGCTGTTACCGACAGAGACCGACCAGGATATCACTGTGACGCAGGCAACCTTTGCCAAACTGGAGATCCCCGTCACAACGGTCTTCATCACCGAAAACGAAATCAACTTTCTGGCCTTCCCCCAGGTCCCCAACGCAATGGTGATTTTCGGGGCTGGCTATGGTTTCGAGAACTTCGGCGCAGTAGAGTGGCTGCGTGACCGGAAGATCCACTACTGGGGAGACATCGACACCCATGGCTTTGCTATCCTAAACCAGTTGCGAGGGTTCTTTCCCCATGCCGCCTCCCTTCTGATGGACCGTCCTACGCTGATGGAGCATCAAGCGCTTTGGGGCACTGAACCATCTCCCGAAACCGGCACCCTCTCGCGATTGACTGCTGAAGAGAGTGCGCTTTACGATCAGTTGCGTAGGAATGATTTGGGTCATCAAATACGGCTGGAGCAGGAGAAGATTGGGTTTGAATGGCTGCTGGAGGCTTTGGGCAGGGTTTGAGTGCGAAGGGAAAACCCTTGAGGATCACTCTCCGTGTATTTGAAACAGACGGAGAACCTGAAAGTTGAAAGGCCAAAGCCCTGGCAGAAGCTTCCTCGACTGCGTCACTGAAGCTTGAACCAAAACCACTTTGGACTTCGTTATAGTAAGAAATCGCGGCAAGAAATTCTTGGCGCGCTGCGGTAATAAAATGTGCACGTCTCACCGAGACATGCGACTTGCTTCGGCAAAAACTTCCTCTGCAGAGTATGTCGACAACTCGCCTCTATCGAAGGCAGCGACACGGCTCTCAATTTCATGTTCCCATTCTGCCTTAGTGGCCACGTCATTATAAAAATACCGTTTTAGGCCTGATACTGATATCCCACCAATGAAGGCTTGGTGAACGCGTTAGTCTTTTTTCAAGATTCTTTTTTTCTTTACCATAGAGCCTGATACCTTTCTCGTATACCGTCTTCACCAGCATTGATCGTGCGGCAATCCCTCGCCAAGTAAATTTGCAGGAGCGATTTATGACGGTGGCTACACTCTCAAGCAGATAACCATTCCATGATTTTTCTAACCCTGCCCAGTAGCGTTCAATGTTGTTATACTTGCTGTGATAGGGCGGATAGTAGATCAATCGAATACCTAGTCCGGTCATATCGGCAAAGGGGGTCATCCGGTACAGAAATTGACTTCGCCTCCCACTGCACTCTGGGCCATTATCCATATTGAGTACCAACTCTTTGACATGAGAAAGTGCTTGCTTTCGCTCATTCCACCACAACTCAAGTCAATCAACCATAAAGTCACTGGTTTTGTTGCTTGTGCTAAAAAAACAAGAACGATTTACCACTGACTGGTTCAAGTATACCGCCTGGAACAAACTTTTCCTTGGGTCGCATATCATGATCCCAAGCCTCTACAGCTTTGATTCCACGAGACTTTCCTCCTCGTGAATAGAGGCCTACATGCACCGTCGCTTTGGTATCAATACTGAGTCTTAACGTTTCAGGGTCAGCATCTGCCTGCGCATTCATTTGCCTGACGTTGTTGAAGATGGCATCTGTTTCTGCTGTTTTTTTTCAACCTTGGTTTTCTGAACCGTACGGAGTCGATGATTTGACGGTTCAAAATGTTTGATAACGTACGAACCGCAGGCAGAGATTCTTCTGGCCATCCTTCGGCAACAAGGGCATTATAAACGGCTTGTGCTGTCATGTTCGTATAAAGCAAGGTTGTTCGTAAACGTGGTTCAGCTTGACTACATGGCTCCATTATTTTTCGAATGGATTCAAGCAACTTCGGATTTTTCTCTTCAGATTTTGGTTTGTGTCGTTCCGATAAATCATTAATACAGGCAATTTCCACTCTTCAATGTTCGGAATATACGCGGTGATGATAGCCAGATAATCGCCCTTCGGTGAGCAAACCACATGAATTGGCGTATCATCCGGCTTATAGCCAAAAATAAGGCAACTATGTCCGCGCACATCTTCAGGGTAGTCCTCTACCAATTCCCCTCGCTCAACCACATTCCTGACCTCCGCAACCCTGATCATCCTGTCTGGTCGGGACATTTGCCGAAAAGCATGGGGGAGGTAGATGATCCTTTTTGCAGTACACTTTTGGACAGAATTTATGATATCTGAATGAACAGTCATAGGGTACTTTCAAGCTGTATCTCAGTGCCTCGATGCACTAATGCCAAAATTCATAACGAATCAAGGGAGCTGCTACCAACACTCTTCAACAGTACTCGCCTTGTAAAGTATCTACTTTTTAAAGTATAACAAACAATTTCAGGCCATCAAAACAGATCAGCCCAATACAGACAACAACGACATCACTCCCGAACCTGCACCGTCATCTTATCCTTCAGCTCATTGAAAGAGTGCAGCACAAACCACTGGACTTGCCTAATGTTATCATTTTGTTTAAACTTGTTCATATCAATATTACAGTGGTTTCGGATAAGAGATCATCTGTAATTGCGGTTTAAAGAACAATAATTGGGAATCACTCACATGAATACTCCAGTGAACATTCTTGCTATTGTCGGCAGTTACCGTAAAGGGGGTATTATCGAAAGGGCTGTCGATGCGATCCTTGCCTCCGCACAAGAGAAGGGTGCTGTAACCCGGAAAATCTCTCTGCTGGATAAACATCTTGAATTCTGCACCAACTGCCGCAGCTGCACACAAGTTGCCGGAGAAAACTATGGTGAATGTATCCTTGATGATGATATGGGCGCTCTCTTGCAAGAGATTGAATGGGCTGATACCCTGGTGCTCGCTTCACCGATGAATGCCGGAACGGTCACCGCTCTAATGAAGAGATTTATTGAACGTCTTGTATGCACTGCCTACTGGCCTTGGGGAGCTCCTGCGCCAAAAGCCCGTCGCCCTGGAAAATCAAAACGCGCACTCCTTATGGCCTCTTCCGCCGCTCCTGGCATTCTTGCAAGATTAACAGGGGATGTGACAAAACGACTTAAATTTGCCGCCACGATGCTTGGTGCTGAAACGGTCGGAACGCTCTTTGTCGGGCTTGCTGCACAACAAAAGCATCAAGAGCTGAACAAAAGAACAATCAATAAGGCGCATAAACTTGGTCAAAAACTCGCTGCCGGCAAATGAGTGAAGGCATCCTGATGTTGGTTTTTATACTATATTGTCGCCCTACTGACCAAGTGCATCAATGATGCCTGTTGTTTTTTTCCACTATTCATGAATTAATGCCCACTATTGCATACAGTATCCGAAACTCGCTCTACCTGAATATTACAAACCGATGTTCAAACAGCTGCACCTTCTGCATTAAAATCAACAGCAGAACATTTCATGACAACGACCTGTTTCTCAGCACAGAACCATCGTTCGATGAGATCATGGCGGCCATTGATGCATTCAAGGATTTCGAAGAGGTTGTTTTCTGCGGTTATGGGGAATCATTGATACGGCTTGAAATGGTCAAGCAGGTGGCAGAAGCGGTAAAGCGGAACTATTTTACTTCCGTTCGTATCAATACTGACGGACAGGCGAATCTGGTGCATGGCCGGAACATCATACCTGAGTTGGTAGGAATAGTGGATTGCCTTTCCGTCAGCCTGAATGCAGCTGATGCTGAAACATACATGCGCTTGTGCAATAGCCCTTTCGGGGAGGCCGGCTTTACTGCTGTCTGCGACTTCATCCGCCTGGCAGTAGCAGAAATACCGGAAGTCATTGCCAGTGTAGTCCGCGTCCCCTCGCTCGATGTGGATGCATGTAAAACTTTGGCTCTTTCACTGGGAGCATCGTTCCGAGTACGATCGTATTACGAGGGGTAAATGGGGTTAGCATTGCATTCATCCAGAGAAGTTTTTTTGTATCTACAAATCACTTTCTTCAATTCCTGCAACTTTCATAAAAAACCGAAGAAGACCGATTTTTAAATCATCATTTCCATGAATTGGAACGGATAGTCTGGCTGGATTTCCTTGTTTCATGTAAATATGGTGGCTTCCACTTATGCGTACCAAATGCCAGCCTTTATGTTCAAGAAGCCGCGCGAAGTGTTTTCCTGAAATAGATTTCACAGCACAAGTTCTAAAACCTTGTCATTTTCTGAAATTTCGATTGTTTCCAAATCCACAGAAAGACAGGCACCTACAGCATCGTGCAAGTTTGCCAGAAGTTCCTCCATCGTATTACCTTGTGTGGCACAACCCTGAAGTGCAGGCACTTCCGCCCAAAAGCCACCCTCTTGTGCAGGATGAACAATAATTTTTAATTTCATATTACGCTCTCAATACAAGGCACATCGCCCGTTTTTTAATTCGCCCACCAATTTTTCTGAACAGTAAACAAGCTCTGCAACTTCTGATTTACCACACATAGCGTTGCAATGTATTTATAGATCCGCAGGAATATACGGAATTAATCCTTTTTTATGGGAAATGACCTGAACATCCGTGGTAATTGGCGAACATCTACCAGCATCCCGTTGACTTGCAATGTCCAAACCATTGGATTGTTTTCAACATTGCCCGGTAAGCACCAGTTTGGGTCAAGTGGATATATTTTCAGCAGATCACGAATTAATTTTGCCTTATTTGCTCCGCCGCTTTGACTGACACCAAACGCTGTGCATAACTCATCCGACCGCATATGTGGTGTCTGCGTTTTGTCGAAAAGAAAATTGACGGTACCGAGGGCATAGAGAATGCCACATGCCCAGGTTGCTGGTTTTCCCTTAATGATGGGGGAAGGTCGCTTGCGCGCAAGTGCTGCCGCCAAATAACGGGCAAGCGTTGCATAGTCGCTGTTCAAGTACTGTTTGCAAAGGCTCTCAGTCAGATTTACAATTGCAGTGTAAGCTGGTTCAAGAGCGCTTGGAACAGATTCGGATTGTTTTTTTCTCATACTGGTTTTAAGAGCAGCCGGTTGTCATGCCGCAATCTTCGCACACTTTGCAGGTGCCATTCTGCTTGACACGCATGGAGCCGCAGTTTTCACACTGTTCGCCGGTATAGCCCTGGACTTTAGCCTGATAGGCCTGGCTCTGGCGAGGTGAAGAGTGCGTGGATTCAGCGTGAACGACCAGTGCTGGCTCTGCAACCGGGATATGTTCTGCTGCACCGTTGCTTTTCTGCTTTCCATCGATATCCCCATCCATCAACTCGTCAACCGCTTTGACATGGACAAAATCCTTGCGGCCAAGATAGTCGTAGCCGATAGAACGGAATACGTAATCAAGAATAGATGTGGAATTTTTTATGGCGTTGTGTCCCTGAACCGTACCGGCAGGCTCAAAGCGGGTAAAGGTGAAGCTGTCGACCAGCTCTTCGAGTGGCATGCCGTATTGCAAAGCCTTGGAGGCAAGCACGGCAAAGCAGTTCAAGAGCCCTTTGAATGAGGCGCCCTCCTTGTACATATCGATAAAGACTTCGCCGAGAGAGCCATCATCGTACTCCCCTGTTCTGAGAAAGACCTTGTGGCCACCTACGTGGGCTTCACGGATATAGCCTTTCCTCCGCTTCGGCAGATGACGACGTTCTGAACGGTGGTAAACCCGCTCGACAATGCGCTCCTGAATTTCCCGGGGGCCCTTCGTTTCATCAAGGTTCTCCTCTGTTCCAAGCATGATGACCTCGTCAAGATCCTGATAGCTCGAAATGTTGAGTGGCTGGGAGAGCTTTGAGCCATCGCGGTAGACTGTAACGGCCTTGACCATGTGCTGCCAGGCCGACTGATAGACCTCGCCGATTTCAACGGTCGTGGCGGTTCCCGGCATATTGACCGTTTTGGATATCGCACCTGAAATAAAGGGCTGTACCGCTGACATCATGCGGACATGCGCCATGTGCTTGATATAGCGAACTCCTTTTTTGCCACACCTGCTGGCACAGTCAAAAACCAGCAGATGTTCAAGCTTCAGATGGGGCGCTCCCTCGATAGTCATGGTACCACAGACGTAGTCATTGGCCAGCTCGGCATCCTGCTCAGTAGCCCCAAGAGCCTGAAGCATATCAAAATCGGGGTCATTGAGCTGCTCGTCTGTGAAACCAAGTGCTGCACAGAAATCTTCGCCGAGAATCCATTTGTTGAAGGCAAATCGAATATCAAAAACAGTTTCAAGCTGTGACTCAACCACTTCGATCTTGTCGTCGGTAAAGCCACGGCTCTTAAGCCATTGGCGGTTGATGGAGGGTGATCCTGCAAGTGTTCCGTGCCCTTTGCAGTAGTGTTCGATATCGTCAATCTGTGTATCGGTGTATCCGAGGCGTTCAAGGGCTTTATGCACCGACTGGTTGACTATCTTGAAATAGCCTCCACCGGCAAGTTTTTTAAATTTAACAATGGCAAACTCAGGCTCGATACCGGTGGTGTCGCAATCCATAACCAGGCCGATAGTGCCGGTAGGAGCAATTACACTGACCTGGGCATTACGAAAGCCATATTTCTTGCCTTTCTGAAGCGCTTCGTCCCAAACCTTTCCTGCTGCATCAAAAAGCTCCCTGGAGCAATATTCGGCATCAATACCGCGCGGTTTAACCGAGAGTCCTTCATACTCCTCTTCAGACATGTTCCGGGCAGCTCTGCGGTGGTTGCGGATCACACGCAGCATATCTTTGGAGTTGGCACTGTAACCGGCAAAGGTGCCAAGATCGTGAGCCATCTCAGCGGAGGTCAAATAGGCCTGACCGGTCATCAATGCAGAGATTGCGCCGGCAAGGGCAAGCGCCCTCGGTGAATCGTATGGAATGCCGAGTACCATCAGCACCGTACCAAGATTTGCAAAGCCGAGACCGAGCGTTCTGAACTCATAACTCAGGCGGGCAATCTCTTTTGAGGGGAAATGGGCCATCAGCACTGAAATTTCAAGCACGATGGTCCAGAGATTGGATGCATGCTGCAGCTCCCTTACTTTTATCCGGCCAGTTGCCTCGTCAATAAAATGGATCAGATTAAGGCTGGCCAGATTACATGCTGTATCGTCAAGAAACATGTACTCTGAACAGGGATTGCTTGCATTGATACGCCCACTCTCCGGGCAGGTATGCCATTCGTTGATGGTGGTATCGAACTGCAGGCCAGGATCGGCACATTTCCATGCACTGAGCAGAATTTTCTCCCACAGGTCACGCGCTTTGACACTCCGAACACTCTTGCCGGTTGTACGCTCATTGAACGACCAGAGATCGTTGTTTTCAACTGCCTTCATGAACTCGTTGGTCACCCGGACAGTATTATTGGAGTTCTGGCCTCCAACGGTGTGATAAGCCTCCGACTCGTAATTGGAGTTGTACTCATCAAAATCAAGCGTTGTATAACCCTGCTCAACAAGGGCAAGCACACGGACGATATAGCTCATAGGTACAGCCCGGCTGAGCGCATTCTGAATCAGGCGATTAAGCCGGGGGTTTGCCTTGCGGTCAACACCATTGGCAAGAGCCTCTTCAACAATTGCCTGGAGAAAACGGGAACAGATTCTTGAACCAGCCACAAGCGAAGCCACCTTGTCCTCTTCCTTCGCTTTCCACTCTATAAATTTTTCCACATCCGGATGATCAATATCGACAATCACCATTTTTGCAGCACGCCGTGTTGTGCCACCGGATTTTATTGCCCCCGCTGCTGAATCAAAAATTTTCAGAAAGCTCATCAGACCCGAAGAACTTCCTCCACCACTCAGCTTTTCCCCGCCAGAACGAAGGTTGGAGTAATTAGTCCCTGAACCACTGCCAAATTTAAACACCCTGGCCTCGCGGATAGCGAGATCAAAAATACCGCCTTCGTTGACAAGATCATCGCTGACAGACTGGATAAAACAGGCATGAGCCTGGGGTCGTGAATAGGCATCCTCCGACTCTCTTACTTCCCCGCTCTCCTGCTCAACATAAAAATGTCCCTGGGCCGGGCCGGTGGTGCCGTAGGCAAAATTCAATCCCGTATTGAACCACTGTGGCGAATTGGGAGCACCCATCTGCCTGAGAATCATGAAGGCTACCTCATCGTAAAAAGCCTCGGCATCATCTGGCGAATCGAAATAACGGTTTTTTTCACCCCACTCCCTCCAGCAGCCAGCCATACGATGAACAACTTCTTTAATGGAGTGTTCACTACCGGTAACCGGATTACCCTCACTGTCGATGACAACATTGCCGTTTTCATCACGCTGCGGTATCCCTGTTTTCCGGAAATACTTCTGGGCAAGAATATCGGCAGCAACCTGCGACCACTGCTTCGGCACTTCAATATCGGTCATTTCAAAGACCTTCGAGCCGTCAGGATTGCGCAGAACAGAGGTGCGGGTTGTGTATTCAAAACGATCGTAAACATTTTCACCGGGACTGGTGAACAGACGGGAAATTTTCATGAGAACTCTCCGGGGTCAAATATGGAATGCGAAAGGCAACCCTTTTTTTATTATAGAGTTACCCTTTCAAAAAATTTTATAGTTTATTATCGGTTACCCGTTGCTATATGCAACAATATAACCTCATGAGAATATCCGGCAATGAAGAAAAAAGAATATTTTTGCTTCAAAATGAGCAGATTTATTGTCCTCCATCATGGGAGAAATTGTAAGTCCATACCTTTTTTTTCACTACCGGCAACCCCGGCCCGGACGTCAAACTCCGGTTCCGCCCAAGCTTTTTCCGCTTCACTGAACCATCAGCCTAAGTGGAGGTCGCCTGCTATCTCTGCGGCGAGTTTGCCACTCTCCAAAGACAAGCATATCAGCCGTTCTTTAGCTCCTTGATCACATCATCAAGGGGTACAGATGGTTGACCCTGTCCTTCTGCTTTTGCTTCCCGTAGATCAATCAGATCCATATAATCTTCCATCCGCTCTTCTATTGCCTGATATTCTTCATAGGGCAAAACAACAAACTCTTTTTTCCCCACTTTTTCTATAATCTGAGGATTTGCTCTACACAACATCAAACACCTTCTGCTCCGTGTACATCCTCCCATTTTGCGAAATGGATACAAGGTTTTCCTATCCATGATGCAGCGCGCCCTACCTGAGCCTCTTTTCATCGTTATCACTATGCTGCCAAATCATCCCGATAGCTTTCTCTCTCTGACCAAAAAAGAGGTTTCAGATTGTAATTTCTCAAAGCATCAACTACCGATGATGCTACGATGGATCCTGTATCATTGAGAAATACGTAAAGCCGGGAGTCGGATGATCTGGTCTCTTTTGTGTCAACCCATTTAAAAACAAGTGCTTCTGCGGATTCCTTCCTCGGGTTTGCTATTGCCTGAACAAGCCGTTCAGGCTGTTTTCTTGATTTGGGTATCACAAAATCGAACATGTGGTCATAACCGCTTTTGCCTGTAAATTTGATCTTAGGAGTATATCGAATATCCGACCGCTCAAACCAATTGGTTACATCTTCGACAAAAAGGCTTGCAACGAATGGCGATGCAAGATAAAAAAGGTCGTTTACCGCCAGCATAGCCTGAATGATGGTGTGCTTTTTAAGCGAAAAATTTTCGGGCGTTGTATGAACAATCAACTGATCATTATCAAGCTGCACACCAAAACCAGCCAGAGTGGTTTTAAGCATCTCCTCTCCATCTGTATTTCTGTGTGGTGCTCCTCCAATGTCAATGCGCGCAAGAACAATGGCCCTTTGTGCCCGAAGTTGAAATGTATTTTTTTTCAACTCAATACGACCACGGGTAATATCAAGGTTAAATTCTTCACGCATGGCCTCCGAATGCAAAGAAATTCGCAATGCTCCACCAAGGCTTGGAAAGGTGAACCTTTCAGCCCCTGTATAATGCTTTTCCATCGCAAGTAACGCATCGGCTTCTTGCTGCATCAAAATAAAACTCATCCTCACTCTGTGAATAATTTTCAAGCAGAAGAAAAATACACAATTCCTGTCAGTTTTGTGAGCTTGATACGAGGGAAAAAAGCAGGCCGAGTTGCGTCCGAGATTCTTTGCCGCAAGTGAGGTTGTCCCACTTCCCATGAAGGGATCGAGCACCGTATCGTTCCGGAAAGCGAACATTTTGATAAGTCGATGGGGAAGCTCTTCGGGAAACATGGCAAGGTGCCCCTCTTATTTTGCCCCAGCAAAGTTCCAGTGACCCGAGAAGTAGGTATTCCACTCTTCTGTGGGCATGGCTGAACACTCTTTTTGCTCTTTTGTGGGTTTTGGAGCATCACCTTGTTTTTTAAAAATGAGAATGAACTCGTAATCAAGCTTGAGAATGCCGTTCCGGGGATAGGGAAAGCTTCCCATGATCGAAGCGCCACCGGTGGTATTGGTTGTGGTGACCTTCTGCCAGATCACCGCGCCCATATAGTCGAACCCTATAATCTCACAAAACTTGATGATCTCCATCCGGATCGGAATAACCTTGTACCTGCCATAGTAAACCGAACGGGCAAACTGGTCACCGATATTAATGCAGAGTCGGCAGCCAGGATGCAGCACCCTCTCGCATTCGCTCCAAACCAGGTACAGGTTGTTGATATAGCTTTCGTAACTCTCGTGAAAGCCGATCTGCTCCTCCGTTCCGTAGTCCTTGAGCTGCCAGTAGGGCGGTGAGGTAATGACCAGATGCACCGAGCTGTCAGGTAAAAAGGTTCATCTGTCTGCTGTCGCCGTGAATTATAGTGTGATTGGTCTTCAATTTCCGGTTGAGTATCTGTTCATGTTCCTATAAAAAAAATCAATATGCAATTAATCGTGCGATGGATAGATGCCTTGTACGCAGATAATTGATCGAGCCTCGTTGGCATTCCATGGGCGCCTGTTACCCTGCCCATCCATTGGACGCAAATCCGGAAGCTGAAAATTATGAACACCATCTCCACCGAAATTTACGCCTAATAAACTGAACAAGGCCTGATTACTCATGATTGAAAGCGTCTGACCATTGCACTCCATGTAACCGACCGGGACAAAAGGGCCCGCAAAAAGTTTGATGATCGCTAACATTTCATCCATATCTCACTCTCCGTTTATGTTATTAAAACAGCTGTAAAATATAGTTTTTTTACATACCCTACAATGCGTTTTATACGTAGAATACAGCAGAATGTCAATAGGTCATGACCAGCCCGCCAATCGACATACCTGCTCCAATGCCGACAAGCAGTGCTTTTTGCCCACGCTGAAGAGTGCCATACAGGACTGCCAGGTATAAGGTGGCAGGTAATGAGGCTGCCACACCGTTGCGTTACGCCGCTCCACCCATCCGGTTGGCAGAGCGTAGATCCCCTCAAGTTCGGAGCTGGGAACAATGCGAGAGGGCAGATAACGGCCAAGACCGATAATCTTGAGGGGAAGGTTGACAAACATATATTTTTTTCACCCTTCCCTTTTGTGCAGGAGTTCGAGAAGTTCTGCTGTTCGGGATGCCTGTTTTTCAACGGCTTCGGCAAGTCGCTCCATCTCACTGTGGCGGCCACGTTCGGTTTCCGTATCAAACAGTATTGGTTTCTGAAATCCTTCAGAAAGCTTGAAAATATAAATGCAGAGCTTGATGAGGATAATATAGAAGAGAGGAAGCAGATACTCGCCGAAAATAACCGGCATCTCCTGGTAATGCTGCATCAGACCTTCCCAGTTGCCGCTGAAAAGCACATCCCATTTCATGAAAAAATAGAGATAGACAACCGGATGAAAAACAAGGAAGAAACGCATAACCTTCGATTGCCGCCGGTTTGCCGGTTCACTCTCATATTTGGAGAGCAGCCAGGGAAAGTGGCCTACCAGCATGGCCGACCTGCGATCATTGAGGTAGTGTGCTCCCTGAAGCGCTGAATCAATAAAGGAGGAGACCTGGCTTAAAAGCACGGTGGAGAGAAAAGTGGCAAGAAAAGAGTAGCTGAGATCATCAAATTTGAACGACCCGGCAAGGTAGGGCAGCGTAATGGTTTTTGGTTTGATGACAATAAAGAGCATGGCAATCCCTGCAAGCAGAAGAGAGAAGGTGTGGAGTTTGCGGGCATGACGGAGACTTTCGATGACGGCATCTGCATTGGCTCCCTGCATGGAATTCCCGGGTGGATCAATTCTCAGAAGAGCGGCAGAATCGGTGAGGGGGGAGTAGAGCCCGTTAACACCAATATCGCAGCCTTGAACATCACGATAGAGAGTGAAATTGTCGATAGTGCTTTGACTGAAATTTACTCCCGTGAGGTTTGCTTTGCTGAGATCTGCACCGCGAAGGTCAGCACCGCGTAAATCTGCTTCTGCGAAATTTGCCCCTGCAAGATTTGCCTTCGACAGGTTTGCGCCGTTGAGATTGGCTCCGGCAAGGTTTGCACTACGCAAATCCAAAGCGACAAGTGAGATGTCGTGCAGATCAGGCTGAACATCCGCATGCTCCTGACGCCATCGGTTCCATGATGCAACCCCCTCTTTAAGTATCCTCAGGTGTTCAGATTCAGCCATCAGTAGGGTTTTTTGCCAACATATTTCAGTATGGCTTTGAAGAGGGAGGCACTCTGGGTAACCTGGTTATAGGCCTCGTCCTGAGTCATATTTCTGTTCTCTTTTCTTATTTTCATGCCGAGCTTGCGGGCAGCGTTGGCAACTTTTGCAATTTCAGCGGCGAGATCAGTTTCGTTCACAATGGTGATCTCCTTCATGTTCCGCTGTATATAGCCAATGTTGTTTCTTACACTCCCGTCAATTATCCCGTCATTGATGCTGTGACGCTGTTTGTTGAAATCGTCATACTCCGTGTTATGCAGAGGCATGGAGAGATCGCCAACATAATGCGCACAGAATACCAGTGGATATTCAGCATATTTACCGGTAACACTCTCTTCCTTGTAGGCTCTCACTGCACCGATAATGGCTCCATAGAGATGTCCCTCTTCATCACCGAGCTTGTTGTAGCGAGATGCCTGTGCAAGCACCATTGCAGCATCAACCTCTTTTTGTGCCTTATTGTTGAAGTAGTGGTTTTTTTCCTCTATCGGCCTGAATTCACTTTTAGACTTGGCAACATCGGGCGCGGCAGCACTGTACCAGAGTTCAAAACCTGCGGCCTCCGCAATTGCCAAATGGGTTTTGTCATGCCAGGCGTATGCCTCTGCTGAGGTCAGCACAAGCGAAAATATCATGGAGAGAGAAGCTATTCCTTTTGACAGGTTGCGCATGAGTTCCTCTTACGTTTTAGTGACAGAATAAGCGCCATGTATTGGCAGTTCGGCACCACTCATCCGGGTGTCATTTCAAGCATTCTTTTAATGGAGCCCAATGAGGCAAGACGAAGTGTTTCGTCAATGACAATTTCCGGCTTGCGGTTCAACATGCATTGATAAAGCTTTTCAAGGGTATTCTGCTTCATCTGCGTACAGACACTGAATGGACTTTCAGGATCCCTTGGTGCAGGAATAAAGGTTTTTTGTGGCGAACGCTTCTGCATTTCATAGAGAATACCCGGCTCTGTTGCCACTATAAACTTCTCTGCTGTGCTTGCAACGGTATAGTCGAGCAGTGCCTTTGTTGAACCAATAAAGGCTGCATGACGAAGCACCTCCTCCTGGCATTCAGGATGAGCAATAAGCTCTGCATCCGGATAGTCAAGGCACGCCTTGAGAATATAGATCTCTGAAAATGCATCGTGTACATAGCAACAGCCCTGCCAGAGAATCATCTCTCGCTGAAGTTTTCTGGATATGTAGCCTCCAAGGTTTCTGTCGGGAGCAAAAATAATCTGCTTCCCTGGGGGAATCTGACGAATGATCTGTTCGACATTTGATGATGTACAGGTGATATCCGACAAGGCTTTGATATCGGCCGTCGAGTTTATATAGGTAACAACAATGGCATCTGGATAGCTCTCTTTGAATTTCCTGAACTCATCAGCGGGACAACTGTCGGCAAGAGGGCACCCTGCATAGGCATCAGGCATCAGCACCTGTTTTTGGGGATTAAGGATTTTCGCAGTTTCAGCCATAAAATAGACCCCTGCAAAAACAATCACATCCGCATCATTTTTTTCAGCTGCCCGGGCGAGTGCCAGACTGTCACCGACAATATCGGCAACCTGCTGTATTTCCGGAACCGTATAGTAGTGGGCAAGAATAAGGGCGTTCATCTCTTTTTTCAGCGCACCTATTCGCCGAAAAAGCTCTTCCTGCGAATAGGTGCCAAAACCAGCACTGGTTGAAGCGATATCTCTGGGCATAGTTTGATTATAATCGTTTGCAAACATGGGGGCCATATTATGAGCAATAGCTGAACCACATTACTTCAGATAGTAGTCAAGATCATCATCTTCCCTGATCAATAGCAGAATGGCAGAATTCGGAACAATAATATATCGCTCCTCCAGATACTCAATCTCATAGGAGCTGTTCTGGATAAAAATAGCCATATCACCGACCTTCGCCTGCAATGGTATATACTGGGCAGTGGCAACCCGCTCTTTCCACGGTTCGTCAGATTCGGGCGGAGGACCTACAGGATAGCCAGGTCCAGTTTTTATAACATAGCCAGTCTGGATTTTCTCTTTTTCCTGAACACCTGGAGGCAGGTAAATACCGGATTTAGTTCTTTCATCAAGAGATTTTGGCTTGATCAATACTCTATCCCCTACAACAACAAATTTATCTGTTATATTTATCTTCTGTGTCATGTATTTTCTCTTGACCTATTGACCGTGTTTGCCTTATGTTCGTTGAGGAAAAGGTAACAAAAAATATGTGTCGGGCAAATCGGGAGTAATTGAACAGGCAATGGCAACAGGGAAATTCAGCCCTGAGAGGAAATGCAAAAAAAAATCCGGAACCTGAAACGTGCAGAAGTTTTTCACTTTTTTTATCAGGTACAATAGCTATCTGTTGTTAGCACTCTACTGCGGCATCGCATCTCTCTTCATGAAGCTTCAGAATGATAACATAGTTACACAGTTGCGTACCATCGGCACTGAGTTCAGCGCCGGCGTAAACGAAAAACTGCTGAGCTACCGTTATATACTTAATTTGAAAGAAGAAAACGACCGCCTTATACGGATTAATACCGATCTTCTTGCCAGAGTTCTGAGTCTGGAAACAGCTGTTGTTGATGAACAAAACCGCAAAAAACTTCTGGCGAACAGTGCTCTGAACACGTCCGGCTTTTCTATGGCAAGGGTTGTGAGTCGCAAGTTCAGTGATCGGGAAAACATACTGCTGATCAACAAGGGAAGAAGAGATGGTATAAAAAAAGATATGACGGTGCTGACACCTGAAGGACTGGTGGGTAGGGTAAGTACTGTTTCCGAACATTTTGCGAAGGTAACCCCTGTTATCAATACAGATTTCAAAGTCAGCGTGATATCCGACAAAAGTAACAGCATGGGAGTGCTCAGCTGGAATGGCGGCAAAGAGTTTATTGCTCAGGTGGACAATATTCCCATAAGCAGCAGCCTCAAGCTTAACGAACAGATGATCACTTCGGAATTCAGTACATTTGCTATCCGCGGCATTCCTGTTGGAAGAGTTGTAAGCATAAAACCAGATAAACTTTTCTATACAGTAGAGGTGAGGCTTGCTGTTGATTTTTCCTCCTTGACAGAGGTACTGATTGCACCCCTTAAAATTGAACCGGAAAAAATAGAGCTGATCGGCAATAATAGCAGCAGTGAAACGTTTCCTTAATTTCAGACACTGACTTGTGACCAAAAAAATTTCGCTTTATATCGCTCTACTCTTTGTGGTTGCATTAACACAAGAGTTCGGCCTCTCCCACCTCTCGCTGTTTAAGATATCCCCCGATCTTGTCACAATCTTTATTGCCTTTATTTCAGTAACCATCGGCCAGAAAACCGGCACAAGTTTCGGATTTGCCGCTGGCATAATTACAGGTATTCTTTCAGGAAATTTAGGCCTGAATATGCTTGCAAGAACAGTTGAAGGTTTTATCGCCGGTTATTTCAACATCCCTGAAAACAGTCATGCAACAGCAAAACAGAAAACCACACGCCTCTATGGAGCCAGTGTAACAGCTGGGTTCATCGCCAATGCCGTTTTGGCCGCAGGATACAATCCTCTCGGCCTTTCGTTAACCTACCGGATAGTTGTTCTTGGGCTCCTTGAATCTTTCTTAACCCTCTTACTTGCCGTTATACTTTCCCGGCTTTTTTTGAGAAAATCACTTGCTGACTGAGCGATGGATAAACTTCAGCGAAGCATCAGGCTCGTTTCGTTTTTTGTAATAGCTGTTTTTACTGTTCTGTTCGGCAGGCTTTTTTATCTGCAGGTACTTAATTTTCAGCAGCTCGGATCAATTTCAAGCACAAACAGTATCCGCAGGATCTGGTCTCAGCCTCCAAGAGGTCGCATGATTGACAAAAACGGCATCATTCTGGTTGATAATCAGCCACTCTATACGGTCAAGGTTATCCCTTCTGAATTCAGGGATGCCAACACTGGTTACCTGGCCTGGCTTTTACAAACAGAAAAAAGCGAACTTGCCGAAAAAATAACTAGAGGATATGAGTTCAATCGATTTGGAGCAATAACTGTCTGCCGCAACCTGAACGCCATTTTGATAGCACGCCTGAGCGAAAATCTCTGGCAACTTCCCGGCGTGCTTATCGATACCGACAACAAGCGAAAATATAAGGACTCTCCTAACGGAGCCCACCTTTTCGGTTATACGCGACCAATCTCAAAAGAAAAACTTGAGGAGCTGGACGATGAAAGTTATGCTCCGGATGACAAGATCGGATTCAGCGGACTGGAAAAGTATTATGAAGAGTGGCTGAAGGGAGATAAAGGAGCACGATTTGAAATGATTACTCCTCTCGGTAAATTCGCCGGAAAATACAACGACGGAGTCAATGATATTCCATCCGTAAGAGGCGACGATCTCTATCTTGCTCTTGACGGAGGGTTGCAGCAGCTTGCCGAACAACTCCTTAAAAAAACCGGAAAATCCGGTGCCGTTGTTGCCATGGATCCTTCCACCGGCGGAATCCTTGCCCTTGCAAGTGCACCTGACTACAATCTTGATATTTTCAACGGTTCTACCGATCGCAAAGGATGGAACGATATTATTACCTCTCCACAGAAACCGCTTTTTAACAGAACCATTCAGGCAGTCTATCCACCAGGATCAGTTTACAAGATGATTCTTGCCATGGCCGCACTTGAGGAAAAAAAAATAGACCCCTTGAAAAAAATACTTGATAACGGTGTCTTCATGTTCGGACACAGACGATTTCTCAGCAACGAAGGCAAGGGCCACGGTTGGGTTGATATGAGAAACGCCATAACCGTTTCATCGAACGTCTATTTTTATAATCTGATTTTCAATGTCGGTTTTGAACACTGGACAAAATACGGCAGCATGTTCGGCTTTGGAGAAAAAACCGGTATTGACCTTCCGGGAGAGCGGGCAGGTCTTTTGCCATCAACCAGCTATTACGATAAACGATACGGCAAGGACAAGTGGACAAAGGGATATCTGGTCAGCCTTGCCATTGGTCAGGGAGAGCTCGGCACAACACCGGTGCAGCTTGCGGCCTACGCTGCGGCCATTGCAAACAACGGCACTCTTTTTCAGCCTCATATCGTCAACGGATACCGTGATTCGGATACCGGAAAATATATTCCCTTTACCTATGCAAAGCGACAGCTGCCTGTTTCAGCACCAACATTCAGCCTTATCAAGGATGGCATGATTGGAGTTGTACTGCGCGGTACAGGAACACTGGCAAAGGTTCCCGGTATAACCGTTGCCGGTAAAACCGGAACAGCTCAAAATCCCCACGGAAAGGATCATGCCTGGTTTATCGCTTTTGCACCTGTAGAGAATCCGAAAATCGCCATGGCAGTGCTGGTTGAAAATGCCGGTTTCGGTGGCTCTATTTCCGCCCCGATTGCCCGTGAACTGATAAAGTTCTATCTCAAGGGCAGAGAGATGCCAGCTTCCTCTCCTCAAAAAGGGATAAAAACCTCCGAAGCAGCGTTGCCGCCACCCGAAAGCATAGAGAACGATCTTCCGGTGATTGAACAGGAAAAACCAGTCAATGCAACTGAGCCAGCCTCAGGAACGACACCTGAGAACAACAACGGAAAAGCAGCAACACAATGATTTTTAAGCAAGACCAGGCATCAATCAAAGGGTTTCTCGAAGATACCAGCAACCTGAAATGCGGCCATACACCAGGCGTATTTTTTCCCGAAACAATTTCCGAACTCTCTGAACTGCTCAGAGATGCTGTTAAAGAGCACCGCCGCTTCACCATTGCCGGAAATGGTACAGGGACAACCGGTGGCAGAATTCCACTTGGCGACTATGTTATTTCCATGCAGAAACTTGACCGGATCGGAGAGCTGGTAGAACTCTCCAGTGACCAGGCTTATATTACTGTGCAGGCCGGTGTACTCCTCGATAATATCCAGCAAAAAGTTGAACAGAACAACTGGTTTTATCCGCCGGATCCAACTGAAAAGCTCTGTTTTATCGGAAGCACCATAGCAAACAACTCCTCCGGAGCAAGATCCTTCAAATACGGTGCTACAAGAAAACATATCCAAAGAATTCTTGTTGTCCTGCCCGGAGGTGATCTGCTTGATCTTTCGCGCGGAAGCTATGTGGCCGACAATGAGGGAATGTTCCACCTCACACTACCTTATGCTGGCGATATTTCATTTCAGCGACCGCAATACACTATGCCTGATACCTCAAAGCATAATGCAGGATACTTTTCAGAGGATGGAATGGACTTGATAGACCTCTTTATCGGTTCTGAAGGAACACTCGGCATTATCGCTGAAGCCGATCTCATGCTTTTGCCACTTCCAGAAGCAATCATCTCCTGCCTGGTCTATTTCGCAAATCTTGATGATCTCTTCAAATTTACCGGCTTGCTGAAAGATTCTCAAAACTCGATCACACCAAGGGCAATAGAGTTTTTTGATGAAAATTCCCTCGGCTTTCTTGTCTCAAAATATCCTGAAATACCCTCAGGGAGAGCTGGAGCGATTTACTTTGAGCAGGAAACAACCCCGGAAACTGAAGAGGCTGATCTTGACGCCCTTTTTGAACAAATGGAGTTGTGCAATGCCATGACCGACGAATCATGGATGGCACTTGATCGCAATGAACAGGCACGGTTACGCGAATTCCGTCACTCCTTGCCACTCCTTGTCAACGATTGGCTCAGCCGACAGAATGAGAGCAAAATCAGCACTGACATGGCCGTACCTGAGGGCGCATTCCGAGAGCTGTTCGATTTTTATTGCACATCCTGCAGGCAACACGGCTTTTTCTATATCATTTTTGGCCATATCGGCAATGCCCATGTACACCTGAACATTCTCCCCCGCAACCGGGATGAGTTTGTAGAGGCAAAATTGCTCTACCGGGAATTTATCAGCAAGACTCTTGCATTGGGAGGAACTCTTTCTGCCGAGCACGGTATTGGAAAACTTAAGGCAGAATACCTTGTCGAAATGTATCATGAACACGGCATTGAGGAGATGATACGGGTAAAAAAATCCCTAGATCCCTATCTGGTGCTCAACACAGGAAATCTTATTCCTGTTGCATATCTGGGGAATGCAAAAACATAGAGGGGTAAGAAACAGTAACATTGAGTGCTCCGTGAATAATTATGTAATCTGGTTGATTTTCATCATTGCCGCCCTCCTGGAAGTTGGTGGTGATGCCCTAATTCGAAAAGGGTTACGAGGCTGGGGTATCGGAGTGATTGCTGTCGGATTTATTATACTCGGTTGTTATGGCCTGGTAGTCAATATGGTTAAGTGGGATTTTTCCAGGTTGTTAGGTGCCTATGTGGCTTGTTTTGCTCTGATAAGTGTCCTGTTTGGGCAAATGGTATTCAAAGAGGCAGTTTCAATATCAACATGGAGTGGTTTGGTGATTATCATTATCGGAGGGTTGATCATTCAATTTGGAACGAAATAAAGTAGTAATCTCAAAAGGTATTCATGTTATGGCCTTGATTTGCTCAGTAGTTAATAATATGATATTGGTAGTATGGCTATCTTCTAACGCTATTGAACCAGGTACCAGCTACTAAAATATCCAGCTCAATCCTGCTTCAAATCCACAATCCCTGTACCCGCTTCCAGCCTGAGTGATATAGTCGGCAATAAGAAGCAAACTTTTGTTCAGGCTCATCATCAAGCCGGCACTTCCTGTTCCTGTATGTCCGGCAGTCAGAGGGGAATAGGTTGTAAATGAATCATTCCAGCCGTTCATGGATGCCGTAACGGCCCGGTCATCGAGTCGCTTTTCATAAGCCCAGCTAATAGAGATATAGGGTGTAATTTTTTGATGCTCGCTCAATAAGAACTCACGGTCGAGTCGAATCCCTGCATCAGAGTGGAATGTCTGGCTTTGAGCCTCAGAGAGAGTGAAATCAAGAGCACCCGCTCCACTTTCATTGAAACCGCCTCTTGACTGGTAGAGATAGCCAACGACGGCACTGGGAAGAATTGTCAATGGCCCTGCCCGGAGCAAGGTGCCACTTCGCAGGGTAAAATCACCATTCCATCCGCGGTAATCGCCCTGAGCTGTTCTTGAAAGCGCAACAAGAGGCGATGTTGCGGGTCCATACTGGGATGGCTGATAGAAGGTGCCAATATAAATATTTCTGGAACTATGGCCATCCGCCAAACCGGCACTGAGAGTTGCCTGCAAAAAAGCGTCATGCATAAGCAGGGCTGAATAGGCCGCAACCCTATAATAATCCACAGCAGCTTTGCCTCCGCCGTCATACCAGCTCACACCTCCCTGCATCCAGGCCAGGGATATACCCGACAAGATATTAACAGAAGTTTTTTTATCCGCACCAATAATCACACCATTCATATCGCCATCAAAACCTGCTGCTGAATAGTGCTGGTAGCTTCTGACCGCTTTAGACCAGATACCTGACTCAGATTCATGAAGAGAGAGCAGATCAATCCGGTCATCAATGGCGTGGTTTTGCAGAAGCACAGCACGAATGCCAGCTGTTGCAATGTTGTCAAGACAGGTAGGGCTGATACTTTTGAGCGCACGGTTAAAGAGATCGTAACTCGCCGGGTTATAGAGCACATCAAGAGAGTTGTAGAGAGTCTCCATATCGGAATAAGGGTCTGGCGTATGGGCAACCAGGTATGAGCCGATAGTGGCAAGGTTTGGTGAGCTTGCCATGGTCTGGTAACAAAGCACACCATCCATAACAGATTGGGCATTGAAAAAGGTTGTGTAAGGGCCGCTATAGGATTGAGATTGCTGTCCACCGCCATTTCCCCACCCTGCAATCGGAGCAGCAACTCCGGTATAGAGTGATACTCCCGTGGTAGATAATCCAAGGGTCATCATGGTAGGAGTGTTTGGCAAAGCAAAGAGATCACGAATCTGCTGGGCATTCAGGCCACGAACTACGCTTGCCCTCATCACCCAGCTTCCCTCCTGGCGGGAAGGATTGAGCGCTGCCGTCGGATTATAAAATCGGACAAAAAAGAGGGGTACTGTGGTCTTGATACTGGTAACCGTTGTACCACTATCCCAAGGCCCTTTCCCTGCACTATATGCAGCGTTCAATAGTGCAGGGTCTATAAGAAAGGGAATATTTTCAGTTCCGACGGGCTGCACAAGAGTACGCCAGTCAGCCGCATCAGCATCATAGATAAAACCCATGCACACAAACAGGAGAACGAAATGCAAAACACTCTTTCGCCATCCTTTACCTTTAGACCTCTCTTCATTGTCCAGCTCCTTTTTGATACGTTGCCGAAAACCAGAAATAAGCATTGCTGCAACGGCTGCGCTTATGCCATTGCTGGTCATCATGGCATGATTGCTTCTATCGGATCAGGCAGATCAAAGGGAAAATGGATCTCTTTTATTGGTTTGATTTCCATAACACACTTATTGGTAACAACTTTTCAATCACAAAATGTATATTGCATAAATATACGAAATAGTTATGATCATTACTGATGAGGTCTATGGATTTGAATGGGATAAAGGAAATATCCTCAAAAATTGGGAAAAACATCGTGTATCACGCTCCCAATATGAGGAGGTCTTTTTTAATCAGCCACTTATTGTAGCCGAAGATTAAAAACACTCAATTACTGAAAAACGACACTTTGCCCTCGGAAAAACCAACGATGATCGTCGCCTCTTTGTTGTTTTTACCATTCGCAGGCATACCATCAGAATCATTTCAGCAAGAGATATGAGTAAAAAGGAGCAAACTGTTTATGAAAAAAGAGACAAGAGTAATGCCTGAATTCCTGAATGAAGTCGAAGAACAGGAGTTCTGGTCGACACAAGACTCTACAAACTATGTGGACTGGGAAAAAGGCGAAATAACAATTTTTCCAAATCTTAAGCCAACGCTCAAAACCATATCACTCCGCCTCCCGGAGCCTATGCTCAACCGACTGAAGCAATTGGCAAACGAGCGTGACGTCCCATACCAATCTCTCCTAAAGATGTTTCTCAAGGAACGACTCGATCGTGAACGCTGAAAAATGCTCAATCCCCAGCAGTTCAGTTTCTAACAGTACCAATGGAGAGCAGAAAACATCAAGAACTTCAGCCCAATTCAACTACGACTTGGCTGAGATTTTGCCACTAAGTGATGGATACCATCATCCGCGCTAACGCGCTAAAGCTCTGCTGACTGCTTCAGGTTCATGGGCAATGACGGTTAAAAGAACTCGTGCCGCCCTGTCAGGTTGACGGCGTTTTTGTTCCCAATCTTGTACTGCACGAACATCAAAGCCAAACCGCGAAGAAAATTCGGGTTGCGTCAACCCCAAACTGGTGCGGATAGACTTAACGTCAATCTCCTCTGGAACATGAACAGTAAAACCGTCACTCATTTCGCCGCGGGCATAGGCCAGCGCCTGGTTGGCGGACTTGATAATCATTTCTTTCAGATTGCGATAAATTTGCTCTTTCACCTTTTAAAACCTAACCTGATTGATCAGGAATAAAAAAAGCTCTCAACTTATAGGCTAAAGTGTTATATTGAAATGGGTAACGTCGAAATTACCACCCAATATAACACACAACCCAATAGGTAGAGAGCTTTATGGCAAAAGATACACGGTTTCAGGTTAAAAAGGAACAGAAAATCAGTGCAATGTAACCAACTGATGAACGCATGACCGGTAGAGCTGGATTGGCCCTGTTTGAGGCATATATTCCCAGCATCCAGATTCTGCCTCTGATTGATCGATGGTTTGGCTCGATGCGCAAAAACAGCAAAGGTCTTGCCATCACTGAGTTGTTTGTTCCGTTGTTCTGTTTTTTTATGGACGGCACCAGTCGCCATATCACTTGGTTTGATTATCTAAAGGCGGATAAGGGTTATGCTGGAGTAATTGGCAGCAGCAATCTGGCGTCGTCTCATACGATCAAACGATTGTTCAGCAAATTTTCATTTGTGCGTGGATACCTTTTTCGGCGACTGCTGCAGCACCTCTTCATCTGGCGACTCAAGATTACGAAACCGAAGGTCATTATGCTCGGTATGGATACCATGGTGCTCGACAATGATGATGCTCTGAAACGGCACGGTGTACAACCGACCTACAAGAAAGTCAAAGGTTTTCATCCCCTGCAGCTGAATTGGGGCCGATTCTTTGTTGACGCAGTATTCCGGGGAGGCAAGAAGCACTCCAATCATAGTGATACCGCTGATAGAATGCTGGTTTATATCGTTGAGAAAATCAGGAAAGAGTATCGTCCCGATGTACCAATTATAGTACGCATGGATGCTGGCTTTTATGATCATGAGTTGTTTGAAATCATGGAGTACCTGAAGATCGGCTACTGACACCATTCGTCGTCAGCTCATTGATACGGCAGGCAAGATTGTCCGCCATGCCGGAAAACTGATTATGAAAGTACCAAAAGCTACTTTTGAACGATTACAGCTCGATCGTTTGTTTGCAGCCTGTCAGAATGCACCGGTAATGACTGGTTAAAAAACCAGTTTTGACGGGATAAAGAGCCTCGTTTATTATGGGAGAGGTACGCTCGGCAAGAGCAAAAAGAGTGTTAATGCAGTGTCGATCGTATACATGCCAGATGATTCAGGCAGAAAACCTGCATTTCTCAATGTCCGGATAATGATTTCTGATCGTTTCAGTTATCGCTAACATATTATTGCATTTTATGGCGCTCTGAACGACCGAGATTATTACAAATCGCTCAGGTTAGGTCTGGATTACACGGGCAATGGGTGCCTTTCCTTCTCCTTTACTACAATCTTGAACGAAGCACATAGTCTTGTGTTATGTGACCGATAAAAGGAGAAGGGAGAGATCCGTCACTGCGTTTCGGGGTTGACAAAAAGACATTTCAGGTTGAGAGGTGGAAATTGCTTTTGATGCATGAGGCTTTCTCGTTTGAACCCTGCGACAAGCCGGGGTTGGCTGGTATCGAAGATCGTAGACCAAGCTTCCCTTCAGCTGTAATGATCAGCTCCCTTGTAAAACTCAAGATAAAAATTGATCTTGCCTTTACTGTGCTGCAATAAGCACAACAGTTGCATATTTGGAAACCGCAAACTCATTGAAGGTTAAGGTGGCGAAAAAACAACATATTCAGCAATACATACAGGCCATTCAGAACAGAAAGGCCCGCTATGAATTTGAGATTCTCGATACCCTGGTGACCGGTATCCAGCTTTTCGGCAGCGAGGTCAAGTCCGTGCGTCTCGGTAAGGCCAGCCTGAACGAAAGCTTTGCCATTATCCATCATAATGAGGTTTGGCTCGAAAACATGCAGATCACTCCCTACGAGCATTGCCACACGGAAATGCTTGAGCCCAAACGCAGCCGAAAACTGCTGTTGCACAAACAGGAGATCCGCAAAATTCAGACAAAAATCAATGAAAAGGGATTGACACTCGTACCACTGAAAGCCTTTTTCAACTCAAAGGGGCTGTTGAAAATTGACCTCGCAATTGCCAAGGGCAAAAAACTCTACGACAAACGCGAAACAATTAAAACAAGAGAAAATCAGCGGGCGATGGCGCAAATAAAAAAACAATACTAAACAAAATAGGAATCCATGCGTTTTCCGACCGTACAGGAACAGCTTGATATTATCGTTGGCAATGTGGTTGAAATAATCAGTGTCGATGAACTTGAACAAAAACTTCTCAAAAGCCTCAAAACATGCCAGCCGCTCAAAATTAAACTTGGCGCCGATCCATCAAGACCCGACCTCCATCTCGGTCATTCGGTTGTTTTGCGGAAACTCCGCGAGTTCCAGGATCTTGGCCATGAAGCCATTCTGATTATCGGCGATTTTACCGCCATGATCGGCGACCCTTCCGGAAAAAGCAAAACCAGGCCACAGCTTACAGCCGAAGAGGCCCGTGAAAACGGTTTAAGCTACTTCGAACAGGCTTCAAAAATTCTTGACCCTCTGAAAACAACCATCTGCTACAATGCAGACTGGCTTGGAAAGATGAGTTTTTCGGATGTGATCAAACTTTCAAGCCACTACACCGTGGCACGAATGCTTGAACGTGATGATTTCGAGCGGCGGTATCGAGCACAGGAACCTATATCCATTCACGAATTTCTCTATCCGCTTGCCCAGGGTATGGATTCAGTACACCTGAAAAACGATGTTGAACTCGGCGGAACCGACCAGAAATTCAACCTCCTTGTTGGCAGAGATCTGCAACGGGAGTATGGAATAGCTCCCCAGGTCTGCATTACCATGCCTTTGCTCGTCGGTACTGACGGAAAGGAGAAGATGTCGAAATCTCTCGGCAATGCCATCTGTTTCAATGACTCCCCTGCTGATATGTACGGCAAGGCGCTCTCCATTCCAGATACGCTCATTGAGAGCTACTGCAAACTTATGATCGCACCGACCGCAGAAGGAGTTGCTGAAATCCTTGAACAGAGGGAAGCAGAACCTCGAACCGCCAAAAGGGCACTGGCAAAAAAAATAGTAGCCCTCTACTATTCAGAAGAGGCTGCAGAGGGTGCCGAAACCCACTTCGATCAGGTTTTTATTCATAAAAAAGCACCTGATAATATTGAGCTTCTTGAGTTTGACCAGCAGTCGCTGCCGATCATCGACCTGTTAACCACACTTGGTGCTGCCGTCTCAAAAAGCGAAGCGCGAAGGATGATTCAGCAGCACTCCGTGCTTGTTGATGAGAGAAAAGTCGAAGAGATTACTGAGGTTATTGCATTTGACATAGAGCCAAAAATCATCAGGGTCGGAAAAAGAAAGTTTTACAAAGTTGCAGCAAGAAAAACATTTTGAATACCACCTCTTTTTCCTATAATTCCTCAATTTCGAAAGTGTAAACGATTTGAACAACACATAAATCCGGAGGCACGGCATTGTCATTTGTCCCATCAAAAGTATTTTTCACCAAAGGTGTGGGAAGGCATAAAGAGTATCTCTCCTCATTTGAGCTTGCTCTGAGAGAGGCCAAAATTGAAAAATGCAATCTGGTTACTGTATCAAGTATTTTTCCTCCTCACTGTGAACGTATCACTGTTGAAGAAGGTTTAAAACACCTCGCTCCAGGCCAGATAACCTTCGCAGTCATGGCTCGCAATTCAACCAATGAATACAACCGCCTTATTGCAGCATCGGTCGGCGTTGCAATTCCGGCTGATGAAACACAGTACGGTTACCTTTCAGAACACCATCCTTTCGGTGAATCGGCCGAGCATTCAGGCGAATATGCTGAAGACCTGGCAGCAACAATGCTGGCTACAACACTTGGTATTGAGTTTGATCCAAATAAGGATTGGGATGAACGTGAAGGTATATACAAAATGAGCGGCAAAATTATTAATTCCTATAATATCACCCAGACTGCCGAAGGTGAAAACGGTCTCTGGACAACTGTCATTTCATGTGCTGTTCTTCTGCCGTAATGACCGCAGCTTTTAGAAGCGTACACTGAACCCGGAAAAACCGGAATAAGAAAGAAGATCGGTTCCTATGATAAAAAAGCTTTGTAACGGGGAACAGGGAGAGTCAAACCCTGTTCCCCGTTTGTTGTTGCAGAGCTGCAAGGTTCCAAAAAATAACCTTTAACAACGGTAGATCACGGTTATGACTAAATCAATCAAAACTGATGTTCTGGTGATAGGCAGCGGAATTGGCGGCCTTTATTTTGCCATTCACATGGCTGATCACGCTAAAGTAACGATCATTACAAAAAAGGAAAGTTCAACCTCCAATACCAACTGGGCGCAGGGAGGTATTGCTGCCACCATTGACGACAACGACAGTGCAGAACTGCATATTGCTGATACCCTCGAGGCTGGTGCAGGTCTGTGCGCTGAGAAAATGGTCTCCATTATGGTTAAGGAAGGGCCTCGGCACATAGAGCGTCTTCGAGAACTTGGGGTGAACTTTACAACATCAGACTGTAACCATCTCCACCTTGGCAAAGAGGGTGGCCATTCGAGAAGCAGAATTGTCCATGCCCAGGACCTGACTGGAAAAGAGGTTGAAACTGCACTACTTAATCGAATCAACAGTCATCCAAATATCACCCTGCTGGAACACCATTTTGCCATAGAACTTCTTACAGAACATCACCTCGGCATCAAAACAAATGACATCAGTTGTTATGGGGCCTATGTGCTTGACTCAATGCAGCGGCAGCCGAAAAAGATTCTTGCAAAAATCACTATAGTGGCATCAGGCGGCCTTGGACATGTCTATCCTTACACTACAAACCCTGAAATTGCTACTGGAGACGGCGTAGCAATGGGATATCGGGCTGGCGCTGAAATTGCCAATATGGAGTTTATCCAGTTTCATCCAACCGCGCTTTACCATCCAAAAGCCAAATCATTTTTGATTTCCGAAGCAGTCCGGGGATTCGGCGGGGTTTTGAGACTGAAAAACGGTCAGGAGTTTATGCACAAGTATGATAAACGCCTGAATCTGGCGCCTCGTGATATTGTTGCCCGGGCCATCGACTCGGAAATCAAAAAAAGCGGAGAGGATTGCGTTTTTCTTGATGTGACCCATATCGATCCCGAAAAAACGAAAGAACATTTTCCCAATATTTACGAAACCTGCCTTAGCTTTGGCATTGATATGACCAGGGAGATGATTCCCGTGGTTCCTGCTGCACACTACTCATGCGGCGGCATTCGTACTGACGACAGGGGACGAACCACGATCAATCGCCTCTATGCCTGCGGAGAAAGCAGCTGCACCGGAGTTCATGGAGCAAACCGTCTTGCAAGCAACTCCCTGCTTGAGGCTCTTGTCTTTGCCTGGAGGGCTTATGGCGATATCTGTGGACAGCTGGAACAGTTACACAACAGCGTAGACTTTCCTGACTGGGATGATACAGGAACCGTCAATCCAGAGGAGTGGATTCTTGTTTCCCATAACAAGCGTGAGGCGCAGCAGGTGATGAACGATTATGTCGGTATTGTACGCAGCGATCTCCGGCTGCAACGGGCAAAAAGGCGAATCGATTTTCTTAAAGAAGAGACAGAATCCTACTATAAAAAAACAAAGATCACAACCCAGATCCTCGAACTCAGAAACATCATAAAGGTGGCAAGCCTCATCATCGAAGGAGCCATAAAACGCCGCGAATCCAGAGGGTTGCACTACACAACCGATTATCCGGGAAAAGATAACAAACACTTTTTGATAGATACGGTTTTACGGTCGTTTTAAATTATTTCTTGCCAGTCCCTGGCGTAGCGGAAGTCTATGCCGGGGGTGCGTGCAGAAATTTTGGCGATCACGGGCATCATGCGCTTGTACTGGTTTCGGACAACCATTTTCCTGACACGATCATAAAAGAGTTCTGGGACACCTTCTGCAAGAATGGCATGTTTATCCTTTCTCTGTTCGAGCATCATGTAGAGCAGCAGATCGACCGCTTCATAGCTGAATCCAAGGTCATCCTCATCACTCTGGCCTTCCCAGAGATCAGCCGAAGGTGCTTTGACGATAAGCGGTTCAGGAATACCGAGATGACGCGCAAGACCCCTTATCTGGGTTTTATAGAGATCCCCAATGGGATTGACTGCGGAAGCCATATCCCCGAACATGGTACCATAACCAAGGAGCAACTCTGTTTTATTGCTTGTTCCAGCCACAAGCCGCCCGTCTCTGGCCGATATATCGTAGAGAAAAATCATTCTTGTACGAGCCATGATGTTTCCCCTTCTCAGCAGCTGATCAGCCGGTATTGACGAAAAAAAGGCATCCACAACTGGTGTAATGGAAAGCTCTTCAGCACGTATGCCAAGCTTACGAATCATCAGTTCAGCATGCTCAAGGCTTTCCGGGCTGCTTGACGAATAGGGCATCATAAGCGCAAGAACATTGTCTGCGCCAAGCGCACGAACAGCAAGTTCACACACCACCGCTGAATCTATACCACCCGACATGCCAAGCACAACAGAACTGAATCCAAATTTACGTATCTCATTGAGAAGAAACGCCTTAAGAATATCTTCAACAAGAGAATAATCAAGATGGAGATCCTGAACCTTCATAATAAGGCCATCTAAAAGTTAAACAAACGCATAACTGCCCTTATCAGAAGAAAAACCGCAGTGTTGACCGTAATCACAAAGAGAGCTGTATTTCGCAATGCATTGCCTGTAACTCCTGATATAACGTCAAGCATGACCGCCAGGCCTTTTCTGCCAATCACAAGTGCATAGCTGAGCGCAATAAAAGCAAAAAGCCAGCTCAATCTGCCTGTAAAATAAAACAGCTCGAAAAGCCATACGGGAGTCATAGAGTAGCAAAAAACCGTTACTATTCCTCCTTGAGGAGTTTCAGTGTTTTCTCGCGCAAACAGATATGCCGCTCCTCCCATCATAAGATAGAGTCCTGCAATATCAATCAGAAAGTTGGCTATGGCAAAAAACATCGCGGGACGGGGCAAACCAATAAGAGGAAACTTGGCAAGCTGGACAAGAGCAATAACCGGAACGGCATAATCCCTGAGCACATTAAACTCATCACCATGGGTAACCTCTCTCTTTTTAAGATCATTCCAGAAATTTCCGTATCGAAACAACAGGGAAAAAATCGCTAAAAAAAGTTCTTTAACTCCCATAACTTTATCGTTTAAGCCAATTTTCCGGGTTCTGCTTTACGCGGCCTTTCCATATCTCAAAATGAACAACTGATCCACCTTCCGCCATCTTTCCAGAAAGCCCTACCAGCTGTTGTGATTTTATAAGATCGTCCTTGGCCACATGCAGCTGGCCAAGATTAGCATAGACCGTAAGGTAAGAGTTGGGATGACGGATAATCACAACATTGCCGAACGTTGGAAGAAAAGCAATCTGTACAACTTTTCCGCCGGAAACAGCCCTTACCTGAGTATTTGCAGGAACAGTAATATCAATGCCATTATTGGTAGTAACAATTTTAAGATCCTTATCCATTACAGATCCAAATTTTTGGGCGACAACGCCATTCCGTACAGGCCAGGGCAGCGAACCGAAGGCTTTGTCAAAATCAGCAGAAACTTTTTCAAGCTCGTGTAAGCCCGCATCAGCAGGAGTGACAACACTCTGTTTTTCAGGGGTCTTTGTCTCAGTTTGTTCCGGTATTTTTCTTTCTTTTTTGGCTGTTACAGCTTCCGGCATTGATGGCTTTTCCTGCTGTGTTTCACGACGCCTTGCTTCAAGTCGCTCAGCCTCACCTCGCCGCCTGGCTTCTTGCCGCTTTGCCTCACGCAGCCTCGCTTCAACTCTTTGAGTCTGACGTCGCTTTGCCTCAAAAATCTTCAGCTGCCGAGCACGTTCAAGCTCAACCGCTCGCTGTTCAGCCAGAATCAGAGACTCTATCCTGGATTGAAGTTGTGCACGTTTTTTCTGAACCGCGGCAAGTTGTGCAGCATATTCCTGCTTGTTTTTCTTCAAGTGTTCCAGCACACTCTCTTTCTCTTTTTTACTGGCCGACCAGCTTTTCAGTTGTTCTTCCTGCTCCCTGACCATTGCAGCTTTTTGCTTATAGCTTTGCTCAAGCGCCATACGATTATGTTCAAGCTTGACGGCAACTTTCTGCAATTCATCCACATTTTGATGAACTGCTCGGGTAAAAAAACCCATATATTGCGCACGAACAAGGGCTTTATTGACTGAACCTGAAGCGAAAAAATGCTCAATATCCCGGGTTCCTCCATATTTATAGACTGAAACAGCTGTTCTGCGAAAATCCTCGGAAACCCTCCCGTAAATTTGGCGATTACCCTCAAGCTCATGCTGAAGTCGATCAATCTCCCTGTCGAGCTTATTGAGATGGTTCTGGTTTTCACTGATCATTTTTTCCAACACAAGAATCTGAGTACGGATATTTTCAAGTGCTTTAAATGATTGTGATTCCTTGCGAGTTGTCGATGTCAGTTTTGACTGGTACTCCTTAAGCTGAAGTTTGAGTATCGAGAGATTTTGTTCTATCGCTGTTCTTTCTTTCATGATTCTCGATATCTCGCTGTTGACCCGGGATGCCCCCTCTCCAGTAAGCGGCGGACCGAAAAGAAATAACAGTAATAACAACACTACTGGCACTATTGCCCTCCGTAAAAACTGATAGAACATTCCTGGCATAGCAATAACGGTCATAGAAAATCCTCAAGCATTAAATTCAAACGCATAACAACAAGAGCGCGGAATACCGAAAAAAACAGTAACGATCCTTATAAGAACATCAGTTAAAGGTAAAGGATAAAAACCTTTTCTCAGCAAACAGCCCTTGAGAAAAAATAATTTGTTTTTCCTGACCTTAAATAATTGTAAATATCGGTTTTTCATCAGCGTAACCAATTCATGGACAAGCTAGTCATAAGAGGCGGACGTCGGATTTCCGGCACCATAACTGCCTCAGGTTCTAAAAATACCTCGCTACCGATCATTGCAGCAACACTTCTTACCGGAAAGGGAACTTTTTTCCTGCATCGTATTCCAGATCTCAAGGATATTTTGACCTTCACGCAGCTCCTGCATCACCTGGGCGCTGAAACTTCCTTTTCCGGCAACACTCTGAAGGTTTCAACTCACGATGTAAAAAGCATACAGGCCCCTTATGAAGTGGTAAAAAAAATGAGGGCTTCTATCTATGTACTCGGACCCTTGCTTGCACGATTTGGCCATGCCAGGGTCTCTCTACCAGGAGGGTGTGCTTTCGGTCCCCGTCCAATTGACCTTCATCTAATGGCTATGGAAAAACTTGGTGCTACAATCGCCATTGAAACCGGATTTATCGACGCCACACTTCCTGATGGAAAACTCCGCGGAGCTCATATCGACTTCCCCATTTCATCAGTGGGAGCAACAGGAAACGCTCTCATGGCAGCTGTGCTTGCCGTGGGTACAACAACCATCAGCAATGCTGCAGTGGAACCGGAAATTGAGACACTCTGCAGATTTCTCATTGCAATGGGAGCCATAATCACGGGCACTGGAACCACCGAGCTTCAGATAGAGGGTAAAGAAGCGCTCAACGCTGTTGAATTTCATAATGTGTTTGACCGTATCGAGGCTGGGACACTGCTTGCAGCTGCAGCCATTACCGGAGGGGATATTACAATAAACGGTGTAGAGCCAGAGCAAATGAGAGCTGTTCTGAAAAAATTTTCACAGGCAGGCTGTACTATTGAAACAACCGCCAACAGCATGACCCTGAAAAGCCAGGGAAAAATTTTGGCAACAGATATCACCGCCAAACCTTACCCTTCATTTCCAACTGACATGCAGGCTCAATGGATGGCACTGATGACCCAGGCTGAGGGATCAAGCCATATTATTGACAAAGTTTATCATGAACGGTTCAACCATGTTCCTGAACTGAACAGACTCGGCGCCCATATTGATATCCGCAAAAACCAGGCGCTTGTTCACGGGCCGCAAAAGCTTTCGGGCACAACAGTGATGTCGACCGATCTGAGAGCATCTGCCAGCCTGGTTATTGCCGGGCTTGTTGCTGAGGGCACAACGGAAGTATTGAGAGTCTATCACCTCGACAGAGGTTATGAGAAGATTGAAACGAAACTGAAAAGTCTTGGAGCTGATATCAGCCGTGAAAAGTATAACGAATTTTAACAAACCTCAGGAAAAAAGATTATTGTTTTTGGATATTAAGAACGAAACGTTATATTAACTGCCTCTAAAGCCAAGCATTGAGGGCCCTTAGCTCAGTTGGTCAGAGCAAGCGACTCATAATCGCTGGGTCGTAGGTTCAAGTCCTACAGGGCCCACAGAGAGTAAAAGAAATAAATACCTGGCGTGTTCGTCTAGTGGCCCAGGACATCGCCCTCTCAAGGCGAAGATCACGGGTTCGAATCCCGTACACGCTACCATAACAAAAGCACCCGTAGCTCAACTGGATAGAGTATCTGACTACGAATCAGACGGTTAGAGGTTCGACTCCTCTCGGGTGCACAAACGGTATTGAGGAGTGGCCAAATTGGTAAGGCACCTGATTCTGGATCAGACAATTGCAGGTTCGAGTCCTGCCTCCTCAGCAAAAAAAAAGAGACAGTCTCATCAACTGTCTCTTTTTTTTGTCTGAAATTACCAATATAGGCTTGAAATAAATAGCTATACTGACAAAAAAATAGGCGTAAAAAAAGAGACAGAACTTTCGTTCTGTCTCTTTAGCATAAGAACCCGAAAAAGCGGAAACTTATTTTGCAGGTGCTGCAGGTGCTGCAGGTGCTTCTGCTGCTGGTGCGGCAGGTGCTGCTGGTGCAGGTGCTTCTGCTGCAGGTGCGGCTGCTGCTGGAGCGGCAGGTGCTGCGGCAGGTGCTGCAGGTGCTTCAGTTGCAGGAGCTGCAGGAGCTTCTACAGGAGCTTCAGTTTTTTTTGCGCAGCCTACGAAAGAAACTGAGCTTAAAAGAAAGAGGAAAATAAAAAGTTTTTTCATTGCTGGATAGTTATTTTTGTTGTTTGATAATTGACAGCTTCATCAGCTCTCGAATATTAAAAAAAAACAGCGACTTTTCAAAAGCCTACTGTATGGCGGAATATGCAAAATATTTCCATATCCCGCCACAATAAATGTTTTTTTTACTCAACAAGCATCTCTAATTCCGCTTTTTCAAGCTGATGAAAATTCAGATAGCGATATATATCCTCTTCGCTATCGCTTGATAGATGCCGGTTAAAAACCTCCATATATTCATCCCTGTTCGGTAGATGGCCAAGAAGTGCACACAATGCGGCAAGTTCTGCAGAACCAAGATATACCTGTGCACCAGTACCCATACGGTTATCGAAATTCCTTGTGCTGGTAGAAAATACTACCGCATTATCGGCTACCCTTGCCTGGTTCCCCATGCAGAGAGAACATCCAGGTGACTCGATGCGTGCACCTGAGGCTCCGAACACTGAATAATAGCCCTCCTCAACAAGCTTTTTCATATCCATTTTTGTAGGCGGCACAATCCAGAGCTTGACAGGCACAGCGCCCTTACCCCTTAAAATCTCACCGAGAGCTCTGAAGTGTCCGATATTGGTCATGCAGCTTCCGACAAAAACCTCGTCAATAACTTTCGGTTTACTCCCGTCTTGAAGCACCTCGCTGAGCGTCATGACATCATCAGGATCGTTCGGACAGGCAAGAACAGGCTCAGTAATCTTGCTCATATCAATCTCGATAACCTCAGCGTACTCGGCATCTGCATCAGGCTCAAGAAGCGTTGGATTCTGAAGCCATGCCTGCATCTTCTCGATACGGCGCTGTATGGTATCAGCATCGCCGTAGCCCTGCTCAATCATCTGCTGGAGCAATTTTATGTTCGAACTGAGATATTCAATCACCGGCTCTTTATCAAGGCGAACAGTACATGCTGCAGCGCTCCGTTCAGCAGAAGCATCACTGAGCTCAAACGCCTGCTCAACCTTGAGTTTCGGCAGCCCCTCAATTTCCAGAATACGTCCTGCAAAGACATTCTTCTTGCCTTTCTTTTCTACCGTCAACAGGCCACGCTTCAGTGCCTCATAAGGAATAGCATTGACAAGATCACGCAAGGTAATTCCTTTCTGGAGCTTACCGGTAAATCGCACAAGCACCGATTCAGGCACATTAAGCGGCATGGTTCCTGTAACCCCGGCAAAAGCTACAAGTCCAGAGCCAGCGGGGAAAGATATGCCGATAGGAAAGCGGGTATGGGAGTCAGCACCGGTACCGAGGGTATCCGGCAGCACCATACGGTTAAGCCATGTGTGAATAACCCCGTCTCCTGGTTTAAGCGAAACACCTCCCCTGCTCATGATAAAATAGGGCAGGCTCCGGTGCATCTTGATATCGGAAGGTTTCGGATAGGCAGAGGTATGACAGAAACTCTGCATCAGGAGATCTGCACTGAAACTCAATGCGGCAAACTCCTTAACCTCGTCACGAGTCATGGCGCCCGTTGTATCCTGCGAACCAACCGTCAAAGTTTCAGGTTCGACATACATGCCAGGACGTACCCCCTTCAAGCCGCACGCCCTGCCAATCATCTTCTGCGCAAGGGTGTAACCTTTGCCGCTGTCCACTGGTTGATCAGGACGGATAAAAATCGTTTCTTCACCTAAACCTAAAGCCTTTCTTGCTTTTTTGGTAAGAGTTCTGCCGATAATGAGAGGAATTCGTCCCCCGGCACGAACCTCATCAGAAAGTGTGTTCGGCGAAATTTCAAAACTAGCAATGACCTCACCGTTTTTCTCGATTTTGCCGTCGAACAGATAGAGATCAATGACATCGCCCATTTCCATTGCTGACACATCGGCCTGGACAGGCAATGCTCCGGAATCTTCCGCTGTATTGAAAAAAATGGGAGCAATGATGCTTCCGATAACCACACCGCCGGTTCTTTTGTTCGGAACAGCAGGAATATTATTGCCCAAATGCCACTGAACAGAGTTTATGCCAGACTTCCGGCTTGATCCGGTACCTACCACATCACCGACATAGGCAAGAGGATAACCCTTTGCCTTCAGCGTTGCAATAGTAGCTATGGGATCGGTCATTTTCGAACCAAGCATACAGAGGGAGTGCAGCGGAATATCACTGCGGGTAAAAGCCTCACTGGCGGGAGAGAGATCATCGGTATTGGTTTCCCCGGGCACCTTGAAGACTGTCAGTGTAAGTTTTTCAGGAAGGAGCGGTTTTGAGACAAACCATTCAGCTTCTGCCCATGATTTCAGCACCTCCTCGGCATAGCTGTTGGTTTTTGAGAGAGTCACGACTACATCAAACATGTCATAGACTAGCAGAGTCTTTTTTAACATTGCCGCAGCTTCACTGCATATAGCAGGGTCTTTATGAGTGAGAGCATCGACAAGTGGCTTGACGTTATAACCACCAAGCATAGTTCCTAAAATTCTGACCGCATCGACCTTATCGATAACAGTGCAGGAGATATCCCCTTTAAGAATACCATCAAGAAACGCAGCTTTTTCAAACGCGGCATCGTCAACACCAGGACTGATATGCTCACGAAACAACTCAAGCAGATACTCTTTTTCAGGGACGATATCCTGCCTTAACAACCCGACAAGCAAGCGTGCCTGCTCTGCAGTTAACGGTAATGGTGGAATAGAAAGCTTTGCCCGTTCTTCGGTATGCGCACGATATTGTTGAACAAGAGTCATAAGGTCAATCTCCCAGTGTTATAGATGTTTGAAACAAATATTCTGTAAAAAAATATGGCAGGGAAAACTCGCGAGACCAGCCCGCATTAAACAAAAAAATAAAAATACCATACCGGTCTTTTAAAACCAAAACAACCAACATCCCTATCGCTTGGAATGCCGAAGTTCTTTAGGCAGAAAAGCAGCTTCAGCTTGTTTCTTTACGTTCAAGGAACAAAGAAACAAATACCGAAAAAAAATTATCAGATGATCAACATGCTGTCACCATAACTGAGAAAGCTGTACCCCTCTTCAAGTGCTTTACTGTATGCATTGCGCAGATTACCCTGGCCAGCCAATGCCGCAGTAAGCATAAGTACCGTTGAGCGGGGAGCATGAAAGTTGGTAAGAAGAAGATCGATGGTACGAAATTGATAGCCTGGATAGATAAAAATATCCGCTTCGCCGGTAATCGGGGCGTCTCCGGTAAAGTCTGAACAGCCCTGAAGAGAGTCACTGGCATGTTCGAGCGCCCGAGTAACGGTTGTTCCAACGGCAACAACTCTTCCCCCGGAAGCTTTAACCCGACGGATTTTTTCAGCCGTCTGCATTGGAATTGAATAAAACTCGCGGTGCATGAGATGCTCTTCAAACCGGTCCACCCTAATGGGGAGAAAGGTGCCGAGACCAACATGGAGAGCAAGAGTGACGACATCAATGCCTTTGCGGTGAAACTTTTCAAACAGCTCCTGCGTCATATTCAGTGAAGCTGTAGGGGCCGCTACAGAACCGGGCAGTTCCGCAAATACCGTCTGATAGCGCTCCCGGTCAACCTCTTCGGCATCGCGTTTAAGATAGGGAGGAATTGGTACCCCGCCGAAACTTTCAAAAAGATCGCTTAATGAGCCCAGCTCCCCTATCTCCCCTAAAGAAATACGGGCAATCCCATGATCCACAATATCAATAACAAAAAGTTCATGACCGTGCGCAAGCAGTGTGTCGCCCTTTTTCAGCTTTCCCCGGTAAAGCACCAGACTTTGCTCCTCCTGATGCTTTTCAAGAAGCATGAGTTCAATCTTTCCACCGGTATGTTTGGTGGCATGCAGCCTTGCCCTGACGACTCTGGTATTATTAAGAACCAGCAGATCCCCTTCCTGTAAAAAAATATCCAAGCCGGCATAGCGAGCGTGCTCAATTGCGCCTGAGTGACTGTCAAGCACCAGTAAACGGGTCGAACCGCGCTCCAGGGGAGGATATTTGGCAATCTTTTCTTCAGGAAGTTCGTAATCAAAATCACCGACTCTCATAGCACTCTCAATCTTGCCCGTACAGCTTCGGCATGGGCCTGAAGCCCCTCATGATCAGCAAAAGCAGCAATTTTTTCTCCACTCCTCTGTAACTGCTTTTTAGAATAGGAAATAATAGATGTATGCTTGATAAAGTCACGAACCGAAAGCGGTGAGAAAAAACGCGCCGTCCCGCTGGTTGGCAAGGTATGGTTTGGCCCGGCAAAATAATCGCCGACAGTTTCACAGGAGTATCCTCCCATAAAAATAGCTCCGGCATGATTGATTCCTGGCAGAATATCCCAGGGATGTTCAACGTGCAGTTCCAGATGCTCGGGCGCTATCATGTCCGACACCTTACAAGCCTCTTCAAGGGATTCGACAAGCACAATTGCCCCGTTATGCTCAAGCGAAGAGGCAATAATATCATGACGGAGCATTGCCGGTAAAAGTTTTTCTGCGCACTCCCTTACGGCCTCAGCAAGAGTGTAAGATGTGGTAATCAGCACCGCCGACGCGTCGGGATCATGTTCCGCCTGAGCAAACATATCGAGCACGATAAATTCCGGATTGGCTGATTCATCTGCAATGATAACAACTTCCGAAGGCCCGGCTATACTGTCGATGGAAACATGGCCGAAGACCTGTTTTTTTGCAAGTGCCACATATTTGTTCCCCGGACCGGTAATACTATCTACCTTGGGAATGGTTTCTGTACCGTAGGCAAAAGCCGCTATGGCTTGAGCACCTCCAAGCTTGTAGACCGAACCAATACCTACAACCGCAGCAGCGGCAAGAATATCGGTATTAACCTTTCCCGCTGCATCACAGGGCGTGGTGATAAAAATATCCTTGACTCCGGCAACCTTTGCAGGCGCTGCATTCATAAGAAGCGATGAGGGATAGGATGCCTTTCCTCCAGGAACATAGAGCAGAGCTTTTTCCATTGGAGTTATCCGCTGACCGAGAATCACCCCTCCTTCACCTTCATAAAAAAAGCTTTTCTCCACTTCGTGCTGGTGAAAAGAGATAATATTACGGTAGGCCTCCTCAAGAACCTCAAGAAAGGCCGGATCTGCATCTTTATGGGCTTGCTCAATCTCATCAGAGGAAACAAGCATATCTGTCAGCCTGATACCCTGGAACTGCTCTGTGTAGTCAAGCAGAGCAATGTCGCCATGCTGGCGAACACGCTGCAGGATCTCGTCAACAATAGAGTGAACTGATGCATCAAAAGCAACGCTTCTGTTTAGTTGTTCTTTTAAGGCTGAACATTCTTCAGCAAAACGATAGAGAGGCAACACTTCTTACTGATTTTTGGTTATCTGTCCTCAAGAATCCCTTTATAATAAAAATGCTTAAAAAAAAGAACCCATGAAAGCACTCTTTTCATTTGAAAAAAAAGTTCCATTAACTACCTTAAGAGTTCAGTTGAAACCTTGGAATATAGCCTGAATCAGCTCCTTTCCAAGCCGCTATGAGTTACACTTCGAACTATGCTAACATGAGCTTTTTCAGTAATCTGTTCAGAGATATCGCCATTGATCTCGGAACAGCAAATACATTGATATTTATACGGGGCAAGGGTGTTGTTTTAAATGAGCCATCAATTGTTGCCCGCGAACGCAATACAGGAAAAATTGTGGCCATCGGCCATGAAGCCCTTCTCATGCATGAAAAAACCCATCCCGGTATTATTACAATCCGGCCACTTGCAAGTGGTGTTATTGCTGACTATGAAGCAACGGAAGAGTTGATCAAGGGACTCATCAATAAAACCAAAACACAATTTTCATTCGGCATCCGTCGTATGGTTATCGGTATTCCTTCCGGCATCACCGAGGTTGAAAAACGTGCTGTACGCGACTCTGCCGAACATGTCGGAGCCAGAGAGGTTTATCTTGTGACGGAACCAATGGCGGCGGCAATCGGTATCGGACTTGATGTCAAGGAGCCAATGGGCAATATGATTGTCGATATCGGCGGCGGCACAACAGAAATTGCTGTGATCTCACTTGGCGGTATAGCATCCGGCGAATCGCTGCGGGTTGCCGGAACCGACATTACCAACACGATTATCCGTCACTTCCGCAAGGCTTACAATCTGGCCATCGGCGAACGAACAGCGGAGGATGTCAAGATAAAAATAGCAACAGCCTACAAGCCTGAAAAAGAGATGACCATGATGGTCAGGGGCAGAAACCTTGTCACGGCGCTGCCCGAAGAGCGCGAGGTCAACTCAGCCACCATAAGGGAAGCCATTGCCACCCCGATAAGCCAGATCATCACGTCGATTAAAAAAAGTCTTGAGGTGACCAAGCCGGAACTCTCTGCCGACATTCTCGACCGCGGTCTCTTCCTAGCCGGAGGCGGAGCACTCATCAAGGGACTTGACAAAAAAATCAATGAAGAGACAAAACTTGCCGTGCATATCAGCGAAGATCCACTGACTGCTGTGGCAAGAGGAACGGGCGAGGTACTCGAAAACCTTGAAAAATACCGTTCGGTGCTTCTGGCAACCAAGCGCTACTGAAAAGAGCCGTACACCGTTACTACTCTTCAAGAAGCCTTGTATAATAAGCTTCATACTGTTCTACAAGCGAAGATGTCTCGTACTGCTTCGCTTGCAGGACACAGGCTTTTGAACACTCAAGCCAGTGGGTATGGTCTGAAAGGAGAAGAAGGGCTTTCTCTGTCATGCCCTCAATATCTCCAGGAGCAAGCAGATAGCCATTAACGCCGGGAACAATAAACTCGGGAAACCCGCCCGCCATGGTGGCCACAACCGGCACACCACATGCCATAGCCTCAAGCGCTGCAAGGCCGAATGACTCCACGTTGCTTGGCATCAGCATAAGATCAGCAATAGAGAGCAATGGAACAATGTCATCAAGTTTGCCGAGGAACCTTACCTTGTCAGCAATCCCAAACTCGCGGACAAGAATTTCCGCTTCACTTCGTTCAGGTCCATCACCGACAAGCAGCAACGTCGCCTCGATACGCTCGGTTAAGGCATAAAAAATCCGGATAATATCGCCAATACATTTAACCGGCCTGAAGTTGGAGATATGGATAACTATTTTCTCGCTCTTGATACCAAGCTGTTCGCGGATTTCCTGTTTTGGAGAGCGAAAAAAAAGCGAGGTATCAACAAAATTGGCAATCACCGTAATATCCTTTTTCGGGTTGAACATCCGGACAGTCTCATCCTTCAGGTATTTTGAAACAGATGTCACCCCGTCAGACTTGTTGATGGCCAGCCGCACAACATCCTCCATCCCGCGGTCAGCACCCACGACCGTTATATCAGTGCCATGCAGCGTCGTGGCAAGTTTAAAACACTTTGCATTGGTACACTTGTCCTCAAGAATCTGACGGGCAAGCATGGCGCTGAGAGCATGAGGAATGGCATAATGCGCATGCACAATATCGAGCTTGTCATAATAGGCAACCTCAGCTATTTTAGAGGCAAGAGCCAGAGAGTAAAAAGAACACTCAAAAAGAGGGTAATGTTTCAGCTCAACCTCATGGTAGAAGATATTCCTTGAAAAGGTACCAAGCCGAAAAGGTATCGACTGGCTGAAAAAATGAACCGTGTGACCTTTCGCAGCAAGCGCCTTGCCAAGCTCAGTGGCAACGGCCCCGCTTCCTCCATAGGTGGGATGACAGATAATACCAATTTTCATAAGATGTGGTAGTGTGTATGGTTTTAAATATGAACAATATAAGCAGGTAATAGTTGCCTTTGCACTGCCTGGGAATTTGCAGGGCAACATGCAGGTGGCTACATTCAACATCAAGCCGATCTACACCGGGAAATATAATGGCCACATAAAGAGAGGAATGGAAAATAGCCTTAAAAAACAACAGGTAGCCCTAAGCTCAGTAGCAGCAAGTCTTATGCTTACCGTCATGAAACTTGTGGTAGGCATCATGACCAGAAGCATCGGCATTATTTCCGAAGCTGCGCACTCGGCACTTGACCTCGGCGCGGCTGGTCTTACCTTGTTCGCGGTCAGAATGAGCGACAAGCCAGCCGATAAAAAACACCACTACGGTCACGCCAAAGTTGAAAGTGTGTCGGCGCTCATTGAAACAGCCCTGCTTGTGGTAACAAGTGCAGGTATAATCTATGCGGCAATAAACCGACTGATTGGCGGAAAAACAGAAATAGAGATCACCTGGTATGCTCTTGCTATTATGGTGATATCCATTGTTGTTGATTTTTCCCGTTCAAGAGCTCTGAAAAAAGTTGCAATAGAAACAAAAAGCCAGGCACTTGAAGCCGATGCCCTCCACTTCAGTTCCGATATTCTCAGCTCGGCTGTCGTCCTCGTCGGCCTAATTTTTGTCTCAATGGGTGTAGCCTGGGCTGATGCTGTTGCAGGTATTGCAGTAGCCATCCTTGTAGCGTTCGCAGCATTCAAACTCGGTAAAAAAACCATCGATATTCTGATCGATGCCGCTCCCGAAGGTCTTTCTGAACGGATTGAAGAGATAACCATGACCATCAGCGGTGTTATTGCCATTGATAAACTCAGGGTAAAACCCACTGGCCCGCAGATATTTGTTGAAATGGTAGTCAGTGTCAACAGAACCCTGTCGGTTGAAAAAGTCCAGCAAATCTGTAGAAATATCGAACAAAAAGTACGCGAAGATTTTCCTGTGGCCGATTTTACCATCAATACTAAACCTGTTGCACTCAATAACGAAACAATAGCTGAACGGGTGCACGTCATCGGCCTGAACCATAACATACACGCCCATAACATTTCGACAAACCTTACCGATAAGCATAAGCACATTACCTTCGACGTGGAAATTGACCAGCAGCTTACCATAAAGCAGGCGCACGACACAGTTAACGCACTTGAAGAGGAGTTGCGCAGTGAGTTCGACGGAGAACTTGATATATGCATTCATATTGATCCACTGCGTAATGAAGAGCATTATACCAGTTCACTCTCTGCCGCAGATGAACAACGATTGCGCGACATCATTGTCAGTGTCGCTCAACATATCGAAAATGTTCAGGACGTCCACAATATCCAGATCCGCAAAACCGAAACAGAGAAGCTCTTCATTACCCTGCACTGCTCATTCAACGAAGAAGTACTTCTTGAAGAGGTACACTCACTCACAAGCAGGCTAGAAGGAGCAATATACCAGTCGCTGCCCGATGCCTACCGAGTCATCATCCACGCCGAACCGCTCTTTGCATGACAATCGGAAGCTGCCGTTTAAAGCAACATCGGCATCCTACTCCTGCCCGATCTGAACACCTTCACCAAGGTCGATGATTCCGGGCAATGTAATATCGCCTGAGGCTTTTTCCAGAAGTGTGACATTCATGCACTGCACCGTTCCACTTCCCTTGCACTCTCCAGTATGAATTTTTTTGATTTTTCCGGCCTGAATCTCCAGGGTAAACCCTTTCAGAACCAGCTTGAGCATAATATCGAAAGGGATTGTTTTTTTGAACAGCGGTTCTATCTCAACGACTATTTGCGGCTGATGTTTTGACGTTATGGTATGCTCGAGCAAAGGTGCCAGAAAAGAGTGGTCAGTAGGATATTTTTTTGCATCACAGTATTTTACAAGATCATGGTAATTTTTCCAGGTACGCAGCATGATTTCCGAAATATCGATATCAAGCAGCTTGTCCACATGATCAATGACACTGTTCCAGACCGCTTTCCACTCAAGTTCCGGACTCACGTTATTGAGCTGTATTTTCAGTTCGCTGATTGCTTCTTTGGCATGCAGCTCATGAAGAGTTGTCCCTGCAACATTTTTATTGCCAAAAAAATCCTTAAGGCTGCTCGTGTTGATATCCATGATTTTTTATTAATCTGATTGTACCAGCGATCCGTTTACCTGAGCCTCTTGTATCCCCTTATCCGGCAAAACACAAATAGATATATCTCTATTATCAGCAAGGACTTTAGTGGAAAGAGACGCCACGTTGACTTGTTGTTTGCCGTAGTCTATTTTTGCATAAATATTTGCATGTTTTCCTCCCATGCTCTGGAGGCTTTTAGGGTGAATTCGGCTCCCTAAGAGTACACCACCCGCTAAAATGATTATTGCTCCTCCTGTCAGCAGTAATTTATCATCCAACCCTGATATCAGATTATCTCTTTTTTGAGGGTTTACTGGTTTAAGATCTGGTTGATTGGATGGTGGCGAGATATCCGAACTGCCTACTTGCTGATGTTGACTGCTGTCGATCTTCGTAGACTTGACGGAGTCAGGCAGAACAGCATTTGCAGGCAAATTGGCTTTTTCATGAGCTGATTGGGCTGAATGCCCAACGACATTGGGAAATACTGACTTCACCGATTTCGAGACCTGAATGCTGATAGTTGAGCCGTAAACAGCCCATAGTTGATATCCCGATGAAGGCTTCTGGCTGACGATGAGCCCTGCGCCTGTTTCACTCTCAACGTCACGTATTGTTCCTAATGTAAACCCCCGGTGCTGAAGTACGACTTTTGCAGAATCAACGGTTATCCCGATAAGATCAGGGACTTTGACTTTTCTCTCCTCTGACAGAACCAGATCAACCACCCTGGTTTCAACCTGTTGACCTGCAGAGGGGTACTGCTCAAGCACAATGTCAGGGTTGCCCGTAGCAACAATATGTCTGATTTCACCGACGCTTAATCCATTTCTTTGGAGCATCACCTTTGCCGTCTCACCCGAGTACCCTATCAGGTAAGGAACTGTCTGTACTGCATGATTTGCGTCGTTATTATGGGAAGGCACTTCCCTGCGTTCCGGTGACGATGTCTTGGGACGGCTTGGATAGACTGCAAACCCATTGTAAGGGCTTTTTTTGTGGATGACTTTTGGCGAGTCAACCGCTTGTACATTGTGATCAGAAATATTCTGAGCCTTGATGACCTGTCTTTGAGTATTCTTCCATAGATTTTGATTGTTACTATCATTTTCCTGTGCGAATACAACTGGCGAAAAAAGCACCAATAAAAAGCATATAAAACATACTGAAAGAAGCCCTATGTGTTAATATAGATGTCGCCTCAACCAAGGAGACAAGATGGGCTATTCGAGATCAATAAAGGTAAGTATTTTAAGACGGGTTTTACCCC
>JABDHK010000019.1 GCA_012972835.1 Chlorobiaceae bacterium | reverse complement strand
CGGTCTCTGATGCTTAAACGGGATTTCATGGTACGATGATGCAATAATTAACCATTGACTTCTCTTTATAGTAAACAAAAGAATAACGTATAGCAAGGTTTTTATGATGCAGATAATACCCACTTTCCAAAATCATATAGCAGGATTTTTGGAGCCAAAAACGCCTTAAGAGGGCAAAATAAGCCAAAAACGTTCGGGCTATTTGGCACCTAAAATACCAGAAACCTGAACAAAAAGATTGTAGAGGTAGCGCAGGCATAACGCATACAAGCGCAATACTCAATTATGCAATGAGTTATCTGGTTTTTTCAGGAGAAGTAAAAAAACTCGTATAACAATGGCGTAACAAAACCATGGGAAAACGGAGTTAACTATGATAAAATCGAAGTATTTCAGCGGTATAAGGGAGGAAAGAAAAAAACCTGTAAATCATTATTTTACAGGTTTTTAATAGGAGTGGGCGATAGAAGATTCGAACTTCCGACCTCTACAGTGTAAATATCATACCGAGGCTATATACCATTAATATTAAAAGAGTTACAGGGATAAATAAATTTTCATGTCGCATCCGCGTCGCAGATTTTTTATCAAAATCTATGAATAAAAATAAAAAACAATTACTTCCCTGCCCTCCTGTTTTGCCCCCTGTGGTGTGGTACTCAATCTAATACGATGACTGTATTCACATAATATGCCGTTGTGGGACTACAACTCCAGCCCTGACAGGATTAGTCATCAACCCCTCTTTGCAGGACAATCATCTTTTCTTTTGTCTTCTGCCATGCATCCCCCGGCATTAAAGGTACGAGAGAATCCAGAACATACCGTGCCGCCGCCTTGGAATCCCATGAGCTCCCAGTTGTCAGCAGGGGTGAGATATCATCAAGAAAACGAGAGTCATCAAGCTTTTCGAACAGATTCATCTCAAATTCAGCCCTGGATATCTGATGTTCTTCATACTCCATGTACTGCAAAAAACAGGAGACAACCGTTTCAGGATTAACAGCAAGGGTTTTGGCTGTTTGCCACAAGTCGAACAAATCCCGCCCTTTTTTTCGCTGATAGAGCGCCCGCAGCTTGGTACCGAGCAATTCATCGATACGATAGCTTGAGATTAATGCTGACCCAGTATACCAGCGGGATGCCATTCTGAATTCAAACTGCTGATATCCAAGTACCGTAAAGTGTTCCCTTGAGTTTATTTCCACTTTGAGACGTAATGGCAATCCTTCTTCTGATTCCACACGCCAGATCAGCGTTACCCTTCCTTCTGACTGTTTCCGCTTAGGAATACCAAGCCAGGGATTGATCTTTTCTTGTACAGCATCCATGATCGGACCGATTGGCCCCGCTTGCATTTGCACCAGATCAATATCCTCTGAATATCTTGCTGGCAAAAGATGAAGCTTGAACAAGGCAGTTCCACCACGAAAAGCCAGATTTTTCGCTACAACCGGGTGGGTGTAAAGTTCAACCAGGGCACGGCAGATAATCAGATCCTGTTCGATCTGAGATAACTGTGGCCATGGAGCATTGACCCGCCATGCGGTTATATAATCAAGAGGTATCATATTTCCGGTTCTACCTTTTCATTTGGCATTAGCCTCCAGCGAGCCACCATTTGAACGCCGCTGTAAGGTTGTGACGGCGAGAGCGGGGTCGACACAGGTTTGCGCTTTACAACATATTCAGCCAATCCATCGGCTAATCCGGCTTCACCAATCAAATCCAGCAAGTAACCCAATCGCTGAGACCATGCTATGGGAGAGAGTGCTGCTATTTCAGCCAACTTCCCGCCGTCAAGAGATTCTGCAAGTTCAGATAAAACAGTTGCCGTATTGTCCAGACCCCCTGCATGATGCGGATACCCGGTTAGATCAAATGCTGTGACCTCAGGGGTCGAGACCTTTACATAACCACGAGGCGTCTTGAAATCCTGTACAGGCATAAGCGCTGCGTTCTTGCGTATGATGAAATCAATCCTCACATCCCCACAAATGATATCCGGTCGAGCATGTTGCAGGAGAACCTGAAAAGCCTGAGGGCGTTGATGAGCTGCACCGTAATGTTCGGCTGCTGTAAGCATGCCTGCATAATAGGGCTCTTTGAGGTGATCCATCAGTAACGGAATAAACTGGTTTGCGGGCAAGCATCCCATCTTCCGGTATTCCGGGGGAACGATAACATAAAATCCCCGGTACGGCATGGCAACTTCACCCTTATGCCGCAGACGACGCAAAGCCGCACGGGTAGCGATAACGCCTGATCCAAGCGCATCAGAAGCTTCAGCGCCACTGAAACAGAATACGCCTTTGGCTAGCAAAGCATCAATGTAGTCAGAAATAAACATACCGGTAATTACATGAATCAATCGAATAAAGCAACATAATTCGTTACTAAACTCAATTGATTCACGGGACGGATAGCAGTTTGCATGGGCAAAAACTTCGCTTTATCAATTATACGGACAATATTATCGTTCGGAGATCTATACTCTTTGAGCATGGAGACGAATGGAGTGGACGTCAAGGGTACAGCTCCGAACAGGCTGAGCTTATGTTCGAATCGCATGAGATTATTTTTTTGCACAGATAACCGACTATTATTCGGCTATCTATGCAAAAAGAACTTTCCCGGACACCAAAATAAAATAAGTCTGCCTCGGATTTGCCCTGAACGCACAGACTATTTTCGCCCTCCTGTCCATCGACTTACCAATGTTCATGGGAATGAGTACCTTTCATTTATACAATGACAAGCCAGTCCAGCCAATAATGCATGATGAAACAGTCAACAAATCCAGAAAACAAGGAATCCGGTAGAGGAGGTGACATTATCATGTGGCAAGCCGGAAATACCAGCCCTGAACTTGAAGTTCACCTTGAAAAGGAAAGCATCAGGCTAAATCAAGGGGGTAGCTATCTGTTCTTTTGATTGAGGGACGAAATGTGATCACAAAACATCTGGCCCGGAACATCTTCAAAGAAGGAAAGCTTGAATAGGTGATCAGTATGTGCAAAATTTGCACATACTGCGCACGATAGGAATAAACGGGTTGCTCAGCACATGCGAAACAAAAAGAATAGCAGACAGCTCGCTTATTGCCATGACATGACGATAAATCTCATCAGTCAATAAAATGGGCACAACAGACGATTATAGTACAGGGCGTGTACTTGAAAACATCCGAAAGGCATTGCATGTTTTCGACAGCACGGAGGGATCACTCAATAATAACGAGCAGGCTGTCCGGATTCAGAAAAAAATTCAGGAGTTTGAACCAAGGATTCTCTCTTTTCCTGAAGCCTCCGTCTATATCCGAAAAGCTTCAATAATCGCTCTGGGTGAGCGAGTCTGCCGAGCTCTCCATCCCGGATCAGTATCGACAGAATCGGTTTTTCTCGATGAACTCGCCGAAGCAATGATTAGTTCAGGACAAGCCAGACTTGCATCAATCGAAGATGCAGAACAAACCCTAAAAAAACATTCCAGCCGTCCTCTTATTATCTCAATGGTTTCCGGCAGATATCAGGAAATATGCGCTTCCTATCCACCGGATTGTGTGTACTGGAGAGCTGAAAAAAGAGGATTGCACTGTTTGAAACACAAAAACAGCTGACCACCAATAAAAATAATTTGTCCCAACTCATCTGACCGGAATCAATAGATTTACTTTCCTTCAGCTTGAAAATGAATTCCGTGTAACAATGGTAACAAAAACAGCAAACCTGAATAAATTTCCCGTCAAGGTAGCGCTTCTCGAAAACATGGCCGCATAAGATTTTTTCCAATAATGCATTAGCCGCGTATTTCAAAACAGCTGTTAATTTTCGCGTCGCATATACGTCGCAAAACCGGTATAAACGGCGTTAATTTCGACAGCTTTCGCGTATTTTTAGTGTATTTAGAGCAAAAAGGAAAACCCTGTAAGTTATTTACTTACAGGGTTTTATGGGTGTGGACGATAGAAGATTCGAACTTCTGACCTCTACAGTGTCAATGTAGCGCTCTAACCAACTGAGCTAATCGTCCTTTTCGAACGGGCCGAAATATAGAATATGATTTTTAAAATGCAAAGGAGATCAGCCCCCGTTTTGCACTTTATGCAGTTTTTTTCTGTTTCTTGGTGCCCGACACATATTCCGGAGCCTCTTTTTTCTCTATTGTTTCTGCTGTGATGACACATTTATGGATCCCTTTCATGGAAGGAAGCTCAAACATGATGTCGATCATGACATTTTCAAGCACCGAACGCAGGGCACGCGCTCCTGTTCCACGGTCAATAGCTATGCCAACTACTTTGTCAAGCGCCTCTTCTGTAAACTCAAGCTCTACTCCGTCCATTTCAAACAGTTTTTTGTACTGCTTGGTAATGGCATTTTTAGGTTCAACCAGAATATTACGCAAAGCCTTTTCGTCGAGCATATCAAGCGTCGAAATGACTGGCAGGCGGCCGATAAATTCGGGTATCAGTCCGTACTCATGCAGGTCTTCCTGGGCAACAAGACGGAGGATTTCGGGATCGTAGCCTGTCTGTCCATGCTTGACCTTTGCTCCAAAACCCATTGAGGATTTTGAAACCCTGCGGGCAATAAGACGGTCAAGGCCCTCAAACGCACCGCCACAGATAAAGAGAATATTCTTGGTATTGATGTTGATCAACTGCTGCTCGGGATGCTTGCGTCCGCCTTTGGGAGGAACACCAACTACGGCTCCTTCAAGAATCTTCAGAAGTGCCTGCTGAACTCCCTCGCCCGAAACATCACGGGTAATAGAAACATTGGCCGATTTACGGGCAATTTTATCAATCTCGTCAACATAGATAATGCCGCGCTCTGCACGCTCAAGATTAAAATCCGAAGCATGGAGCAGACGGGCAAGAATGGTTTCAACATCGTCACCCACATATCCCGCTTCAGTCAACGATGTCGCATCAACTATTGAAAACGGAACTTCAAGGAGGTTGGCCAGCGTCTGGGCAAGGAGAGTTTTTCCTGTACCTGTCGGGCCGATAAGCAGGATATTGCTTTTTTCAATAACAACACCATCATCGTCGTGCGTCCACTCCTGTGACTCAATCCTCTTGTAATGGTTGTAGACCGCCACTGAGAGCGACTTTTTCGCAAGCTCCTGACCGACAACATACTGGTCAAGTGAATCCATAATAGCTTTCGGGCTTACCAGTCGTGGCTGAAAGGGCTTCTCTGAAACCCGTTCCGTTTGTTGTATGGCGCTGAGCTCCTTCCGGAGAATCTCATAGGAAGTTTTAATACAGCGATCACAGATAAATGCCCTCGGTCCTGCAACCATGCTGGCTGACTCCTGAGCACTTCTTCCACAAAATGAACAGAAAACCTGATCATTGCTGTTCCCGCCTCTCTCTTTACCTTTTCCTGTTTCTCTTGTCATGAAACAATCGCGCCCTTCAATATGTTAATAAGCAGTTCTTTAAAATCCCATCTTCGCAAGACTCTCCAGCACATGCTGAATGGTCATACTCAACTTGGGATGGTCGGTCTCAAAATGATCAACAGCTTCGCTCATACGCTCCATAAGAGATTCGTTCTCATGAACAGTACCAACGTTGTCGGTAACAAGTTTGCTTATATCCTCTCTCAGATTCGATAAAACTGCTACCGTTGTTTCATCAACGGAGTCTACCTGTTCAAGCTCCTGATGAAGCGTTTCGAGGAGTTCCCTGAGTTTTTGCTGTTCCATAAACCGATCTGATTAAAATAGAAAATTCTTTACTGTATGATATAACACATAAAGCGCCTCAAACGTTTAGGGCAAACTTGTTTCACCCATCAGAAAGCGATCGCATTCACGTGCGGCAGAACGTCCCTCGTGAATAGCCCAGACAACAAGACTCTGCCCACGGCGGGCATCACCGGCAGCAAAGATACGCTGGCGATTGGTAAGATAGCCCTTGTCTGTTGCCTTGATGTTTGAACGATCGTCCTGAAGAACCTGAAGCTGCTGCAAAAGATGACCGTCAGGCCCAATGAATCCCATGGCAAGCAGGACAAGCTCGGCAGGAATAATCTGCTCGGTACCTGCAACCGGCTGAGGTGCATATCTGCCATCTGTTTTAACCCACTCCACCATTGAAACTTCAACAGCCTTGAGCGCTCCTTTTTCGTCGGCAAGAAACTTCTTGGTCATCATGGAATATTTTCTTGGATCCTCACCCTGCACCTCGGCTGCTTCCTCCTGCCCGTAATCGACTTTGAATGTCTTGGGCCACTCGGGCCATGGATTGTCTGACTGGCGTTCCAAAGCGGGTTTCGGCATAATCTCAAGCTGTATGACACTCTTGCATCCCTGGCGCAGCGATGTCGCTACACAGTCCGTACCGGTATCACCACCGCCGATAACGACAACATTTTTACCGGCTGCGGATAGAAGTGGCGCGCTATCGGAAAGAAGAGCTTTGGTGCTTGAACGTAGAAAATCCATCGCAAAATGGATACCCGGAATTTCCCTTCCCTCTGCAGAGAGGTCGCGTGGCTTTGTGGCACCCGTACAGAGTACCACAGCATCAAACTCTTCGAGCAGCTTGTCAGCCGGATAATCAATACCAACCTCTGTGTTCTCCATGAATATGACCCCCTCAAGCTTCATCAGGTCAATACGACGCTCGACAACAAGCTTCTTGTCGAGCTTCATGTTTGGAATACCATACATCATCAGTCCCCCTATACGGTCATCCCGCTCAAACACTGTCACACTGTGACCTGCTTTATTGAGCTGATCAGCGCAGGCAAGACCCGATGGGCCTGACCCAATAACCGCTATCCTTTTTCCTGTTCTATAGGCAATTGTTTTTGGTTCAACCCAGCCAACTTCAAATGCATGTTCAATAATGGAGCACTCGATATTTTTGATGGTGACAGGCGGTTCAATAATACCAAGCACGCAGGAACCTTCGCACGGGGCAGGACAGACCCTTCCTGTAAACTCAGGGAAATTATTGGTTTTCATCAACCGGTCATAAGCCTCATGCCAGAAACCTTTATAGACATAGTCATTCCATTCAGGAATAAGATTGTGAATCGGGCAGCCGCTCGTCATACCGCTCAGCATAAACCCGGTATGGCAATATGGCGTACCGCAATCCATACAGCGTGCACCCTGATCCTGTAGATCTGCGTCAGGCATCTCCTTATGAAACTCCTGCCAGTCTTTTATTCTCTCCAGAGGCTCCCTGTCAGGTGGCAACGCTCTCTGGTAATCCATAAAACCTTTTACTTTGCCCATATCAATGTTTTAATCTTTTCAAGACCGGGCTGTACCGCCCTTTTCCGAAGTCAATTCCCTGAAACACGCGCAGGATCATGAACATTTTTCTCGAATGATGCCATAACGGCTTCATCACCGGTAATCCCTGCAGCCTCAATCTCAGCCATCGCCTCAAGAGCCCTGCGGTAATCATGCGATATAATTTTAACGAAGCAACGATGAAGAGAGTCCGGAGTATCAAGAATTGCCTGACCCAGATCGCTGCCAGTATACTCGACATGCCTTTCTATCATGGACTGAAGCCCTGCAAGCTCCATTTTGTCATCAACCGGATAAAGGCCAACCATCTCAAGGTTACAGTTTTCAGCAAACGTACCGTCCGCATCATAAACATAGGCTATTCCGCCTGACATGCCGGCAGCAAAGTTTCGTCCTGTTTTGCCAAGAATAATCACGGTTCCACCGGTCATATATTCACAACCATGATCACCAATAGCCTCCACGACAGCATTCAGACCGCTGTTACGAACACAGAAGCGCTCTCCGGCCATCCCCCTGATAAAAGCTTCACCTGACGTTGCACCGTAAAAGCCAACATTGCCTATAATAATATTTTCTTCAGGCACAAAAGAGGAGCCTTTTGACGGATAGACAACAATCCTGCCACCTGAAAGTCCCTTGCCTACATAGTCGTTGGCATCACCTTCAAGTTCAAGAGTCATACCGTTCGGAATAAATGCACCGAAACTCTGACCGGCAGAGCCTGAAAATTTCAAATGAATGGTGTCATCTGGCAATCCAGCTGAACCATAGGCTTTGGTAACTTCATAACCCACAAGCGTGCCAACCACCCTGTTGGTATTTCTTATTGTCAGTGTAGTTGAAACTCTCTCCTTTCTTTTAATCGCCGGCTCACAGATAGCAAGCAGCATGGTACGGTCAAGACTTTCGTCAAGACCATGCTCCTGCTGAACCGTACAATACCGGGTTTCCTGCTCGTCAGCCTCTGCCTTGTAGAGTATCTTGGAAAGATCAATTCCCTGGGCTTTCCAGTGTTTGACCGATTTCTTCATGGAGAGCATTTCGGTATGGCCGACCAGCTCATTAAGGGTACGAACACCAAGACGCGACATATACTCCCTAACACCTTCGGCAAGATAGCGCATGAAGTTTTCCACATGTTCCGGCTTGCCTTTGAAATTCTTGCGAAGCTCCGGATTCTGGGTGGCGACACCGACGGCACAAGAGTCGTCCTGACAGCAGCGCATCATAACGCAACCCATTACGACAAGAGTAGTGGTAGCAAAACCAAACTCCTCAGCACCAAGCATGGCAGCAATAACAATATCCCTTGCGGTTTTCAGCTGACCGTCTGCTTCCACGACAATCCGGCTGCGCAGATTGTTGAGTACAAGCGTCTGATGCGCTTCAGCCAGACCAAGTTCCCACGGCATACCTGCATGCATGATACTCGAAACAGGCGATGCACCGGTTCCGCCATCATGACCGCTGATCAGCACAACATCAGCATGAGCCTTGGCAACACCAGCTGCAATGGTACCGACACCGACGGTTGAGACAAGCTTGACGTTGATGCGTGCTGTATGATTGGCATTTTTCAGGTCATGAATAAGCTGAGCAAGATCCTCAATGGAATAGATATCATGATGGGGCGGCGGCGAAATCAAACCGACACCGGGTGTTGAATGACGAACCTTTGCAACCCATGGATAGACTTTTGAACCCGGAAGCTGACCACCTTCACCAGGCTTTGCCCCCTGGGCCATCTTGATCTGGATCTCATTGGCACTGGCAAGATATTCACTGGTAACTCCAAACCTGCCGGAAGCAACCTGCTTGATGGCCGACATTCTTGAATCGCCGTTCGCATCCCTCTTGTAACGTGCAGAGTCTTCGCCACCCTCACCGGTATTGCTCCTGCCGCCAAGCCTGTTCATGGCTATGGCCAGTGTTTCATGAGCCTCCTGACTTATGGAACCATAAGACATGGCTCCGGTCTTGAACCTCTTCAGAATAGCTTCAACCGGTTCGACCTCTTCAAGCGGTAGAGCCTGTTCGCTGAACTTGATATCCATCAAGCCTCGGATGGTACAGAGATGTTCGCTCTGATCATCAATAAGATTTTCATATTTTTTAAACAGCTCATAGTTGGCCGTCCTGCAGGAGTGCTGCAGAACATGAATTGCCTCAGGGCTGAAAAGATGATATTCGCCATTATAACGCCACTTCCTTTCACCACCTGCTTCCAGACCACGGTTCACCTTGTTGCCCGTCGGTGGAAATACCGATTCATGGCGTTTGCGAACCTCTTCTGCTACGATATCAATGCCGATACCCTCAATACGGGTCGGTGTACGGGTAAAATAGGCATCCACAAGCTGGGTGTTGAGACCGACAGCCTCAAATATCTGTGCCCCACGGTAGCTCTGGATCGTTGAAATACCCATTTTTGCCATGGTTTTCACAACACCTTTGACGGCTGCCTTGACATAGTTCTTAATGGCAACCTTTTCATCCAGCTTGATCTGACCTGAAGTGACCAGCGAATGAATTGTTTCAAAAGCCATATAGGGATTGACTGCTCCAGCGCCATAACTGATAAGCATGGCAAAGTGATGAACAGCTCTCGGTTCTGCAGACTCAAGCACCAGGCCGATCTTTGTCCTTATTCCGGCATTGATAAGGAAGTTGTGCAAGCCGGAGACAGCAAGCAAGGCCGGAATCGGTGCACGCTCTTTATCAATGACTCCCTTGTCTGAAAGAATAATAATATTGACACCTTTGCTTGCCGCCTGTTCAGCCTGGCGATAAAGATCCTGCATTGCTGCCTCAATCCCCTTGCCTCCCTTTAATACATCGTAGAATATCGGAAGGGTAACAGCCCTGAAACCGGGCTTATCGATTCCTCGAATCTTTTCAAGAAACTGGTTGGTTAAAATCGGATGAGGCAACCTGATACGGCGGCAATTCACCTCCGTTGGCTCAAGCAGCTCGCCTTCTGTGCCAAGCATGACCGTTGTGGAGGTTATAAGCTCCTCCCTGAGTGAATCAATCGGAGGATTGGTCACCTGTGCAAAAAGCTGCTTGAAATAATCATAGAGCAACTTTGATTTATTGGAGAGAACTGCCAGAGGGGTATCGTTACCCATTGATCCAACAAGCTCCACACCTTTCTCGCTCATCGTCTTGATCTGCAGGTAGATATCTTCCTGGGTATAGCCAAAGACCTTCTGGCGCGCTGTCAGGCTGTGGTGGTCCTCATCGGGATTTTTAAGCTGAGGATGGTCCTCCAGAGCTTCCAGGTCAATCATATTACGGTCAATCCACTCCCCGTAAGGTTTTTCACTTGCTATGGTCTGCTTGATCTCTTCATCGGAAATGATGCGGCCTTCTACAGTATCGACCAGAAACATACGGCCCGGCTGCAAACGATCTTTTCTAAGAATTCGCTCCGGTGCAATATCAAGGACACCGACCTCAGAGGCCATAATAACAAGGTCATCCTTTGTAATATAGTAACGTGAAGGGCGGAGTCCATTGCGATCAAGCACAGCACCAATCTGCACACCATCAGTGAATGTTACTGAGGCAGGCCCGTCCCACGGCTCCATCAGGCAGCTGTGATATTCGTAAAACGCTTTTTTCTCTGCCGTCATCGCCTTATTTCCAGTCCATGGCTCAGGGATGATCATCATGGCTGCATGTGCCAGTGAACGACCTGAAAGAACGAGAAACTCAAAAGCATTGTCAAGAATGGCTGAATCGCTGCCATCCTCAAGAATAACCGGCTTGATATCCTCAAGAGCATCACCAAACACCTCAGAAGTGATGGTTTTCTCCCTGGCGTTCATCCAGTTGACATTGCCTCTCAGTGTATTGATCTCGCCGTTATGGCTCAGATATCGGTACGGATGAGCCCTGTCCCAGCTCGGGAAGGTATTCGTACTGAAACGGGAGTGCACCATCGCAATGGCACTTTCCATATCGGGGTCATGCAGTTCAGGATAAAATGCACCTACCTGTTCTGGAAGGAGCATACCTTTATAGATAATAGTCCTGCCGGAAAGACTTGAAATATAGAAATAACTGCTGCCAAGAAGACCCGCAGTATATTTAACCCGTTTCGTAATGCGGCGGCGGATGATATAGAGCTTTCTTTCAAAGTCAAGTTCCGAAACAATATCTTTTCCCCAGCCCACAAAGAGCTGCTTGACAATGGGCTCTTCAGAGCGCGCTGTCTCACCAAGGGTATCGTTGCAGGTCGGCACTCTTCTGAAACCAAGAAATTTCTGACCCTCGGCCTGAATCATAAGACGGCAGATATCTTCGATAGCACGCCTCTGCGATATATCCGGCGGAAGAAAAACCATACCTACACCATACTGTTTGACGGGCGGAAGGTCAATATTTCTTTCTGCACAAGCCTTGCGAAGGAACTTATCCGGAATCTGAAGAAGAATTCCTGCACCATCACCAGTATTTTTTTCACATCCACAGGCTCCACGATGTTTCAGGTTTTCATTGATTTTTAAACCCTGCTCTACAATATCATGGGACTTGAGGCCTTTGATATGGGCAACAAACCCTACACCGCAGGCATCATGCTCAAACTGAGGATCATAGAGCCCCGCATTTAACGTAACGTTCATATTTTCAGGCACAACTTTTCAAACAGTTTCAAAAAAAAGGCAACCGACCAGTCAAAGTGCAGAATATAAAAGTTTTTTCATAAAACACCCTACCGTCACACTGCCGGCCAGACTATGCTTTCCCCTGACTTGCAACAGCATCAACAGCCTTTTGCAGGGCGTCCTGATCGCCAAGGTAGTAACTTCTTATAGCATTGAGGTTATCGTCAAGCTCATAGACCAGGGGAATACCTGTCGGGATGTTCACGCTGACAATATCTTCCTCGGAAATATTATCAAGATATTTAACCAGCGCTCGTAAAGAATTTCCGTGAGCAGCAATAATAACCTTCTTTCCTTTACGGATTTCCGGAGCAATCGTCTCATGCCATATTGGAAGAAACCTCTCAACGGTATCCTTAAGGCATTCGCCGAGTGGAATCTCTGATTCAGAGAGACCTGCATAGCGAGGATCAGAACCAGGGTAGCGCTCATCACTCTTTTCAAGCGCAGGCGGCGGAGTATCGTAACTTCTCCGCCATATAAGCACCTGTTCCTCACCATACTTCTGCGATGTCTCAGACTTGTTAAGTCCCTGCAAGGCTCCATAATGGCGCTCGTTAAGCCGCCAGCTATTCACAACAGGAATCCACATCAAATCCATTGAATCAAGAACACTCCACAGCGTTCTGATAGCACGTTTCAATACTGAGGTGTAGGCAATGTCAAAAACAAACCCTTCCTCACGAAGCAGTGTCCCGGCATAAGCGGCCTCTTTTCTCCCTTGCTCAGTCAAGTCAATATCGTACCATCCGGTAAAACGGTTTTCCCGGTTCCATTGACTTTCGCCATGCCGTAACAAGACCAGTTTTATCATAGTATCATCTCCTTTTTCCGGATGTTTATAAATTTTGGAAATAACTCTTTCCCTGTAAGTTGGCATCCAATTTACTATTCTTCGAACCTTTTCTCAAACTTCATCCGCTTCATACCGCTAAAGTTCACGTCAGAATGCTGCAGATAGTGGTAAACACACAGCTTTTTCTAAGAATTGTCTATAGATTTATAAATTGAAATATGATATCTTATGTAATTTTTGGCGCAGGATGGTTGTTGGCACAGTGCCTTACCCCTTCTCCTCAGTGGTAATGAATTCGGGTCTGTAAATGCTTTTATACTGATAAAAAGACAATGAACGTAGACAATTTCAGGTTACAAATAGGCGGAAAAGAATATGTACCCATCATTGTTGGAGGGATGGGAGTTAATATCTCAACAACCGAACTGGCACTTGCGGTTGAAAAACTCGGTGGGATCGGTCATATATCCGACGCCTTGATAGGCTATGTCTGCGACAGAATATTTAAAACATCCTATGTAAGCCGGAAAAGGAAAAAATACGCAGCATTCAGCAACAACCCTGATAAATCTGCCTTACACTTTGATCTTGAAGAGTTAGCCGAAGCACAAAAAAAGTATATTGAGTATACCGTCTCCCAAAAAACCGGTAAGGGTGCAATTTTTCTTAATTGCATGGAAAAACTTACCATGAACAGCGGCATTGAAACTCTGAAGGTAAGATTATGTGCTGCAATGGATGGAGGAATTGACGGCTTGACCCTTGCCGCGGGACTCAACCTCCGTACCCTTGATCTTATACAGGCGCACAAAAGATTTCGCGATGTTAAAATAGGCATTATCATCTCCTCAGTAAGAGCACTTTCCATCTTTCTGAAACGGGCAATACGCCTTAGCCGACTGCCTGACTATATTATTGTTGAAGGTCCTCTTGCCGGCGGCCACCTTGGCTTCGGGCCCGGTGACTGGCAGAAATTCGATCTCAAAACCATCTTTACCGAAGTGCTTGCTTTTCTAAAAAAAGAGGAGCTGCATATACCGGTTATCCCTGCAGGAGGAATTTTTACTGGCACCGATGCTGTTGATTATCTTCAAGAAGGGGCTGCAGGCGTTCAGGTTGCTACCCGCTTTACCATAAGCAAAGAGGCTGGCCTGCCCTCAGAGGTCAAGCAGCACTATATCAATGCACGTGAAGAGGATATCGTCGTCAATATGGCTTCAACCACTGGCTATCCCATGCGGATGCTCACCTCTTCACCAACTCTACGCTATGCCATAAAGCCAAATTGCGAAGGACTTGGCTATCTGCTTGAAAACGGTGGGAAATGCACCTATATCGAAGAGTATTATCAGGCTATTGCAGAGAGAAAAGCCGGAGAACCACTGGTTATCAAGGAAAAAACATGCCTTTGTACAGGCATGGCTAATTACGACTGCTGGACATGCGGGCATACCACCTACCGTCTCAAGGAGACCACAAACCAGCTTCAAAATGGTAAATGGCAGCTTCCAACAGCCGCGGATATCTTTCTGGACTATCAGTTCAGCAGTGACCACACGATAAGACTCCCGGAACCGGAAAAAATTGAGAGATGATATTGCGGCTGGAAAGACGAATATATCCAACACAGAACTTCTTTTCAGACGGCTGAACCCCGTCAACACTAAACTGCTGATATGAAAAGAAAAGCCATCTCATTTTTGTATACCGCACTTCTGGCGGTCATACTCATGACGATTGTTGTTATCATCAACCAGCTACAGTCCGCAGCAAAGCTTCTTGCTTCTTTTCACCCCTTTGCTGGTGCAGTTTTCCTCCTTTTCAGCGCTGGGGTCATCCTTGCAGCCCTTTATTCAGGAATACGACTTTTTTCACTTCCGAAATCGCCAACACTTCCGGAGCATGAAAACTCCAAAGGGATGGAACTCTATACCAGCTACCTCGCTCTTAGAATGCCGGTTCATTCCATGCACCCTGAGGCATCAAAACAGCAAAAGGATCAGAGATGGGTGCGCACCAACCTTAAATTTCTCGAGGTTGACTCGCTCAACATCACCAAGCAAATTGCCACAAAAAACTTTTTTGTGGGGGCTTTTGCCCAAAACACATCATACGGCACAACCACCTCCCTGTTGAACAACATCAAGGTGATATGGAATATCTACGCTATACACAACAGAGAGCTGCATCCCAGAGAGTTCATTACACTTGTTCGGTCAGTCTATTCCTGCCTTCCACTTTCTGACTTTAAAAAAGAGGATATTCCTGCCCATATCAAGCCAATTATACAGTCCGCATTCAGCAATACCCTATCATCCCTGCTTCCTGCAGGAAACCTGCTGACCCCTTTTTTTCTCAACCTTTTTCTGGCAGGCTCCACCAACACCTATCTCACCTGTCTTGCTGGTATTATTGCGACCCGCCATTGCCAGGCAATATCAGGCGACGACAAAAAAGAAATTATTCAACAAAGCATGTTTGAAGCATCATTCATGTTGAAAGAGATTGTCAGAGAGTGCAACCCTACTCTTTCCGTCACCATCAGCAAAGCTGTGAAAAATGCAGGCATCGACAGTCTCGACACCATCCAGCCTCCCTCAGCAGGAAGCGGTATGGCCCAGGACATTGTCTCTCACCTTGCAAGTTCACTGAAACAAATAATCCGGGAAAACATTGTTACTAAGAAGAGCGAAGAGTAGTAACTAAGAAACTTATAGGACTTATGAGACTTATGGGTACTATTGTTGGGATCCCTTACGGTTTTTTTCGAAGCTCCCTGAAAAAATCCTGAAGCAGACTTCGGCACTTGTTCTCCATAATACCTCCAAAGACCTCAGGTTGGTGGTTGAGTTGCCCGCAGCCAGTAATATTCATAACACTACCTGCAGCTCCCATTTTTGGATCATAAGCACCAAAAATAACCCTTCCTACCTTTGCATTGACGATTGCTCCAGCGCACATGGCGCATGGTTCGAGAGTAACAGCAAGGGTACACTCATTGAGATACTTGCTTCCGACGGTAGCCATTGCCGAAGTCAACGCAATCATTTCAGCATGTGCGGTAGCATCGCATAGCGCTTCCACCTGATTATACCCTCTTCCGATAACATGGCCATTACTGTCAAAAACAACCGCTCCAACAGGAACCTCCTTTCGTTCAAACGCCTTGATTGCCTCCTTGAAAGCAAGTTCCATGCAATACGTATAATCCATCATAATTATTAAATAAATATTAATCAGCTGGCACTCTAAGGTTTTACCATCATCGTAATTTTCATTATACTATGCTCTTTGCTCAATCCGAGCTTTCGATCGAATTATGTGTGCACGCAATCGTCAGTAACCCAAGACCAAACAATATGAACATTCATGAATATCAAGGCAAGGATATCCTGAGAAAATTCGGGGTTGCCGTACCGAAAGGCATTGTAGCATATTCGCCTGAGGAAGCAAAACTGGCTGCTGAGCAGCTTTTTAGCGAACAAAACTGCGCTGTTGTGGTTGTTAAAGCCCAGATTCATGCCGGAGGCAGAGGAAAGGCCGGAGGTGTCAAGCTTGCTAAATCAGCTGAAGAGGCCTTTGATATTGCCCAGGAGATGATCGGCATGACCCTTGTCACTCATCAGACTGGAGCTGAGGGAAAAGAGGTCAGACGACTGCTTGTTGAAGAGGGTATGAATATTGAAAAAGAGTTTTATGTTGGCATTACTCTTGATCGCTCAACCTCCAGAAATGTCCTGATGGTATCGACTGAAGGAGGCATGGAAATTGAAAAGGTAGCCGAAGAGAGCCCGGAAAGACTTCTTAAAATCCAGATTGATCCCCTTTACGGAATACAAAGTTTTCAGGCCAGAGAAGCTGCGTTTTTCCTTGGGCTTCAAGGTGAACAGTTTCGAAACGCTGTAAACTTTATATCTGCACTCTATACAGCATATACCGCAATTGATGCCGCAATTGCTGAAATCAACCCTCTTGTGGTCACCAAAGAGGGAAAAGTATTTGCACTCGACGCAAAAATCAATTTTGATGACAATGCCCTCTACCGCCATAAGGAGTTTCTTGAACTGCGTGATATCAGTGAAGAGGATCCTTTTGAAGTGGAAGCATCCAAATCAAATCTCAACTATGTCCGCCTTGACGGCAATGTAGGTTGCATGGTTAACGGAGCCGGTCTGGCTATGGCAACCATGGATATGATCCAGCTCGCCGGAGGAAAACCAGCCAACTTCCTCGACGTAGGCGGTTCAGCAAGTCCACAGACTGTTGAAGAGGGATTTAAGATTATTTTAAGCGACAAAAACGTCAAAGCAATTCTTGTCAACATCTTCGGCGGCATAGTGCGCTGCGACCGTGTAGCAGGTGGCATTATTGAAGCAGCAAAAAAAATCGGCCTTCATCTGCCAGTCATTGTGCGACTTGAAGGAACCAATGCTCCAATTGCTCAAAAAATGCTGGATGATTCAGGCTTAAATCTCGTATCAGCAAACGGCCTACGTGATGCCGCAAAAAAAGTACAAAGCGCACTGGCGTCATCCTGAACGGAAACACCCAGAGCATATCGAACCAGACTCCTCACAAATCACTTGCGGGGTGTCTGGTTTTTTACTCATGCAAATCTTCAAGCAAAACAGCTCTTCCTTAAATCCGGACTGAATACCCATTCACACCGAATTATATTTCTATGTTATTTATTTGCTTTTCATATTTATAATGCATAAGATTACTGTAAGTAATTAGTGTTGTAGAAATGATCTTATCATATACTATTTATATATAATATAGGATAAAGTCATTATTAATTTTTTTGCCTTCCCCCAATCATTCGTAATATTCAGCTTAGCTTCACAAGCAATATCCAAGCAAATGGCTATGGAGTAATCGATTATTATATAAAGACTTAATTCCTTTAAAAAAAAGAAATCAGATTGTAGAAGTATTAGTTTATTTAAATATTTTTTTTGAAATCGGTTTTTTTATTGCTGTAAATCATATAGGTATTGACTATTGATGAAATTCCTATTCGCAGATTGGTGCTTAAAATAGATGATTTCCCTGCTGAATAGTAAAATCAACTTGCATTTACAATGCCACAAAACCATGGGAACTGCAGCTATATAAGAATTTCCAGATATATCATCACAATTATACTTTTATTTGTATTTTTTACTGAGGGATATACTAATAATGAGGAAATTCACGACAAAACGTTTTTTGCTTCGGAAGAAGCGGACGTCTCTGTTCACGATGTTGTAGAGTGGATAGTCAGTTCCGGAGATAATAAAGAGATGCCATTTTTGATCATTGATAAAAAGCAGGCTAAAATTTATGTCTTTATGAAAGAAGGACTAATCCTTGCAGCTGCACCGGCACTTATCGGACAAGCAATTGGTGATTATTCCTTTCCCGGTGTTGGCGACAAAAAGCTCAGTGATATTAAACCTAATGAGCGAACCACTCCCGCTGGAAAATTCCTTGCCAAACGAGGTCTTAATGCTGATGGCACAGAAGTCATCTGGATTGATTTTGATGCGGCTATAGCCATTCATCCGTCAGATAACCCCAAAAGACTGCAACATCTGCGATCTCGATCGTCAAAAGACAAACGGAGTACTCTCGGGTGCATAAATGTTACAAAAGAATTCTACATGAAAGTCATCAGTCCACTGTTTGCCCATGGGAATGGATTTGTCTATATCCTCCCGGAGACTATGCCCGTAAATGACTTTTTCAAACTTCCATCAAATCAAAATGGGTAGCTGACACCGATAGATTAACATCACCTCTCACGCTTATCTAACAGTTCACCAATCTTATTCTGCGCAATCACATTGCCTTGATCTGCGGCAAGCCGATACCATTTAACCGCTTCAGTAATGTTTTTACCCACACCATAACCCTTTTCATACATCCGCCCGATAGAGAGCTGAGATTTTACATTTCCCTGCGTTGCTGCAAGACGGAACCATTGTGCAGATTCTGTATAATTTTGAGCAATGCCATAACCTTTTGCGTTCATCACTCCCAGATTATTCTGAGCCATTACATGACCCTGATCAGCGGCAAGCCGATACCATTTAACTGCTTCAGCTAAGTCCTGTAATACTCCCTTTCCAGTATCGTATGCTACTCCAAGATTGTACTGAGCCTGGATATCACCTTGATCAGCGGCAAGATGGTACCATGTAACTGCTTCAGCAAAGTTTTGCACAACACCTTTGCCTGTAGCATATAATACACCAAGATTATACTGAGCCTCCGCCATCCCCTGTTCTGCTGCAAGACGATATAAAATTGCAGCTTCGGCATAGTTTTGATTTACTCCTTGGCCCTTAAAGTACATAGAGCCAAGATTGTACTGAGCCTTTGCAAATCCCTTCCCAGATGCAAGGCGAACCCACTTAACCGCTTCAGCATAACTTTGGTCAACTCCATAACCACTATAATACCTACCGCCCAAAATGAACTGAGCTTCCACATTACCATTCTGTGCGAGAATGCGGAGTTTTTGAATCTCTTCAGTAGCGTTGGCTCTTACTATTCCGAACAATAGAACCGAAAAAAAAACAATTATGACAGATTTTTTTAACATGGATAAATGCAGTATAACCGCAGCTCTAATTAATAGATTATCCAAAACATGTTAAAATATTAAGTCAATTTCCATACCCAATAACAACCCAAAAGAAAAATACTTTTAACATAAATCTATACAATAAGTTAACAGCTTATGCCGTATTTATCGTTACTCAGTTCGTTCAAAAATATTGAATACTATGTTTATCAGCCGGAATAATTGTCCCAAAATAAAACACTCCGTCTCACTGCTCAACAGGATCTTACCCGTTGATCTCTTCAAAACTGACACATAAAATGAAGTAGGGGGAAATAAAAAAAGAATAGCGAAGAAGAAAAAAGCTCCTCTTCGCCATTCCTATACAACAACAGGTCTGATTTTTAACCTAACAATCATCAGCCATAGCTACTATCCTGAATCATCACCTGTCAACACTTACACTCAACCAGTTGTTGCCATCTTTTCTAGTAGATTATCATAAGGCATCTCGTAACTTCACTATCTGTTCATAGGGTATGACGCGATTTCCGTCAGAATCTTGCAAAAAAAAAGTTTTTTTTCATATCCGTTCTATTCATACCGAAGAGCTTCTACCGGTTTAAGATCCGCTGCTTTCCGGGCAGGCCAGAGTCCGAAAAAAATTCCGGTAAGAGCTGAAAAGGCTGTTGCAAGAACAACCGATATCAGAGAGGTCTTTACTGCCCAGCCCGCAAAAAAAGAGAGGATAAAAGAGATACCAATACCAAGAAGAATACCGATTAAACCACCGCTGACAGTCATACCGACCGACTCAACCAGGAACTGCAGCATGATATCGTTTTTTCTCGCACCGATAGCTTTCCGCAAACCAATTTCCCTTGTTCTTTCGGTTACAGAAACAAGCATTATATTCATAATACCTATTCCCCCAACCACCAGCGAAATCGCGGCAATGGAACCAAGCAGGAGACTCATGGTCTGTGTAGTACTGCTGAGCATCTGCTGAATTTCAGTCATATCCCGGATATTGAAGGAGTCGTCATCGACTTTAAGCCGGTGCCGTTTGTGAATCATCCCGCTGATCGTACTTTTGGTCTGTTCAATTAATGCAGGTGAGGTAACCTCAACAAAAATTCCACTGAGATAGCTCTTGCCAAGCACACGGTACATGGCTGTTGTAACAGGAACAATAACAACATCATCCTCATCCTGCGGCCCGGAAAACCCTTTTGCTGGAGCAATGCCAATAACTGTAAAATTAATTCTGTTAATTTTAACGGTCTTGCCAATAGGATTCATGTTGTTGAATAACTGCTTTGCAACAGTTACACCGATAATGGCAACCTTGTCACGAGTTTGAATCTCCTCACGGGTAAACCATCTCCCGACAGAAGGTATCGCTGCTCGCATGGTACCATAATCATATCCTACTCCGGTCAGGCTGGTGCTCCAGTTTTTATTTCCAAACACTATTCGCCCAGCTCCGTTTACAACCCCACTGGCATTTTTCACCAATGTGCGAAGCGAAGCAATATCATCCACATCAGCAAATGTAAAACGCGTAACCGCACCTGCTCCCTGGGCGGCACCCCTGATTTTGGCCGATCCAGCCCTGATTGAAAGCATATTGGAACCCATCGATTTCAGTTGCTCCTGCATTGACGCTTTGGCTCCCTCTCCGAGCGCCATCATGGCAATCACTGACGCAACTCCAACAAGAATACCGAGCACGGAGAGAAAAGAGCGCATCTTGTTAGCAAGAATAGCCTGAAATGCCTGTGCTATAAACCCCATAAACCGGCCATCCTGCCATAAAGAGCCCTTTCCTGACCCATGTATATCAAATCCGATCTCTCCAGCAACGACAACTGGGGGCATTATCCCTGGTTTACGTTCATCGGCAACAATGACACCATCCCTCATGGTAATGACACGACCGGCGTAAGCGGCAATCTCATTTTCATGCGTGACCATAATGATGGTTTTACCCTCTGCATGAAGGCCTTGCAGGATCTTCATGATCTCTGCTGAATTTTTTGAATCAAGATTACCGGTTGGCTCATCGGCAAAAATGATCAGCGGATCACGAACCAGGGCACGCGCAATTGCCACTCGCTGCTGTTCACCTCCTGAAAGCTGATTGGGAGTGTGATCAATTCTCTGTTCAAGTCCAACCATCCTGAGACGCTCTATTGCCTCCCGGCGAAAACTTCCTTTGATGCCGCTGTAGATATACGGAAGCCGAACATTGTCAACAATGTCCATACGCTTGAGCAGGTGAAACTGCTGAAACACAAAACCTGCAACATTATTGCGAACTCCGGCCTGTTCATCTTCCGTCATGGTGTTGACATTATTGCCGAAAATCCGGTACTCGCCTTTGTCTGGGTTATCCAGAAGCCCGAGAATCTGAAGCAGTGATGATTTGCCAGACCCTGAGGCACCCATGATTGCCACAAACTCGCCCTGCTCAATTGTAAGGGAGACACCGCGCAAGGCATAAACAGTGCTTTCACCGATCAGATATGTGCGGTGAACATCGACAAGCTCAAGCATGCTGCTCATGGTTTCGATCTGCGCTGTTGGGGCGAGAAGGGATTTGAGCCCACTTTATTTTTCGGCAACACAAAGGATGTATCGGGAATCAAAACAACCGATTTATCAGACAATCCATCAAGAATCTCAATATTGCTTCCATCCTGCAATCCTGTCTGCACAATTTTGTAGCGCCCCCCTTTCTCAGAATCACTGCGTTTCTGACGCACCACTGAATTGCCATCCTTTTGCTGAACTGCCCCGAGCGGCAAAAGCAGTGCACCAGTTTTTTCCTGTACAATAATCCTGATATTGGCGCTCATACCTGAACGAAAAACATCTGGAATACGCTTAGGAATAACATCGACATAATAGATATTGACATTATTCTGCAGATGTGACTCATAGTAGATATGTGCAACAGCTCCCGTAACACGGATATCAGGGTAAGCATCCAGACCTATCATAGCCTTCTGTCCTATTTTCACCCTTCCAATATCGGTTTCGTCGACATAAGCTTTGACAATAAGACGATCTGAGAGAACAAAAAGCGAGTCACTTGTGGTCACCGTCTGACCTGGATCAATGCTGCGCACAATGACCTGGCCGTTCATGGGAGCGATAACTGCTGTTTTTTTATATGCATTCTCCCAGTATGCCTGTTCACTTTTTCCCTGTAATTTGGCCGCGTCAAGCAATGCAGCCCGCTCTGTTGAGCTGAGCATGGCAAGCACCATACCTTTCTTTACGATCTGGCCTTCATCGACAAGAATATCTTCTATTCTTCCCCCGACAGAAGACTGGATTTTAACACGGTTTTGAGGGTAAACCGCTCCAGTCGTCGACACTGCTGAACTGATCGTTCCTCGTGTTGGTGTAATTTCATTAAAACGCTTCTCTGAAGGACGGGTTCCCATAAAAATAAAGAATCCTGCAACTCCGATTACAGAAACCGCAACAATAATACCCCATACCAGCTTACTCCTGCTCACCATCAAGCCCTCCTCCTTTTGCCTGAATCCATTGAGCCTCAGCAATCAGCATCGTAGCCTCGGCATTGATATAACTCTTTTTAGCACTCACAAGATTGTTTTCGATAATAACCCATTCATTGAACGTAAGGAGGCCGTTCGAATACTCCGCATTGGCAATAGCTGATCGATCAACAGCTGCATCAAGCTGTTTTTTCTGTACCACAACCAACTGGCGGGCATCTTGAAAATTCTTCCAGTTTTGCTCCAGAGCATTGACAAGCTGGAGATAACCACTCTTTTCCTGTGCATTCTGTTGGCTCAGGAACGCCCTCGCTTTGGAGACTGCAGCTCTGCCGCTTCCTCCCTGATAGATGGGAACAGAGACCGTAAAACCTGCACTCCAATCCACAGCATCAACCGGCAATCGGTTAAAAGAGCCTCTTCCAACCGACGAGGTGAGATAGAGCTGGGGTGAAAAAGCACTCTTGGAAGCATCAAGATCGAAACGTGCACCTTTGCTCTTGGCTTCCAGCTGCAGAAATAGCGGATTACTTTTTGCCAGGAGTTGAAGATCGGGTTTTCTGACAGAAAGATCAGTGGCCTTGAAGGCCCCCTGGACCTTCAAGGGTTTACTGATATCGCGTCCAAGCGCTGAAGCAAGGGTTGTCTGGGTAAGCACAAGTCCACGTTTCGCCTGAGAAACTTCAAACTGAGCCTGGGCAAGATCGGCCTCGGCCTGATGAAGCGAACCAATATGCTCCCTTCCTCCCTGATAGTAAAGATTGATCAATCGGACATTCTTCTGACGCCTGTCTGCTATCTCGCTTGTAAGACCGACAAGATCCTGGGCCAGAAGCAATTGGGCAAATGCCGACCTGAGGGCATAACGAACATTGGCTGAAACAATAGAATAGTTGTTTTGAGCAGCTTTTATCGCTTCGGCATTACTTGCAACCTGATTCGACGTTTTATGTCCATCATATAAGAGTTGCTGTGCGGTCAGCGAATAGGAAAGTGCTGACAAAGAGGTAGCACCTGTCGTTCCATTCTGCAGAGAGCTCAATGTTGAACTGAGCTGGGGCAAAAGCGACCCTCTTGTTATCTGCTTGGTTGCTTCAGCCTGCTGCAATAGGGCAAGAGCTGAATAAAGGTCGGGATGAGCCTGCTTTGTTTCACTGACACACTGCTCCCAGGTCAAAAGCTCCTCAGCCTTCAGCGATGAGGCAGTGGGCAAAAATGAGAGCACCAGAAGAAGAAATATTTTTGCTCTCATTGCAACACTGTTCTGTCAAGATCTTGAATAATCATAATCAGTTCTTTGTATTTTCATGTTCGACGATCATTGCGGTGAAAGCTTGCGCTCGGTAATGTAATAATTTATAAAAAGTTGTGACCGGCTGCACGACTGAACCCTGTTCAGTGAGTAAAAAAGTCCTTCCTGCGAAAAGAGCCAAAAATAAGTCGGAGCAAAGCTTTTCTTTTTGTCAGCCACTCAATACGGTCATACTCCCTGGTACTTGCAAGCATTTTTTCAACAAGAAAGTGTGAAACACTCTCCACATCATCAGCCATCCGATTATAAAATTTTTTCCGTGAAACCTCATTTGAGCTGGAAAGTGTATACATGAGCATGTCGGTTACCACCATCCCGGGGCTCAGCACACCGACCTGAACAGTGCTCCCCTTTGCCTCATGCGCAAAGGCTTTGGTAAAATAGTGAATGGCGCTTTTTGATGTTCCGTAGATAGACATTCCGTCAATAATAGAGCCGCCGCTTCCATGGCCCTCCATGTTGAATATTTTACCTCTCCCTTGCCGACTCATACCGTTGTATGCAACAACAGTTCCATTAATGACTCCCTGAAGATTAACATCCAGCAGATGCCTGACCACGGCGTCATCAAGTTCCCAAATTTTTTTCGTGGGATGACTGATACCCGCATTGTTCACCCAGATATCAACCGGTCCAAACCGGTTACTGGCAGAGTGAAATAAACTGGCCATGACATCCCTGTCAGCAACTGTTCCTTTGAAAGCCTGTACTTTACCTTTATAGGCAATCAAAAGACGTAACGCTTCATCAAGCCCTTCAGAAGAGCTTCCGTTCAGAGTAACTGCATGACCTTTTTCAAGAAATTGTTTTGCAAGTCCAAAACCTATCCCTCTTGTACTACCGGTTATAACAATGTTTTTCATTTACAAAGAGTTGTTACAAGAGAGCTGTTAAAAATTCAGGGATAAATATAACCCCATAACAAGCACTGTTTATACAATACGATGAAGAAGCGTGAAGCTTTGGTGAAATATTGTATCTTTTCCTCCGTGTTTATATTTTTTATCAATAATTGTTGATCTTTTTCATAAGTCCTCTCTATCATGCTTGAAGCAAGAAACCTCTCCCTCAGCGTTGGAACCAAAGAACTTCTCACTGATACCTCGTTCCGTGTAGGAGACAAAGACCATGTAAGTCTTGTCGGTCTTAACGGTACAGGAAAAACAACCCTTTTGCGCCTTATCAGCGGGCCAACTACCGACTCAGCCCTCATTACAACCGGGCAATTTCTCAAATCGGCTGAAACCACCATCGGTTATCTTCCCCAGGAAATTTCCTTTGATGCCGACCTGGAAAAAACCGCACTGCAATATGCCCTTCAGGCAAACGTCAGACTGTTCGAACTGTCGGATAAAATAACCCGCATGGAACACGAACTCGCCCTGCCCGAACAGGATTATGAAAGCGAAACCTACCATCAGCTTATAGAGCGCTTTTCCGATGCAATGCACGAGTTTGAGCATCTTGGTGGCTATACCATGCAGTCAAATGCAGAAAAAGTACTTGGCGGCCTTGGATTCAGCGAAATAGATTTTCATAAAAAAGTCAAGGCTTTTTCCGGTGGATGGCAGATGCGATTGCATCTTACCAAACTTCTGCTGCAAAACCCTACACTGCTGCTCCTTGACGAACCGACAAACCACCTTGACATCGACTCGCTCCGCTGGCTTGAAAATTATCTTGTCAACTATGAACACAGCTATATCATTGTTTCGCATGACCGCTTCTTCCTTGACAAACTAACCACTAAAACCCTGGAAATTGCATTCACGCGCATCAATGAATACAAAGGAAATTACTCTTATTACGAAAAAGAGAAGGCTGAGCGGTATGAGCTGATGATGGGTAAATATGAAAATGACGTCAAAAAAATAGAGGAGCTGAAAGCCTTTGTCGATCGCTTCCGCTACAAGGCCACAAAGGCACGACAGGCACAGAGCCGCCTGAAGCAGATGGAGAAGATGGAGAAAAACATGCTCTCTCCTGAAGAGGATAACTCACGCATCTCCTTCCGCTTTCCAAAAGCAAATCCATCCGGTCGTGAGGTCATGAGGCTTGATGGCATTAAAAAAACCTATATTTTGCCTGACGGCACAAAAAAACAGGTGCTTAACAGCATAGATCTTGAAGTGATGCGCGGCGACCGGATTGCCATTGTAGGCTCAAACGGCGCAGGGAAAACCACCTTCTGCAAAATTCTTGCCGGAGAGATCGATTTTGAAGGGAAGCTTACCATGGGGCACAATGTCTCCCTGAACTATTTTGCACAGCATCAGACTGAAAACCTCTCCCCGGAAAAAAGCGTCTATACGGAAATGGTCGATTCTGCTCCAACCTCAGAAGCTCAGAAAAAGGTGCGGGATATTCTCGGCTGTTTTCTTTTCAGCGGAGATGCCGTCAATAAAAAGATCAGGGTGTTGTCAGGAGGAGAAAAATCAAGGGTTGCTCTGGCAAAAATCCTTCTTCAGGCATCGAACCTTCTCATCATGGATGAACCGACCAATCATCTGGATATGCGCTCAAAGGAGATGCTGATTGATTCGCTCGAATACTATGACGGCACCCTTCTGATTGTCAGTCACGACCGCTATTTCCTCGACAGCCTGGTCAACAAGGTGGTGGAAATAAAAAACGGCTCCCTTCAGCTCTACCTCGGCACTTATGCCGAATATCTTGAGAAAGCTGAAAAAGCTCTTGAAGCTGAACGTAAAGAGGATGCCACCGCACGGCAGAAAAAAACGAGCGCGCCTCACGCAAAACCTACTGAAAAGGAAAAAGAACAGGCGAAGAAAACTCTGTCGGCCAAAAAAGACAAAAAGAGAATCGAAGAGGTTGAGCACAAAATAAACCGGTTAGAACAACAGAAAGAGTCCCTTGAGACCATGATGGCAACAGAAGATTTCTACAAAAAAAGCCAGGAAGAAACTGCTAAAATCCTTGCTGGATACCATACGCTCTGTAATGAACTGAATGCGCTTTTTGCTGAATGGGAACAAAAGAGTTGATTATTTTTCTCCGGCAAAAACCAGAAACAGTTTTTGCCGGTAGACTCTACAACCATTTTTGAACTGTTTCAATCAGAATAGCTGGAGTTATCGGCTTTGAAACATAATCGTTCATACCTGCCTGCAAGCAGAGTTCACGATTACCCTGCATGGCATGAGCAGTAAGTGCAATAACAGGAATAGTGTGATCGAGTACTGAAGAGTCGGGACTCCGAATCATACGCGTTGCCGCCAGACCATCCATTTCCTGCATCTGCACATCCATGATAACAAGATTATAGTGACGCGTCTCAAGCGCTCTGAGCGCTTCAGCACCATTACTGACAACATCAATCTGATATCCGAACTTCCGAAGAATACCCATGACCACCTTTTGATTGACACTGCTATCCTCTGCAAGCAACAGCCTGATCTCCTCGTTTGGACCCTTCTCATGCATTTCCGAAGAGGACAAAAGTTTGCCGACCTCATTGCTATCTTGTAAAGAGAGCCCTCCGTTGACCTGATTCGGCTGTTTTGTGAAAGGAAGAATAAACCAAAATTCAGACCCTTCATGCTCAAGGCTGTTAACCCCTATCTCTCCTCCCATAAGCAGCACAAGCTGTCGGCATATTGCCAATCCCAGACCTGTCCCGCCAAATCTGCGAGTCATGGAGGAATCAACCTGGGTAAAGCTTGAGAAAAGAATCTTGATTTTCTCCTGAGGTATTCCAATACCGCTATCGTTAACCGAAAAGCGAAGCCGAACCTCTTCATCACTGCTCGCAACAACTTCAACAGCAACAGATACCTCACCCTGACTGGTAAACTTTATGGCATTACCGGCAAGATTGTTGAGGATCTGGCATAGCCGTCCCGGATCACCATGAAGAAACGGAGTTACCTCTGGAGAAATAGTGTAGCTAAATTTGAGATTTTTTTCAGAAGCTCGAAGAGACATGATCGAAGAGAGAGCATCCAAGAGCTTGCGCAGATCAAAATCAATAATTTCAAGGTCAAGTTTTCCAGCCTCAATCTTTGAAAAATCAAGAATATCATTGAGCAGGTTCAAAAGAGAGTCCGCGCTTGCAAGTGCGTCCTGTGCATATTCCTGCTGATGGGAGTCCAAAGGGGTATCCAGCAAAAGACCAATCATGCCGATCACACCGTTCATCGGTGTTCGGATTTCATGGCTCATATTGGCCAGAAATTCGCTTTTTGCCTGGTTTGCCGTTTCAGCGACCATCCGTGCATTAACAAGAGCGGTTTCATTCCGATGACGAACCTCGGTATTGGTAATAAGTTCGGAAAGAATCCGAAGCAGGGCAATATCCTCATCCCCCCAGGTTTTCAGCTGACGGAGTGATGAAAACCCAACAAAGCCAAAGCACACTTCAGAATAATTCAGAGGGATAGTAATCAATGATTTAATACCCTTCTCCTCAAGCTCCGTACGGAAAACACTATCCTTCTTTAATCTCTTTACATCGGGAATATAGACAACCTCTCCCCGCTGATGGATTGATACCCATTCCGATAACTCCTTATATGGCACTTTCTGAAGATTCTGAATATCCGCACTGATACCCGAAGCACACCACTCATGGGTATTGCTCATGGATTCATTTTCATGGTCATAGTGAAAGAGATAAACACGGTCAACCCCTGAAAACTCTCCGACAAGCGCAAGCACCCTGTTGATGGAGTTATCCAAATCATCCAGCGGTTTATTGACAAAACCGATAGCAAGTTCTGTAAGCAGCATTTGAAATGCCGACCTGTGCCTGAGTTCTTCTTCGCGACGGCTTATACTCCTGTCTGTACGGCTTAAAACAACAATAAGAAAACCGAACACAAGGGCATAAATGACAATAATGGCAATACCTGCAATTGATATAAGACGGTAAACAGTCCACTTGTATGCAGAAATATCCTGCATAAGGATCATTTTACCGATCACTCTTCCTGAAGCTTCCTTCAGTGGCAGGGTGGTAATTCTCCACGATCTTTCGGCCAGATCGGACTCAATACCCTTTGACGCATCTGCGGCTGAAAGCACAGAATTAAATTCCTGAGGAAAACGTCCAAGCGAGGAATACAGCAGAAGATCATTGGGGTAATGACCCCAGGTGATATCTTGCTGAAAATTATTCCTGCTCCGCTCCCAACCTGATTGCTGAATAAATTTTTTGTTGATAAAAATCGCCAGCCCGCTCCCAGATTCAAGTTTAATTCCCTTAAGAATCTCTTCAGTCTCCTTGCCAAGCTCAATATAGCCAAGAAGCTTACCATCAAGTAGTACCGGTATGTCAACCCAAAGAGTTAAACGCCCCAACTGGTCGAGCTCAATACCGTTTGACGGTTTTCCACTCTTCTCTGCCTCACCCAAGGTGAAGCGGTCAATTTGGTCACCGCTTGTGGCAGGATTTAGCATATCAAGAGTACGGATGTGCTCTGGATTAATAAAATTCAAATGTGTTATCCCATAAACACGCCTAAGACCCTCATAGAGTGGAGCCATGTGCGAATAGAGCCGACCTTTATCCCCGGCATGCATTGCCTCGGTTATTGCACGGTCATGACTGAGTTCCTCTATAATTATGGTAAGGGCATCCTTAGACACTATCAATGCTTTTCTGAAATGCACCGGATACCTCAGTTTCCGAGTGGTGAACTGCATCAGTTACTCTCTGCTGATATTGCTGCCAAAGCAACAGTCCCATGGAGGCAATAATTATTGACATCAGCACACCCAGGGGCAAGAGAAGACGTCGACGAACCAGTCCGGGAGCTGCCTCGACATGGCGTGAAAGAAGATAGGCACTGATGAGGGCAATCAGAATCAACAACATAAGCCCTATGGGAATGGAAGAACGGGCCACAATGTCCAATGTCCAGTCAGAAGCATCGACATCCATGCCGAATACAGCAATGACCTTTCCGTTATGGGGATCTACAAGCGGAACGAATCCGCTGACCCAGGTACCCCAGCGATCGGGCACTGGTCCTTCGGTATCAGCTTCTCTGAGGCTGAATACCTTCTGGAGAATATCAGTAGCCTCATCATAGATCTGACCTGCGGGAGATGAATCCGTTGAATTCGATGGCTCGGAATCAGCATAAAAATATACTTTCCCACTGTCCCTTTTGCCAAGTAGATAGACAAACCGGCACTGGTAAGCAGCACCTCTTTCCCTTGCAAGTTGCTCCTTAAGCTGACCATAGGCTGGCTTTTCAAGATCATTTTTCGAGCCTTCAAGGGTTTTAAGCCGCTCCAGGTCAATTCCCTGTGCAGCCAGTCGTACCTGTTGGAGCAGCTGATCACGCATTTGATGATCAGCATAAATAACCGTCCACCATGAGAATACAGGGGCAATAAGAAGAAATAACCCTATAAAAAGTAAATATATACGGTTTTTTTTCATTGAAAAGGGTAACGGTGTATTCCGTAACTCCACCTTTACCTGTAGCAGTTCGGAATCATGATATCAATACCGGTTGCGACTCACCTTCTAAAGGTACTAATTTTCAGAAAATAATATCAGCAAGGACTCTTTCCGCTAACTTGGCATTCATGGCTGAATTTTAACCCAGCTGCGAAAGCGGCTTGAGTCAATGCCTGCCTGCAATACCTTCTGGATCATCAGTCCATCGGAAAAATCCGCTGCATCGTGAAAGTTCTTCTCCTTCTTGCGCAGTGCTTTCACAATCCGGTGAGCAAGAAAGGCAAATCCGACAGCAAAAATACCATGTACCGCAATGGATGAGTGTCTGATTTTTTCCTGCAGCACCAGTTCATCCCACGGAAGTATCGGATCAACAAGCTTCCAGCGGGGTGCATCAATAAGACTCCTGCCTCCTTTTGCATTATCGCTTGCAACCTCCCAAAGCCTTCCTGCTCCGTCGAGCCTTATTGTTTTCAGACTGCCTACTACTTCAAACGAAAACCAGGTATAAGCTCCAACAGTGGTGACATGCATCAGGGAAGAGCTGCCAAGTGCAACAGATAAGGGACCAAACTTCATCATCATGGCAAAATTATCGTCAGAAGTGACCGCACAAGTTTTCCCTGATTTATCAGGCCGGAAAGGAATACTTGTAGAGAGATTGCAGGATACTTCCGATATTTCGCCAATCAGGTAACGATTCATATCAATCAGGTGAGAGCCAATCGCATGAAGGGCACCGCCACCTTTTGTGACATCACACCACCACGACCATGGCAGGTCAGGCCTGTTGCGACTGGCCAGATTGACAACGGCGCGGACTTCATAAACTTTACCTAACTCACCCCCGTCAATCATCTGTTTCATACACCGTACTGCCGGATGAAATCTCAGTTGATGATCGAGAAGCGCAAAACCGGAAAAAGTAGAGGCCACGTCAACCATGGCAGCTGCATCCTCAACATTGTGTGCAAAAGGCTTTTCACAGAGAACACTCTTGCCGCTTTCAAGTACCCCTTTCACCATGGCAGCATGAAGAAATGGCGGTGTCGTAACGCACACAAGATCAAGATCACACTGCAGTAAATCTCGCCAGTCGGCAAAACCCTTGCCGATGTCGAACATCTTCATAAACTTCTGACGATGCAATTCAGTAGGGCTTGCCACAGCAGAAAGCTCTACATCTTCAATCAGCGAGAAGGCTGGTGCCTGTGCTACTTTTGCCCAGCCACTGCCCAAAAATCCTATTTTTATTTTTTTTTTCATAGCATTGACATAAAAAAAGGGTGACCAAGATCACCCTTTCAATTGTGCTGAATCGTAAACTCAGACAACCTGCTGAGCTTTTGCCAGCCGGGCTTTCTCAATATAGGTTTTCTGGATATCCCTCGATACATTGTATGCCTTTGAGAGGCTGTCGGAACTCCAGAGCCTTGCATCAAAAGCCATGCAGATATTTCTAAGGAACGGAATACCAGCTTCAGTTACCCGAACACTGTTCTCGCCAAGAACAACGATACCATCATTCTGCATGTCTTCAAGGCGGTAGAGGGCAATATCAAGTTCATCAGTGTAGAGCTTGGGATCTTCCCAGGATGTCTCCTGCTTGCACATCAGGTTGAGAATATGGCGACGAAGCACAAGATCTTCATCAGTCAGCAAGTGGCCACGATGGAGCGGGAAGCGCCCTTCGTTGACGGCCTTTATGTAAGAGGTATCGTCACGCTCATTCTGAGCAAAAGCATACCAGGTGTCGCTGATTGAAGATGAACCAAGCGCCAGCATCATCTGTGTGGTATTTTCCGTATAGCCCATAAAGTTACGGTGCAGGGTACCGTTTTTGGCTGCCACATAGAGTGCATCCCCTTCGATGGCAAAGTGGTCCATGCCGATCTCATGATAACCTATAGATTCAAGCATTGCACTGCCTTTATCGTAGAGTTCTTGTTTGACATCACCTACCGGCAGATCCGCCTCATTAAACTTACGCTGTCCTTCATACATGTGCGGATTATGGCCGTATGCATAAAAGGCAAGACGATCGGGCTTGAGTTCCATAACCTTCTGAATGGTGTCGGTAATGGTGGCCATTGTCTGCTTGGGCAAACCGTAGACAAGGTCAAAATTAATTGACGTGAAACCTATCTCACGGGCAAGATCAACCTTCTCCTTAACCAGTTCAAATGACTGGAGACGATTGATCTCCTCCTGCACAGCAGGATCGAAATCCTGAATTCCAAAACTCATACGTCGGAAGCCGACACTGTAAAGTGCTTCAAGATGCTCCCTCGATGTCGAGCGGGGGTTGGTTTCGAAGCTGAACATAAAATTGTCCATCTTGTTGACATGCTTGCAGATACCAGCAATAAGCCTGACAAGATTTTCCGGACTGAAAAAGGTAGGGGTGCCACCGCCAATGTGCAGTTCCTTCACATTGAGCCTGCCGGGGAAAACATCAATATACATCTGCCACTCCTTCAGCAGTGCCTCAAGATAGGGTGTCTCAAAAGAGTGATCCTGTGTACGGTGAGCATTGCAACCACAGAAATAACAGTGATTCTCACAGTAGGGGATGTGAATATACAGACTGATTCCGGTGGTTTCGTTGCTGTCGTTAAAACCTTTTACCATTGCCTCTTTCCACTGCTCCTGGGTAACGCCGTCGGTACTCCATGAAGGAATGGTTGGATAACTGGTGTAGCGCGGTCCGGGATTACTGTACTTTACTGCGAGATTAGTTGCCATTGTTATCTTCCTCAACAAGTATTATTTTTTTAAATTCTATAACACGTGAAAATACATAAAACTCGGCAATTTCATAAATCATTAGCCGTGAAACAAACGACAAAGCGGGCTTCCAACTATACTTTTTTATGATTAAAAACCTTTCAGACCAAAATATACCGGTTGTCGGAATTCTTATGGGTTCGGACTCCGATTTCGACATCATGAAGGAAGCATCTCTGGTTTTCGATGAATTTGACATTATCTCAGAGATCTCTGTTATTTCAGCACACAGAACACCGCATGATCTTGAAAAATATGCCACATCGGCCATGGATCGCGGTCTTAAAGTCATTATAGCTGGAGCTGGCGGAGCAGCGCACCTTCCCGGTGTAACGGCTGCCATGACCGTCCTGCCGGTTATTGGCGTTCCGATTTTCAGCAAAAAGCTCAATGGTCAGGACTCGCTCTACTCTATCGTGCAAATGCCTGCAGGTATTCCTGTTGCTACCGTCGGCATTGACAATGCGCGGAATGCCGCACTCCTTGCCATTCAAATCCTTGCACTTTCCGACGAACGCTTAATGGCTGCCCTGATTGAATTCCGCCATAAACTTGCCGATGCTTCCCGGCAGAAAACCGCGAAAATCCGGGAAAAACTCTATGCAAAAAGCTGAATTCTGGATAGAGCACCTGCAGCTGGTACGCCACCCTGAAGGCGGCTACTACCGCGAAACCTATCGCAGCAGTGGCTCTTATGCTTTCACTAATTCCATACTTTTCCATGGTTCCCGCTCTTACGCGACCGCCATTTACTACCTGCTCAACGGCAGAGAGCACTCAAAACTTCACAGAATTCATTCAGACGAACTCTGGTTCTTTCATGCAGGTAATCCCCTGAATATTTACATTTTCCCAAAAAAAGGGGAGCCTTCAAGCTTTACCCTTGGTCTTTCGGCTGAGAAGGGCGAGATCCTGCAGGAAACCGTCCCTGCAGAAAGCTGGTTTGGGGCCTCTCTTGAAAATCCAGAACCTGAAAGCTATTCGCTGGTAAGCTGCGTCGTAGCGCCGGGATTTGAATTCAGGGATTTTACGTTTGCCGACAGAATGACGCTGCTAAAAAAATTCCCAAAACAGAGTAATATCATCGAACGCCTCACATGATTCTTGATTTATTTAAGCTCTCCTGCCACAGGATTCAGCAGCAAATCGCAATCAACCCGCGGGAATTTATTTCTTTTTTTTACTTTACTGCTTTTTCTGCCGGTATTACCACTATTTTGCAGAGAAGAGAGAGATGACACTAATGAGTATTTAATTGAAGGTAACACTGGACATGAAAAAGCAGGTTGTGATTGTTGGCGGGGGATTTGCAGGGCTCAATGCCGCCAGGGTACTGGGCAATAAAGTGGATATTGAGGTTACCCTCATCGACAGGAGAAATTACCACCTCTTTCAGCCTCTTCTCTATCAAGTTGCAATGGCTGCGCTTGGAGAGGGTGATATTGCTGCTCCACTTAGAAATATGCTGGCAAATTTCCGGAACGTTACAGTTTTCAAGGGTATTGCCACCAACGTCGATATCGAAAAAAAAATAGTTACTACCGATTTCCGCGAGATACCTTACGACTACCTGATTCTTGCATGCGGTGTACAGCACCACTATTTCGGTCACAACGAGTGGGAAGAGTTTGCTCCAGGGCTTAAAACCCTTGCTCAGGCAAAAGAGATTCGGAGGCGAGTGATGGAGGCCTATGAGCGCGCGGAAAGAACCACAGATACTGTTGAACGCAAAAAGCTCCTGACCTTTGTCATTGTTGGTGGTGGCCCAACCGGCGTAGAGCTTGCTGGCTCAATAGGCGAAATGAGCCGCTACACCCTGTCAAAATTTTATAAGAACATTGATCCAAAGCTGACCCGAATTTTTATTGTTGAAGCTGCTCCGCGCATACTTGGCTCTTTTGACCCAGAACTTGCAAGCAAGGCAACACGATCCCTTGAAAAACTTGGCGTTCAGGTATGGACAAGCAGCATGGTCACCAACGTCGATGCTAACGGAGTGCAAATCGGCAAGGAGCGCATTGAGGCGGCAACAGTGTTATGGGCTGCAGGCGTTACCGCTATAGGAATCGGCAATGCCATGGGTGTGGAAACCGACCGGATTGGACGTATCATTGTCCAGGAAGACCTCAGCATTCCGGGTCATCCTGAAATATTCGTAGGCGGCGACCTTGCACACTTTGTTCAGGAGAACGGAAAACCATTGCCGGGGCTTGCTCCCGTTGCCTTTCAGCAGGGACGAACTATTGGTAAAAACATTTTACTCGATCTGAAAACAAAGGCAAGAAAACTTTTCCGGTATCGGGATAAGGGACAGATGGCTACCATTGGCAAAAACAAGGCCATCGTCGAATTCGGAAGCATTAAGTTTGATGGTATCCTCGCATGGTTTACATGGCTTCTGGTGCACATCTATTTTCTGACCAGCTTCCGTCACCGTGTCTTTGTACTGATGCAATGGGGATGGTCCTATTTTACCTTCAGCTATGGGGCCCGACTGATCGTCAACAAGGAGTGGAGGTTCTATCCTGATCCTGACCCCTGTGTAAACCATGCTGAAAAAAACGAACCGGAATGATTACGAAAAACTCGGTCAGCTTAGTCACCGGGCTGCTGCTGGGAAGCATGTTTATCGGTATAGCTCTCTATCTTCTTCTGTTTCCGGACAGCATTCCTTCCACATCACGGAATGACCTGAAACTTTATGCCCTTCTTACCGGCGCTTATGGTATCTGGAGGGTTATCCGTGTCGTTATTGTATGGAAAGAAGCGCAAAAAAATTGTTTGAAAGCATGACCTTTCATCATTATAATCAACCATTTGTCAGAGTGTTATTCGGCAATACAATCTCTTGAAGAACAACATATCAGAATGAAACCACTGCCCGTAAACCAGGAAACAGAACAGAAGCTTTTTTTCCATAATTATGCCAGATTTCCTCTTGCCATAACCCATGGCGAAGGTGTCTGGCTCGTCAGCGACAGTGGAACCCGTTATCTCGATATGATTGCAGGTATCGGTGTCAATGCCCTCGGCTATGGTGACAAGCGCCTTGTTGAGGCAATAAGCACGCAGGCCGGAAAACTGATCCATGCCTCAAACCTTTTCATGATGCCGCCCCAGTTTGAACTGGCTGAAAAACTGCTTGCGATTTCAGGACTCTCAAAGGTATTTTTTGCCAACAGTGGTACCGAGGCAATAGAGGCCGCCATTAAAATGGCAAGGAAATGGGCTTCCCGGTCGGGCAATGATGATAAAAAAGAGGTGCTGTCGCTAAGCAACTGTTTCCATGGAAGAACTTATGGCGCCATGTCGCTGACGGCGAAAGCAAAATATGTTGACGGCTTTGATCCGCTGCTTCCCGGTACAGGCATGATTGCCTTCAATGACATTGCTGACCTCAACGAGAAGGTTTCTGACAACACCGCAGCTGTATTTATTGAGGTTGTTCAGGGCGAGGGAGGCATTCACCAGATATCACAGCCATTCATAGACCGACTGAAGGAGCTGCGCCAGCAATACAACTTCCTTATTGTTGCGGATGAAATTCAGGCTGGATGTGGAAGAACCGGGGTGTTTTTCAGCTATATGCATGTTGATGCCGATCCCGACCTGGTCTGCCTTGCCAAACCGCTCGGCGGCGGTCTGCCCCTCTCGGCTGTTATTGGTAACGAAAAGGTGGCAGATGTCCTCACCTACGGTAACCACGGCACAACATTTGGCGGTAACCCGGTAGCATGTGCCGCAGGGATTGCCATGATAAAGGCCATCGAAGAGGATCAGCTGATGGAAAACGCCGAGAAAACCGGCAAATATATGCATGACGAGTTGGAGAAACTGGCAATTCGTCATCCGCAGATCCTCGATATTCGCCAATATGGCCTGATGATCGGCATAACCGTTGATAAAGAGGCTAAATATTATGTAGAAAAAGCACTCAGGAAATTTATTGTCATCAACGCAACAAGCCAGAACGTTATCAGGCTTCTCCCGCCTCTGACCATCACCATCGCGGAAGCTCAACAATGTATAAACGCCCTTGATGAAATCTTCACCGAAGAAACAGCAGGCTAACCCTGCTGAAAAAGCAGCCGAGATGCCCCTCGGAGCCGTCAACTATATCATGATTGCCCTTGGGGCACTGGTGATTGCCGCAAGCTACGGAATCATGTTTCTCGAAAGAGAGGTTGACGGTTTTTTCGCACTCTATCTCAGTCCCATCAGCCTTGTAGTAGCCTATGGCTGGATTATCTTTGCCGTCCTCTACCGCCCTACACAAAAAAACCAGGAGTGACTTGGTTGATGCTTGTGCCTCCCTGCAAATGACAAAATAAAATCAGAAGACGATAGCGACCTGAACTGTGGCTGATACACGGCTACTGTTGATGTGCAAGGTTTTTGGCGATTTCTATCAAATGCCTTGTGCTGAACATATAATATATGTTAGCGTATTATATGTATAGGTAAAAATATATTATATTACTGTCGTTGCTAATTATTCAGCAAGTCATAAGGTTAATGTGTTGTAGTTAGTTGCCATATAATTACTACCAATCCAGTTTTGGAGCGATCTATGCCGAAAAACTTTGTTGATTTTCGCCTTCCCCTTGAAGGTCATCTTGACCTGACTTATCGCTGCAACAACAACTGTCTTCATTGCTGGCTGAGAATTCCCCCTGCTGCCCCTGAACAGAAGCGAGAGCTCTCGTTTGATGAGATTAAGCGTCTTGTTGATGAAGCGCGTGCTTTGGGTACAAGGCGGTGGTCAATTTCCGGTGGTGAACCGATGTTGCGGCCTGATTTTCCGGAGATCTTTGAGTATGTCACTGCCAAGGCTGTTTCCTATACGCTCAACACCAACGGCACCCTTATCACGCCGAACCTCGCTCAGCAGCTTAGGCGCAAGGGTACCAAGATGGTTGCTCTTTATGGGGCCACCAGGGAGAGCTATGACTGTGTTACCCGTAATCCGGGCGGGTTTGAGTGTGTCATGCAGGGGTTCCGCTACCTTAAGGAGGCTGGTGCGGGGTTTATTGTCCAGCTTATTCCCATGCGGGCAAACTGGCATGAGTGGGACAAGATGATTGAGCTTGCCAGGTCGCTCAGTGAGCATTGGCGTGTTGGTGCTCCATGGCTTTACCTCTCTTCGTGCCGGGATGCAGGGCTTAATGCTGAAATTTCCAGCCAGCGCCTTGACCCACGGGATGTGGTGGAGCTTGACAGGCCAGATCTTTCCTACGAGGAGTCACACGCGCATGAGTGCGGCCATGGCGAAGGTGACGGGCGGCTCTTTGCCAAGTGTATTGCAGGGCGGAGGGACTTCCATATTGATCCTTATGGCGGTATGAGCTTTTGCTCTTTTCTTAAAGAGCCTTCCATGCGCTTTGATCTTCGTAAAGGCACGGTCCGTGAGGGGTGGGAGGAGTTTATCCCCTCGCTGGCTGATCGTGAGTTCGACTTTGAAGAACATAAAGATAACTGTGGCTCATGCGAACTTCGCAAGGATTGCCGCTGGTGCGCGGTTTATGGCTGGCTGGAGCATGGCCGGTTTTCAGCTCCGGTTGAACATCTCTGTGAAGTTGCCCGTGAAAACCGGCGCTTCAAGGATGAGTGGCAGGTGAAGCATCGGCGTTACTTCAAGATTGCCGGCATCACCGTCAGTGTTGAGAGTGACCTGGCGATTGATGATGCTACTTTTCACTCTAAGTTTGCTTCTTTTCAGGTTGATGGCCCGGGGGAAGACACGGTTACCATCCGCCATCATTTCGGCTTGCCTGACCTGAAGGGAAAGGATCTTGGCAGGGAGCTCTATCGCAAGGCGCCCTGGGCTATTTCCCGGCAGAACGGCTCTTATATCTATCTTGGCATATCGCCACGGGAGAACGACCCTGCACTGCACCGTGTTGCTACTTTTACAGCTGACCATACGCGGGGGCGCATCTACAATGATGATGTTCGTGAGGAGAGCTGGCGCAAAGGGGAGCTCCACTCTCTGACCATGTTTCCTTCTGACCAGATCCTTATTGCAAGGTTGCTGGCTGATCGTCAGGGTTGCTACCTCCACTCGGCAGGGGTGATTATCAATGGTGCTGGAGTGCTTTTTGTCGGCCACTCCGAGGCGGGTAAATCCACGACGACAAACTTTTTGATTGAGGCTGGAGCGAAGGGTAGGATGGAGGTTGAGATTCTTTGTGATGACCGTAACATTGTTCGCCGTCATGGCGAGAGCTGGCGGATCTATGGTACCTGGAGCCATGGTGATGTGCCACTTGTTTCCTCTGCCGATGCGCCGCTCAGGGCAATCTGCTTTATTGAACAGGCTACAGAAAACACCATCACGCATCTCACTGACCGCAGGGAGATTACGCGGAGGTTGCTGGCCTGCCTTATTCGCCCCTTTCTTACTGCTGACTGGTGGGAGAAGACTCTTGACCTGATTGAGCCAATGGCACAGCAGGTTCCCTGTTACGTGATGCGCTTTGACAGGAGTGGGGCGATTGTTGGTGCAATAGAAAAACTTGTAACCTCGGAAGCTCAGGTATCAATGCAGGTAAACACCTGTCCATGATGGATGACGTTGTCAATTACGTACAAAAGCTCAGGCCGCACGAGTTCAAGATATGGCAGGGGAAAAAACCGCTGTTGGGGCAGATAGATATTGAGCTTACCGAGCGCTGCAACAACAACTGTGTGCACTGCTGCATCAATCTGCCGGAGCATGATGCTGATGCTTTCAGGCGGGAGATGAGCAGGGATTTTGTTAAAAATATATTAACGGAGGCAGCGAGCCTTGGTTGCCTGACCGTCCGTTTTACTGGTGGTGAACCATTGCTCCGGCCTGATCTGGCGGAACTCTACCTTTTTGCCCGCCGTCTTGGGATGCAGGTTATTCTCTTTACCAATGCCCGACTTTTTACCGAGGAGCTTGCTCTTCTCCTTGCCAAATATCCCCCGGGCAGGGTTGTTGAGGTCTCGGTCTATGGCATGAGTTCTGACTCTTACGACCGGGTTGCCTGTTGCGATGGCGCATTTGCCGAGTTTCGGCGTGGTGTTGACCTGCTTTTGCAACACAAGATTCCTTTTATCGTCAAGGGGCCGAAGCTTCATTTTCTGAAGGATGAGCAGGAGGCTTTTGAAGCGTGGGCAGCGACCATTCCCGCAATGGAGAGGCTGCCGGGCTACTCCATGAACTTTGACCTCCGCTCACGTCGCGATGACATGCTCAAGAGCGCCCGTATTGCAAAGCTTCGGGCAACACCTGAAGAGAGCGTGGCCATGCTCTCCCGCACTCCCCTTTACCTCAAGGATATGGGGCAGTTCTGCGGCAAGTTCATGGGCCCTCCGGGGGAGAGGCTTTTCAATTGTGGTGCCGGTCATGGAAGCTGTATTGACGCTTATGGTAACGCGCAACTCTGCCTGCCTTTGCGCAATAAAAGTACCGTGGCTGACTTGCATGAGGTGACACTGAAAAGAGCGCTTGAGGAGACATTTCCTGCCATGCGGGAAATCAGGGCAACGAACCCTGACTATCTTCGCCGATGTGCCCGGTGTTTTCTTAAAGGGCTTTGTGAGCAGTGTCCGGCAAAGTCGTGGATGGAGTATGGCACGCTTGATAGACCGGTCGAGTACCTCTGCGAAGTGGCTCATGCACAGGCACGCTTTCTTGGACTTCTTGGAGATGAGGAGAGTGCCTGGGAGGTCGAGGGGTGGAAAGAGCGTGTGGCGGGCTTTGTCGAGAAAAACTGGCCTGAAGGCAAGCTGGGAGCGCATAAGAGTGAAGGTGAAACCATGCAACCATTGAACCTATAAAAAGGAGATTTCGAGATGGATATTACGCTTGACCAAACTGTTGTTACTTCAGAGGATGTTGTGGCTCGTGTTATTGAAGATGAACTGATCATTGTGCCTCTTGTGTCGGGTATCGGTGATATGGATGATGAGCTTTATACCATGAATGAGACTGGCCGGGCAATCTGGTCGCGGCTTACTGGCGAGAAAACGCTGCGTGGCATTGCGGCGGAGCTTGCCGAGGAGTTCAGTGCTACCATTGAGGTGATTGAAAAAGACCTGCTTGGGTTGATCAGGGAGCTGGTGCGGCGGAAAATGGTGGTTGTTGTGTAGCGGGTGTTGTATGATAAAGCAACTCCGCAAGTTGGCAGGCGCTGCGTTACGCCGTGTCCAGTCCGTTGCGCTCTACCGGGTTGCAGGGCGCAGGCTTCTTGGGTATCGCGTTTCCATCCATGAAGCGACTGATACTGACAGGTTGGCCCTGCATCAGTGGTTTAACCCTAAAGGGGATCCGGCAACGGCATTGCACCGGAACCCTCGTATCACTGACTTTGTGGCATACTGCTATGGGCATCTTGCAGGGTTTGTACAATTGGTTCGCTACTCTCCGGAACAATCACCCTATAGAGGTTACTGGCTGTTCAGTCTGGCCGTTAAATCACCGTACAAGGGTGCCGGTATCGGGGAGCAATTAACTGGTGAGGTTATTGCAAAAGCCAGAGGAGAGGGTCAAACAAAACTTGACCTTCTTGTTTATAACAACAACGTTCCGGCCATACAACTCTACCGCAAACTCGGGTTTGCAATGCATTTCATCCCGGAACTTGAGCCGCAGCTTGCAGCCGAGGGTGCAGATTCAGGCCGGCGGCGGGTAGTCATGCGAAAACTTCTGAATGGGCCTCAATGAGTGACAGCTATGTAACATTAAACCAAGAGTCACACACTATGGCTGGTCTGGCCATGGCCGAACTGATGGGGGCGGTGCTGGAGAAGAGTGTGCCGTTCCGGTTTACAGCGCCGGGGTTCAGCATGACTCCCTTTATCCGTGATGGCGACATTATTACCATTGCACCGCTGCCGTTGCGGCTTCAGGCTGGGGATATTGTTGCTTTCATCAATCCCTGCTGCCGAAGACTGACGGTGCACCGGATTGTGCATGTTTCCGAAAAAGGCTACCTCATCAAGGGGGACAACAATCCTGAAGCTGACGGGCGAGTCCAGCTCTCAACTATCATTGGCAAGGTTGTGAGGGTGGAACATGGTAACCGGTCTGTTCGGCTTGGTCTCGGCCTTGAGCGCCATGCTATAGCCTGGCTCTCAAGGCGGGAGTGGCTGAGGCCGGTTATGTGGAGGGTGTGGCGTGTTATTAAACCTATTTGCCGCAGAAATAATTGTCTAACCAGTTCAAAGAGATGACACAGCCATCTACCATCGAAATTCAGGAGTTCCCGCTCTGGGCTAAAATGAAGGAACACCGGGGTCTTTTCTCGTTTGACCTTGAAATTACTGCGCGCTGCAACAACGACTGCCGTCACTGCTACATCAACCTTCCGGCTGGCGACATGGAGGCGCGTTTGAAGGAGCTGACGCTGGAGGAGATCGGCTCGATTGCTGATCAGGCTGTGGCGCTTGGAGCGCTGTGGGTGCTCATTTCGGGTGGTGAGCCGCTGCTTCGGGACGATTTTGAAGAGATCTACATGCTCCTGAAAAGAAAGGGGCTGCTGGTCTCTGTTTTTACCAATGCGACGTTGATCAGGGAGAGGCATATTGCGCTGTTTCAAAAATATCCGCCCCGGGATATTGAAGTGACGGTGTATGGGGCTACCGAGAGGACTTACGAGCGTGTTACCGGGCGCCCGGGATCGTTTGCGGCTTTTACTCTTGGTCTTAAGCGGCTGCTGGATGCCGGCGTCAAGGTGCGCCTGAAGGCGATGGCTATCCGGTCAAATTTCCATGAACTGCCGGCAATAGCCGTATTCTGCCGTAACTATACCAAAGACTATTTTCGTTTTGATCCCCAGCTTCATCTTCGCTTTGATGGCAACAAGGAGCGCAACCGGCTTATCAAGTCTGAACGTCTCACACCGGAAGAGATTGTTGCTTTGGAAAAGGCGGATGATGAACGATTTGCCTCTTTGCAGAAAGGGTGTGATACGCTCATCAATGATAATTTTGCCCATATCGGCTGTGATCATCTTTTTCATTGCGGGCTTGGTAATAGCAGCTTCAATGTTGGCTATGAGGGCACTTTCCGGCTTTGTTCGTCGCTCTGGGCTCCGGAGACGCTCTATGATCTGCGTCGGTGGAGGCTGCGGGATGCGTGGGAGGGGTTTGTGCCGAAAGTGCGCGACATGCGATCGCGGCGGCCTGAATATCTTGAGAAGTGCCGCAGTTGTGCGATCGTCAATCTCTGTCTCTGGTGCCCGGCGCACTCTTACCTTGAAACCGGTGAACTGGACTCGCCTATTGAGTACTTCTGCCAGGTAGCGCGCGCTCGGGCTGCGGCGATTCGGGAGGCGCTCCATAAGGGTAAGGAAGAGGCAACATGAGCAGCATCTCACATCCTTCGGTGCCTCAATCTCCTGAATTTTACTGGAAATGGAGGGGGCAGAGGTGGCGTAAAGCCATTATAGCTTTTGGCATCATTGCGCTCATTGGAAGTCGTGCGATTGGCTACTTTACCGAATCGTACAAATGGGGATCCGGTTTTGTGGTTATCATGCTGCTTGCTGTTGGCATTTTTGCCTTCAGTACCGAGCGGGAGTGGTCTTTGAAGAAACGCGTGCTCTGGCTCTGTGAGCTGCCGGTCATCTATTTTTGCCTGCAATTCATACCATTCGGCATGATTACCGGGCTTCTGCGTCTGCCGATCGGTAACGATGTCATCGGTGCTATGATGCTTGCTCTGCTCACCATGCGGCGTTCGACCTGGTTTGTTGAACCGGGTGATCCTGTTTTGCCTGATGAAGAGAGCTTCAATCATGACAGTGATGAAAAAAAAAGCATGGCGGGGTCATTGAATGAAGATGCAAGTCACCTTACAGGCATACTTTCGGGTCGAGCTGAAAACCTGGGTGGACTTTCCGAGGGTGAATGGCATCAGCTGATTGAGCTGGCGGTAAAAAACGGGGTTTCACAGATGTTGTACAGTGCGGTGAAGAGGGAGGGTTTGATGGCTCCACCGTTAGCGGCTGAGCGCATCCGGAACATTCACCTTGCCAGCGTGGTCAATAATACAAAACGGGTTTACGAACTTGAAAAAATCTTTAAGGCGTTCAGTGATGTGGGTATTACGGTTGTTCCTGTAAAAGGAGCGTGGCTTGGTGAGGCGGTCTATGGGAATATTGCCCTGCGGGGGATGGCTGATATGGATTTATGGTTACAGCGCAAGGAGATAGATGCGGCCCGAAACGTTATGTTTTCACTTGGTTATGCGCAAAACTCTTCAAGAACCGCCAGGCCTCAAGCGTTGCAGGATGCACTGCTTGGGGAGAGCAGCCTGTTCAAGAGGGATGCACCGGTGGTGGAACTTCACTGGAAGATTTTTGCCGGTGAATGGCTCTATCATGCGGCACGGATTGATCGAGAGGTTATCTGGCACAGAACTCTTCCCTACAGAGGGGATACCGTTCGCCAGCTTTCGGTGGAAGATGCTCTTATTTATATCGCTATCCACCTTTCGGTGAGGCACCAGATGTCGGAATCTGCGCTGCGGACACTGCTTGATCTCGATACCGCGCGTAAAAAGCTGAAGGTGGAGTGGGAGATTGTTGCCGGACGATCTCAGGAGTGGCAGGTTGCAACGGCGATGTGGCTTGTCCTCTCGATGCTGGAACGGCTCTTTGGCGACCCGCAACAGGAGCTTCCCCTGCATAAACTTCAACCTTCGTTTTTCCGGCAATGGGTTTTAGGGCGTTTTATCACTCCTCAGGGTTTAGTCGATGGGCTCCATATCAAAGGGTTGCAACGGTTTTGGTTTTTGCTTGCATTGGTTGACAAGCCTCTTGATGCCTTGAAACTCCTCTGGCGGGGGGTGGTTCCTGACCGCAAGTGGCTCGAGCTGCGTTATGGCCTGCAGGATGCACCGCGCTGGAGAGTATGCCTGCAGCGACTCTGGCACCCTCTTTTGATCGTCTTGCACAGGGATATTTGATGCAAGCCACCGTGAACAATCTTCGCTCCAAAATTACCCGGTTGCGCCGGCAGCTGCCTTTCATTCCTAAAACCCTCCGGCTGGTCTGGCAGGCATCAGGAGTATGGATGGTGATCTGGCTGCTTTTGCTGCTTGTTCAGGGTGGGCTGCCGGTTGCCATTGTTGCAATGACCAGGCGTGTGGTTGATTCGCTTTCCGGCACTGTTAAGGCAAACGGAGGGGCTCCATTACAAACGATCTATGCCGTCGGTCTTCCTCTTCTCGTTCTCGGCCTGCTCCTCATTGCCGAGCAAATCCTGAGAAGTGCTGCCCAGTGGGTACGCACCATCCAGAGTGAGCGTATCCAGGACTTCATGACGGGACTGATCCATGAGAAGGCGCTTGCGGTCGATCTCAGCTTTTATGACTCGCCTGCCTCCTACGACCGGCTGCATCGGGCACGTGTGGATGCCATGAACCGGCCCCTTGCGCTTCTCGAAGGGATGGGCAGCCTCGGCCAGAACTCTATCACGCTTGCCGGTATGGCGGCACTGCTCTTCGCCTATTCGCCGTGGATTCCCTTGCTGCTTCTTGCCGGTACCGTGCCTGCGCTCTGGGCAGCACTTAGTTATGCTGTTCGCTTCAACCTGTGGCGTCTCTGCAACACCGCTGAAGAGCGCCGCTGCCAATACGTTGACTGGCTGATCACGATGCGTGATGCGGCTCAGGAGTTGCGGCTCTTTGACCTGGGCAGCTACTACCGGTCATCTTACCAGCAGCTGCGTGCTCATCTGCGGGGTGAAAAAGTGGCGCTTGAAAAACAGAAGCTCCTGACCGAACTTGCAGCAGGTAGTATTGCACTGCTGACGACGGCACTGGCCATGCTCTGGATGGTCTTGCAAAAAATCAGGGGTCTGGCAAGCATGGGCGATATTGTGCTGTTCTACCAGGCCTTCGGGCAGGGGCTGCGGCTCATGGCCAACCTTCTCCGCAACACGGGCGATATCTACCAGAACATGCTTTTCCTTGAAAACCTGTTTGAGCTGCTGAACACCACGCCTGAAGTCTCGGACCCGCCGTACCCGGTTCCTGTACCGGCTCTCAACGACTCCGTGCGGTTTGAAGAGGTTGATTTCAGCTATCCGGAGAGTGAACGCACTATTTTACAACGCTTCAGCCTGACCCTTAAAGCGGGCAAAATCGCCGCCATTGTCGGTGAAAACGGTGAAGGCAAAACTACCCTGATCAAGCTGCTTTGCAGGTTTTACGATACAAAAGAGGGGCGTGTTACGGTCGATGGCGTTGACCTTCGTGAGCTCAGCCAGCAGGAGTGGCGCCGACAGATCACCGTTCTCTTTCAGGAACCCGTGCGCTACCATGTGACCGCTTCACAAAACATCGCTCATGGCGATATCGCAGGCAATCGAGAGAGTAGCGCAATTGAGGCTGCGGCAAGAGCTGCAGGAGCGCATGAAGTGATCAGGCGACTGCCAAAAGGTTTTGAGACGGTATTGGGTAAATGGTTTGGAGGGGCTGAACTGAGCGCGGGCGAGTGGCAACGGGTAGCACTTGCCAGAGCTTTTCTGCGCAAGGCAAAACTGATCATCCTCGACGAACCAACCTCCATGCTTGATGTATGGGCTGAAGCCCGATGGTTCACCCGCTTCCGAGAACTGGCCAAAGGGTGCACTGTCCTCATCATCAGCCATCGCCTCACCACCGCCATGCAGGCTGACACCATCCACATCATGCGGAATGGCCGGATCACTGAATCAGGAACTCATGAAGAGCTGCTGAAACAACGAGGTAGATATCATGAGGCTTGGGAGGGCAGGAGAAGGGAGAATATCTGAATTTGTTATTCCTGCCCAGTCAAACCTAACTCATTCGGCGGTTAGTCTGCAACGCCTGACAGAACTTGCCTGGCGGTTTTATGAGCGAAAAGCCTCTCTGGAGAGAGTTCGGCAGTAGGTCATCCGATGGCTCCGCTGGCTGCATGGCAATCTGGCGGACTTGGTATCACCAGATACTGGTTCTATCTCCTGAAACGACTCGACATCACTGGGGCCGCGATAAAAACCTGATACTTGGATGGTTTACGACCACCCTGGCACAAGCAAGGTTATCTTGGAACATAATGACTTGTAGAAAGAGTCGACGCAAGAGCGTTTTTTATGTCATGATCCTATACTCGATGGACACGAAGAACACTCTTGATAGCAGTCCCCGTCGACAGCATTTGGTGCTGAAATTCCCCCGCCACCCTTACATACTGATAGGATCATTTCCTCTGGGTTATTCCTTAGGATAACTATAATATGAGGTGTATCCCATTTCTTCCACATTTTTTCCATGTTTCACTCCATTAAAATTGTTTCATATTTCCTTGATCAATTACATCTAATTCTTATAGGAGCCTGTTCTTCTCCGCATATCAGCACCTCCTTCGCTGGCCGTCAAGTAAACCCTATAAGGGTGCGCTATAGTCTAACAATTAGCCTCTCTGTCGGACAATTACGGCAGAAAATGGAAATTGAAAAACGATCAACTTTTTTTATTCTATAGTGTAAAATAACGAATATTTCTGTAATTGATGTTGTAATTCTCTTGGGTTGACGTAACCTTTAAGATAAATGAAGCCACTCAGAGTGGCTATAGGACGACATTCATAACATACACTTTTCGCCCCGCCCCCTTTACTGTAAACCCAATTATTGATCTTTCTTCTCTGATTAATCCATAAAACCAAAAAAAAACCACCAGAAAACATGCAAGGTTCATTGTGGTAATACTTAACTCTAAATCTTATGAGTACTGCGGCTCTCTCTATCTATGAAAAACTTCCGTTAGTACAATCGGCACATGACGTTTGCATCTCCATGCATCCAGCGTCCTGGCCAGTCGGATGATCATTGTTTGGTATCATCTTGCATGCCGTAAGGACACACTCTTGTGATTGATTTCGCTGAATGCAGGTTAATTCCGGCGTGACCCAAAATTTAGCTGACGAGCTCATGATGGTTTGCATTTGATTCTTAAGATGTCAATCTTTAACTTAGTGTCTGCTGAAAACAAGTGGTACCGCACGCCGACTCTGAGCATTGATTATTAAAAACATTACTACCCAAGGTAGTTGAGTTCTTGCAGCCTCCGAGCAGGGATTCTTCCAATTTTGAACGCAATAGTGGAATAAGCAACGGTTTATCCCATATCTTGATAAGTTTCATATATCTGGCATTTTGAAGCATCTGAACTTTTTACTGTTTTCGGCATCATCTAATAAGAATTGAGGCTTTAGGACTTCAGCTTTTTAGAACTTTATACACCCTGGCATCCACTTGTGCAGATTTCATTGTCAGAGCAACTACTGTCCATATATTATGCACTTATCGGTAAACCGTCGCCTTTGCAACCTCTTAATAATAATTCCTGTTTTTTCGGGTGCATAATGACAACAAGGCACAGTATAACCCATATCTTTGTGTGTTTCATATATTTTGCGCATAGTTGATAACCGCACATATGTTGTGTTCTATTGCGGAAGTATTTCTATTTGGAATTTTACGGTGAGGGGAGTGCTTCACATGCTGCACCTATCGTTGAACATCCAGAATAATCCGCGAATTGAGCACCACTGCTTCCAATTTTACAAGTGGTTGTTAACAGACTTTCTTGGTCCCTTGCGCGCGCCAAAATAAATAGGCATGGTGTAATCCAGATTTTTTGGTAGTTTTGCATGGGAATTAGCTCATTGGATGTTATTCTGAATTTTCTTGACTCTCGGCACTCAGGACTCAGCACTGACTACATGGTGAAAGCGCAGTCATTCCTTCTCTAACTACTCGCCATATCAAAGCAAACAGAAGAGCATCCATAGAAGCAATGAGAGACATAGGGCTGGACTCCAAAGCCTGCGCCATAATTTTTACATGTTATTAAAACTTCTTCTTGCAGCCTATGGCGCACCAAGACTACGATCTGAGGTGTTGCCCATGGAATTTTGGATTGGTTTGCCATTTTCCTAAGAGTTTATGGTTATAACTTAGCTCTTCTAATGTATAGGGAAAACAGGTAATGGTTATAGATGAAATGTAAATAAATAATATGTTTTTTTTAGCTTAATCAAGCTGGAATCTTATCGGTACGGTAAACCATACCTTGATCGGGCTGCCGTTCTGGATACCGGGGTAGTATCTGGATTCCATAACGGACTTGATGGCAACAGCATCAAACACATCACAGTCGGCAGGAATGCGTTTCATAACCTTTGCCTTGACTGGCCGCCCATCTTCTCCAATCAGCACACTGACAAAGACCTTTCCCGTGATGCCGGCAATTCTTGCCATTTCTGGATAGGCGGGCTTTTTCTGATCAAGAAATCCGGGCATTTTTTCACAGGGAACAAACATCGGCACCTCATCTCCCGATGAGGCTGTTCCACCACTTCCTGAACCGGTGCCCTGGGTCTGAATCGCCTGTTTCAACTCTTTCTGGGTAGCCACTGTCTGTTCGTGCGGTGCCTCCTCCTCGTTGACCTTTTTGATTTTCCCTACATTCGGCGGCGCAACAGCCGATGAAGGAGTCACAGCAAGGGGCTCAGGAGCGTTGAGCGGTGGCGGTGGCGGAAGCTGCGTTACATTGGTTACCACTTCATAGCACATGACCATCGGCTTGGTATCTTTGTCAAACAGCCCTGTCAATGAGGCAATGCTCTGCCAGTTGGCTGTAACAAGCCAGAAAAGCCCGAGAAGCACAATAGCAGAAATAACCCCATGACTGAGAAAGAGATGCGCCTGACGGCGGAGCACAAGATTGCCGTAATGCAACTGCCGTAAACGGTCAGTATCAAGAAACTCCTCTCCGAACGACCATGAAAGCGCTTTGTCGCGAAAAGTTTCCTGATGATTTTTTTCAAATTTAGAAGCCACGTGAACAAACTCCTTTACTTATTCGGACACTTAACCAGCTCTTTTAACTTCCATCGCATCCTGCTCGGTAAAATCATCGAGGCTGAAGCGGTCAATTTTCATAAGGTTCAGCTCGTCGATAATATCCACAAGCTGTTTATATTTTGCTTTTTCGCTAAGCTTGACAACAATCACCATTTTTTTATTATCTGCGGTCAGCTGCTTCAGCAATCTGCGCAACTCACCACTCAACGACAACTGACGGGTATCGTTAGCGTCATAAAGAGGAATTTTTTTGGGCACTTCATTACCAAGTGAGCAATAAGCAATTCCGTCACCGGCAATCCTCATGGTCATGACATTGTTTTCTGCAACCTTGACTTCCAGCATTTCCGGAGGAATGTTGATCTCCATGGTATTGGATTTCGAGAAGGTTGTTGTCAACATAAAAAAGGTCAACAGTAGAAATGCAACATCGACCATCGGAGTCATATCGAGATGAAACCCGATTCGTTTTGACCGCCTTCTCCCCTTTTTAATGCCGCGGCGTCCATTTGGAGAATCAACAATGCCCATCTCAGCGAACCTCCCTTTTAAGGACAGTAATCAGGTTGAAGGTGAGCAGATTGGCTTTTTTGTAAACCTTGATAACATGGTTCACTGCCTCAAAACCAGCATCGGCATCAGCCTTGATTACCGGACGAAGTTTAGGGTCGGCAAAGCGCGCCATCACCACATATTTGTCGAGCTCATCACCTTCAACACGAAAGCTTTCGGCAAGTTTGAAGTTTTTCAGGGAATCTGCAATGGCTGCCGCCGGTAATCCTGCGTTTTTAAGCTTTGACTTGACAACAGCGTTGAATATTTTTTCTCTTGACTGCTGGGAGGATACTCCCATGAAAAATTTGTTTTGCGCACTTACCGTCACCGTCAGAACATTTGATTCCGGAAGCTTCTGCACCGAATGTGAAGAGGGCAGGGTTATCTTGACTACTTCAGGTGGGCGGAACTTTGTAGTCAGCATGAAAAACGTCAGCAGCAGAAATGCTACATCCACCATCGGCGTCATATCAATGCGAAACCCAATTCTTTTTGCCTTGATCCTCGACATCAGCAATTATTCCGATTTACCGGTTCCAAGAGTCTGTATGATATAGAAGGCAGCTTCATCAATCATGTAGTTGAACCGGTCAACCCGGCTGGTAAAGACATTATAGGCTACTATACCCATAATGCCGCCGAAAATACCAAGCGCTGTATTAAAGAGAGCTTCGGAAATGCCAAGCGAGAGCTGAACTGCATCAGGAGCACCGCTGGTTGCCATGGCAGCAAAGGCACGTATCATGCCGAGCGTTGTCCCCAAAAGTCCGACCATGGTCGAAATCGAGGCAATAGTGGAAATCGATACCAGATTCTTTTCCAGTAAAGGCATCTCCATAATCGTAGCCTCCTCAACTGCCTTTTCCATCTCGCTTATCTTTTTGTCCCGATCGGTTACATTGTATTGAGAGAGTTTTTTATACCGGTCAAGCACTGCGCGAAGCACTGCTGCCAGAGAACTCTGGTGGTCATCACATTTTGCAATGGCCTGATCGATAAGACCAGCGTCAATATCCTGTTTGAGACCATGAACAAATTCCGGAATATTTCCCTTTCCCGATGCCTTGTTCAGAGCAATGATACGCTCCACCGTATAGGCGATCACCATCAGGATGAGTGACATAAGCACCGACACCACCAATCCCCCATTAAACACAGCATGAAACATTGAGCCCGGTGGTGTACTGCCCATCCAGTAATAAAATCCCAGCGAAACCGCATAGGTTATTGCAATAAGCAACCCTGTAAAAAAACCATGTTTCATAGAACTCGTATTTTTTTTATCTGACCAGGAGTTAACCAAGGTATTGTTGAACTAACCTGTAATTTACTATACTGTAGTGGACTTTCCTGCCAGGCAGGTGGAAAAGTATTTATTGCGCAACTCAAATAACAGACTTAAATTTAATAAATAAGCTTGTGATTTTTTAGCAGTAATCAGTTATCGCAAGAAAAAAACACGTGATCCTGCAATACTATCACTGACCGAGAACAAGCACATGATTCCTCACAGCATTATTGATGATGTCCGGCAGGCGGCAGACATTGTTGATATTATTTCTGATTACCTGACTCTTCAGCCGGCAGGCCGCAACTACAAGGCTCTCTCACCCTTTACTAAGGAAAAAACTCCCTCTTTTGTTGTTTCGCCCGACAAACAGATCTACAAGTGTTTTTCAACCGGAAAAGGAGGCAATGTATTTTCTTTTGTGATGGAAATGGAAAAAGTCTCCTTTCCTGAAGCAATCGAGCTTGTTGCTAAACGAACGGGCATCGATATCAGCCGATTTACTGAAAAAAAAGAACGAGATCCGGCACTTGAAGACAGCCGAACTGAAACCCTCCGCTGGGCGGCAAAGTTTTTTCAAAGAACCCTGGAAAGCGAGGCTGGAAAACCTGGCAAAATCTATCTTGCAACAAAACGAGCCCTTTCAGAACAAACGATCAAAACCTTTGGACTCGGTTATGCCCTGGACTCTTGGGACAGCCTTTTCAACGAAGCAAAGCGGGCTGGCATACCCCTTGAGCACCTCACTGATCTCGGACTTGTAACACAGAATAAACAGCGAAACTCATGGTATGACACCTTCCGCAGCAGGGTGATCTTTCCTGTTTTTTCAGTTGGAGGGCAGGTCGTGGGCTTTGGAGGACGAACACTGCTCGATGACCCTCAAACACCAAAGTACCTGAACTCGCCGGAAAGCAAGCTGTTTGAAAAATCAAAACTTCTCTATGGACTGCACGCAGCAAAAAATGAGATCCGTCGGATGGAAACCGCAATTCTTGTCGAAGGGTACATGGATGTGCTTGCCCTTCACCAGGCAGGTTTAGCCAATGCCGTGGCCTCATGCGGCACCTCACTGACCCGTTCCCAAGCAAAAATTCTGCAGCGTTACACCAACCGGATACTCTTTATGTATGATGCGGATTCAGCCGGTAAAAAGTCAATGATGAGCGGTCTCGACACACTGCTTGCAGAGGGCATAACCCCCTTTATTGTCATGCTTCCTGAAGGTGACGATCCCGACACTTTTGTTCGCCGTGAAGGCAGGGAGAAATTTCTGCAGTTCGCGGAAGAGCATATGCTGCCATTTCAGGATTTTCAAATCCGTTTTTTTACGGAATCAGAGAATTTTGCACAGCCCGATAAAAAATCAAGGGCCATAAGGGGTATGGCACACACCATTTCACTCATCCCCGACCGAATCCGACAGGAACTCTATCTCCAGGAGTTATCCACCAAACTTGCAATCAGCCAGCAGGCTCTCCACGAACTACTCGGCAAAGAACAGGCAGTGCAGGAAAAAAAAGCAGTTTCATCAGAAAGCCGACCCTCTCTGGAGCCACCCCGCAAGCCAACAGCAGGCATCTCTGTGCTTGAAAAAACCTTTTTAAAAGCGTTGCTTGAAAGCGCGGCTTACGGAACTGTTGTGCTGGAATTTGCTACTTCGCATGAAGCAATGCTGGAGCTGCCGCACAAGGAGGCTCAGGAAATTTTTACCCACATGGTTCAACGCTACCACGACATTGCAAACAACAGGGAGGATCATATCGACATGACAACCGAAATAAGCCGCTTCAGCAATCCGGAATCGAGGGATCTTGCATCCGGCTTACTGCTCGACCCGCCGGTCAGTAATAAATGGCTTGAACAAGCTGATGTGCACTCGGAAAATGCCAAGCGCTGCCTCACCATGTTTCTTGACGCCTTCAAAAACCTGATCCTCGAACCGCTGATCCGTCAGAAAATAGTGCTCACAGAACATATCCGGATTGAAAACGATACCGAGAAGGAGATTGAACTCTTTAAGGAAAAAATTGTGCTCGACAAAAAAATCCAGAAAACTTCAAATGATCTAAAAAAGATGATTGCAACGATTCTTGAAAACAGCTGAACCCATCAATCTGGCTCAAAAACACCTCTGGGCACCAAGGAGAAAGTTCATAGAGGTTTCCGGAGCTATTTCCTTTTTTTTCGAGACATATAATCGGACGAATCGGAAACAGAATAATAAAAACGCACTCCATCCAGGCATGTCGATGCTTAACATTTGCTTAATTCGCAATGCATACACTTACATTTATTTCTTTTCTTGACCAATTAAGTCTATATATTTTTCTTCAATTTTAACCCTGGCCCAATTTGTTTTTCGCAAGAATTTCAGGCTGGACTTAATACTTGGATCATTATAAAAACAACGAAGTTCTATCATTTTATAGAGCTCATCCCAGCCATAGTGATCTACAAGATCACATAGTATTTTTTCAAGAGTTAATCCATGTAATGGATTATTTGGTTGATCATTCATATTTCTGTATTTCCCATATATTCTTATGACGTTTGATTAATCAACAACCCCGTAGCAGAGCTACGGGGTATGAGTACATTTTTTTATCATTCTTTAACGAAGCAAAGCTTCGGGGAATATATCCCATAGAGATTTAATTCAACGGCATTATTAGACCTTATCAATCCGCATCTGCTCCTTGGGGGTATCGTACAATATCACCAAAATACGACAACAAAAAAAAGAAATGTCGGGGGCATTATGCTCATGACATAGGTTCGATTTCACGGAGAAGGTAGTCGGCGAGGTCGAGGGTATGTTCATGCTAACAGTGATGGTCTGAGAGATGGGGCTTTTTTTGTTGCCGAGCTGGGGCTCAGCGTTCCCAGGTGGCAATAATCCCCTGAGAGACCTTTTCCTGAAGATAGGCGGGGAAGTGCAGGCCGCTGCCATGATTGAATTCTGAAGGGACTATCTATCGTTTGCTACGTTTTGTGGAGATAGATATATCTCCTTACATTCTATCATGTTAGAGAAGAATCAAAAGAGAGAGAGTCCAAGTAAGGTTCTCTCTTCAGAATCTTGGTATAGTAAAGGAAAAGCCCCTTCGCAAGTTGGGGCTTTTCACGTTAAGATAACCAAGGTAGAGCTACTGTCAGACGCAGTATCCAGCAAGTGGATGGCTGAGACAAAGCTCCCTGATCTCCTTTCTGACTGTCTGGCATATCTCCGGAGCATCGGGCTTTTCTGCTGACAGGAAGACACGGTCGATAAGTTCGGCGATTGTCTTGCAATCATCTTCCTTCATGCCTCTGGTGGTCATGGCAGGTGTACCGATACGGATACCGCTTGTAACGAATGGAGACTTGTCGTCAAAAGGAACCATATTCTTGTTAACGGTAATGCCTGCTGCGTGGAGAAGGTTTTCGGCGACTTTTCCAGTGACATTCTTGTTGCGCAGGTCGAGCAGCATGAGATGGTTTTTGGTTCCTCCGCTGACAATGTTGTAACCAAGTTCCGTAAACGTTTCAGCCATGGTCGCAGCATTTTTTATAACCTGAGCTGCATACACCCTGAACTCAGGCTGGAGAGCTTCACCAAACGCAACCGCCTTGCCGGCAATAATATGCATGAGTGGACCGCCCTGAATACCTGGCATCACTTCAGCATCGATCACCTCAGACATCATTTTCAGGCGTGAACCGGTTTTTGTCTTTATGGTAATACCCATTGGGTTTTCGAAGTCGGTGCCCATCATGATCATACCGCCCCTCGGTCCGCGAAGGGTCTTGTGCGTAGTGGTGGTGACAAAATGACAATGCGGCATGGGGTCGCCCAGAAGACCGGCAGCAATAAGCCCTGCAGGATGGGCAATATCGGCCATCAAAAATGCTCCAACCTTATCGGCAATGGCTCTGAATGCCTTGAGATCGAAACCCTGCGAGTAAGCACTTGCTCCGGCGATAATAAGTTTAGGTCGAACCTTCAGGGCAAGTTCCTCAACCCTGTTCATATCGATAATACCACTCTCGCGATCAACGCCATAGGAGTGTGCATCGAAGAGCTGGCCGGAAAAATTAACCGAACTGCCGTGGGTGAGATGTCCTCCATGAGACAAATCAAGCCCCATGATAGGATCGCCTGGTTTCAGGACAGAGAAAAGAACCGCCATGTTGGCGCTTGAACCGGAGTGAGGCTGTACATTGACATAGTCGCATCGGAAAAGCTTTTTAGCGCGATCGCGTGCAAGGTTTTCAGCAACGTCGACATATTCGCAGCCACCATAATAGCGCTTGCCAGGATAGCCCTCTGCATACTTGTTGGTCATCACTGAGCCACAGGCCTGCATGACTGCACGGCTGGTGAAGTTTTCCGAAGCAATCAGTTCAAGTGTTTCATTCTGCCTTGTTGTCTCATTGGCAACAGCCTCAAAGATTTCATTATCCTGCATTTGAAGGATGTCAGTATCCATCGGTGTCTCAGTCCTTTTCCTGACGGAAGTTTACGGTTTTTGATTGTATTTGTTGATAACAACTTTTCTTCCATTTGTTAACCCTTGACAGGGTCATTGCCATATGAGCAACCAATCATATGGCCCATCTTGTCGCGCTTTGTATCAAGATAGGTTTGATTCAAAGGATTTGGAACCATCTCAAGTGATATTCGTTCGACAATTTCCAAGCCATACCCTTCAAGACCAACCACTTTTTTCGGATTGTTGGTCATGAGCCTCATCTTTTTAACACCGAGATCCTTGAGTATCTGTGCACCGATACCGTAGTCGCGGAGATCAGCCTTGAACCCAAGTTGTTCGTTGGCCTCAACCGTATCAAACCCTTGATCCTGAAGGTTATAAGCTTTCAGTTTATTGACGAGACCAATACCACGTCCTTCCTGCATAAGGTAGATCAATACCCCGCGTCCTTCTGCTTCTATCATGGTGAGCGCTGAAGCGAGCTGGTTACCGCAATCACAACGCAGGGAGGCAAAAGTATCTCCTGTAGCACACTGCGAGTGAACCCTCACAAGAACTGGCTCATCAGTGGTAACATCCCCTTTCACAAATGCCATATGATTCTGCTGGTCGGTAAACGATTCGTAGGCAATAAGCCTGAACTCACCATGAATCGTCGGAAGCCGTGATTCAACCGCACGGTGGACAAGTTTGTTGCGCTGCATCTGATAGGCAACAAGTTCCTTGATGGTAATAAGCTTCAACCCGAACTTCGCCTTCAGCTTGATCAGTTCCGGAAGTCTTGCCATACTGCCATCATCATGCAGAATTTCACAAAGCAGACCAACCGGGCTGCATCCTGCAAGCCGTGCCAGATCAACCGCAGCTTCGGTATGCCCTACTCGTCTTAGTACACCTCCATCCATGGCACGAAGTGGAAATATATGGCCTGGACGGGAAAAATCATCCGCTTTTGAAGATGGATCGCCAAGCATCTTGATGGTCATGGCACGATCAAAAACTGAGATTCCGGTAGTTACTCCTTCGGCAAGAGCATCAACAGAAACAGTAAAATTGGTTTCATGCTGGGAGGTATTTCTCTGAACCATCGGATCAAGCTGAAGCTCTTTTGCTCTGTCCATGGTGATAGCCACACAAAGAAGTCCGCGGGCCTCCTTGGTGATAAAATTCACCATTTCAGTTGTGACCCGATCAGCCGCACCAATAAAATCGCCTTCATCTTCACGATCCTCATCATCGATGACAATAACCAGTTTACCCTGCTGAATATCTTCTATTGCAGCATCAATAGTATCGAAATTCTTTTTATCCATACCCGTAAATACTCCTTTTTTCAACAAGAGAGAGAACATAAAAAACAGTGTAATGTAAAAAAAATCCTGAACCATTTGCAGGCAGGAAAAAAAGAAGAGTCGGGAGCAGCCAAGCGCCAGCTTTGAGAAGCATAAGCATTTTTGTATAATGCACCGGTTTTTTTATACAAAGGTGAATTGTTACCTTTAAACCATATCATGAAGCTTCTTAAAACTCATAGAGATTGCATGACCATTCAAGCTTCCGACCTGACACAAGAGATTATTGATCTTTCCCGGAAATTCCCGAAAGAGAGGCTTCTGCATGCCAAACAAAACGGCTTTTCCGATTTTCAGCTTGCAAATATTTTCAATACTGCCGAACCATCGATACGAGCACTCAGAAAACATTACGGCGTTGAATCTGTTTTTAAAACCGTGGATACCTGTGCCGCAGAGTTCGATGCAAAAACACCCTACCATTATTCGACATACGAAGAGGAGAACGAATCAGTTTCCTCCAACCTGAAAAAAGTCATTATCCTTGGTGGAGGCCCGAACAGAATCGGCCAGGGTATTGAGTTTGACTACTGCTGTGTCCAGGCGGTATTTGCCCTCAGAGAGGCTGGCTATGAAACCATAATGATCAACTGTAATCCGGAAACTGTTTCGACAGACTACGACATAGCCGATAAACTCTATTTCGAGCCACTCACTTTTGAAGATACCATTCGCATCATAGAGCACGAAAAGCCTCTTGGTGTGATTGTCAGCTTCGGAGGCCAGACGCCGCTGAAGCTCTCAGCCAAACTTCATGAGGCTGGTGTAACCATTCTGGGTACCTCGTCAAAAGGTATTGACCTGGCCGAAGACCGTAAGAAATTCGGAGCACTGCTTGAAGAGCTTGATATTCCTCATCCCGAATATGGAACAGCGATAAGCTTTGAAGAGGCCAAGCTCATCACCAGAAGAATCGGCTACCCTGCGCTGGTAAGACCAAGCTATGTTCTTGGAGGCCGGGCAATGAAAATCGTCTACAATGACGATTCGCTTAAAGAGTATGTCGATCAGGCGCTTTTTATTACTGAAAAATATCCTCTCCTCATTGATCGCTTTCTGGAAACAGCGGTTGAATTTGACATTGATGCCATTGCCGACACTACTGACTGCGTGATCAGCGGCATCATGCAGCATGTTGAGGCCGCAGGCATACACAGCGGTGACTCCACCTCCATTCTTCCCTATCACAACATCAGCCCGAATGTCATTGCCACAATGAAGTCCTATACCCGCACTTTGGCCAAAAACCTCAAGGTAGTGGGACTGATGAACATTCAATATGCCGTGCAGAATGAGAGTGTCTATGTTATTGAGGTCAATCCAAGAGCGAGCCGAACTGTTCCTTTTGTCGGCAAGGCAACCGCCATACCGGTGGTAAAAATTGCTACTCGTGTCATGCTTGGTGAAAAACTCAGCGATCTGCGAAAAGAGTATGACCTGAAAGATTGCGATGAACTTGGCTTGAAACACATGGCCATCAAGGAACCGGTCTTTCCGTTCTCCAAATTTGTAAAATCAGGAGTCTACCTCGGCCCTGAAATGCGCTCAACCGGTGAAGCGATGAGCCTTGCCGATGAGTTTCCGGAAGCCTTTGCCAAAGCCTATCAAGCAGCAAACATGCAGCTCCCCCTCTCCGGAGCAGTCTTCATCAGTGTAAACGATCAGGATAAAAACCAGCGCATACTGGCCATTGCAAATGCACTCTTCCGTATGGACTTCGATCTGATAGCCACAGCAGGTACTCACCAGTTTTTGACAGATAACGGCATAGAGTGTAAAAAAGTGTTCAAGGTGGGTGAAGCCGGGCGCCCAAACATTTTCGACATTATCAAGCACGGAAAGATTAACTTTGTCATTAATACCCCAAGAGGCGAAAAAGCCCTGCACGACGAAGAGGCTATAGGTGCAGCATCGGTATTAAGCAATGTTCCGTTTGTCACCACCATTGAAGCAGCAGAGGCATCAGTACAGGCCATTGACTGTATCCGCCATCAGGAGTTCGGTGTTAAAAGTCTTCAGGAGTATGCTTCCTACCGTAACAAGTAATAAATAGAGTGACCATGCCTGCACTGCAAAAACATCTTGACGAGTCAATAAAGCTGGAACTGAACCTTGCCAAACTCTACACCATTTTTCATGACTCTTTTTCTGAAGATGAGGATTTCTGGTGGGAGTTGACAATGGAAGAGCAAGGGCACGCATCATTGCTTCAGCAGGAGAAAAAACAACCACAGCCTATGGAATTTTTTCCGGATAACCTCTTGTCAACAGACCTGCAATCGCTCATCGATACCAACACAAAGATTACAGCGCTTATCAATAAATATTCAGATGCACCTCCGTCAAAGAACGAAGCATTGCAAATTGCTCTCGATCTTGAACTGGCTGCAGGTGAATCCCATTTTCAGCAGTTTCTTGACAGCCCGACCAACTCCCTTTCCTCAACTATTTTTAAACAGCTCAATCAGGAAGATTGCGATCATGCCGAAAGAATTCGCAGCTACATGAAAGAAAACAAATAGAATAAGAGAAACTAATACCACTCACTCCGTGTTAATCTGTTATCAGTTTACCAGATAACAAACTCAATCTGCAGGAGGAATTACCATGCTCAGCAAAGCACTTCAAAAAGCATTCAACGATCAGATCAATCACGAACTCTCCTCTTCATATCTCTACCTCTCTATGGCTGCATACGCCGAGTCGCAGAACCTTCCCGGTTTTGCCAGCTGGCTGAAAATCCAGACCAAAGAGGAGAGAGAGCACGCCATGAAACTCTACAAATTTATCAACGAGAGAGGAGGGCGTGTTGAGCTTCAGGCAATTGAACAGCCGCCTTTGGAATTCAAATCACCAACAGCGCTTTTCGAGGATGTGCTTAAACACGAACGCAAAATAACTGTACTCATCAACAAGCTCTATGAATTGGCACTTGAGGAAAAAGATTACGCTGCACAAGTGCTTCTCCACGGCTTTATCAGCGAGCAGGTTGAGGAAGAGGCCACTGCATCAACAATCCTTGAAACCCTGAAAATGGCTGGAGAGAAAGGACATGCCCTGATCATGATGGATCGACAGCTTGCCCGTAGGGGTCAGAGCTGAACCCTGACAGTATAACAAGATCATCTTACGGTATGGCTGATTTTATAAGTCAGCCATACTTTTTTTATGTTTTCACGGGAAGTGTGATGAATTTCTGAGTACAGCTCCCCATCCCTTCTATAAGCAGTTCACTGTAGCAGTTGGGGTTGTATCGAAAACTTCCCCCATTGATAAAGGTTATATCATTAACCCCATAGGACTGAAACCGATGAAAATGACCATGCAGCACTAGCCTGGCATGGATAAGCTTCATCACTCCAAGAAACTCATCACGGTTTTTCAGTTCCATGGTCCAGTCGAAAGCCTGGTCAATGGGAGAGTCAGTGCCGTACACTTTGTAAGCGTGATGACAAAGCCCAATAACAAAACAGTCGGAAAGAGATGCGAGAGCATGTGCATGACTCAAGGCCCGCAACTCTCCCGCGCTGATTGAACCTCTTGCTCCAAGCGGGTTATCGGCAGGGTACCAGGGATAAACCGAGTTAAGGGCAGCAATGGCAATCTTTACCGATGAATAGTTTATGATCTTGATAAATGGATATGCTTTATTTCCCTGCTCTTCACCGGTAATCAGTTCCTGAAAAAAAACACAGAACTCAAGAACCTTGCGATCAAAAGCCTTTTTTCTTACCCTTTGCAGTGGATTCAGCGCATTATAAAAGCGCATCTCCTCTTCAAGATTGATCAGATCATGATTTCCAGCAATCACCGTTGTCCTTTCCCATTGATAAAGACCATGACTTACCAGTTTTTCCCTGATAATTTTCCAGTCAGCAGGGTTTGCGCTGTTGCTGAGATCACCTGAAATGACAAGATGATCGTACCCTTCTGTGTTGAAATGATCGAGCATACGATCAAGAAAGCCGAGCTGCCGACGATCCTGCATACCGGAAATATGAAGATCCGATATATGCGCTATTTTTACTACCCCTGTAATCAATTTTTTATGGCTTGCAGTTTTTAATTCTAAAACACTAAATTGGCCAATACAAAATGCCTGTGGCACGAATTTATCCGACATGATAACCATGCCGCTATAGTAGTAATAAAGATAGTACCTTTCATAAACCCGGTTGCAGAAAAGCAAACATTATCCCTCTCAAATATGCAAAATAAAATAACTTCCCTTAAAGCCCTGACAAGAAATTTATGGTGGTCGTGGGATACAGAGGCAAAACAGATTTTCGAAGAGCTCTCCCCGCTGCTTTGGGAAAGAAATAACCATAACCCGGTTGAACTCCTAAGGCATATATCCAACGATGAACTTGAAGCGCGCTGTAGTGGTGAATTCGGCGACAAGATAGAACGTGTTTATGCACGTTTTACCGCCTACCTCAACGAAAAAAACACCTGGGCTGAAAATAACGCACCGGAAATTGTCAGGAACCCTGTCGCTTATTTCAGTGCGGAGTTTGGTATTCATGAGAGCGTCAGAATTTATTCCGGAGGACTCGGTGTGCTTGCCGGAGACCATCTGAAATCGGCCAGTGACCTCGGTATCAACTTCAAAGGAATCACCCTGTTCTACAAAGAGGGATACTTCCGCCAGCACCTCAACCAGGACGGATGGCAGAAGGAAGATTATCCACTGCAATTGTCTGAAAACCTGCCTATTGAAAAAGTAACAGACCAGGAGGGCAACGACCTGATTATTTCCGTTAATATAGCGCAAAGTGAAGTTTTTGCACAGGCCTGGAAACTTAAAGTTGGCAGAGCAACCCTTTACCTGCTTGATACCAATATTGCGGCAAATGAATCCCACTATCGCGATATCTGTTGTAGAGTTTACGGCGGTGATCAGAACATGCGCATCAACCAGGAGATTCTACTCGGCATCGGCGGTGTAAAACTTCTTGAGCAGCTCGGCTTAAAACCTGCAGTCTATCACATGAACGAAGGCCATTCCGCTTTCCTCACGCTCGAACTTCTCGCCATGGAGCTGAGAAAAGGAGTATCCGATACAGAAGCAATGGAAAATGTCCGCTCACGTTGCGTCTTCACAACCCACACTCCTGTACCTGCCGGTCATGACCGCTTCTCAAGCGATATGATGCATTACACCTTTGACAAGTACCTCTCAACGATCGGCATTAACTTTGATGATCTGATGAGGCTTGGAGCGGAAGACAAAAATAATATCTACGGACTTTTCACCATGACGGTGCTTGCCCTCAACCTGTCGCGATCGGCCAACGGTGTATCAAAGCTGCATGGAGAGGTATCACGCACCATGTGGCAGCACCTCTATCCGGAAAAGCCGGTATCAGAAGTTCCAATTGGCCATATCACCAACGGTGTGCATGCCAGCAGCTGGACTTGCGGCTATACAGACAGTTTCTGGAAACAATACACCGACAGCGTTGATGACATGAGTCTTTCACACGAGGCAGCTGAAGCTGTTCTGGCTAAAGTCACCGATGAAGAGATCTGGTCGCTGCGTTACAACCTGAAGCGTAACTTTATCGATTTCATGGACCGATATCTAACCAACCAGTTGTTTCATCAGCATACCAATTCAATACACAGTGAATACGACGCATTGCGCTCAAGAACAAACACCTTCTCTCCCGACGTTCTCACTATAGGGTTTGCAAGACGTTTTGCTACCTACAAGCGCGCACCACTAATTTTCAGAGATTTTGAACGCCTTAACAAAATCATCAACAGCTCGACCAGACCGTTACAGATTGTCTTTGCCGGTAAGGCACATCCTCATGATGATGCAGGAAAAGACTACATCCGCCAGATTGTTCACCACTCACGCAGACCTGAGTTCAGCGGCAAGGTTATTTTCCTTGAAAACTACAACCTCGGTGTTGCAAAACGGATGGTATCGGGCGTTGACGTCTGGTTGAACACACCGGTAAGACCTATGGAAGCAAGCGGTACATCGGGTGAAAAAACCGTACTGCACGGAGGACTGAATTTCAGCGTCCTTGACGGCTGGTGGCCAGAAGCTTATAACGGCGAAAACGGTTTTTCAATCGGCAACGGCGAATCGTTTGAACACCATGAAGAGCAGGATAGTTTCGATGCTGAGAAAATGTACTCTGTGCTGGAAAACCAGATCATCCCGGCATTTTACGAACGCAACGAGAATAACATACCTCTCCAATGGATCAAAAAAATCCGGAATGCCATTGCAACCATTGCTCCGGAATACAATACCCATAGAATGGTCAAGGAGTATGCAACCAGCTACTACCTGAACAGAAAATAACGGAGAACTGAACGGTTTAGACATTGCCGCATGCTTTTTTATCCCTGTTTTGGCTAACACCGGATCAGGGATAGGAGATGCGCGATAAACAACCATCACGCTTCATCCACTCTTCTTCAAGCACCAATCAATATGAGCCAACACGGAACCGCCAACTCTGCACCCTCCGCAGCACTCTCTCTCGGCCGTGGTCTTGACCTGAAATCACCGGTACTCCTTGCATCAGGCACAGTTTCATACGGTGAAGAACTCAGTCAGCTCTGCGACTTTTCAAAAATCGGAGGCATTGTAACCAAGGCAATTACCCTTGAACCAAGAACCGGCAATCCTCCCCAGCGTATCGCCGAAACTCCGTCAGGCATGATCAATGCCATAGGACTGGCTAATGTCGGAATTGAACGTTTCATTACCGATAAAGTCCCTTTTCTCCGTACTCTTGATACCGCAGTCATTGTCAATATTGCTGGACGTTCTATCGACGAATACACTGAAGTAGTATCGAGGCTGAATCATGTCGAAGGTCTCAGCGGCTATGAAATCAACCTCTCCTGCCCGAACGTCAAAGGCGAGTGCATGATTATGGGAGTCAGCCGGGATGCGACCTTTGAAATTGTCTCGGAACTGCGCAAAGTAACCGACAGGCACCTCATGATCAAGCTGACACCGAATGTCACCTCCATCAGCTCCATTGCTCTTGCCGCGGAAGAAGCAGGTGCCGATTCCGTCTCACTCATCAACACCGTTGTAGGCATGGCAATAAACTATAAAACACGAAGGCCACTGCTGAAAAACATTACAGGAGGTCTATCCGGACCAGCAATAAAACCAATTGCTCTTGCAAAAGTATGGGAGGTCTTCAACGCTGTCACCATTCCGGTGGTTGGCATGGGAGGCATAGCAGGATTTGAGGATGCCATGGAGTTTCTGCTTGCCGGAGCAAAAGCTGTGCAGATTGGCACCATGAACTTTGTCTACCCCGATATTGGCAGCAATATTGCCATGGCCATTGAACAATATTTTTCTGCTTCAGGTGCGATAGCTCTTGGGGAATACTGCGGAAGTCTTGTAACTGACTAAGAGAAAAAGGACTAAAGTGACAGATGGGACAGATGGGAGAAGAGGTTGTAAGGCCTGTATGCTATCGTCTCCAGCCTCTGGTATTTGAATAGTACTTCCTCGGGCGCCGAGTGAGAATTTTTGAACCTGGACGCTGGTACTCCCGAGCATTTCTTTGAGTTGAAAAAGATGATGTATTGTTGATTAATTCTGAGATAATTCTTGATTCTGACTCCCTTATGTCAACGTCCGATGGACCGGCATCAGCAAGCAGCTTGACAATGAGAGGTGCGCATTCGAAGACAATAAAAAGCATGGTGATAAATATAATCGCATTGGCAGAAGATCGGCTCACATCACTCGACGAGTGAGTCAATTCAGCCAGCGCCCAGTTCCGGTCAGCAAAACCAGCAAAGGCAGCTTTGCGGTCAAGACTCTCATCAGTCAACATCATCTGATTGTTGATACCTTCGGCAGCTTTCTGCCTGCTCATATACCCATGCAGTTCGGCAAGCTGTGACGCCAGAAACTCAAGCCTGGTCTGCTTTGCCGTCACAACCATTTCCTTGTTTTTTGCATAGGTACCATATCCCTGCACGCCAGAGGTCGTTGAGGTACGGGAACCAAAAACCTCCTGTTTCAACTCCTCACGTAAACGATTCACCTCACTGCTCAGCTTGTCGTACTCTTCCTGAAAGGTTTTTATCTGCGCAAGTTCAATGGCATATTTTTCGGTAAATGACTGCTGGACTTTTACAATCCGCTCTTTTTGCTCTGAAAGATAGCGCGCACGAAGCTGCTCATGGATCTCCTTGTCAAATATTTTCAATTCAAGAGGACGGGCAATAACAACGGCAATCAGTACAGCAAAGACCAGTCGGGGAGAGGCCTGCAAAAACTGTTTCAGCCCTTTGGAGGTTTTGTTGATACCGGAAACAATTGAACGATCAAGATTGAGGATTGCCAAACCCCAGATAAGACCAAAAAGAAGAGACCACCATTCGCCATAAGCACTGCCGGCAAAAACAAAATAGATGGCGTAACCTCCCGATAACGCAGCAAAAAGCGCCGTAAAAAAAATGGTTGCCCCTATACCAAAATATTTGCTGTGATCAGTTGGATATTTTTCAATAATGGAAACCGGAGTTCCGGCACACATCCAAAAAAAACGCTGTAGTCGAAGAAAGATCATACAGAGTCCCTCGCCTCCCTCTGGCTATGAAAATTTTCAGAAAAATATAACACTGCTTAAACGGCAATCTTACAAACAGACAGTATAAAGGAAAAACACACTCTTATTTTACAGCTTTTTTCGGAGAGTTCTGCTATCAAATTCTGATTATTCCCGATTTATTCTATCTTTGATACCCGGCTGATATAACATTTGAATATAATAACTATGCGCATTGGAATTGGTATTGATGTCCACCCTTTTTTAGAAGGTCGTAAGCTTGTAATCGGCGGTGTTCATATCCCTGGAGACAAAGGACTTGACGGTCACAGTGATGCCGATGTTCTGCTTCATGCAGTCAGCGATGCACTTCTTGGCGCAGCTGCACTGGGAGACATTGGCCTGCATTTCCCAAATACAAGTCAGGAATTCAAGGATATCGACAGCATGATTCTGCTCAGGCATGTCGGAAAGCTGCTTGAAAAGCATGGCTACAAGACCATGAATGTCGATGCCATGCTGCTGCTTGAAGCGCCAAAAATTGCTCCATATATTACAGAAATGCGTAAAAACATTGCACGCTCTCTCGGTATTGAAATCGGAGAGGTCTCTGTCAAAGCAACAACCAACGAAAAGCTTGGTTATATTGGTCGTGAAGAGGGTGCAGCTGCACATGCAGTATGCATTATCCGTTCTCTCTAAGCCCCGACTTCGCCCCTGAGAATGCTCACCGGCATATAGCGCGTAGCCTTTCTGGCCGGGCTCCAGGAAGAGAGCACCGCAATCAGAATGCCAAAAACTATCACAATCAGGTGAGCTTCAGGCTGTTCAATAATAGTAATTCTATCACTTTTCAACACTCCAGCAGTACTTGCCTCGAAACGGATTGAGTCAACAAGATGGCAGATCACATGCCCCATCGGGCTGCCAATCACCACCCCTAAAACACCGATCATAAATCCTTCAAGCATGAAAATGCGGGTGATAATCTTCCCCTGCATTCCCATGGAGCGCAAGATGGCTATATCCTTTACCTTTTGCAGTATCACTGTTGTCATGACCGATGAAACACCGAGACCCGCCACAATAAAAACAAACCCAACCAATACCAAGGTAATCATGGCATTCCGGTTGTAAAATTCAATAACGTTACGGTTGGTTTCATCCCAGCTCTCGCTTTTGTATCCGCTCAACGCCTGCACCTTCGCAGCCGTCTCGGAAGCACGCTCCACGTAAGCCGTTCTCAACCCAATGCCGGTAACAGAATTCGAGGCAATCCCCTCCATTCTCTGGGCAAGAGAGAGATTGATATAAGCCTCCCGCTCATCCTTGGCATTAAAGCCACTGCTGAATCGACCGACTATTGTTACAGGAAACTCTTCGCTTTTTTTTGTAACAAGCACAATTCTGTCACGGTAGCCTGCATTAAGTTTTTTGGCCAGAAGATCACCAACAAGAATGCCATTCGGTGTATAGGCAAGCTCTTCAAGAGCGTTTTTGTCAAGCAGATTTTTTTGCAATCCGGCAATATTGGCTTCAAGATGAGGGACAACACCTCGGGCAACACAGGGGGTAAATCGGGTTTTATTACGTGCCAGCAGTTTACTGAGCACAAAAGGAGATATACTCCTTAACTCTTCAACATGACGAATACTCTCAACAACCCCTGCATAGTTCTTGATAACCTCCTGAACATCCAGATTAATATTCTTGGTTACCATAGCCACCACTCCCCCATGCCTCTCAACAATATTTTCAGGCACCAGTGGAACAACCCTTTCAGCGCTGATCAGCACATGCGGAACCGTATCAATGACCTTGGCAATAACATTCGATGAGGAACCCCGTGCAACTGAAATGGTAGTCACCAGCATAGCTGAGCCTACAGCCACACCAAGAGCAGTGAGGATGGTCTGGCGTTTTCTCTCCCTGAGATGCACAAATGCAATCCTCGCCTGATCCAGGTAATTCATATCAAAATCCGCATTTCACTCTTTTTCCGGGAAAATCAGCTGTTATTTAATTTTGAGGCTTGTTGTTGAAAAATCACGCAAAAAATCTATTTTAACTGCCAGATGCAGGAAGAATTATTTTCCTGACAAATAAATGAATTTGACCATTAAATACTAACCTTAGCATTGAATAGGAGATCATAACAGTGAAAAAAATTGGCATTCTAACCAGCGGAGGAGATTGCGGCGGGCTCAATGCAGTGCTGAAAGGCGCAGCAATGATGGCTCTGGCAAAAGGACTTGAACTCTACATCATCCCTAACGGCTATGCCGGCCTCTACAACCTTATTGATCAAGAGACAATTGTCCTTCTTGACCAGGAGCGTCTTGATCGGTTTGACGCAAATTTTGCCGGTTCCGAAGCAGGACATTCAAGAGTTAAAATCAAGGCAATCAGCAATCCTGAAAAGTACACCCGCATCAAGGCCGGTATGAAAAAATTCGAGCTTGACGCTCTTATTATCAGCGGTGGTGACGATTCGGGCAGCGTGATGGTTGATCTCAACCAGAAAGGAATTCAGTGCATCCATGCGCCGAAAACCATGGATCTCGACTTGCAGACCTACTCAGTCGGCGGCGATTCCACCATCAACCGTATCGCACAGTTTGTCCATGACCTGAAAACAACCGGTAAAACACACAACAGGGTGCTTGTTACCGAAGTATTTGGCCGTTACGCAGGACATACAGCTTTTCGCAGCGGCATAGCAGCTGAAGCAGACTGTATTCTTATCCCTGAAATTCCAGCTGACTGGGATATTGTCTACGAACACCTCGCCGAACGCTTTACCCGCAGGATCAGAGAGAGCGATGTCCATAGCGGAACCTACACCATTGTTGTTGCTGAAGGACTGAAAAATGCAGACGGTAGCGATATCGTCGATGAATCAGCAGGTATTGATGCTTTCGGCCACAAAAAGCTTGCCGGAGCAGGCAAATTTACCGCCCAGGAAATTCAGAAAAGACTGAAAACAGATCCCGCCATTCCGGTGTTCATGAAAGAGACCGGCATGTTTGTCGAAGGAATCTACGAAATTCCAGAAGTTCGCGTTATACAGCCCGGCCACCTTGTCCGCTCAGGCAACTCGTCAGCATACGACATCAACTTCGGCTTTGAAGCGGGAGCAGGTGCAATACTACTTTTGCTCGATGGCAAATCCGGTGTAACAATCTCCAAGGTCAAGGGACGCAAAATCGAGTTCATTGAATCCGGCAAAGCAATTACTCAGCGCCATGTCGATCTCGAACATGTTGCCATGTATGAGTCTCTGGGCATCTGCTTTGGACGCAAACCGGTAGCATTTGAACCAATTCTTAGAGAGGTAGAGGGAGTTTACGAAAGAATCTACTGACCCCCGGCAGGTAACCCTAAAGAAAAGCCCCCTTCTGAAAGGAGCGGGGGCTTTTGATTGTTCTGCTTTTCTATACCAAAGAGTTCCAATCACCCGATAACTGAAGAAAAACACCGGCATTTTCTTTTAAAAAACTCAAAACAAGCTATCTTTGAGTTTAAGGCCGCTAATGTTTTAACACCCAATACCTGCATCATGAACAAGACAGCTAAAATCTGGATGAACGGCGAACTGATCGACTGGATTGATGCAAAAATCCACATTCTATCGCATGTTGTCCACTACGGTTCATCAACCTTTGAAGGAATCCGCTGCTACGAAACCCTTAAGGGCTCAGCAGTACTTTTTCTGGACGAGCACATCAGACGTCTCAGAGACTCTTCAAAAATATACCGTATTGAAATTCCCTACTCCGAAAAAGAGCTGAAGGACGCCGTTATCAGCATCATTCACGCCAACAGTCATAAATCCTGCTATATCCGTCCACTTGTGTACCGCGGGCAGGGAGCTTTCGGCGTCAATCCTCACCGGGCATCTATCGAAGTTGCCATTGCCACATGGGAATGGGGCGCCTACCTTGGAGAAGATGTCCTTGAAAACGGCGTTGACGTTCGCGTCTCCTCATGGAACAGGCCAGCTCCAAATACCATGCCAGCATTGGCAAAGGCAGGAGGCAACTACCTGAACTCGCAGCTCATCAAAATGGAAGCTTTGATGGACGACTATGCCGAAGGACTCGCTCTCGATGTCAACGGCTATGTTTCCGAGGGAAGCGGTGAAAATATTTTTGTCATCCGCGACGGGATCATCTATACCCCAATGTCGGGCCAGTCGATTCTTCCTGGCTTTACCCGTTATGCCGTCATGCACATAGCAAAAGAGCTTGGTTATGAAGTCCGCGAAACGCTTATCCCGCGTGAAGCACTCTATATTGCCGACGAAATCTTCCTGACTGGCACCGCTGCAGAGATAACACCTGTCAGAAGTGTTGACAAATACCCAATCGGCAATGAAAAACGTGGCCCGATTACCGAAGCACTGCAACATGAATATCTGAAAATCGTCAAAACCGGCGAAGATCCATACAACTGGCTGACCTTCATCTGAGCCCGGCAAGGCAGGCATGAGCTGGAAAAACATTATAGGTCAAAAGCAGCAGACCCGCATAGTGCGGAAAGCACTTGAAACAGGTCGATTTGCTCATGCCTATCTTTTCACCGGCCCTGTGGGGTCGGGAAAAGAGTCGGTAGCCTTTGAAATTGCATCTATCCTGAACTGTCGCTCCGAGGACGGTTCCAGCAGTGAAGGAGCATGCGGAATATGCCCGGACTGCCTGCTGATCAAATCGTTCATGCATCCAAATGTCGAGTATGTTTTTCCTGTAGAATCAGCACTGCTAGATCCCGGTGACTCCGTAAAAAAAGAGAACAAGCGCTTTACCGAAGCAAAAGAGCGCTACGATGCACTGATAGAGCAAAAAAAACAAAACCCCTATTTTTCTCCAGCCATGGAACGTTCCATGGGCATTCTCACTGAACAGATTATCACCCTTCAGCATAAGGCCGCATTTATGCCAAGAGAGGGAAGCAAGAAAATTTTTATTATTTCACAGGCCGAAAGGCTGCACCCTTCAGCCGCAAACAAGCTGCTGAAACTCCTCGAAGAACCCCCCGCCCACGTTATCTTTATTCTTGTTTCTTCAAGACCTGAAGCCCTGCTGCCGACAATCCGCTCACGATGCCAAGCCATAAAGTTCTCCCGAGTTACCGCCGTTGAACTCAGACTCTGGCTGCAACAAAACCGCCCGGAAATCATCGATCCTGAGTTGAGCTTCATCGTCAGCTTTTCGAGAGGCAACCTCCGCCTGGCATGGGAGCTTATCAACAGTCGCGACAGCAACCCATCTGAAACAGCTACCATTATGCTCCGCGACCAGGCGCTCGACTTTCTTCGGAAGGTACTGACACCAAGCCGATTCCATGAAGCCATTACTGCCTGCGAACAGAACGCAAAAAACCTTTCGCGCAGCGATCTCACGCTTTATCTTGCCGCTCTCCTACTCTTCTTTCAGGATGTCAACCACCGCAGGATTAATCCCGACTTTCAGGGAGTGAACAACCCGGATATTATCGGTGCAATTGACCGTTTTGTAAAAAACTTTCCCAATCCTGATTTCTTCCAGATATCAACCATCACCGAAGATGCCATCCGCAGCATCGAACGCAACGCCAGCCCCCTCCTTGTGATGGCATCTTTTACTGTTAACATCAAGGCATTGCTGAAAAGAACTTGAAGAGAGGGAATGGACTGAAAGGACACAAGGGACAAATGGGACTTATGGTCTTTTTTAGTGAGGTGTTGCATAGAGCTTGTTCGTAAATAAGCTCTTATAGCTTAGGATTGAGGATTAGCGGTGGTTGAGTCGAGCCAGTTGAGATAGCCGGGTAATCCACCGGTTACCGGGAGCTTGATGATTTCGGGCACGTCGTAGGGGTGATACTCCCGGATATAGGCTTCAAGGTCGCTGTAGCGTGCTTCTGTGGTCTTGATATACAGAGCAACCTCGCTCTCTTTCTGCATCGCTCCTTCCCAGAGAAAAAAGCTCCTGATATCAGCCATCTGTACGCATGCTGCAAGTCGGTTGTTAAGAATACCGTCCGCAAGATTTTCAGCTTCTTCACGGTCAGGAGCGGTGATAATAACCATGCAATAAGGAGTGTTCATTGTGTATCAAGCAATGCTGTTATCATAAAACGAGAAGCTCTTTGCTGGAGCCCTGTAGCGGTAGAGCACCATGCGGGCCCATTACTACCGTGTCCTCAATCCGCACCCCGAATTTTCCAGGCAGATAAATACCAGGCTCAATGGTAAATACCATATTTTCCTGCAGCACATGCTCCCCTTTCGGGCTGATCCTGGGCTCCTCGTGCACCTCAAAACCAACACCGTGGCCAAGGCCGTGGCCAAACTCGTTGCCGTAGCCATGAGCTTTGATAAACCCGCGAACCTCTGCATCAAGCTCTTTGGCGGTCATCCCACAGCGCGCCGAAACTATTCCGAGCTCCTGTGCCTCTTTGACAATTCGATAGACATTGCGGGCTTCGCTGGAAACATGACCGAGGGCAACTGTTCTTGTCTGGTCGGAGGCGTAGCCTTCATAGACACATCCCATATCGATAACAATCAACTCTCCCGCCTTGAATGTTGCCGTTGAAGGCTTGGCATGAGGCATGGCAGAGCGAGGCCCTCCAGCAACAATAGGGTCAAAAGAGTCTTTTTCTGCTCCAAACTTTTTATGCTGAAAAGAGATCTCGGCTGCAATGTCAAGTTCCGTAGCGAAGAGTGAGATCATTGGTAGCACTTTTTCAAAGACAAGCTCGCTGATTTCAGCCGCACGACGCATCTTCACCAGCTCAAGCTCATGCTTCACCATTCTGAACTCGTCAAAAAAAGTATCAACCGGTATCACCCGCTGCTTGCCATGAAGTTGTTCAATCAGCAAGGTAGCTTCGTGCCAGGTAATATTGTCCGACTGGAGAGCAACAGTTTCTCCGAGATGATAGCGCCCAGATCCAAGTTCTGCAGCAAATCCATCACCGGCAATAACCACTTCGGCCACATCAACTTCACGGGCAGCATGCTCCTTATATCGGAAATCCGTAAACAGCCAGCTTTTTTCACGTGTAATGAGCAGTCTTCCGTTTGAGCCGCTGAAGCCGGTGAGCCAGCGGATAACAGAAAGGTCGGTAACAATACAGGCATCGAGTGCCCTGCTCATCATCTTCATGAGCACCATGCGGAGAGCTTCTTCTCGAAATGGTGATATCTGTTTACTATCCATAAAATCCAAAAGTTTCATACTTTTTACAGCGCGACCATAATCAGCCTTTTACAATACAATCAATTCTTCTTATTATTTACATTTACAAATATTCGCACTCATTTGCCAACCAATACGCTCAATGCCGCAAAAGAAGTTACTGCAAAAGCTGCTTGCAGGAGAGAATTATTCACAGGAAGAGATGACATTCTGCATGAACAGCATAATGGATGGTTATTTTTCAGAGATTGTTATCGCTGCAATGCTTGCCCTCCTGCAGAAAAAAGGGGTTACCCCGACTGAAGCTGCCGGTGCATACTACAGCCTTATGGCAAAAGCCAACACCCTCATCCTTAATGATGATGTGGTCGATACCTGCGGAACCGGCGGTGATCATGCAGGTACCTTTAATATTTCAACAACTGCATCCATTATTGCCAGCAGTGCCGGTGTCAGCATCGCCAAACATGGAAACCGTTCGGTAACAAGCAGTTGCGGAAGTGCCGATGTTCTTGAAGCACTCGGCTTTGCTATCGACCTGCCCCCGGAAGCGACAAAAGAGCTCTTTGAACAGACAGGATTTGCCTTCCTCTTTGCTCCCCTTTACCACCCTTCAATGAAAAAGGTTGCCAATATCCGCCACGAACTCGGCATAAGAACCATTTTCAATATTCTCGGCCCACTGATTAATCCCGCAAGGGCACAACGCCAGCTTGTAGGTGTCTTCAACAGGGAACTTATGGAACTCTACACAGAAGTGCTTGTACAGACAGGAACCCGACATGCCATGATTGTGCACTCCATGACTGAAGAGGGTATCGCACTTGATGAGCCGAGCCTCAACGGGGCAACTGATATTATTGAAATCCATAACGGCACTGTCACCCGCCATACGGTCTATCCTGAAGATTTCGGACTGAACAGACACGCTCTATCAGAAATCCATGGAGGCAACAGGGATGAAAACGCACTCATTATACGCAATATCCTTGACGGCAGCGCCCCTCAGGCACACCTTGATGCAGCACTCTTCACCACTGCCATGACCTGTTATGTTTCAGGAAAAGCAGACTGCATCAATGATGGCTTTATCCTTGCTAAAGAGGCCCTGGAAAGCGGTCATGCCGGGAAAAAATTTAACGACATCCTGAAAATAAACGCTGAACTCTCTGCAAGACACAAACTGGCTGTAAACTAAATTCTTATCTTTTTTGCCAAAAAACTTGTATACTAACTGCCTTGTTTTAAAGCCATAGCAAGAATCATTATACCCATTAACGGACGCGCTAAACGCTAAACCCTGAAATGCATCAAAGCATCAGCGACAAGCTTCGCTCATCAGGAGTGAGCGATTCCAGGCAAAAGGCAATCCAGAGGGCTCTGGAAAACGTCAACAAGCCAGGATTCAGGATTGAGCCCTCCGCAATCATTCCGCTCATGAAGCCGGTTACATGGTTCCCGCCCATGTGGGCATTTGCCTGTGGTGTGGTATCAACCGGCGAAGGTATTGCTGCAAACTGGTCTATTCTTCTGCGAGGCGTTCTCCTTGCCGGGCCTCTCATGTGCGCCATGTCGCAGACGATGAACGACTACTTTGACCGGGAGGTTGATGCCATCAATGAACCAGATCGTCCTATCCCGGCAGGTAAAATTTCAAAATCTGCCAGCTGGCTTATTACGTTCGCTCTTATCGTTACAGGTTTTCTTGTCGCTCTCTCCATTCACCCCTATGTCGTTGTCATTGCTTTTGTCGGTGTGCTCATGTCGCACGCTTACTCAGGCCCACCTATAAGGGCCAAAAGAAACGGCTGGTTCGGCAACCTTATTGTCGGGCTTGCTTACGAAGGAGTCGCATGGCTTACGGGTAGCTTTGCCATTACGCAAGGGATTCCTTCGCGTGAAACCATTGCACTTGCCATTATCTTCTCCCTTGGTGCACACGGCATCATGACACTCAACGACTTTAAATCAGTTGTTGGAGACAATATCCGCAAAGTTGCCTCCATTCCTGTACAGCTTGGCGAAAAGAGAGCCGCTATCCTTGCTGCGGTTGTTATGGATGTCGCTCAACTTGCAGCAATCTCCATTCTGCTTCTCAAGGGATCCCTGACAGCAACCGTGATTGCCCTGATACTGCTGGTCGCCCAGCTTCCAATGCAGAAAATCCTGATTGCAAACCCAAGGGAAAAAGCTGTCTGGTACAACGCTTTCGGCACCCTGCTCTATGTTTTATCCATGATGGTTTGCGCTGTCGGCATCAGGCCCTGAAACAATAGGTTTCGGGATTGCAAAACTATTGTTATATTCCGAATCGTTTTTTTAACACCAATTGATTGCACCATGTCTAAAGTTTGTTTTCTGACCGGCAAAAGACCAAAATACGGTAATACGGTTTCCCATGCGAACAACCATGTCCGTACCCGTTTTGAGCCGAACCTCCATACCAAAAGAATCTGGATCGAAGAGGAAAAGCGGTTTGTAAAGGTTAAGCTTTCAGCTAAAGCCATGAAAATTATCGCAAAAACCGGAACCGCCGAACTCGCCAAGCTGCTGAAATAAGCTCGGACATAGACGATTATTCACTATTTTTTTAAAGGCTCAATCATCAAAGGTTGAGCTTTTTTTTGTCGATGAAAAAAAAGATAATCATATACACCGACGGTGCCTGCAGTGGCAATCCCGGAAAAGGCGGCTGGGGTGCACTCCTGATGTACGGCTCGTCCGTCCGTGAAATTTCAGGATACTCACCTGCTACCACCAACAACCGCATGGAACTCAGCGCAGCCATAGAAGCGCTCGAAGCACTCAAGGAGCCGTGCGAGGTTCACCTCTACAGCGACTCAAGCTATCTGGTCAACGCCATCAATGAGGGGTGGCTGAAACGATGGACAGCCAACAACTGGCAAACAGCGGCAAAAAAAAAAGTTGAAAACATTGACCTTTGGCAAAAAATCCTGACGTTAATTAGAGTGCAGGAGGTTACCTTTCATAAAGTTAAGGGCCACAGCGACAACCCTTACAACAATCGCTGTGACGAGCTGGCCCGTCAGGCAATTAAAAACAAATCTTAATCAGCTGCAGTATGCCAAGGAATCCAGAACCTGAAGCAACACCCGAAAAACGTTCTCTGAAAAAAGGAGCAGGACTCCTCTTGTCAATAAGTGTTATTGCGTTTCTCTGCTTTCTTGCTGTTGTTTTCTGGATCAACAACCCTAAACCACGTCTTCAGCCTGAACCCCTCACCCCTGAGCTTAAAACAATTATTGATCACATTCCTGGAAAATCAGATGCCCTGATCTACATTGGCCTTAAAGATATCCGCCAAAGCAGCCTCTGGCAGAAAATCATTCCAGACTCCCTGAAAAAAGCCCCGCTCTTTCAGCCCAAAGGTCAGCTTGACTACCTCATGAAAGCTGCAAAGATAAACCCGGCAATCGACATTGATACCCTGCTGATCAGCTTTAAACGCCATGGGTACAAAGAACAGGACTTTCTGGGTATTGCATGGGGCCCTTTTTCAAAAAAAATCCCGGAATCCTTTCTTAAATCACACAGCACAACCACTGAAACCATTGGCGGCCACCAATGTTACGCCCTCGACCGCACTCTCTGGCTCTGCACACTCAGCCCGCGCAAAATAGCACTGGCAAACAACAGAAAAATGCTTCAAGAGTTCCTTGTACCAACAGGAAGTTTTTACCAGAGGGACTCACTTACCACAACACTGATCAACAAAGCGGTCTACAAATCAGATCTCTGGTTTGCACTCCCCTCCGCAGTCTGGACCATAGGAGCTCTTCAAAGTCTCACTTCAGCAAACCAGGATATTAAATCCCTTGGCAACCTGAACAGTATCCAGAACCTCGCACTCTCTGTTAAATTCAACAATGGCATTGAGGGGCAAAGCGAATGGGTCTACTCAACCAGGCGGGGAGCCTATTTCGCATCCACTTTCCTCTGGGGCGCAGTAAAACTTTCAGAGCTGTCGGGCACCAGAACAGCTGGACAGACAAAACAACTGCTTAAAAAAATCGAGATCGAGCAGAATCTTGAATCAGTCATCATTCACGCCAATCTCCCTCTTGAGCTCTTTCAACATGCAAGAGAGAACCGGTAGCCAGCTATAGTTCAAGGAGTATCACGCATAAATAAAAGCGATGCTCCTTTCCAGCGAACCCGCAATTGCCGCCCGGCCATAACCATTTTTCCGGGCTGTGTATTTAATAGATCAACAAGCTTCTGAAGGGTCTGAGCATCAACAGAAGTATCCATATCCTGTAAAGCCCTCTTGAAAACCTCTTTCTGCTCAAAGATCATGAGCCGCTGCAAAGCATGGACATCAAGCTTTCCCTCCGTAAGTGTCAGCCCTGGCTCCCGCTCAAGAAGGTTCTCAAAATAAAGCTCAAGAAACTCTTCAAGCTCTCCCGCCTGTTCCGAAAGTCTCTGAAGCGATGGCATAAGTTTATAAGGAAAGCGCTCCTCAATCAGCGGAATAACACGGTTTCTGATAAAATTCCGGTCATAGTCGTTGACCAGATTGCTCGCATCTGTTCTGCTGGCAATGCCTTTTTCTTTCAGATATGCGATAATATCTGCTTTATGAAAGAGGAGCATCGGTCTGATGATTTTACCATGACGGGCCCGGATACCTTTCAAGCCCATTAGAGAGACCCCCCTGAAAAGATTAAAGAGCATCGTCTCGGCATTATCGTTGACATGGTGGCCGGTAGCAATCCTGCTAAACCCATGCTCTTCCATCACACGCTCAAAAAAAGCGTACCGCAGAATTCTGGCGCTCTCCTCAACAGACCTCTTTCTCTCCCTGGAATAGTGCAAAGTGTCAAACTGCTCAACAAAACACTCCAGACCAAGCGAAAGGCAGTGAAGGCGCACAAAGCGCTCCTCAGTATCACTCTCATCGCCGCGAAGCTGAAAGTTGCAGTGTGCCACGGCAATCTCACAGCGCAGCACTGGCTGTACCGCACAAAAGAGTGAGAGCATGGCCATAGAGTCAGGCCCTCCGGAAACAGCAACAAGAACTCTCTCGCCATCTTCAACCAGCAGCCTTGTTCTGACTTGTTCAAGAAACTTTTTTTCCAGGCTATTCACCTTTTCACCGCTCTCATACCTTATTTGAAATAAAAATTATGAGTTAATCCTGACCCTGATTGCAAAAAAAATGAAAATATATTTCACCTTTTTTTACAGGTACAAGATAAATAATTATCATGGGGGGAGTTATCATGAAATAACCGATCATAGACAAAAAGAGATGTTTACTCCCTACGGCAAGAGCACCATGATAAAGATTTTTCTCCTCTGCTTTCTCATCGGCGCTGGCGCCCTGCTTTTCCCTCTCTGGGCCAGAATATCACTCCTGCTTACCGCAGGTATCGCCATCCTCTTTACCCTCTATTTTTTTCGTGACCCGAAACGGAATATTCCCGCTGAACCACGCGCTATTCTGGCACCTGCCGATGGTAAAATCCTCCTTGTGCAGCAGCATGACCATAACGTTCTCGGCAAATCCTCGACGCTGGTCAGTATCTTTATGTCACCATTCAACGTTCATGTCAACCGCATACCGCTCAGCGGAAAAGTTATTCATCTGCGCTACTCTCCAGGTCAATTTCTGATGGCGTTCGACGCCCGAAGCATGGAGAGCAATGAGAGAATGGAGATCGGCATTGACAACGGAGAGATAGAGCTGTTCTTCAATCAGGTATCCGGTTTTTTAGCAAGAAGAATCGTCTGTAAACTTCAGAGCGGTGAAACGGTCAAGGCGGGCGAAAGGTTTGGTATGATCAAGTTCGGTTCGAGGGTCGATCTCATCTTTCCTTCTTCAGTTTCAGTAGTAGTTCAACCAGGCCAGATAACCCGCGCCGGAGAAACAATTCTTGCGCGATATTGAGCAGACGCAACAACACCAAGATGCCCGGCCATGCTTTTCAGCCTTTATATCAAAAATTACGCACTGATCCAGGAGTTAACCATTGAGTTCACGCCGGGATTAACCATTATTACCGGAGAGACCGGTGCCGGTAAATCCATTCTTATTGGAGCACTGAGTCTGGTACTTGGTGACCGTGCAAGCAGCGATCTGGTACGATCGGGCACAACCAAAGCGGTCATCGAAGCGGTATTCAAAGAGGTTCGCTCGAAAAAGATCAATACCCTTCTGCATTCAGCAGAGATAGAAACAACAGCCGAAATCATTCTCCGCAGGGAGCTCTCAACGGGCGGCCAGTCCCGCTGCTTCATCAACGATACACCGAGCACGGTAGCACTCCTTAAACAGGTTGGAGATGTACTCATTGACCTGCACGGCCAGCATGAACACCAGTTGCTGCTGAATGCCGAAACGCATGAAACCATGCTTGATGATTTCGCCTTCTGCGCACCCGAACTGACCGCATACAAAGCAGCCCTTTCAGCGCTTCAGGCAGTGCAGCATCAACTGGGCAAGCTTAAAAAAGAGGCAACAGAGATCCACGACAAAAAAGAGATGGTTGACTTTCAACTGAACGAGCTCAACGCTCTTGACCTGAAAAGCAGCGAGAACGAGAGTATCGAGACCGAAATAACACTGCTTGAAAATGCCGAAACCCTTTTCACTCTCAGCACTGATCTGAGCGAACTGCTCTACGACAGCGAGCACTCTATTTATTCCTCAATAGCTTCAGGAGTCCAAATCCTTGAAAAACTTGCCGGCATTGACAAACGCTTTGAGATCCATCTTGAGGAGACCCGTACGGCCAAAAGTATTATTGATGAACTTGCACGCTTCACCCGCAGCTACCGCTCAGAAATTGATTTTAACCCCGACAGACTTGACTCACTGCGCGAACGCCAGCTCAAGCTTCAGCGCATCTGCAAAAAGTATGGACGCACTCTCTCCGGGCTGATTGAGCTGCAAAATGAGCTTGATGAAAAGATTGCCCTTGAGGAGAACCTTGAAGAGGAGATCAACCTTATCGAGCAACAAATCACCCTGCAGAAAAAAGAACTTTCAACAGTTGCCGGAACCCTTTCAGTAAAACGGCAGCAAGCTGCACACCGCCTTGAAACCATCATTCAGGAGCAGTTGGCAGAACTCGGCATACCAAATGCCACCTTTATTGTCAGCATATCGCATGAGGCACTGAGTGACGGGGAAATCGAAATTGAAGGAACTCATTTTGCTGCATTCAGCACCGGTTACGATAGGATTGAATTCCTTATTTCAGCCAATCCCGGTGAAAAACCAAGACCACTTGTGAAGGTGGCCTCCGGTGGTGAAATTTCAAGGATCATGCTCGCCATGAAAAGCGCACTGGCCGGATCAGACAAGCTCCCGATCCTTATTTTTGATGAAATTGATACCGGTATCAGCGGCCGAGTCGCCGAAGCGGTCGGCAAGAGCCTGAAAAAGCTTTCACGCCTGCATCAAATCATAGCCATCACCCACCTCCCGCAAATCGCCGCCATGGCCAATCTGCACATCCAGGTTCAAAAGTCCATGCAGCACGACAGAACTGTAACCGAAGTAACTGCTCTTGACCATGAAAGCCGTCTGGAGGCCATTGCCCGGCTCATCAGCGGAAAAGAAATTTCAACATCTTCACTCAATCTGGCTGCAGAGCTTGTGGCTGCCGCTGAATCTGTTTAGAGATAAAGCGTACACTATTAGGAGACCACTCCCAGATATTCCAAGAACAACCGGTCTCTGGCTACTGATTCGGTAGACCAACGGTAGTTGCCCATGGCAGTGTATTCTTTTGGGGAAAGGGAAAGTAACGAATGGGTGCCATAGAACTATCACTGACATGCCCATGTTTTGGCTCATGCAGGAATTGCTTCAGATATCAGCGATTATCGTTCAGTCGTGCCACGGTTTGAGCGAACTCTTCAAAATCCTGAAGGTGTGCCGTTGCGATAGAAAAAACAATTGCCCAGTTGATGGACTCATAGTTATGAACTGCAAGGTTACGAAATCCGACCGCCTTTTTCATGCGACCTGCCAAATTTTCGCTAATTATTCCAGCTTCACATAAAATATCGAACGTTTTTCCCATGGTAGCAGGAGGGGGGAACTCACTATCTGCAACAAGGTGTGTTCCAATATCCACACACATTTGAACCGCCCGAGTGAGGTTGAGGGAGAGAATATCCTGAGCATCGTAATCGTTGCCAAGTGCATCGGCGTTTTTGGGACATTTCTCTTTAACCCTGAGTATTGATCGACGCAAAGACTCAAGTTTCTGTTCAATTAACACCCAATCCATGCTATCCTCCTTTCCTTCAGAATTCTTCTCTGATAAGGCACAAAATCCTCCTGGTTATAAAGATGTTTGAGCACCAACTCAGCGAAAAGCGTATTGCTGCCGACGATTCGCCTTCCTCCTGCGATGATCTGTCCTAGCAAGGGTTCTCCAACGATTGACAAGTCAATCAAATCCACAGGGCGTCCTATTGCTTTTGCAAGGTCTGAAATAAGTTCAATTGTTTCATGAACGTCGAGCGGATGATCGGCACCGACTGCCAGATCGAGATCACTGTCATGATGAGCACTACCTTTGACCAGTGACCCAAACAACAGCGCCAGACGAATGGCGTTGTGCCGTTCAAGCACTTGCCTGATCTGCTTGTCGATACTTTCTGTCACCATGCTTTTGTGGTTCTCTTCCCCAATTAACGATTGATCCCCTTTGACAATCAATATATTGATTTTGCATCTTGTTTCCCTTCCGGTCATGCGCGAATCAATTCAAGAGGGCCTTAAAGAGGATATTTCTGAGTGTTCGAAAAAGCTTGACTGGAAGTGGCAGCCCTCGCCTCTTCTTATTGAAAGGACAAAAGAGACGCAAATGGCATAAGGGAGTTGTCTGACCTGAATGTATCCATTGCTATGGGTGGAAAAACACAAAGCAATCATTCAAATGCCTGTTGAGTTAAAGTTTGTCTCTTTTTGTATCTTCAAGCTTGGTATGTTATCCAATCAACATGACAGGGTGCCCTTAGTGGGGCAACTCAGAGAACGATTTCCAATAACAAGGGATAAACAAGTATGTCCATACGATACATTTCAGGATCTGCCGTTGCACTGGTAACGCCTTTCAGGCAGGACAGATCCATTGATACCGATGCTTTACGGCGACTGGTGCAGTTTCATATTGCAGCAGGAACCGATATCATCATACCCTGCGGCTCAACGGGTGAGTCGCCAACACTTTCAGGTGAAGAACAGTTTGAGATCATCCGCACAGTCAAGGATGAGGCTGACGGAAAGATCATGATTGCTGCAGGTGCCGGTACCAACTCAACTGCACATGCCGTTGAGCTTGCCATGAACGCTGTAAAAGCAGGAGCTTCAGCTCTTCTTTCCGTTGCGCCCTACTACAACAAACCTTCGCAGGAGGGAATCTACCAGCACTACCGCCATATTGCTGAAGCTGTACCGGTACCGATTATTATCTACAATGTCCCGGGAAGAACCGGGTGCAATGTTGCCGCGTCAACAATTCTCCGGCTTGCCCGTGATTTTGAAAACATTGCCGCAGTAAAGGAAGCGACAGACAACTTCACGCAAATCGCTGAACTACTTGAAGAGCGTCCGAAAAATTTTTCGGTGCTGACCGGCGAAGATTCGCTGATTCTGCCCTTCATGGCTATGGGTGGTGACGGGGTTATTTCAGTTGCGGCAAACGAGGTACCCTCTCAGGTAAAAGGGCTGGTTGAGGCGGTCAAGCGGGGAGATCTTGCAGAGGCACGGTCGATAAACCGCACCTACCGCACTCTGTTCAAACTGAACTTTATCGAAAGCAATCCGGTACCAGTAAAATACGCTCTTTCACGGATGGGCATGATCGAGGAAAATTACCGGCTACCTCTTGTACCTCTTTCGGCAGAAAATAAAGCTCGTCTTGACAAGGAGTTGGAAACCCTGGGGCTTATTTGAGAGTCCCAAGGTTTTTAGCAAAACTGTCGAGTTCCGCTTGTGTCCGCTTTTCAGTGACAGCAATCAGCAGCCCGGTTTCATTGTGCACAGCAAGATCGTAACCGGCAAATACCTTGTGTTCCAGCATCTGTTCAATCACTGCAGAGGCTGGAATAGGAGTCTCCACAACAAATTCACGGAAAAAAGGCGAAGTGTACTTCAGGGAAAATCCGGGGATTCCGGCAATTTTTCCAGCCAGGTAGTGCGCCTTCTGTGCTGATTGTGCTGCTACATCCCTAATTCCCTCTCTGCCAAGCAGTGACAGATAGACTGCTGCCTGAAGGGCGTTGAGTGCCTGATTACTGCAGATGTTCGAGGTAGCTTTTTCCCGACGGATATGTTGCTCGCGAGTCTGGAGGGTAAGAATAAATCCCTCCTCGCCATCTTTGTCTTTGGTCATTCCAACCAGACGACCGGGAATCTTGCGGACAAGCGGCTGTTTTACCGTAAATATTCCAAGGTATGGACCACCAAAATTCTGGGGATTACCGAGAGGCTGACCTTCACCAACGGCTATATCAGCCCCGTAACTTCCCGGAGCAGCAAGAACGCCGAGAGAAAGTGGATCGGCGGAAACAATAAAGAGTGCACCATTTGCATGGGCAATATCGCGTATCGCCTCAACCTCTTCGAGACAACCGTAAAAATTTGGCTGCTGAACAACAACAGCGGCCACGTTTCCTGTGACTATCCCCTTCAATGCCGAGATACTGCCGATACCATCTTCAAGCACATTCTGTATAACGGCGTTATGGTCAGATGCCTCAAGATAGGTTTTCAGCACAGAACTGTTGTAGGGATGAAGCTTTCCGGCTACCACAACCTGGGCACGGCCTGTAACATTCATAGCCATCAAGACCGCTTCGGCGAGAGCTGTAGCCCCGTCATACATTGATGCGTTGGTTACATCCATCTCGTAAAGACGGCATATAAGACTCTGGTACTCATAAATCGCCTGCAGGGTACCCTGAGATACCTCCGCCTGGTAGGGCGTATATGCCGTGTAGAACTCACTGCGGGAAGCAATGGTCTTTATGGCAACAGGGATAAAATGGTCATAGGCGCCTCCCCCGAGAAAGCTGACATAATCGGAGGTGCTCCGGTTAGCTGAAGCAAGGCCCTCAAGCAGTTTCCGTACCTGAGGCTCATCGAGAGCCGGAAAAACATCAAGCGCTTTTTTCAGGCGGATCTCTTCAGGAATATCGGCAATAAGTTCCTCAAAGGAGCCTACACCAATTGCTCGGAGCATCTCCTCTCTTTCAGTGGCGGTATTGACAATGAATGGCATAGATTACTCTCCTATCAGCTGATGGTATGCAGCAGCGTCAAGAAGTGCATCAAGTGCTGCAGGGTTATCAAGCTTTATCTTGACAAGCCAACCGCTCGCGTATGGCTCCTGGTTAACAATTTCAGCATTGTCAAGCAGAGTATTCAGCTCAAGAATTTCTCCGGCAACCGGTGCAAAAAGATCGGCTACAGTTTTAACCGCTTCTACAGTACCAAACACCTCATGCTCCTTCAGCTTTGTACCGGCAGGTTTCAGCTCTACAAAAACAATGTCGCCAAGCTCTGACTGGGCAAAGTCAGTAATGCCGACCAGTGCGGTACTGCCATCTTCAAGCAGTTTAATCCATTCATGGTCTTTGGTATAACGAAGATCTTCAAGAATAGTCATGGCAGAGAGTGAAGGTATGTTATTTGAGTTTGCGACAGTAGTAACGCAAGGTAATATTTTTTTTCAAAGAGCTGAAAGAACAGGAAACAAAAAAACCTTCAACGGACTGGGAAAATCGGGCATTACGTAAGTCGCTGCCTCATAGCTTCATAGAGCAAAACACCAGCCGTCACACTGACATTAAGGGATTCCACGCAGCCAGCCATGGGAATTCGGACAACATGATCGCAGAACTGCAACGCTTCAGGAGCAAGGCCACTGCCCTCCATACCAAGCACAATGGCTGTTGCTTTTTTCATGTCGGCATCAGTATAATTAAGCTCAGCATCCATATCCGCCGCAACAATCTGAACATGCTGCAGATGCAGAAACTCCAGTGCACGCACAAGGCTTTTTACCTTGCAGACTCTCATATGAGAAAGCGCTCCAGCAGAAGCCTTATTGACAACTGCATTCACAGGTGAACCTTTCCCTTCTACAAGCACCACAGCATCGGCGGCCACAGCCTCAGCGGTTCTGATGATAGCACCGATATTGTGAGGATCATCCAGACCCTGTAGCACAACAAAGAGAGGAAAGGTATTGCGAGGGCTTTGAAGTACCTCCTCAAGCGAGTAATAGGTAACCGAGCTGATGAGTGCGCAAACGCCCTGGTGCTTTGTTGTTCCGGCAATCAGGGAGAGCTTTTCAAGCCGAGCCTTGCCGCTTACAAGCTTCAGGCGCCGGGCAGTAATAACAATTTCCTTGAGCTTCGGATGAGATGTATTAAACTGAAAATAAATCTTCTCGATGCTCTCCGGCTTTTGCTGGAGAAGCTCAAGGACGGCATTCCTGCCATAAACAATGTTTTCGGAATGTTCCGAGTCCATAAAACTTCTTTTCCTTTTCTGATCTAATTGTTAAAATAAGCAAGAAATAGTACTCGTGGCTGGGTCCAGTATATAAACTGGCACGATACATCTATATTAATAATGATCAAATCTAATTAAATTTATCAACAATCATTTTTTTTAATATATTTGCAATCGCCTCGATTTGATATTATAGCTACGACTAACTTTATTACGTTACAATGTAGTTATCACATCAGTGCTCTGCACATACCTTTCATCAATACAAATCAAGTGAGACTGCCAGTATGACCAGGATTTATAAAACAATGGAGGGAAATGAAGCTTTAGCTCATGTCTCTTACCGTACCAGTGAAGTTATCTGTATCTACCCGATTACTCCGGCTTCGCCGATGGGTGAATATTCTGACGCATGGGCAGCCGAAGGAAAAAAGAACATTTGGGGAACCGTACCCAAAATTGATGAATTACAGAGTGAGGCCGGTGCTGCAGCTGCAGTACATGGCGCTTTGCAGACCGGTGCGTTGACGACCACTTTTACCGCATCACAGGGTCTGCTGCTGATGATTCCAAACATGTATAAAATTGCTGGCGAACTGACACCGTGTGTCATACACGTATCAGCCAGAGCACTGGCAGGACAGGCGCTCTCAATCTTCGGCGACCATGGCGACGTCATGAGTGTACGTGGAACAGGCTTTGCCCTTTTAGCATCCAGCTCGGTTCAGGAAGTCATGGATATGGGGCTCATTTCCGCTGCAGCTACACTGCAGTCAAGAGTACCATTCCTTCATTTCTTCGATGGATTCAGAACCTCTCATGAGATTGCAAAAATCGAGGTTGTTTCCGATGATATTATAAAAGCCATGATAAGCGATGAGCTTGTTATAGCACACCGCAACCGCCGGATGAGCCCTGATGCTCCTGTCCTTCGCGGAACATCACAAAATCCCGACGTCTATTTTCAGGGCAGGGAATCCGTCAACAACTTTTACAATGCATGCCCCGAAATCACCCAGGGGTTGATGGATAAATTTGGTGATCTGACCGGACGTTACTATAAACTCTACCAGTATTACGGTGCTCCTGATGCCGAGCGTGTTATTGTCATGATGGGATCCGGTGTTGAGGCTGCCCGTGAAACCGCTGACTATCTCAACAAGCAGGGCGAAAAAGTTGGCGTCATCCATGCCCGCCTCTTCCGCCCGTTCGATATAGAACGATTTATCAGCGCTCTACCTTCAACGATCAAATCCATTTCCGTCCTTGACCGCATCAAGGAACCCGGAAGTGCAGGAGAACCGCTCTATCTTGATATTGTTAATGCACTGCTTGAAGGCGTGCAGAATGGACTGCTGAAAGCCATTCCGAACATTACGGGTGGAAGATATGGTCTTTCATCAAAAGAATTTACGCCATCAATGGTCAAGTCTGTCTTTGACAACATGGCATTGGCAAAACCAAAAAATCATTTCACGGTCGGCATCAATGACGATGTTACCCATACAAGCCTTGACTATGACCATGCCCTCACTATAGAGCCAGATGAAATGTTCAGGGCTCTCTTTTATGGTCTTGGATCAGACGGCACGGTCGGTGCCAATAAAAACAGCATCAAGATTATCGGTGAAAAAACGGAGAACTATGCCCAGGGCTATTTTGTCTATGACTCCAAAAAAGCCGGTTCAATTACAACCTCGCATCTCCGTTTCGGACCGCACGAGATTCGTTCAACCTATCTGATCACTGAGGCACAGTTTATCGGCTGCCACCACTGGATTTTCCTTGAGATGATTGATCTCGTTAAAAATCTCAAACAAGGCGGCACACTGCTTCTGAACTCTCCCTATGCAGCCGAAGAGCTCTGGGAAAAGCTTCCGAAGGTCGTTCAGGAACACCTGATACATAAAGAGGCAAAACTGTTCACTATAGATGCCTATCCAGTGGCACAGAGCAGCGGTATGGGCCAGCGCATCAACACCATTATGCAGGCCTGCTTTTTTGCCATATCCGGCGTACTGCCCCGCGATGAGGCAATTGAACAGATCAAAAACTCCATCAGAGAGACCTACGGCAAAAAGGGCGATGAAGTTGTCAGACAGAACATTCAGGCTGTAGACAATACTCTCTCCAACCTGCATCAGGTCACCATCGGATCCATTGCCGACAGCAAAAAAGAGCTGCGCCAGCCTATTGTTGGTGAAGCATCTGATTTTGTCTGCAACGTACTGGCAAAAATTATTGCTGGTGAAGGAGACGATATTCCAGTCAGCGATATGCCTGCTGATGGTACCTACCCGACAGGAACCGCAAAATTCGAAAAACGTAACCTTGCCGAAGAAATACCAGTATGGGAACCCGACCTGTGCATACAGTGCGCTAAATGCTCCATGGTATGCCCCCATGCTGTAATCCGCGCCAAGGTCTATGATCCAAAATACCTTGCAAACGCTCCACATACCTTTAAATCTTCCGAAGCAAAGGGTGCAAACTGGCAGGGAATGAAATATACCATTCAGGTCGCCCCTGAAGATTGTACCGGATGTGAAATCTGTGTGCATGTATGCCCTGGAAGGGATAAAAACAACCACGATAGAAAGGCTCTGAGTATGACACATCAGGCGCTGCTTCGTGAAACTGAGGTTGACAACTGGAACTATTATCTCAACATTCCCGAATTTGATCGCAACAAAATCAATACAAAGCTGATCAAGGAACAGCAGCTTCAGGTTCCGCTGTTTGAGTTTTCAGGAGCCTGCTCCGGCTGTGGTGAAACACCCTACGTCAAACTCATGACACAGCTTTTCGGCGACCGTCTTGTTGTTGGCAATGCAACCGGTTGTTCATCAATCTATGGAGGAAACCTTCCAACGACACCCTATACCACCAATGCTGAGGGTCGTGGACCAACATGGTCGAACTCGCTCTTTGAAGATACTGCGGAATTTGCGCTTGGCTTTAGAATCTCCATCGACAAACAGCGTGAGTATGCAAGCGAACTGTTACAGAGGCTCTCTGCTGAGATCGGTGATACTCTCACAACAGAGATACTTCAGGCACGCGAACTTAACGAACCGGAAATTTTTGAACAGAGAAAACGGGTTTCCATTCTGAAGGAAAAGCTCCAGCATATCAATTCATCAGACTCAAGAAATCTGCTCTCGGTAGCCGATATGCTTGTTAAAAAAAGTGTCTGGGGAGTTGGTGGAGATGGCTGGGCCTATGACATCGGCTACGGTGGCGTTGACCATATAACGGCTGGCAACAAAAATGTCAACCTTCTGGTGCTTGATACCGAGGTCTATTCCAATACAGGTGGACAGGCCTCAAAAGCAACGCCTAAAGCTGCAGTGGCTAAATTTGCGGCAGCAGGACGTACCGCAACAAAGAAAGATCTCGGTATGATCTCAATGTCTTACGGAACTGCCTATGTTGCCTCTGTGGCCCTTGGAGCCCGTGATGAACAGACGCTGAAAGTATTCCTTGAGGCTGAGGCTTATAACGGTCCATCCATCATCATTGCCTATTCACACTGTATTGCCCACGGCATCAATATGTCGACGGCACTCGATAATCAGAAAGCTGCAGTTGATTCCGGACACTGGATACTCTACCGTTACAATCCTGAACGCAGTCTCGAAGGAAAAAATCCGCTTATCCTCGATTCAAAAAAGCCTAAAATTCCGGTTGCTCAGTTCCTCGATATGGAAAACCGCTTCAGGATGCTCAAAAAGAGCCATCCAGCTCTTGCCGCTGAATACTACACAGCGATACAGAAAGAGATAGATGCACGGTGGGCTCATTACGAATACCTGGCGGCACGCACCGATTTTGGAAGTGTGCAGTAAAACCTTCTGATTAAAAACAGCGTAAACAAAAAAACGGCGGTCACAATACCGCCGTTTTTTTTTGCCCATTTCCACACTGCAGAAGAAGATTCCCGGGAGCGCCAAAAGCCCCAAATACTATCTCTTAGCTTTCTCAAGGGTTCCGGGTTTTTTGTAAACCCGAAAGAAATGCTCACTTTGGCCAGTTATATACTTTTATAACTGGCCAAAGTGAGCATTTATCGTTAACTTTGGCCAGATATAAGTTCATAACCGTAACAAGGATGTATCGCCATGAGCGCTATGAGTAAAAACAATATATCTGGCCGAAGCAAAGAGATCAGCGTTTTAGAACGGGTGTTTCTATCGACTGAGCCTGAATTTATAGTAATTTATGGTCGCAGAAGGGTTGGTAAAACCTATCTGGTCAGGGAGTATTTTGGTGATTCAATCTGCTTTGAAATCACTGGTATGCACCAGGTATCCCTGGATGATCAACTGGCAAATTTTGCTCAATCCCTCGCCAAAGCTGCCGGCATGATGTTTGACCTTCAGAAGCCTTTATCCTGGTCAGAAGCGTTTAGTCAATTGGAGCAGTTTCTCGACGCTTCCGATCAACATAAACAGGGAAAGAAACAGGTTGTCTTTCTGGATGAATTACCTTGGCTCAATACTCCCCGATCAAAGTTTCTTTCGACCCTGGAACACTTCTGGAATAGTTACGGCTCCCGGCAGAAAAACCTGATTCTGGTCGTATGCGGTTCAGCTGCTTCCTGGATGCTGCAGAATATTGTGCGTGCTAAGGGAGGGCTTCATAATCGACTTACCCACCAAATACGTCTTATGCCGTTTACGCTCCCGGAAACAGAGGAGTTCCTGCTTAACCGGGCCATCAAGCTAACTCGTTATCAGATCGTAGAGCTCTATATGGCCATGGGTGGAGTCCCGTTTTACCTGATGCAGGCAGAAGCAGGCCTGTCGGCAGCACAAATCATTGATCAGGTTTGTTTTTCATCGACCGGGCTTCTTCGTAGTGAATATGAAAAACTCTATACATCCCTCTTTGATGAGAGTGAGCTTCATATGAAGATTGTTGAGTTACTCAGCAAAAAACGCTCTGGCTTAACCCGCAATGAGATAGTAAATGGTTCAAAAATTACAACTGGCGGAAGGCTTACACGCGTTCTTGAAGAGTTGGAGGAGTCAGGATTTATTGAATCACGGATTCCTTATGGGAAAAAAAAACAAGATTTGCTTTATGGACTTATCGATGAGTTTACCCTTTTTTATTTTTTCTGGATCAAGCCCCTCGGTAAAAGATTTTTGAGTTCAGGATACTGGATGTCAAGGCAGAATGATCCCGCACGAAAAGCCTGGGCGGGTTATGCTTTTGAAACACTTTGTCTCAAACATGTTGGAGCACTGAAGTCAGCATTAGGTATTGCTATGGTTGAAACAACGGATGGCCCATGGCGTTATAAGGCTGACCAACAATCCCCTTTTCCAGGTGTTCAGATTGATTTGCTTATCGACCGGCGGGACGCCACCATCAACCTTTGTGAAATGAAGTTCTCTCAGTCTGAGTTTATCATTGATGCCTCATACGCCAAAGAACTGCGCCAGAAAATCAATGTTTTTCGTCAAGTTACCCTGACTCGAAAAAATATCTTTCTTACCATGGTTACAACCTATGGTGTCGTCAACAATGCTTATTCTCAAGAACTCCTGACAAACACCCTAACAATCGAAGAGATGTTCTGACATCTCAATGGATCCTTCGCTTACGGCTCAAGATGACCGGGTTCAGTACTATCTCTTGTCAAGCTTTTTCATCTTTTCCTTCAACTCCAGTGCCTTCTCAAGGTTTCCGAGCTTTTCGTATACCTGGGCAAGATGATCCAGAATTTCTGGCTCATGAGTATCTATTCCAGCTGCTTTTTCAAGAATATCCCGGGCTTTTTCATTTTCCGCCAATCTGAAAAGTACCCAACCAAGTGTATCAAGATAGCTTGCATTGTCCGGTTCGGCGGCAACTGCCTTTAAGGCAAGTTCTTTAGCTTTTGAGAGTTTTTTTCCCTGCACCGCCAGAACATAGGCCAGATTATTCATCATAAAAACATTGCCGGCATCAATATCAAGAATGTTCTCATAGAGTTGAATAGTTTTATCGGGAAACCCGAGTTTATCATAGCATAAAGCAAGGGTACTGCCAGCCTGCATATAGAGTTGTTTTTCATTGTTTGCAACGTTTGGCTGCACAACTTTTTCAAGCAACATCACCGCCTTTTTAACGTTACCTGTCTGAAAACAAACTTCGCCTTCAAGAGCTCGAAACCTGATAGGGCGGGTCAAAAAATGCTTTTTTATAGTGGAAATTGTCTTCTGTGCCTGCCGATACTCCTTCAATGTGAGATAGGCAGCAACGAGATCCTCCCAGATTTCGATATTTCCCGATTCCAGCAAAAGTGCTTTTTTAAAATCAGATATGGATGCGGCTTCCTGGCCATGTAGCAGTTTTACATTACCTCTGAGCAGATAGACATTACTGTTGTTAGGATGACGCTTGTTGATTTCATCAATCATAATAATTGCAGGTTCGGCAAAAGAGCTGTCCTGGGATGAACGCACAACAAACAGTTTTGCCAGATCAATTTTCTGTTGAAGAGTTACATGATTTGTATTGTAAAAACGGTTAAGATCTTCAAGAAAAACAGGATGATTTTTTGTCTGCACAGAGAGTTCGAGCAGGGTCAGCCAAGCTGGAAGGAATCGAGGATTTTCATGCAAAAGCTCCCTGAACACCTTGAAAGCAAGATCATGCTGTCCGGTTTGCATATAGAGTTCTCCAAGAGTGAGGCTGAGCTTCTCTTTTTCATTTCCCTGCTCGATAAGCTCCATCACCGTACCTATCGCATCCTGATAATGAAGAAGTTTTATTTCCATCAGCAACACCTGGGCCTGGGCAATCTTATCCTTCGGGTCAAGCGCAAGAATTTCCTGAAACACGGCGAGTGCTTTTTCAGGCTGATTCTCTGCCAGATATTCCAGAGCAAGAAAGGAGAGAGGTTCTGCACTGCCCGGATCAAGCACAGCAAGCTGCCGGTAGAGTTCGGCTGCCCGCCCATAATCATGCATCTGATGGGATAGACCGGCAAGCAGAGTTATATAATATTTATTACCCGGATTAAGTAAAGCGCTCTTTTCGCTGTAGAAACGGGCAGAGTCGATAATACCAAGACCAACATAGGCTTTCGAGAGTGCATAATGAATCGCGGCATTTGAGGAATCAGCCGACAATAGCTTTTTGTAACGATCTGCAGCTCCTCGATACCCCCCTTTTACATTGAGCAGCGATGCCATAACAAACTCTCTTTTTCTGGCTTCAGCAAGAGAATCGGAAGAAAAGAGTCCGGAAAGAACAGGCCTGGAAGAGCATGAAGAAAGCAAAATAATAGCGCAAATCAGAGTGCCGGTAAACACAAAAGTGAGAACACCCAGTCGATGAAACCGGCATACCAGCAACTTACTGATCCTGCTGCACATCAAACAAAGGGTAATCACTGCTTGCACGACCGGTTGAAAAGCGTAGAAATGCCTGATGTGTTGCTACCCGTCCCCTTGCAGTTCTTGCCAGATAACCTGCCTGGATAAGGTAGGGCTCGTAGACCTCTTCAATGGTATCCCTCTCTTCACCCACCGAAACAGCAAGAGAGGCAATTCCTACAGGTCCACCATTAAATTTATTGACGATGGTCTCCATAATTTTTTTGTCCATATCATCCAGCCCTTCCTCATCAATGTCAAGACAGTCAAGGGTCTTCATGGCAATAGAGCGGCTGATGAGCTCTTGGCCGCCCACTTGGGCAAAATCCCTGGCACGCCGGAGCAGTCTGTTGGCAATACGGGGTGTTCCTCTGGAACGTCCGGCAATTTCCGAAGCGGCCTCTTCATCAATACCGATGCCGAGAATTCCTGAAGATCTTATGATGATTCCTTCAAGAACTTCGGGTTCATAATAATCAAACCGGCTGTTGATCCCGAACCTTGCCCTGAGAGGTGAGGTAAGAAGACCGGAACGTGTAGTGGCTCCAACAAGGGTGAAGGGCTCTATGCGCAGTTGTACCGCCCTGGCGGAGGGCCCGCTGTCGAGCATGATATCAATACGGAAATCTTCCATGGCTGAATAGAGATACTCCTCTACTGCCGGGGGCATCCGATGAATTTCGTCAATAAAAAGCACATCTCCCTTTTGCAGACCGGTCAGAAGTCCTGCAAGATTGCCTGCCTTGTCGAGCAGAGGGCCTGAAGTTGACTTGATACTGCTTCCCATTTCAGAGGCAATAATATAGGCAAGCGTCGTTTTCCCGAGCCCTGGTGGACCGGATAATAACACATGATCCAATGCATCACCGCGCATTCGGGCTGCAGAAATAAAGACTTTCAGATTATCAGTCAGCCGCTGCTGACCAGCAAAATCATCCATAGAGAGCGGACGAATCTGTTCCTCGATCCTGGTTTCAACAGCATCAGGTGGTGTATTAAGAAGTTCGATTCTCAAACAGAAAACTTTACAGGTTGATCGTCATTATTTTTTTAGAGCTTGATACGCGGATCCGCCACAGCATAGAGTACATCGGCAAAAAGATTGCCAAGCACTATAAGAGAGCCGGAAATAAAGGTATTGGCAATAATCAGCGGATAATCCCTTGCAAAAATGGCTTCTACCGTCACCCTTCCCATACCCGGAAAAGCAAATATCACCTCAATAAACAAAGCACCGCTGAAAATAAAAGGCAACGAACTTCCCATGAGAGTAATGACCGGAAGAAGCGCGTTGCGCAGTGCATGTTTGAAAATAACTACATTTTCCGGTAATCCCTTTGCCCGCGCCGTACGGATATAGTCCTGCCGAATCACCTCAAGCATGCTTCCCCTTACATAACGGGCTATACCGGCTGCTCCGTTAATGCTGAGAACGGTCACCGGAAGTACCAGATGCCAGAAGCGATCTACGATAAATCCAAACACCCCATAACTTTCAGCACCTATCTCATTGAGACCTGAAACAGGAAAGATCGGAAACTTCAGGGCAAAAAGAATAATCATCATCAGGGCAAACCAGAACTCCGGCATTGAATAAAAAAAGAGTGCCGTCACGGTGAGAAACCTGTCGAGAAAGCTGTTCTGGCGAATCGCAGAAACAATACCGATAAGAATGCCAAAGGTAAAATTTGCTACAAGAGTAAGTCCAGCTATGGTCACTGTTATCGGCAGTGCTTCAGCGATGACATCGAAGACCGGCTGCTGGGCACGGCTGAAACTGCGCCCGAAATCACCCTGGAGAACATTGGCAAGCCATTTGAAATACTGTACAGGCAAGGGATCGTTAAGGCCATACTGCGCCCTGATCTGTTCGGCAACATTCGGACTGATACCCGGCTGGATAAAAAAAGCAGCTGGATCACCGGGCGCAAGCCTGATAATAAAAAAGGTCAGGGTCAACACCCCGAAAATCAACGGTATGGCAATGAGAAGCCTCTTAAAAATATAGATCAGCATGAAACGCTATGGTGCAACTGTTGTTGAAGGACGAAGTCTCCAGTCATCAATATTGTAGAATGAACCGGAAATATTGAGTTCCTCACCTTCAATCCTCTTGCTGAACCCTTGGGTTTCCTTGATCCAGTAGAGAAAGGTAACAGGCTGATCACGATGAAGAATCTCCTGATACTCAAGCCAGTAGGGCCTTGCCCCCTTGGGATCCATTTTCTGCTTGGCAAGCTCGCAAAGCTCATCAAGCCTTGAATTGCGGTAGCCCGTGAAATTAAAACGGCTCTTTTTAAGATTTGAACCCCATACATCAAGAGGATCGATTTCCAGGCCGATCGACCAGCCAGCCATCCACGCATCAAGTTTTCCCGCCTGAAGGTTCTCAAAAAAGACATTGGATTCCTGAACATCCAGCTTGCAGTCAATACCTATTGATCGAAGATTTTGCTGAATAATAACACTTGCATAGTTTCTTCTCGCATTACCTGCATTGGTATAGAGTACAAAACTGAACTTCCTGCCGTTTTTCTGCAGAATACCGTCAGCTCCTGGAATCCAGCCCTCAGCTTTGAGCATAGCCGAGGCTTTTGCAGGGTCAAAGGCATGAGGAGTAATCCTGCTATTATAGGCCCATTTCAGAGAGGGAGAAATATCATTGTTGCAGACCACGCCATACTGCTTGAGATAACCGTCGATGATCGCCTGGCGGTCAATCGCATTAGTAAGGGCAAGACGGACGGACGCCGAACCAAACAAGGGATGCGGTTTGAAAGTGCCGCTTTTCCGGTACTCTTCATGATCAATATTTGACCAGCCGACATAATCATAAACCCTCAGACCGACTGTTTTGATTTGAATCTGACGATTAGCCTTCAATAAAGCAGTGAAATCTTCCGGCTTTATATTTTCCACAACATCCGCAGCACCAGTCTGAAGCTGGGTCAGCCTCACCGTATAATCAGGCACCACCTTGAATGAGATTGAAGGAATATTTCCCGGTTTTGGAAGATTCGACCTCCGGTTGGATGCAAGAACTATCTCCTGCTGCTGCATCCAGTTTTTCAGCTTGTACGGGCCAGCACCAAGCGGATTAAGATTGAGCGGAGAGTGACGAAACTCATCAGGCTTGACATCTTTCCAGCGGTGAGCAGGAAGAGGTGTCAGTGATGTATGAAAAAGGGCAAGATGTTCTGGCACTGGTTTATAAAATCTGAAAATAAGCGTTGTATCATTTGGTGTCTCGATGGCTTTATCAAAATCAACCTGGCCCTTGTCGGCTCCAACCAGCTCTGCAAGGTACTGCTGCCGTGCACTTGCAATCACCGGATTACCATACAATTGATAGGAAAACTTGAAATCCCCGGATATGATGGGTTTCCCGTCATCCCAGAACGCATCATGGCGAAGAATATAGGTAATCGATTTATGGTCTTCCGACAGTTGCCAGCTTTTAGCTATAGCTGCTTTCGGTGTTTTTTTACCCTGACCCGGTGTAACATCCCGCAGTTTTTTTTCAAGGGCCATGTAGTTCATCAGTCCAGTCGTAGTATCAAACTCACTTTGAAGCAGAGCAGGATAGATAAGACTGAAAATGTTGCTTGAGGTAACCGTAGCCCCGATGACGGGATTCAGATAATCAGCATCACCGAGCATGGTGATAACAAGAGTAGAGTCCATCGCTGCGCTTGCGTGGCCGCTTTTTCCATGACTCCCGTTATGATTGCTGCATGAAGAGACGGCAACCACAACCAGGACAAGCAACAGGTAACCCGCAAACCTGCAGACTGCTGAGACCATGCCGGCACCTTTTTCACTCATGAATATCATCCTCTTTTTTTTCACTGTTGATCACGTTTTTAATCCTGTCGGTCAGCGCCTCGGCTGCCACATAATTTGAATATCTCTTCAAAAGAAAATTAAGTGCCACTACCTCAATGATAACGGTAATGTTTTTTCCGGGAAATATAGGTAATTGCACCAGAGGAACGTCTACGCCAAGAATTTTTGTAAATTTGGTATCCAATCCGAGCCGCTCATAGACCATCTCTTTATCCCATTCAAGTAGCTCCACTACAACCTGTACCTCCTTGACATCACGAATTGCCCGGATTCCAAAGGTCGCCCGAACATCAACAACACCAAGACCGCGGATTTCCATAAAATGGTCAACAATATGGTTCCTTTTGGCATTAAGCATCATCGATTCACCTTTCCGATGAATAACAACGACATCATCGGCCACAAGACCATGTCCTCGTTCAACAAGATCGAGTGCAATTTCAGATTTTCCGAGACCACTTTTTCCGATAAGCAGCACGCCGACACCGTAAACATCGACCATTGAACCGTGAAACTGCTGGTAAAACGAAAACTGATCATCAAGAAAGCCGGTGACAAAATAGATGGTTTTCGTGGAAGAGAGACGAGTGATAAAAACCGGAATACCCGCTTTTGTTGCCATATCGAGCAAAGCTTGCGGCATTTTGTTATTGCTGGTCAAAATAATGCAAGGAATTTTAAATCGCACAAGATTTTCAAATACCCTGTTTCTTTCATCTTCCGGCAAATGATTTAAAAACCTTGTTTCCGTATTTCCGAGAATCTGTACCCGTTTGTAGGTAAAAAGATTGGTAAAGCCGGCAAGCGCAAGTCCTGGACGATGAAGATCACGCTCAAAAATCCGCCGTTGCTGTTCGTCAACACTGTTCAGACGCCGCAACTTGATATCGTGCATCTTGCCTATGGTATTAAAAAAATAGGCGACCGTTATTGATCGCTTTTTTAATCCTTTTTGATCAAGGTTCATAGTGTAGGCTATCGAAGTGTTAATAGACTGCTGTAACATCTGCAGGACGTTCTCCTTACGCCCTGCAAAAATTTCATGGAACTGATGTTATTGCATTTTTTCCTTGTACTTCAGCAACTGGCGACTCAATGCCTCTATGCAGCTATCGATGGTCTGTTCATAGACCGCTCCCGCTTCCTTTGCGACAAGAACATTCTGTGGCACATGCACCGTTATCTCTGCAAGCTTATTTTTTTCAAAGTCATTTTTCTGATGATCAAGAATAACATGGCAGCTTATAATACCAGGATATACTCGTATAAGAGTGCGTACTGCGTTCCGGGCATACTCTTCTATGTCGGTATGATTACTGGAATGGCGTAAGGTAACCTTAACATTTACAGCATCATTAGCAACAACTTTTGTCATAATAACCTCCGTTAAATAAGGTGAACGTAATGAAGGAACAAGACCCCGGCAAACAGTTTATCCGGAGCCAACAACAGAACTCAGGCGTTTGGATGCGCTTTCCGGTAAACCTCTTTTAAGCGCTCAAAAGTAACATGAGTATATATTTCAGTGGTTGAAAGATTACTGTGTCCAAGCATTTCACTGACACTCTTAAGATCTGCTCCACCATTCAGCAGGTGGGTAGCAAAACTGTGACGCAGAATATGTGGATTTTTCTGTTTTTGTTCGGTGACCGACACGAGGTATTTTTTGGTCAATCTTTGGAGAAGCATGGGATAAAGCTTTTTGCCCTTTTCGGTTACAAAAACATAGTGTATGTCCTCAACCTCCCCCTCCCTACTTATTCTAAAGAAGTTTCTCCGTACTTCAAAATATTTTTTAAGTGCTTTTACAGTCAGCTGACCGACAGGAACAATTCTCTGCTTACTCCCTTTGCCTGTCAGCTTGACATATCCACTGTCAAGATCAAGATATTCCATCTTCAGTCCAATAAGCTCTGAAATACGAAGACCGCTGCCATAAAGCAGCTCAAGGATGCTCCTGTCCCGTTCAGACACAAATGATTCATGGAGAAGCTGGTTTCCCGTGGTATGAAAATCGTTCACACAAGCCGGAAGTACCTCATTAAAAAGCTTTTCAGTCTGCTGTTCAGTTAAAAAACCAGGAACTCGCCTCGGATACCTTGGTGTAGTAATATAGGATAATACCGAGCTTTTTATATGGCCGGCTTCCTGCAGAAATCGGTAAAAGCTTTTGACTCCGGCAAGCTTTCTTGCAATTGATCGCGGCTGAACTCCACGCTCTATCAATGAACCAATAAAAAGCCGTATATCGACGGAGGTTACCCTCTCTGGATCAAAACCACGTAAATTGACAAGCTCGAAATGTTGTACAAGAAAAGAAAAAAACTGCTCAAGATCAGTTCTGTAGGCAATAACAGTATTCGGCGAAAGATTTTTACGGCTTCTGAGTTTGCCGAGAAAGTCATCGACATGAAGAGTGGCTTCCAATAATAGTTCGGATGACCCGAATGACTTTAAATCCTTCATGATAGTGCAACACAGACCAGTTCCTCTTTATTTTTAAGGTAATACAAATTATCGCACCTGATTAGAAAATTGTTCAGGGAGGGCTTTTCGATACCCTCTGCCATTGAATCTTCATAGACCAGAGAGTTCATTCTCCAAACGTTAAGATATGAGTGCCACAGATCAGACTTACCCTGTTCATGCAAAGCCACAATAGTCAACGGGCCCCGAATTATGCATTCGCATCGGGCTGTTTTGGAGATACTTGCTCTCTGCAGGGTCATGCGCTCCTCTGCCATCTCGTCCGTCACAAAACAGGGAAGAATAACCTGCTGCCGCTCTTCCTCCGGCACGACCTCCTGCCTTATTGCATTAACCGAAGCACTCTCAAGTCCGAGGGTTTGAGTGTTCTCGCCGGTAAACGGATTGATGAGGAGAAAATGCCTCTCAGGAAAACCGCCAAAAACCGAAAGCTGATAAACAAGAAACTCATGATCAAGATTTGCAGCAAAGACAATGTCATGACGAGACCACACCACTTTATCCAACCTGAAATCAATCGCCCATATCCCCTTATGCTCTGGACTTTGGGAGTTATAGGCATAGCAATAGACCAAATTACCAAGTGTGGTTTCAAGCCCGACAAGCCACCCTTCACCGGCAGGAACAGGATGAAGATGATCCATCAACAGATAATCATCACGAATAACCCTGCCAGTTACTATATCAATACAGAAAAAGAGGCTCCTTCGGCTCGCTGCAAAGCGCTTCTGGCCGATAAGATCGCCTGTTTCTGTAAACATGAGCTGCCAAATAAGCGCACCATGACCAGCATTAAAATGCCAGCAGACAGAAAGCTGCTCTTCCTTGCTCTTCATGGATTGCTCTTTTGCCTTGTCATTTTATAGATATTCACTGAAACCTCCTTTCCTCCACCACTATACTTTCTCGGAAAAGGAGTTATCGAAAAATTATTTTCTGCGGCAAGCTCAAGAAACTGTTCCGCGAGCCTTCTTCGAGGATCAGCAATAAATGCAGAGCCAGTAGGCTTAAGAAGTTTATCAATCGCTGTGACAATAGGAAGCAGGTTCACTCTTTCATAAAGCACATCTGCAGCAAACAAAAGATCAAACTGCTCACTGCACTTCACCAGTCGCCAGTCAAGCCGTTCGTTTTCAAAAGTCACCCTGTTTTTCAAAGCATTATAGCGCACAAAACGAAGCGCCTCAAGGGAGTAGTCTGTAGCAAGAACACTGGCACCTTTCCATGCGGCAACAGTCGAAGCCATACCGACACCGGAACCGATCTCAATCACACGCAGACCCTTGAGTTGAAGTTCATCAGCAATAAATGACGAAAGTGTTATTGCTGATGGCCATATTTCCGCCCAGTAGGGCATCTGCTCATCTTTGAGAAACTCTTCGGGAGAGATTCTGTCCAGAAGAGCGTAACTGTCCAGAACACTTAGAAAAGTGAATGAGTACCCTCCGAAGCTATAGTGCATCTCAGTAAGATCATACTCATCCTCCAAAGCCTTATAAAGCAGCTCTAATTCCAATCCTTCCCCTTCGCTTGATAGATCTATCATTACAAACAGTTTACTTCCAGAGAGTACAAGATAAAAGCCTGGCAGAATTCCCTGCAGGTTCAGCTTTTACCAACAAAAAACCAACGGAATTTACCGATAAATCGCAATGGATTTTTATTTTGCAACAAAAAGAACCCTGTTTGTGGAAAAATTCCTGATATCAATAGTAAATCAACCCCGATAAACGATGAGAAAAGAAATCCTTGAAATCTTCGACAACACCTATCCCGACAGAGAGTACACTATCGAGATTGTCAACCCAGAATTTACCTCGGTGTGTCCTATAACCGGACTTCCGGATTTTGGCACCATAACAATCCGCTATGTGCCCGATAAAAGCTGCATAGAGCTGAAATCACTGAAATACTATTTTCTCGAGTTTCGTAATACCGGTATTTTTTATGAAAATATCACCAACAGAATCCTTGACGACCTTGTCAGTTGCCTTCAGCCAAGATCACTGAGCGTAATAACCGAATGGAAAGCAAGAGGCGGAATAACTGAAACTGTCACTGTCCACTATAGTGCTTCCCTTTGAAACATAGGGAGATAAAAAAAGCCTCAGAGGAGCTCTCAGAGGCTTTTTTTATTATGAACAGTGGAATAGCAGAGAAATCAGCAGCTATCAGAACTTGTTTTCAAGATACAGGACTATTGTTTTTGCTTCATCCGGGGTTATACCTGAACCAGCATTAGTCTGCATTCGAGTGACAACAACATCGACTTTCCCTGTTTTCTTATACTTGGTTCTGAAAGCATCCTGTACTGATGCAAGCGTATGGCATTTGTTACAGCGTCCATCGGTAAGTGTCTTTGCTGCTGCAAAGTCAAAACCGGCAGGTACTGGATGAGCTTTTATGCCTGTTGCAGGTTTTTCCAGAAAAGCAGACAGCTCCTTGACGGAACGAATGTATTTACCATCCAGGGTTGTCGTGCGCCCCGTGGTTGACAGTAAAATCCCTGAAGGCCTGAGCCACAGTAAGGCAAACATGACGGCAACAATCGCAATAATACTGAGAGGAAAACTCAAGAACCACTTATCACTGATTCTTGATGACATTTTGCCAAGACCCATAATAATGAGTGAGGCACAAAAAATCAACGAAAACCACCCCGCAAAGGAGCGCAAGGGAGTCAGGTATTCCGAAATGTTTTCAGCCGGCACCTTGTACCCGGTCAAAAATGACAACCCGAAAAACAATGACCCCATTAAGACAGCCCCGCCTATCGCTACAGCAATAAGCTTACCATTTGATTTGTTGTCCATGACAGGTAATGAATTAGGTGTTAGTGGCTTAACCCAAAAAATTATGTAGTAAGATAAGCATAAATAGTAAAGGTGACAAACAGAATCCACAAAAAAAGGTTGTGTTGATAAATCACTATCTGATGAAACATGAGGAGCATACCCGTCATTAGCTGTCATTCAATGTCATGAATGATCAAGGAAATGAAACATAATTTGTTACTCACTTGATTTTTTAGAATACTTCAGGCAGTACAACTGAAACAATGAATTTTTATGCCTAATGATCACATCAACCAGCAGTATTATCGATTTTGAAAAAGCTGAACGCGATTTTCTCTTTCTTCTCCAATGTTTTCAGGAGATACTCCGTGACCTTGGAGAGAATGAACTTGCAGCGCACCTCCCATGGCAGAATGCGGGAATGCCTCTTGAAAACTATCCTAATACCGAACGCGCCCTTCAGGCATTTTCAATTTTTTTTCAGCTTCTCAATATGGCTGAAGAAAATTCAGCCGCCCAGAATCGGCGTGCGCTAGAAGCTGAAAACGGATTATCGTTTCTCACCGGCCTCTGGGGTAAAGCCCTGTTGCATTTCCGTGAACTTGGAATTCCGGAAACAACAATCTGCTCCCTGCTTCCTGAGGTTAGCATCAATGCCGTGCTGACAGCACATCCGACCGAAGCAAAACGGAAAACCGTGCTTGAACAGCACAGGCAGCTTTATCTGCTTCTGGTCAAACGGGAAAACCAGATGTGGACTCCACTTGAACAGCTTGATATCCGCAATGAGATCAAGGTCATCCTTGAAAGACTGTGGAGAACCGGAGAGATCCTTTTTGAAAAACCTCAGGTTTCTGCTGAACGGAGAAATGTCATTCACTACCTCTATAATATATTCCCTGAAGTTCTACCCATGCTTGACAAACGGCTCATACAGGCATGGAATGCAACTGGATTTGATACCGCCAAACTTTCCGACCCCCGCAATATGCCCGGCCTCAGCTTCGGCAGCTGGGTTGGCGGTGATCGTGACGGCCATCCACTTGTAACCGCCAGCGTTACTGAAGAGACTCTTGCCGATATGCGCCAAAACGCACTTGCACTTGTCCAGCGTCATCTCAGGGAACTTGCTTCAAAATTAAGCCTTTCCGAAAGACTTCAGACTCCAGCAGAACAGCTTGCAGTGCGAATAGAGATCCTCAGCAAAAAACTTGGGCAGAGTGGTTATGAAGCTATTGACAGAAACCGGCATGAACCCTGGCGTCAGTTTCTAAATCTTGTTATCGCATCTCTACCGTTTGATTCTGAGCTATCGGAGACCATTACAAAAACCTGCGAACCCCGTCACTACTCTGGTTCAGATGAACTCCTGAAGGATCTCTCGCTTCTGAGAGAATCACTGCTTGCTGTCGGTGCACAGCATATCGCGGACATGGAGGTTGCACCGGTTTACAGAATCGTACAAACCTTTGGATTTCATCTCGGATCGCTTGATATCCGTCAGAACAGCCACGTTCACGAGCTTGCCCTCTCCCAGCTTATGGCCGCTGCGGGTATGAATGGCAACGATTTCCTGAATTGGGATGAACCTGCAAGAAGAGCCTTCCTTGACCGGGAACTTCAGTCGCCCCGCCCATTTACCCATCCCGACATGACTGCAGGAGCTGAAGCCGAAACAGTCCTTGCCTGCTACAGGGTTTTAGTGAACCATACCAAAAAATTCGGCACAGATGCTTTTGGCTCTCTTATTGTCAGTATGACAAGAAATGTATCTGACCTGCTCATCGTCTATATTTTTGCAAGAGAAGTCGGACTGATGACCCCGTGCGAAGATGGAGATGCCTGTTTACTTCCTGTCGTTCCACTCTTTGAAACCATTGAGGATCTGAAGAAAAGTCCTGCGATACTGCAGGAATTTCTTCTCCACCCGATCACACAAAGAAGTCTCGATTTCCGAAAAAAAACAACTGGAAAAAAAAGAAAGCTCCAGAAGGTTATGATCGGATACAGCGACAGCAACAAGGATGGCGGCATTTTTGCAAGCACCTGGACGCTTTATCGCGCCCAGGAAGCACTGCTTGAAGCCGGCAGACAGTGTGAAACAGAGATTCTGTTCTTCCATGGAAGAGGAGGAAGCATCAGCCGGGGAGCAGGACCAACTCACCGTTTCATCAGGGCACAACCATACGGCTCTTTTAATGCCGGAATGTGCTTTACCGAACAAGGTGAAACCATTGCACAGAAGTACGCCAACCGCATCAGTGCAGTCTATAATCTTGAACTCTTCATGGCCGGCACAGCAGAATCCCTTATCAGACAACGGCAGGGAGAAAAAAGAGTGCACCCACTTGAAGCAGTGATGGACATGCTCTCTGAACAAAGTTACCAGGCTTACCGAAAACTGATCGGCACAGAGGGTTTTCTCACCTTTTTCCGTGAAGCCACCCCTATTGATATTATTGAATCAACAAGAATAGGCTCCCGACCTTCACGAAGAAGCGGAAAAACAAGCCTTGAAGACCTCCGAGCCATCCCTTGGGTTTTCAGCTGGAACCAGGCACGTTTTTCCCTGTCAGGCTGGTACGGAGTCGGCTCGGCGCTTGAGTTTCTGCATATAAATGCTCCGGAAAGCTTCAATGAGATCCGTGCCAGAAGCCACGCATGGCCGCCTCTTCGTTACATTATCAGCAATGCCGACACAAGTATGGCATCGGCTGATCTGCAAATTATGCACCAGTACTCGGCACTGGTCAGTGACAGCACCATCAGGGAGAATATTCTCGGTATGATCGAAACCGAATATCATCGAACTAAAAAGTATATCGAAATACTTTTCGCTGAGCCCCTTGAAACCCAGCGACTTAATGTCAACAAATTTATTGCCCTCCGTCGTGAGGGACTTAACATGCTTCACCATCAGCAAATCAAGCTGCTCAAACAATGGCGGGTAGTGCAGGATTCTGGCCAGCAAAAAGAGTCAGACGCCCTGCTGATGGAACTATTTCTGACAGTCAACGCCATATCAGGAGGATTGCGCACAACCGGTTAAATAAATTGTCGATTGATGCACCAGAAAATTAATAAATGAGCGTCCATTAAATTATAATCCCATTGCTACCTGAAAAAAGAGAAGGTGTAAGACAAAGAGCATTGAACTTTGACAGAAGGTATGATTAGCTTTGATAATTGTTAAAACACGCAAATAACCATGAAAAAAACCATCTTGCTGGCAGCAGGAATTACAATTTTATTTTTTGCTCATCAACCAGTTAATGCTCAAGCGGATATCGGTATTCGCGTTGGAGGCATTCATGTTAATGTTGGGGATAGACCGAATTTTGTCATTGAAACAAGACCTACATTTGTTTACGTGCCTGAACTTGGATTTTCAGTCGCTGTTGGATCTCCTTATGATTTCGCCTACTTCGATGGCTCCTATTACATAAGCCGGGACGGATATTGGTACAGTTCCTCTTATTACGGAGGACCGTGGGCTGTCGTCAGCTTTGACAGGCTTCCGCATGCACTAAGAGCACATCGTTGGGAAGAGATAAGAAGGTTCCGAGACAGAGAGTATCGCAGACATGACCACAATTACTGGGAGAATAGGGACCGGCATGACGAACACGACCGTAGAGATGGCAGGGATCAACGCCATGAAGAGAACCGTGACCAACGCAATGATCACAATCGATAGATGAGTAAACTGTGCTATTGAGAAAGAAAGATAACGACGCACCAATAAAAAGCCCTTCTTAATGGAGGGTTTTTTATTGGTGCGTCGTTAACATTAGACAAATCAGTAATGCTAAATAAATAATTATTTGGAGGGCGCTTCACATGGTCAAGATTTATAATCTTTTTTTAGCGTCAGTTATCTTATTATTATCTTTGTTTTCCAGCGATTTATACGCATCAACCGAGAAGAAGGCTGGAGTTGTATTGCTTCAATGCTCATGATGATGCCAAAGATCAAATAGTGAAATGGATCGACAAATTATTGTTACTCTTCTGAAATTAAAACAAGAATAATTTGGAGTATTGCAGAATACATCTCTTGTTTCATAAAAAAAATATTTTGTTTGTTCATTTTTTATTAAATTTGATTGTATTCTTCTACAATGAAGAATTATTTAAGCAACTTTAACTAACATCAATTATGCCATCAACCAAACTTTCAGAAATCAAATCCCAAATAGCTGAGCTTCAAAGGGAAGCCGATGAGATCATCAAGAACGAGCGAATTGCTATTATTAGAGATATTAGGGAAAAAATAGATATTTACGACATTACAGTCGATGAACTTCAGCGGAAGGGAAAGGCAGTTAAATCTGCGACAACAAAAAGTCCATCTGTCATTAAGTACAAGAAAAGTGAGAATGAATATTGGGTTGGCAGAGGCCCGAAACCAGGTTGGGTTAAAGACGTTGAAAAAAACGGCGAAAGCATTGAACAGTACAGAGTGCAAGAGTAACTACTTTTTTAATCGCGTTTTATTGGAATATTAATTCTATTGAGGCTTTTCACAAAGCCTCATTTTTTTTTACTCATCAATTGGCAAAGTCATATTCGCGCCACTCACCCACTCTCTTTAGCCATTCAACTATTCAGATACGGTTATAAACTGATACCCAACGACCCTGTCATACATGAACGATTCTCCCTTGACACCAATCAGTTGTATTGTCATCGCGTAACACAATACAACTTTTTCTGGGCTCCGGATATCTTTGACCCTAAACATTTCTTCGCATCGCGTATCACTTTCCTTCTCTATTCTTGAATCAAATGAACGTTTTCCTGGATCTGTTTTTTATCCCTTCGATATGCCACAATACCTTCAATAGTCACCTCATAGAATTGTATTCCTCTGAAATAAAAAACAAATTAGAAAACAAGCTGATAGTTGTATAAATTGCGTATATGTAAAAAGGTTATTCAACTATTTTTTTATGCTCTCCACTCTCAACGCTGCAGCCCTGACAGGTATTGACGCCATTAAGGTTACAGTTGAAACCAACGTAACGGGAGGCATCCCTTCCTTTACCGTTGTTGGCTTGCCGGACAATGCTATAAGGGAGAGCAGGGAAAGAATTCTTACGGCAATCAGAAATTCAGGATTTACTATCCCTCCTAAAAAAATAACGGTCAATCTTGCACCTGCAGATATAAAAAAAGAGGGGACAGCATTCGATCTCCCTATTGCCATTGGACTTCTTGGTTCACTTCAGATTATCACTCCCCAATTCGATGATCTTCTGATTATGGGTGAACTGGCCCTTGACGGTTCAGTAAGAAGAATTATCGGAGCGCTCCCGGTAGCCATTATGGCGGGAAAGGAACACATTAAACGTTTAATTGTGCCGCTCTCAAACGCGCCTGAAGCAGCCGTTGCTGTTTCAGCATCACATTCAGGTATTAAGGTCTATGGCGTCGAAACCCTGAATGAAACCGTTGAACTGGTAAACGAAACGAGGGAGTTCACTCCGGTGAGTGTGAATATTGCAGAGTTGTTTAACAGTGAACAGGAATACCCTGTTGATTTTTCTGATATCAAGGGACAGGGAGCAGCAAAAAAAGCACTTGAAATTGCTGCGGCAGGCAGTCATAATGTTATAATGATCGGTCCTCCTGGCAGTGGAAAAACAATGCTTGCAAAAGGGTTATCCGGAATCCTGCCTCCTCTCAGCTTTGAAGAGTCGCTTGAAACCACAAAAATCTATTCAGTTTCCAACCTTCTTGATAAAGAGAGTCCTCTTATGGTGACTCGCCCATTCCGCAACCCCCACCATACGACAAGCAATGTCGCGCTGATCGGCGGTGGCTCTACAGCAAAGCCAGGAGAGGTTAGCCTTGCCCATAACGGCATTTTGTTTCTTGATGAACTCCCCGAATTTACCCGGAACGCCCTCGAAGTGCTCCGCCAGCCCCTTGAAGAGAGAGAGGTTACCGTTTCAAGAATCTCTGGCACCACAAGGTTTCCCGCAGGCTTCATGCTTATAGCTGCCATGAATCCAAGCCCGGCTGGCGCACTGAAAGATCCTGACGGTAACTTGACCGCTCCGCCCCAACAGATCCAGCGTTATCTTGCAAAAATTTCAGGCCCGCTGCTTGACCGCATAGACATCCATATTGATGTGCCAAAAGTTGAAAACACCGACCTGTTTTCCTCCGGAGCATCTGAAAACTCATCGGCAATACGACAGAGGGTCATATCAGCCAGAAAAATCCAGCAGGATCGGTTTGCTGCCCTGGCATCACAAAAAATTTATAGCAATGCCCAGATGAACACCAAGCTGATCAAGAGATTCTGTCAGCTCGATAAAAAAAGTTCACAAAAACTTATGGATGCCATGAACAACATGAATCTCTCTGCAAGGGCACACGACCGGATCCTTAAGGTCAGCCGCACCATTGCCGACCTTGACAATTGTGAACAAATTGCCATGAAGCATCTCATACAGGCCATCCAATACCGCAACCTTGATCGCGATTTCTGGAGCTTTTGATTGTCCATTTATACCGGCTCTGTCCATTAAAAACAGTAAAGAAATTGTGGACTCTCTCCCTATATTTAACTCTGTTAAAATAGATTCATAATAAAATCGTAGGGAGACCTTCATGAATGCAAGGGAAAAGCTCAGTTATACCCTGCTGCTTGCCGGAACACTTTTTATTACAGCACCCTGCCATGCCGCCCAAACTGCGGAAAGTGTGGATGCTCGCATAAGCCGTCTTGAGCAGGAACTTGCCGAACTGAAATCGCTGGTAAAAACACCCCCACCCGTCACAGCAGACGCAAATATTTCTGAAAAAAAAAATTGACCCACTGAATAGTGTAGCGGTAGCGCCCTCTTCCGGCGTCAAGGTTGAGCTCTACGGTTTTGCCCGCTTTGACGCTTCATACGATACCGGAAAAATATATCCCGGCAATATCGCTTCGTGGGTTCGTCCCGAAAATCTCAATAATCATGATAACGAATGGGATCTTACAGGTACAGCCACAAGGCTCGGCCTGAACCTCAGCGGTCCGGATACAGATTCCATAAAGCTTTCCGGAAACATTGAAATTGATTTTCTTGGTGGAGGTACCGAAAACAACATGATCCCAAGAATGCGTCACGCATACCTCAAGGCTTACTGGCCAACTTCCGATTTCAGCATTCTCGCAGGTCAGACCTGGGATGTAATCTCTTCACTGATCCCGTTTGTCGATGATCCTGCTATTATGTGGGCTGCCGGAAATATTGGTGCCCGCCACCCTCAGCTGAGACTCACCAAGGGATTTTCGACCGGAGAAAAAAGCCGTATTGAGCTTGTCGCCGCAGCTTCCAGAACAATCGGCGAAACAAACATCCTCGCTGACACATGGAACACCGATCCAGGGAAAGATGCCAATATGCCAACAATCCAGGGAAAAATTGCTTTTTCCGAACCGCTGCTGGTGGATAACCAACCGGCATCCATTGCTGTTTCGGGCCATTACGGCCAGGAGGAGTGGGACACCGATAAATCAGGAAATCATAAAACGCTTGACTCATGGTCATGCAATATGGAACTCTTGATGCCCCTCAATGAACAATTCACCTTTGCCGGCGAATGCTTTACCGGCTCGAATCTCGACGACTATTATGGAGGAATTGTTCAGGGCGTTAATACAACCACACTGAAAGATATCCGATCAAGAGGCGGATGGGCTTCACTCAGATACAACTTCTCCCCTTCAGCAACTCTCAGTATCGGGGCCGGTATTGACAACCCGAATGATAATGACCTCCCTCTCGGCGGAAGAACTCTGAATCAGACTATTTTCGCTACTTTTATCAAAAAAATAACCCCAAATTTTATCCTTGGATTGCAGCTTTCAGATTGGAAAACCGACTACAACAATATTCCCGAAAGCAACGCAATCAGGGCTCAGAGCTCTTTGACCTATAAGTTTTAACAGTATAAGCAGATGCTCCCCCGCCGAAAGAATCAGCATTGCTGCGGCGGGGAAGGAAAATAATTCAGCGGATAGTGATTTCACAGGGCATAACGGCAAGCATATGAAGCTGACCGGACACCATCAGCATCTCATAATAAGCCTCCATGGTACTGAACTGATGCTCAGGAATGAACTCATGTAACAGCTGTTTTTTGATGGCAGCTGATATTCTTTCAGCCAGGCCGGTATCACTTCCCTGCCGGAGAAATTCCCACCAGGCTTTCTGCACTGGATAGAGCACAAGTTTGGGGTGTTTTGCTGGATCGATCTTTGCGAGAAGCTGTGCAGCATGAATGGCATCAAAAAGTCCTCCCATTCGGTCAACAAGACCTGCTTTCATCGCGCGACTTCCTGTCCAGACCCTTCCCCCGGCAACAGAGTCAACCTGCGCAATCCTCATCTTTCTTGACGCTGCAACTTTTCCGATAAAATCGTAATAGACCTCCCCAGCCGCTGCAACAAATTTGTTGTATGCATCTCCTTCAAGCGGTTTGAAAAGCGTATTGGCATCGGCATACCTGCCTCGAGTGACGACGGTACGACCCAGTCCGATTTTTTCCGCAAGCCCTTTGATATTGGGTTTCAGGGCATAGACCCCTATTGATCCGGTAATAGTCAGTGGCTCGGCGTAGATGGTTTTGCCTGCGAGTGCTGCCATATAGCCGCCGGATGCTGCCACACCCGACATGGAGACCACAAGAGGTTTCCTCTTCGCAGCTGCATCAAGCATCTGAAGCATATCGGAGGAGGCAAGGGCATCGCCGCCCGGGCTGTCAATACGCAGGACAATAGCTTTGACCTTGTTGTTCTCCAAAGCCGAATCAAGGGAGTTTCTCAGAGTCTCAACATCAATGCCTTCACTCACCTCCCCGGCACCACTGCCTGCAGAACGAACAATCATGCCCGAAAGCGTAACAACAGCAATGCTTTCATCACTTTCTGCCTTAAGAGGCCATTCAACAGCAGAACGATACTGTGCAGCCCGTACATAAGCATCATTATCGCTTGTCAAATCCTTTCCAGTTATTTTCTTCGTCAATGATCGCTGCAACTCCCAGGAAGATGCTATGCCATCGACCAGTTTGAGCTCTTTAGCCCTCCCGGCCGACATCAGCGGTTCAGAGTTCATAAGCGATGTTAAAGCGTCACGAGTAATCCCGCGCCGTTTGGACAGGTAACCCAGATAATCATCAAACACCTCGTCAAGCAGCACATTAATCTCTTCAAGCGACTCCTTGCTTGACCCTGTCAGAAGAAAGGGTTCGATACCGCTCTTGTACTTTTTCCATTGTGCGGCCTGAAACGAAACACCTAATTTTCCAAACGGAGTGGTATAAAAGAGTGTTTCCGCCTTGAGTCCATCAAGCAGAAGAAATCCGCCACGTTCAATAATAATGGAGTCACACGCCGCAGCAAGGAGGTAATCGTTATCCTCGGCAGAGTGAAGAAGGGCTGTGACTTTTTTGCCCCCCCGGCGCGCATGTTCAACAGCCTGCCGGATTTCAGCTATCTTGGCTGGAGTTGCCTGCAGCCCTCCAATATCAAGAAGCACCTCCTTGATGCGCTCATCTGTTGCGGCATGATCAAGGATAAACAAGATTTCCTGCAGAGAGAGCGATTCACGGGAAGAGAAAAATGGAAGCGAGGAGCTTTCATGGCGAGTCTCACTGATGGTTCCGCCAAGCGGTATGCAGAGCACAAAACGGTCAGGAAGGCTATGTGAAGAGCGAAGAGCCCAAAACATGCCGCCACAAAACAGGATAAAAATAATGATGAAAGCCAGGCAACCGTTGCGGAAACAGCCCCGCTTTTTTTTAGGTGTGTTCGTATTATTCATAAAGCAGGCAGCTTACCTTGTGTCCATTACTATTAATATTGAGCTCTTTAAGGTTTGGTTCCATGAGTCTGCACTCGGCCATCACTTCTGGACAACGTGGATGAAAACCACATCCAGAGGGAATCTGCATGGGCCCGGGTAGATCTCCCTTTAAAAGAATCCGTTCTTTTTTTGCGCCGATTTCAGGATTGGGGATGGCCGAAAGAAGCGCTCTTGTATAGGGATGACGGGGGTTGGCGTATAGCTCACTGGAATCGGCAATCTCCACAATCTTTCCAAGATACATGACCGCAACCCTGTCAGATATATATTCAACAACCGAAAGATCATGGGCAATAAAAAGATAGGTCAAACCGAGATCTCTCTGAAGATCCTTGAGCAGATTAATGATCTGCGACTGAATTGAAACGTCGAGAGCAGAAACTGGCTCATCGCAGATAATGAATTTCGGGTTGACTGCCAGTGCCCTTGCAATACCGATGCGCTGGCGCTGCCCTCCTGAAAACTCATGGGGATAACGGTTGAAATATTCCCGACTCAAACCAACAAGATCAAGCAGCTCTTTAATCCGCTTACGGGCGGCCTCCCCACGGGCAATACCATGGACAAGCAAAACCTCCTCGAGCATCTGCCCGACGGTAAGGCGTGGGTTCAGTGAACCGAAGGGATCCTGAAAAATCATCTGTATCTGCTTGCGCAGAGCGCGGAATTCACGATTTCCGATACCGGATATTTCCTGCCCTTCAAACTCAATCTTTCCCGTCACAACAGAACGGCCCAGACGAATCAGTGCTCTGCCAAGTGTGGTTTTACCGCAGCCTGACTCACCTACCAGGCCAAGCGTCTCTCCCTGAAAAACATCAAATGAAACCCCGTTGACAACCGGTATCGAGACTGGTTTGCCAAAACCACTGTTCTTCCTTTCAAAAAAATGTACCCGCAGCTCCTTGACTGACAGTAATGGCTTTTGATCCTTCATCGTTAACTGAACGCTGTTTATCGTATTTTTATTAGTATAATAAATACCAGTGTGAATTTACCATAACAAACCCTTCGTTCAAGTCTGTCTTTTACCCTTGCAAACCCCACATTTACATACCGGAACACTTTACGTTGTTGCAACGCCTCTCGGTAATCTCGAAGACATTACCCTGCGGGCCATAAAAGTTCTTGGTCAATCCGGAGCTATCGCCTGTGAAGATACGCGCCGCGCATCGATTCTTCTCAAGCATTTCGATATTACCGGCAAAAAGCTTATCAGTTACCACAACTACAATGAGCCAAAAGCTATCGCCCACATTATCGCTCTCCTTGAAGAGGGTAGTGATATCTCTCTCATCACCGATGCTGGTACCCCAGTTATCAGCGATCCCGGATATGCGCTGCTGCACGCCCTGCATGAACGGAACCTGAAAGTTATCCCGATTCCCGGAGCATGTGCACTGACAGCTGCACTTTCAGCATGCCCTTTGCCGGTCAACAATTTTTTCTTTGCGGGTTTTCTTCCGCATAAAAAAGGGCGTAAAAGCCGGCTTGAATATTTAGCTGCGCTGCAAGCCTCCTTTGTGGTTTATGAGTCGCCATACAGAATCATGAAGCTTCTTGATGAACTCAGCAATATTGTTCCAGATGCAGAGATTTTTATCGGACGGGAGATGACAAAAATACATGAAGAGTATATTACAGGAACCATTGAAGAGATCCGTCAACGGCTTGCAGATGGAAAAACCAGAGGAGAGTTTGTTGTCGTTGTTCATCCTGCCGGAAAAAAAATAATCAAATCAGAAACCGACCATGCAGATCATCACTGAACCTGGGCAGATGCAGGCCATTGCCGAAAAACTTCGGCTCAACAGGCAGTGTATAGGCGTCGTCATGACGATGGGTGCGCTGCACGAAGGCCATCTGAGTCTTGTAAAACTTGCCCGAGAGAGCGCAGGCATCATTATTCTCACCATTTTCGTAAACCCCACTCAGTTTGGAGTGAACGAAGATCTCCACCTATACCCGCGACCTTTTGAAAAGGATGCCGCCCTTGCAAAATCGGCTGGGGTCGACTACCTTTTCGCTCCTGAAACTGGAAGTATCTATCCCGAACACTCCCAGACAACGGTTGAATGCAGCGGTGTAGCCAGCAGGTTCGAAGGAGAACGGAGGCCTGGCCATTTTAAAGGAGTGGCCACCATAGTGACCAAGCTGCTGAATATCACAAAACCTCATATAGCCATCTTCGGTGAAAAGGATGCACAGCAACTCGCGGTCATCCGTCGGCTTGTTGAAGATCTCAATATGGATATTAAAATTATCGGGGCACCAATTGTCAGGGAAAAAAATGGACTCGCGGTAAGCTCGAGAAATATCTACCTCTCAAACGAGGAGCGTGATGCCGCCACCATCCTTTACAAGGGAATCTGCCATGCCCAGCAAAGGGTTGGCGAACAGGCACATAATCTTCTTACCATTGCTGAAGAGATCGAAGCGATGATTAACCGAACACCCGGATGCCGCTCCGACTATGTCGGTTTTGTCGATGAAGCAACCTTTGAACCAGTTGAAACTGCTGAAACAGGCAGGAAGTACCTGCTGCTTCTTGCCATGTACTCAGGAGCGGTGAGGCTTATCGACAATGGGAAGATAGATGCATGATACGCGGTGAAAGATCAAGGTTACCGGAACAGACTTTTTTGTATTATATTTAATGACGCGGTCGTTGTTTTCAGCATGGCAGCAAAACAGTGAACTCTGCATTGAGCTTATGGCCGGAAGAGGGAGACCTATGCATGAAAAAAACCGGACAGCATTTTTATCACACTTTCAAAGATATTCATGATTATTAACAAGAAAATTGATCTCGGCCAGGGGAAGATAATCTCTATCGAAACCGGCAAGATGGCTAAGCAGGCAGACGGCGCTGTAGTAGTCCGTATGGGCGACACTATGGTTCTTGCAACAGTGGTATCAAGCAAAAAAACACCTCCACCAAATCAGGACTATTTTCCACTACAGGTTGAATACCGTGAAAAATATTCAGCTGCCGGCAAATTCCCGGGAGGTTTTTTCAAACGTGAAAGCCGCCCTTCCGAAAAAGAGATTCTTTCAGCACGATTGATAGACCGGGCACTCAGACCGCTCTTTCCCGACAGCTACCTCTATGAAACCCAGATCATTGTAACCGTTATCTCTTCCGACCAGATCAATGATGCCGATGTGCTCGGCGGTCTGGCTGCATCAACCGCCATCATGGTCTCCGACATTCCTTTCCACAACCCGATGTCCGAAGTACGGGTTGGCAGAATCAACGGCCTGTTTGTCATTAATCCTGATGTTAACGAGCTTCTTGAGAGTGACATTGATATCTGCATCGGCGGCACGATAGATACCATCTGTATGCTTGAAGGTGAAATGAAAGAGATTTCAGAAGCCGAGATGCTTGATGCCATCAAATTCGGACACGATGCTATCCGCAAACTCTCTGCACTCCAGAACGAGATTGCTGCCGAGGTTGCCAAACCAATCCGCCCCTTTAATCCAACTCTCATTCCGGCAGAGCTTACCGAAGTTATTCGCGGTTGTTGTGAAGTCCGCCTCAAAGAGCTTGCCTATACTCCGCTTAAAAAAGAAGATCGTGCCGATCAAACTGCCCACATCTACAAAGAGTCCATAGAATCAATCATTGAGCACTTCAAGGCCTCAATAAGCAGCGAGGATCTTGCCGCTGATCCAGCCAAAGCCCTCTGCCTGAACGCTCATATCATTGAAGAGCAGATCCACTCGGTCGAAAAGAGAGTAATGCGCCACATGATTCTTGATGACGCAAAACGCCTTGACGGCAGAGCCCTTGACCAGGTTCGCCCGATCAGCATAGAACTTGGTGTCATCCCGAGAGCCCACGGCTCTGCACTCTTTACAAGAGGAGAGACACAGGCTCTTGTAACCATTACCCTTGGCACCAATAAAGATGCCCAGTCAGTTGATAACCTGACAAACAGTGCTGATAAAAAATTCTTCCTCCACTACAACTTTCCGCCGTTTTGCGTCGGTGAGGTTGGAAGACTTGGAAGCATCGGTCGCCGGGAAATCGGTCACGGCAATCTTGCAGAGCGATCCATTAAAATGGTTGCCCCGACCGACGTTGAGTTCCCCTATACCATAAGAATCGTTTCGGACATCCTTGAGTCGAACGGCTCATCTTCAATGGCTTCAGTATGCGGTGGAACCCTGGCATTGATGGATGGAGGTGTTCCAATCAGAAAACCAGTATCAGGCATCGCCATGGGACTGATCAAGGAGGGAGAGTCCTACGCTGTGCTTTCTGATATTCTCGGCAATGAGGATCATCTTGGTGATATGGATTTCAAGGTTGCCGGCACCAGAGATGGTATTACAGCCTGCCAGATGGACATCAAGATTGACGGTCTTGACTATCATATCCTTGAAACTGCTCTTGAGCAGGCCCGCAGAGGACGGCTGCACATCCTCGACAAAATGGAGGAGGCTATCCCCTCTTCCCGCCTTGACCTTGCCAACTTTGCACCAAAACTTACAACCATAAAAGTGCCGGTTGACTGCATCGGCATGATTATCGGCAAGGGTGGAGAAACTATCCGCAGTATTACGGAAGAGACCGGTGCGGAAATCAACATTGCGGACGATGGAACCGTTACCATTGCCTGTTCGACCAGTGAAGGAACCAATGCTGCACTTGCCACTATCAAAAGCCTTACAGCAAAGCCTGAAGTTGGCACGATCTACATCGGAAAGGTTAAAGATGTTCGTGATGAACTTGGCGCTTTTGTTGAATTTCTTCCAAAAACAGATGGTCTGGTGCACATCTCTGAAATAGCAAAAGAGAGAGTCAATAAAGCCAGCGATCACCTGAAAGTCGGTGACAAGGTGAAGGTTAAACTGGTTGAAGTCCGCAAAGATCCACGTACCGGAAAAATGCGCTTTGCCCTTTCAATAAAAGCTGTTGACCAGGCAGAGGAGCCGGGCAACGAAAACAAGTAAACACGACCAACTTAAAAAGGCAGTGCAGTTAAACCGGCACTGCCTTTTTTATTATCTCCTTTTTCATAGTTCAAGGCACGATTGTATTGACTCTGTCTGAACTGTTTCAGAGGAATACAACGTCATCATCAAAAAACCATGAAGTACGAATTTTCAGCAATAGAACAAAAATGGCAGGCTTCCTGGCAGAAGCACAATACCTTTACATCGGGGGAGGATGCTGGCAAGCCAAAATACTATGTGCTCGACATGTTTCCCTATCCAAGCGGCACCGGGCTCCATGTAGGACATCTTGAAGGATACACCGCTTCGGATATCACAGCTCGATACAAAAGAAGCTGCGGCTTCAATGTGCTGCACCCGATGGGATGGGATGCTTTTGGACTGCCAGCTGAACAGTTTGCCATTAAAACAGGAACCCACCCGAAAACAACTACTGAAAATAACATCAGGAGTTTCAAGGAGACCCTTCAGGCAATGGGTTTCTCCTACGACTGGCAGAGAGAGATAAATACCACCGATACCGGATATGTGAAATGGACTCAGTGGATTTTTCTCAAGCTCTATGAGCGTGGACTGGCCTATATGTCGAAAGTTGACGTTAACTGGTGCGAAGAGCTCAAGACCGTTCTTGCCAATGAAGAGGTTGAGGAAAAAATTTCAGAGGGATACACGGTTGTCCGCCGCCCTTTGCGGCAATGGGTATTAAAAATAACAGCGTATGCCGATCGACTGCTTGCCGATCTTGAAGAGCTTGATTGGCCGGAAAACGTCAAACAGATGCAGCGCAACTGGATTGGACGTTCGGAAGGAGTCGATATTGATTTTGAACTCCCCTGCCACAACAAAAAACTGAGAGTCTATACAACCCGGCCCGACACCCTTTTCGGTGCCACCTACCTTGTCATTTCACCCGAACATCCCCTTGCTGAAAAGCTTGCTACTGCCGGACAGCTGATTGAAGTTAAAAGCTATATTGGCCAGGCAAAACTGAAAACAGAACTGGAACGAACTGGTCTTCAAAAAGAGAAAGCAGGCGTTTTTACCGGTTCTTATGCCATTAACCCTGCAACCGGCCAGCCTCTTCCGGTCTGGATCTCAGACTTTGTGTTGACAAGCTACGGTACCGGAGCAATCATGTCGGTTCCGGCCCATGACAGCAGAGACTGGGAGTTTGCCAGGCAATACAACCTCCCCATCATTGAGGTCATTAAAAGCCCTCATGATGTTCAGGAACAAGTGTTTGAAGGAAAGGAGAGCTTTTGTGTCAACTCCTCCAACAGCGAGATCACTCTCGACGGACTCACCTTTGCTGAAGCTTTTGAGCGCATGGCATCATGGCTTGAAAGAAAAAAAGTTGGCGAAAGAAAGGTTAACTATAAACTCCGCGACTGGATATTCAGCCGCCAGCGTTACTGGGGAGAACCTATCCCGATCAAGCATTACGAAGATGGTTCACTTCGTCTGGAAACCAATCTGCCTCTGGTTCTACCGGAGGTCGAAGCCTACCATCCTTCGTCAACCGGTGAATCTCCATTAGCCAACATTCCTGAATGGCTTTACGGAAACGATGAATACGGCGCATTCAGAAGAGAGACAAACACCATGCCTCAATGGGCAGGAAGCTGCTGGTACTATCTCCGTTTTATCGATCCCGCCAACAGCGAGCAACTCATTGATCCCGCAAAAGAGCGGTACTGGATGAATGTTGACCTCTATATCGGCGGTGCTGAACATGCTGTCCTTCATCTCCTCTATGCAAGATTCTGGCACAAGGTTCTTTTCGATATCGGTGTTGTCAGTTCAAAGGAACCGTTCAAGAGACTTTTCAACCAGGGAATGATTCTTGGAGAAGACAATGAAAAAATGTCGAAATCACGAGGCAATGTTATCCCGGCTGACCACGTTCTGGAACGGTACGGCGCTGATGCTGTCCGCCTCTATGAAATGTTTCTCGGCCCTCTTGAACAGGTCAAACCTTGGAACACCAATGGTATTGAAGGGATCAGCCGCTTTCTGTCGAAAGTGTGGCGATTGATCTATCCGGAACATGAATCTCCGGCGGCTTCACTTACCCTTGAAGCAATGCCCGAAGAGCTGCTGAGACGCATGCATAAAACTATCAAGAAAGTCGGCGAAGACACTGAAAATCTCAAATTCAATACCGCTATCGCCGAGATGATGGTCTTTGTCAACGAACTGCAAAAGGCTGGCTGCAAGAACCGGAACGCTGTTGAAACTCTGCTCATCCTGCTTGCACCATACGCACCGCATATTGCAGAGGAACTTTGGGAAGCCATCGGCCACAGCTCTTCAATCAGTGCAAAACCATTTCCATTGTTTGACCCGAAACTGGTCGAAGATAGTGTCCTGACAATTGCTGTTCAGATCAATGGGAAACTGAGAGGCACCTTCCTTGCACCAGCAAAAAGCCCGAAAGAATCGCTGCTCGCCGAAGCAAAAAAGGTTGAATCGGTCATTAAATTTCTTGAGGGGCAAACAATCGTCCGTGAAATTGTTGTGCCCGACAAACTGGTAAGTTTTGCGGTAAAATAATCACATACAAGGCACAGGCATCTTTCAAATATTGGCCAGAAAATTTTTTTTATGTGAATTAATTTGTAAACTGATAAACTCAGTTTACAATATTATTTTTCCGCTTCAGCCGCTTTTTTTCTTGATTCACAGACACCTGTGACGGGGGTAGTCTCCTTTTTTTTCAACACTATTAATCTGGTATCAATGGCTACAGACGAAACAACATCCAACACACAGCAAACCGAAACCTCGTCTTCTGCAAACGATTCGATCAGTTCAGTTATGTCTGAAAAGCGGAAATTTCCACCTCCGGTAGATTTTTCGGCATCCGCCCATATCTCTTCAATGGAGGAGTATGAGAGGCTCTATGCTGCGGCAGATGCAGATCCAGTGAGCTATTGGGGAGAAATTGCTGAACAGTTCCATTGGTTTAAAAAGTGGGATACCGTGTTGGAGTGGAATAACCCATACGCCAAATGGTTTAACGGCGGTAAAACCAATATCTGTTATAATGCCCTTGATGTTCATGTTAAAAGCTGGAGAAAAAACAAGGCTGCCATTATCTGGGAGGGTGAAGAGGGGAACGAGCGGGTTCTGACATACGGTGAACTTCACCGTCAGGTCAGCAAATTTGCCAATGTTCTTAAAATTGCCGGCATAAAACCCGGAGACAGGGTTGCGCTCTATATGGGCATGGTTCCTGAACTTGTCATCGCTGTCCTTGCCTGTGCACGTGTTGGCGCTGTCCATAATGTTATTTTTGCCGGATTCTCAGCTCACGCCATTACCGAGCGTGTCAATGATTCACGCGCCAAGATGGTTATCTGTGCTGATGGTTCAAGACGTCGTGGAAGCTCAATCAACCTTAAAAATATCGTTGATGAAGCTATCGTCAATACACCATCAATCAGAAGTGTCATTGTTCTGAAAGTTACCAACGAAGAGGTCCACATGCATAACGGTATGGACCATTGGTGGCATGATCTTATGGGTCTGGCCGTTGATGAATGTGAGCCAGTTGAGGTAGAATCAGAGCATCCACTCTTTGTGCTCTATACAAGCGGCTCAACCGGAAAACCGAAGGGTATTCTGCATACCACTGCCGGATATATGGTGAATGCAGCGAGCTCCTTCAAATATGTTTTTGATATCAAGGATGAGGATATCTACTTCTGTACGGCAGATGTAGGCTGGATCACCGGACACACCTACATGGTCTACGGCCCGTTGCTCAACGGCGCAACTCTTCTCATGTATGAAGGCGCTCCAAACTACCCTCAGTGGGACAGGTTCTGGGATATCATCAACCGCCACAAGGTCACCATTCTCTATACAGCACCAACCGCTATCCGCGCCTTTATCCGTGCCGGAGATGAATGGGTCACCAAGCACAATCTAAGCTCGCTCCGCCTGCTCGGAACTGTTGGTGAACCAATCAATCCTGAAGCATGGATGTGGTATCACAAGGTTGTAGGACAGGAAAGATGTCCTATTGTCGATACCTGGTGGCAGACTGAAACCGGCGGCATCATGGTCTCTCCACTTCCTGGCGCTACACCTACAAAACCAGGCACTGCAACTCGCCCACTGCCAGGCATCGCTGTGGATGTTGTACACAAGGACGGTACACCATGTGAAGCCAATGAAGGCGGATATCTCGTCATTAAAAAGCCTTGGCCATCAATGCTCCGTACCATCTATGGCGACAACAAACGCTATGAATCAACCTACTGGGCGGAATTCCCCGGCATGTACTTTACCGGTGACGGCGCCCGCAAGGATGAAGATGGCTATATCTGGATCATGGGACGTGTTGATGATGTCGTCAACGTTTCTGGCCACCGCCTCGGTACCAGTGAAGTCGAAAGCGCACTTGTTTCCTTTGAAGCTGTTGCAGAGGCAGCTGTTGTCAGCCGTCCCGATGAGCTGAAGGGCAATGCTCTTGTGGCCTTCGTAACGCTGAAGGATGAATATGTAGGCGACATGAAAATGCGTGAAGAGATCCGCAACCACGTTGCCAAAGAGATCGGACCTATTGCAAAACCTGATGAAATCAGATGGGCAAAAGGCTTGCCGAAAACCCGCAGTGGAAAAATCATGCGCCGTCTCCTTCGCGAACTTGCCTCAAGCAATGAGATCAAGGGAGATGTCACGACACTTGAGGATTTCGGTGTTCTTGAAAACCTTCGCGAACAGGAAGAGGATAAGTAACGACTCACACATCCTGAAGAAGTAATTCTACACAGAAAGCGCAGCCTCGGCTGCGCTTTCTGTTTGTATGCTGAGTTATGCCATTTTTTTCCTGAGCGGAACATATCAACGTAGCGCTCCTGACAGGCTTAGAAAAAAAGTTATTTCTTTCATCAGACGGTTTTTATCTCACAACCTGCAGTATATTCAATGGAGTATACACTATCGAGAATCTTTTTGCTCTTGCAGGATGTAATCCATGAGTACATCACGACCATACCTTATATTTCTTTCGAGTGTACAAAAAGAGCTGGCTCCGGCCACCTGAATTCAGGCAGGATGCCGGTTCTTTTATACAGACGTTATGGAGACCTGTTTCAGTTGGTTCGGCAGAAAAGCAAGTTGCGACCCAGTCACAACTCCCGATGTTTCGGCTCATTGAAGTATTGGAAGAGCACAATCTCTCCGCAGGTCAACTGCGTGAAGCTTTGGAGATCAAACATCGTCCGACATTCAGAAAAAACTACATTCATCCCGCTATAGAAGCTGGTTATATTGAGCCAACAATTCCAGAAATACCAACGAGCAGATTGCAGCAGTATCGGATTACGGACGCAGGTCGTGCATGGTTAGCAATTGTTCGAGAAGGAAAAAAGAGAGCTTAATGATCTATCCCGTGAAATCACAACGACAGGACGTAGGCACAATGCAGGATTTTACGCTTCATCGATCTGACGGAGGATTTCCCGCAACGAACTGGTAGTTGTCAGCTTATCCTCGTCAGTGGCGGAATTGTAAAAACTGATAATGGCTTTGCCACCGATACCGATCGGGGGATATTCTTTTTCGGCAAGCGTCGGCATCAGTGCAAGGAATTTCGACACACTCTCTTTGTCCATGCCGTTGATTCTGCTGACGACATCTTCTGCAATACCTGCAGAGACTTCCTCATTCAGACCAGCAACGTAAGCGGCGCTCTGCACGGCACCGTACTGGAAACCAAGTACAGCAAAAACAATATCCCTGTTTGAGCTGCGTTCCAATCCAGCCGGGCATTGCCCGATCACTTCAGCGAGGAACTGCAGTGCCATTTTTCTGACTGCCTCGATGTTTTCTTCACTATTATTATGCATCAGGATCAAAAACTTTGTTGAGGATTTTATAGGTCAACTTTCATGAACGATGTTGTGCCGGTGCATGGTTGATGTCAGGTTTGAACAAAAGATCTCTGCCATGCTCACTACCTACCTTTGGCCGCGAGGTCATGGAAGAACTCCTTGAGATGTCTCGTGCCAGTTGCCGGGGCGACATTGTCTATGCGACTGACGGCCAGAGCGAAGGAGATGATGTTTTTCAGGGGCTTGTTGACGAAGCCTATGACGAAAAGGGTGATGTCGCCGATCCACATGGGCACGTGTCTGATCTTTGGCTCCATGCCGAGGGCCTCGAACGCCATGAGATTGGTTTCGTCGTAGGTATAGATGTCTGGCCCTCCGACGGCGATCTCACTGTTCCCCTCGGCTTCCGCAGCATCGACGCAGACCCTGGCCAGGTCGGCCCCATGGATCGGGTTGAAGCGGTTTGTGCCGTCACCGAGAAGGAAGACATGGCCTTTACGGGCGAAAGAGAAGAACATGCCCATATCGTTGAAGTACGCGGTAGGCCGGATGACGGTGTATTGTATGCCGGAAGACCGAAGATCCTGCACGAAAAGCTCGTGAGCCTTCACCATTTCCGAATCCATCATTTTGTCGGAGTTGAAGACCGAGATGTAGATGAACCTTCTGACGCCGTGGACGAGGGCGTCCTCCAGCAGTGTCTTATTCCCGAGGTGGTCGATCTGTTCGCTCGTGATGTGGTGCTGGGGTTTGGTGAGGCCCATGCAGGAGAATACGATATCCACATCCTTGCAAGACTCCTTCAGGGAGGCCCTGTCGGCCGCGTCTCCGATGAAGAGTTCCTCGACGACCTCCGCAACCGGTGGTTCGAAGTTCGGCCCTTCGACTTCAAGATTTTTCCTGCTTCTCACGAGGGCCCGCACGCTGAAGCCCTGCGCAACAAATTCCCTGACAACATACCTGCCGAGATAGCCTGAAGCTCCTGCCACGAGTACCTTCTGTTTTGCCATGGTCACCATGTTTTGTATTGGTTGAGCCTTCCCTTGCAGCAAGTCAATTCAGGATTTACGCTTGATTGATCTGACGGAGGATTTCCCGCAGCGAAGGGCATCCGGCATTCAGTTGCAGTATACAATAATTGACAAATATCACTGAAAGAAAGGATAAACCCACACAGGAATGCGGAACAAATTCTTCAATCTAATAACTTGTTAGAAGGTAGTATTCTTAAAATGAGAAAGCCATGCCGGACATCCGGGTTGCGTCCGGGTTGTTTGACAGTGTCCGTGATTGGAACAGCAGTATGGCACAGATTTTCGATCTAAACGTCCTGGAAATGTTTGGTAGTGACTGGCTGCTTGATGCCGCAATCATGATGATCGAGCGTACGCACCGGGTGGAAAACCTGGCGACTGACGAACTGGCTGCGATGCTTGCCGGACCGGAACCGCCAATACTGTTCGACATTCGCACCAGAGAGGAGTACGAGGAGAGCCGGATTGCAACGGCTGTACGTCTTGATCCGGATACAGGTTCGGATGCCTTTGCGGCTCGCTATGGATCCCTTGTGGCGGGGCGTGACATTGTCTTTTACTGTTCGGTCGGTCAGCGCAGCACGGAACTGCTCGAACGAGTGGAAAGTGCCTGCGGGAAAGCGAGAACGAGGAGTTGCCGTAACTTGCGTGGTGGCATCTTTCGCTGGTATAACAAGGGTAGGCCGGTCGTCAATGCGTCAGGTTTGACGGACGATATCCACGGGTACGATCCGATCTGGGGCATGATGGTCGAACGGCGCCGGTAGTATACTATGGGCGAAAAGGCCTGAGGAGCAGTGCGAAGAGTTTTTGCTTGTCGGTGCCGCTTTCATCGTCGAGACCGAGACGGAGGCCGTCGAGATTATCTTTGACCAGGAAACTGCCGAAGAGACGATCCCAGATGGAGAGCATGCTGCCGTAATTGGAGTCGTGTTCGCTTCTGAGCCTCGAGTGGTGCAGGCGGTGCATCATGGGGGAGGGGATGATGAGCCGTACCAGACGATCCAGTGCGGGCGGAATGGAGATGTTGCCGTGCTGGAATTCAATGACCGGTGTCATGAAAAGGGAGTAGAGCAGCAGGTGTTCGATACCCGCACCGATCAGCATAAAAAGGGGGAGACGCAGCAGTTCCGAGATCAGTATCTCGATATAATGAAAGCGCCAGCTGGTGGTGACATCGAGGGTGGAGTCGCTGTGGTGTATGGAGTGGAACCGCCAGAGAAATGACGTTTCATGGTTGAGTCGATGCCATAGGTACATCCACAGGTCGATGAGCAGGATGATCACGATGGCTTTGGCAACGGGGGGGAGGGCCAGCATCCCGATTCCCGGCCAGGCATTTCTCGACCAGTCCAGCATGAATGCCATGAGTATGCCCGAAGGGAACAGGATCAGCAGGTTGAGACCGGCTATCGAAAGATTGAGCTTTGCATGAAGAGTGCGACGCTTCTGATGAGAGAACCAGGGGTTGAAGCCCTCGATAATCCAGAGCAGCACTCCCACGGCAATGGTTGTGCCGTATGAGAATATGCGGAGGTCAGGTATGCTCACCACAACGCTCAAGCTCACGGTTTTACATCCGAAGCAACCTTCATACTCACTATTCTGGTGGGATTGGTAACAACGCCATTGTTGTATTGCGAACCAGCCTTGATCTTGTCTACAAATTCCATTCCAGATACTACATGTCCCCAGACCGTGTATTGCCCGTCGAGAAATGGAGATGGTGCGAAGCAGATGAAAAACTGGCTATCGGCACTGTTGGGATCAGAGGCGCGGGCCATTGAGACGGTGCCCCGGATATGCTGCGCGCGCGAAAATTCAGATGTAAGCTGTTTGCCGGAACCGCCGCTACCATCGCCGCTCGGATCGCCGGTCTGGGCCATAAATCCTGGTATAACACGGTGGAAGGAGAGCCCATTATAAAAACCCTTGCGGGTCAACTCTTTGATGCGAACTACATGGCGGGGGGCAATATTTGGAAGCATCTGAATGACGACTCGTCCTGATGGCAGGTCGAGATATATTGTGTTTTCGGGATCGAGTGCTGGAGCGGCAGAAGCGGACAATGGAAGAAAGGCGGTCAAAAGCCCTAAAAAGAGAACAAGAGTTCTAAATGGTTTGTTCAGCATGAGGTTCCGGTTACGTTTGGATGAATATTTTTTATGAATTATAGCAAGAATGAAACGAGATAGCAATGGACTGTACAATTTATTCTGAATTCTGTGCGTGCCAAACCGGTTGAGCACAAGCACAGGCTGGACTTTAGAGATGTTCGATTGCGTTGTGAACCGTGAAGGACAGAACAATTACCCCTCAATCGGAACAAAAGCAATATTTATGATGTACATTCCTTGGGCTCTACTCATCACGCACAATATTTTGAAAACAAACCGCTCTCATCTTATGAAAACCGGAACAATAATCATTTCTCTCCTCTGCTTCGCCCTGACCCTTGGTGCATGCAAAAACAATGACAAACCAAAAGAAAACAGCACCCCTGAAAAGGTAAATGCAATAAACAAGAAAGTACTGGAACCAGAGATGCTGATTAATAAAAACGAGGCCGCTGAACTGCTGGGGGAAGCCGTAAAAGATGGGGAAAAAAGGGAGACAAAGGTGGTTGGCTTGAAGCTCTGTATGTATAACCCGGTAAATTCATCATCAAGTCGCTATCTTCAGGTAGGGCTAACCCAGGACTCCTTTATGCCTCCTGAAGGGGTCGGCTCCGAAACAATTTACCGTCAGCTCAAAAAGATGCTTGCCAGCTCAAAAATTGATGTCAAAGAGCTCGGTAATGAAGCCTTCATTGCTACAGGTGGACTCTACATCTTGAAAGATGGATATTACATCCTGATATCCTCAGGTAATATCGCAAGAGATGAAACAATTTTGACTCTCAAATCGGCAGGAAAAAAAGTGCTGGAAAACCTTGACAAGGTCAAGTAAGATCTGCTTGATTTCAGGCATATTGAGAAGGATGTGTCGACACAATTTACCGCTTCGCCATTTTCTTTTTGGACAGACCAGAACCAAGGGTTACGCATTCATCCTTTGGTTCCGATAAAGTGAGGCTGTTTTAGTTGTGAATTAGGTATATTTTTGAAACTAAAACGGGGTGGTACATGGAAAAAAAGTATGAGGTGGGCAGTGATTATTTTGTTGAAAAGGTTATAGCTGCTATTTTTTATGGATTCCGTACCGTCAAAAATCCATCATCCGTAACGGTTCATCCTGAACTCATGATGAGAATAAGGGATAATTTCAAGAATAAAGTGGTTGCGCCGAAAAGTGTTGATGATATGGAAATGTTTTTTGGACTGCCGGTCATTGAGGATGCGACAAAAGATAAGGATTATATCTCTATAGGTTAAGGTCTGAACTATACTGCAGCAGGGCCTCGGCACAATGACGCAGGTTGAATTGAAGCACTCTCCCCTGTTGACTTCAACCTGCGTTCCAACTTTATGGCTAAGAATTTTTTCTTTTCAGAGAAGCCCTCTAATTCAGCTGCAAGATTGTAAAATTGAGAAATGAAGCAAAGCTTACCCACAAAAGGTAGGGAATAAGGAGATATGCCGCCAAGGGGGATACAGCTTTGAATTTTACGATAGTGAGCACGATCGCCAGCCAGAGAAAAACAATCTCCACAAGAGCATACAGAGGAGAGTGAAGTCCGAAAAATGCGGCCGACCAGCCGAGATTAAGCAGAAGCTGCACACCGAATATGGTAAGCGCTCCCTGAATGTTGTTTTTTTCAGACCTCTGCTGTACCACAAGGTAGAGGGCGATTCCCATAAGCAGGAACAAGATGGTCCACGCTATAGGAAAGAGCCAGTCAGGCGGGTTCCATGAGGGTTTGTGGAGCACGGAATAGTACCACTCAGAACCGGGCACGGGTGTAAACTTGCTGCCTCCAAAGGCAAAGACAAAACATAAACCGATACAGGCGGCAAGTGTTGGAATATTGAGTTTCGTTCTTGTTGGCATTAAAGTTGGTATTAAAATTATCAATCAATCTTATCACTATAAATAAGAAACAGATAGATGGTTCGGATAATTCCCCGCACCACCGCTATAATGCAAAACAAAATGGTATGTACTCTACCGGTAAATGCCATTGGAATGAAAGAATGGGTTGAAATGTTATATTGAGCGCGATTATAAATCCTTACGTTCTGATACAGACATACATGGAAACAAGAAGCAACGAACTGCAGAGTGCCATCAGGGCTGCACATGCGGCAGGAGTTATCACCCTTGAAAAATTTGGAGAACTCTCTCAAAGTGAAATTCAGGGAAAAGATTTTAAAGATTTTGTTACCGATGTCGACAAGGCTTGTGAGGCGGCAATAAGCTCCATTCTCAAAGAGAGTTTCCCTGATGACAGTATGCTTTGTGAAGAGGGAACAGTTGTAAGCGGCTCTTCAGGAAGAACCTGGATTGTCGATCCTCTTGACGGCACCTTGAACTTCATTCACTCCTTTCCAGTTTTTTCAATCAGTATTGCTCTGAAAGAGAGTAATAATGAGCTGGTGACCGCTGTTGTCTATCAGCCTGTGCTCAAGGAGCTCTTTACGGCTGAAAAGGGCTGTGGTGCTTACCTGAACGGAAAACCAATCAAGGTCTCTAACCGCACAGAGAAAGAGAGTTTTCTCATTGCAACCGGTATTCCGTTCACGGAGTACCACTATATCGACTCTTATTTCGGAATGATGAAAGAGGTTATTCGCGATTCTGCCGGTATACGGCGTGCCGGTTCAGCGGCCATAGATCTTGCCTATACGGCCTGTGGGAGGTTTGATGGTTTCTGGGAGTACAAGCTTTTTCCATGGGATTTTGCTGCCGGTGTGCTGCTTGTCCGCGAAGCAGGAGGCACGGTCACCGACTTTACCGGCGACGAGGATGTTTTTCAAAGGCAGAGTATTATTGCCGGTAACACTATCTCCCAGCCGCTCCTGCTTGAAAAAGCAGTGAAACACTTTTCCGCTCAGGCAGCGACAAACAGCCTGATTTGAAGAGGAAATCGATCTTTATTATCTTTAAGGTTTAGAGTTTTTCATCACAACAATTCAAGTTCATTTCCTGTACGGCACTTAGAGTCAGGAACAACGATTACACTATGCTCATTCATCAGCGCACACTTCAAAAAGAAATTTCCCTCTGGGGTACAGGACTGCACACCGGCAAAGAGTGCATGATTACCTTTAAACCTGCTCCGGTTAACTACGGCTACCGTTTTGTACGGACAGATATTGAAAACAGTCCTGAAATACCGGCACTGATAGAGAACGTGATTGATGTCTTGCGGGGTACCACTATCGGCCTCAATGATGTGAAAGTGCACACCACTGAACACGTTCTCGGCGCTCTTTACGGTCTCCAGATCGATAACTGCCGCATTGAAATGAGCGGGCCTGAACCTCCGGTAATGGATGGAAGCTCATACCCTTTTGCTGAAGCGCTTCTGGAAGCCGGTTTCAAGGAGCAGGAAGAACCAAAAAATTACCTGGTCATTGATGAGACCATTGAATACCATGATGCTGAAAACAGTGTTGATATTGTTGCGCTGCCGCTTGACGACTTCAGAATAACAGTCATGGTGGATTACAAAAACCCGGCGCTCGGTTCGCAGCACTCAGGTCTTTTTAATCTGGATACGGAATTTCTCAAAGAGTTCTCACCCTCAAGAACATTCTGTTTTCTCAGCGAAGTGGAAGCACTGGCCAACCAGGGCATCATCAAGGGTGGTGATATTGACAACGCTATTGTCATTATCGACAAAACCATGCAGAAAGAGGAACTTGACACCCTTGGAAAAAAACTTGGTATAGAGAGCGAGCATCTGGTTCTCGGCGAAAACGGCATCCTCAACAACCGGGAGCTGCGCTTCAAGAACGAACCTGCGCGTCATAAACTGCTTGACCTTCTCGGAGATATCGCACTCCTTGGCATGCCTCTCAAGGCACAGGTGCTTGCTGCACGGCCTGGTCATGCTTCGAATGTGGAATTTGTGAAGCAGCTTAAAAAGTATGCCGATCGCAACAAACTTGCACGGCAGTTCCAGCACGAGAAAAAAGCTGGTGTTATTTTTGATATCAATGCCATTCTAAACATCCTCCCCCACCGCTATCCCTTCCTTTTAATCGACAAGATTGTTGAGTTCAAACTCGATGAAAAAATTGTATCGATTAAAAACGTCACCATGAATGAACCCTTTTTCCAAGGGCACTTTCCCGGGAACCCTATCATGCCTGGCGTGCTTATCCTTGAAGCCATGGCTCAGACTGGAGGCATCATGATGCTGAATGGTAATGACAAGATCAAGGAAAGTGTGGTCTATTTCATGGGTATCGACAAGGCCCGCTTCCGTAAACCGGTGCTTCCCGGTGACACGCTTGTGATTGAAGCAACCATGACCAACAAACGCCGAAGCGTCTGCCAGTTTGACGCAAAAGCTTATGTTCGTGGAGAGCTTGTCTGCGAAGCCTCCCTTATGGCGACTGTTGTGGCGAAAAACAAGTAAGCGTTATCATTATCGAGAACGAGAGAGAACGCCCTGGACTCAGAAACAGGGCGCTTCTTGACACCTGCCCACATTCTACCAACAAGTTATCAACATGCCACAGTCAACACAAGTACATGATGTTAATGCTTGTAAAATCCTATAAAAAATTAAGTTAGCGTATCAGCCAATTGGCATTGCGGTTTCCGGCGTAAAGTTATCAATAGTATACAAGCCTAAATTGCCATAGTGTACAACTTAAATTCCCGCCTATATGAAAACTATAATCCCGAATACTGGTTCAACCCCTTACAGTTCCGTTTGGCGTAAACTGCCTTGCGTATTTTGGTGACACTGTCAGCCTTTTCGAACACAGGTTCTGGTTCTTTGAATCGATTTTCGAGACTTTTATGAGCTCCTACAACTGATTCTCAGACCCGAAGCGGAAGTCTTAGTTGAATGGACGACCCGAGAGGTCGTATGAAAATAATGTTTGTTGGGTACTCTGTGGTATGACTATATTTTATTGACAGGGTGGCATAGATGTCATATTTTGTTTATTGACTTTAAGTGTCAATGATATAAGCAATTGTGATATCTTTTACACCTTTTTTTTGTTTTTTGATGAATAATTCAGGTTACATTTCGTTTTGTAGTAAAATAAGTGTGGAGTTGTATTGGGGGAGGATACCTGAGATCTGCCAATGTATTAAATTGAGGTTGATGATGAAAAAGCTGCCAGTAGGGATACAGACCTTCAGTAAAATAATTGAGGGTGATTATCTCTACATTGACAAAACGGAGATTGCAAGCTCATTGATTGAGAAATATCAATATGTTTTTCTGTCGCGTCCACGGCGTTTCGGGAAAAGCCTCTTTCTTGATACGCTGAAAAATATTTTCGAGGGAAAACGGGAGCTTTTTCAGGGGCTTAGGATTGAGGATCAATGGAACTGGCAGGTAAACTATCCGGTCATTAAGATAAGTTTCAGTGGCGGGATTCACTCAAAGGCCGATCTTGAGGAGGATTTGTTACACATACTCAAATCAAATGAGGAACGACTTGGATTGGAGTGTGAGAACAGATCAAAAGCACAATATTTTTTCGCAGAATTAATCAGGAAAGCGGCGGAGAAATATAATCAGAAGGTTGTTATTCTCGTTGATGAGTATGACAAGCCCATCCTCGACAATATTGAGCATATCCCTGAGGCGCTCACCATTCGTGATGGAATGCGTGATTTTTATACAAAAATAAAGGAGAACGACGAGTACCTGCGCTTTGCATTCCTTACGGGTGTAACCAAATTCTCCAAAGTGTCGCTCTTCAGCGGTCTGAACAATCTCGAAGATATAAGCCTGAATCCTGACTATGGCACTGTCTGCGGATATACCCAGCATGATGTGGATACCGCTTTTGCTCCGTATCTCGAAGGTGTGGATATGGAAGAGGTCAAACGGTGGTACAATGGCTATAACTTTTTGGGTGACAGGGTCTATAACCCTTATGATATCCTGCTTTTTATCAAGAATCATTATGTGTTTGACAATTATTGGTTCGAAACCGGTACCCCACGTTTTCTGGTAGAGTTGATCAAAAAAAACAGCTATTTCATCCCTGATTTTCTCAATATCAACGTTGACAAGAGTCTGGTAAACAGCTTTGACATTGAAAATCTTAATCTGGAGACCATTCTGTTTCAGACTGGCTATTTGACCATCAAACGCTTATTGCCGTCGGGCATGGGGGTTGGCTACGAATTGGGATTTCCCAACAAAGAGGTGCAGATAAGTTTCAACGAATATATTTTGCGTTCGATGACCAGCAGTTCACAAAAAGAACCGATCCGCTACGAGCTGCTTGATATCATCAACGCCGGAGATGTTGGAAGTCTGGAACCTGTTATCCGGCGCCTTTTCTCAAGCATCGCCTACAATAATTTCACCAACAATTATATTGAGAGTTACGAGGGATTCTATGCCAGTGTGCTCTATGCCTATTTTGCCAGTATCGGGGTCGACATTATCGCCGAGGATGTGAGCAACAAAGGAAGAGTTGACTTGACGCTGCAGGCCGAAGGGAGAACCTTTCTGTTTGAATTCAAGGTGTGCGACGGAGAGCCGCTTGAGCAGATCAAGAAGATGAACTATTACGATAAATATAGTGGCGAGCGTTACCTGATTGGCATTGTCTTTGACCCGACGGCAAGAAATGTCAGCAGGTTTGAGTGGGAGAAGGTTTGAGACTGGCAAAACATTCAAGAGCTGTAATCCAGTCCCTTTTGAATTTTGTAAAACCTCACGCAATACAGAAAAAAGGAGTAGAGCAGCATGACGGTGGAGAGGTATAAAAAGAACTCCTTCATGAGATAGCGCTGAAAAAAGGGATGAGGCCAGACCATGGTAATAAACAACATTGAAACAAAGCCAACGGCCCACTTCCCTGGCCAAAGCGATGTGGTAAGAACTGAATGGCGGAATTTCACATAGCCGGCACCGATAAAAATCAAGAAATCCCTCAGTACGGCAAAAAGTACAAACCACAGGGGAAGTTGACCAACCCAGAGAAAATAGATCGCTACACTTGCAAGACAGAGTTTATCGGCAAGTGGATCCAGAATTTTCCCCATTTCCGAGACATCATTGGTCCATCGGGCAGCCTGACCATCAAACCAGTCGGTTAACAGAGCTACAATCATGATGACAATGGCCGTGGTGGTATGGCCAGTATGAAAATAATAGAGAAACCATGGTATCAATATTATTCTCAGAAAACTCAGAAAATTGGGCAGATTATAGATACGACCTTCCATATTCAATTTATTGTCAAATTCCAGTATCTCTTATTTTCAAAATAAGATACGGGCAAGAAAAATCATCAAAAACAGCTAAAACTTTACCATAACTTTATGAATTGCACAATATCTCTGTTTTTTGGTCTTTCTGTATACTTGGAAAATGTTTTGGAAAATGTTCTGAAAAGTTAAATAAGATAAGGAAATAGAGGGAATAAACTTTTGAAGGGTGAATTTTTCTTCTTCCCTACATGCTGAAAGCCAAAAGCTTGAACGGGTTTGTCGTCTGCCTGAAGGATTCGCAGATAATAAATAAATTTCAGGATCACCTCCCGAGTTCCATTTCTCATCTCTTTAAGTTAAACGCGTCCCACTGTTCCCCCCAAGATTACGTCGGGCGACAAAAGCCGTACGAGCAGGAGAGTGCGCCGCAATCTAAATGTGCAGCATGCGTTCACACGGCGACAATGCAGTTTCGGCCTGCATGCTTTGCCTCGTAACAGGCCTTATCGACACGAACGAAGGTGGCATCTGGTTCTAAAGTTGCTGTATCGGCTCTGGAATTGTTTGTCGGAGAGATCGAAGTCGAGGTCAAGAAGGGAGGTTGTGCCTGGGCTTCGATTCTGAATCCGGAGAGAGCTTGACCGCGAGTGATGGCATCGGCGAAGAGGAAGCATATTCCCCTTTCTACCGGATGAGCTTATCGGGAGATGCATTGATAAACTTCGACCAGCTTCCACCCCCAGACCTTGCACCTCCTGCAGAAAGAAATGGCTTCCGGCTGTCGCCTCTGAGCAGATCACACAGGGCTATGCCGAGAGCATCGGTAACGTCATAAGGTTTAGGGGCTATAGCGATACCAAGCATCCTGGTAACCATAAAAGCAACCTGCTCCTTGCTTGCCGCACCTCTACCGGTTATCGATGATTTCACCTCACGAGGAGCATACTCATGCAGGATAAGATTATGATTCATGGCAAGGGCAATAACTGCACCGCGCACCTGACCAAGCTTCAGTGCCGATTGTACATTCCGGCTTAAAAAAGCAGTTTCGAGAGCTACACGTTCAGGCCGAAAATCATCAATAACCTGAGAGAGCTCCCGATAAATTTCTCCAATCCGCTCTGCATGGCTTCGGCGGGGATTAAGACGTATGACACCGCAAACAAGGACTGAAAACCCTCCAGAGTCCTGGCGAATAACACCGTAACCGGTATTCAGACTTCCGGGATCAATCCCGAGCACAACCATTCCCTATTCGTTTAAGCTGCTCATTGCACTTTCACTGATCTCCATATTTGTGTAGACCGCCTGGACATCGTCATTGTTTTCAAATGCATCGATCAACTTGATTACCTTCCGGGCATCATCGGCTTCAAGCTCAATATAGTTTTCCGGTATAAGATCAATCTTTGCGTTTTCGTAAACAATCTTTGACTCGTCAAGCACTTTTTTAACCTTTTCAAGATCCTTGACATCAGTAATGACGGTATAGTAGCTCTCATCGTCGGCGTTGAGGTCTTCAAGACCTGCATCGAGCAGGAGTTCCATAAGGCGTTCCTCATCGGCAGCGGCTTTTGGAACATCAAGGCATCCCTTGCGATGGAACATCCAGCCCACACTGCCGCTTTCACCGAGCGAACCATTGTTGCGACTCATGATATGGCGGATATCAGCAACGGTACGGTTACGATTGTCCGTTGCCGTCTCAATAATTAGTGCAATACCTGCAGGGCCATAGCCTTCATAGGTAATTTCGTCGTAGGTGACTCCCTCAAGCTCACCTGTGCCCTTTTTGACGGCACGCGAAATATTGTCCATCGGCATTGAGTTATCCCTTGCCGTGTCGATAGCCAGCCTTAAACGGGGGTTTCCGGTTGGATCGCCACCACCCATCCTTGCTGAAATCGTAATCTCCTTGACCAGTTTGGTAAACAAACTTCCCCTTTTCTGATCAGTTACCGCCTTCTTCCTTTTAATGGTTGCCCATTTGCTATGTCCTGACATAATAAAAAATGCTGATTTATTATTCCTCGAAGCTCCCTGCCTATGATAATAGATTTATTTTCTTTAAATAAAATCAAATCCAACGGCATTCGTGCAAGTTAACAACAAGAAAAAACAATGACAAACTTGATGACCGCCTATCAGGGTGAACCTGGAGCTTATAGTGAGATTGCCGCGCTCCGTATCGGTGAGCCAAAACCATTCGAATCGTTCGAAGAGGTTTTTGCTGCTGTTGAAAACCATGAGGTAGATTATGCGGTTATTCCAATAGAAAATTCACTCGGGGGCAGTATTCATCAAAACTATGATCTTCTGCTCCAGCATCCGGTTACCATTGTGGCTGAAACCTTTGTCAAGGTTGAGCACTGCCTGCTTGGTATTCACGGTTCATCGATAGAAGGTGCCCTGAAAGTACTTTCTCATCCCCAGGCACTGGCGCAGTGCCGTAATTTTTTTACAACGCACAGAAACCTCAAAGCTGAAGTGGCCTACGACACAGCCGGCAGTGCAAAAATAGTTGCTGCTGAAAAAGATTTCACAAAGCTTGCCATTGCTTCAAAAAGAGCTGGCGAACTCTACGGGCTGGAAGTTCTTCAGGAAAACCTTGCCGATGAAGAGTGGAATATTACCCGGTTTTTCTGTATTTCACATTCCGAAGAGAGCAATACATTGCATCATATAACAAAGCCTGATACCTCACAGCACAAGACCTCCATTGCGTTCACACTTCCCAACGTGCAAGGTTCACTTTTTAAGGCTCTTGCCACTTTTGCCATGCGTGATATTGATCTGGCAAAAATCGAATCGCGACCATTCAGAAAAAAAGCGTTTGAGTATCTTTTTTATGTCGATTTCATGGGAGATCAGCACGACCCGAATATTGACAATGCCATCGGCCATCTCAGGGAATTTGCCACCATGGTCAAGGTACTTGGCAGTTACGGGATAGTTGCAGAATGAGCAAAAAACAACTCGATTTTTTTCCGGCCTTCGACCAGGAGAAAAAGGTGGAAGAGGTCAAAAAGCCCCTTGAGAAGCCTGCACTTTTTCTTATCGACGGTATGGCCATTATCTACCGTGCCTTTTTTGCCCTGCAGCGGGCAGGCATGACAAGTCGGGATGGAGTTCCAACAGGGGCTATCTACGGATTTGCTTCGGCACTTTTTAAAATCTTTGAAACCTATAAGCCGCACTATCTGGCAGCCGTATTTGACAGTAAGGAAAAAACCTTTCGTCACGATATTTATCCCGCTTATAAAGCCAATCGGCTGACACCACCTGAAGATCTCATCATGCAGCTTGATGCTGTCTTTGAACTGCTTGATGCTCTCGGTATTCCACTGATCAAAACCCCTGGATATGAGGCGGACGATCTCATCGGAACAGCTGCCCGTAAATTCGAGGAGAGCTGCCAGATCTATATTGTCACACCAGACAAGGATCTTGCTCAGCTGGTGCGCGATGGAGTAAAAATCCTCAAACCTGGCAAGAACCAGAATGAGCTTGAACTGATGGAGAACAAAGAGGTCGCTGAACAATTCGGGGTACCCCCTGAACTCTTCACCCAGTTCCTGACCCTGACTGGTGACACCTCAGACAATATTCCCGGAGCTAAAGGAATCGGCCCTAAAACTGCCTCTGCCCTGCTGGGTAAATATGGCTCTCTTGACAATATCTATAATCATTTAGACGATATCTCCCCGAAAAACAGAAAAAGCCTTGAAGAGTTTCAACCGCAACTTGATCTGATAACCAAGCTTGTCACCATACGCACCGATCTGCAGATCGACGTCACCCTGACGGAGCTTGCATGTGGATTGCCGGACCAGACTAAACTTTTACCGTTGCTGCAAAAGCTTGGCCTGAAGACCATTATAGCAAGACTCCCGGCAGTCTTCAATGACTATGTGCACTCCCCTGCTGATGACCTTCCATTTGCTGAGCAGACAACCAATACACAGGAGAGTAAAGAGCCTGAACTTCGGTCACCGCAAATCGGTGCCGACTATGCTCTCGTCGATACCTCAGAAAAACTGAATGAGCTGCTCCTCTCCCTTAAAAACGCCAAACGGGTTGCGGTCGACACGGAAACCACAAGTCTTGATACCTTTGAAGCTGAACTGGCCGGCATATCATTTTCAATCGAGGCTGGAAAAGCACGCTTTATCTCCTTTGCAAACAGCGTTCTGCATCGGGAAAGCACGCTTGAACTCTTAAGGCCTATCCTTGAAAATCCTTTCATTCTGAAAACCGGCCAAAACCTTAAATACGATATTCTTGTCCTGAAAAAATACGGTATAGAGCTCTCCCCGGTTGGATTCGACACCATGCTTGCCAGCTATGTGCTCAACCCTGAAGAAAAACACAATCTTGATGACATGGCAGCCTGTCATCTCGGTTACCAGACAACAACCTTTGACGAACTGGTTGGAACCGGAAAAACGAAAGTGCATATTTTCGACGTAGAACCCACCAAGCTTGCAAACTATGCCTGCCAGGATGCCGATCTCGCCCTCCAGCTCGAAGATATGTTCCGCAAAAAACTCGAGGGAGAAAAAGAGCTGCTATGGATTTGCGAAAAGATAGAATTCCCTCTTGTAGCTGTGCTTGCTTCAATGGAATATGCAGGGGTATCCATCGACACAGCACATCTTGAAAAGGCCTCTGAAAAGGCCGGAATAGAGCTGGAACTGCTGACAGAAAAAATTTATGCCTCAGCTGGTTCAGCCTTCAACATCGATTCACCCAAGCAGCTTGCACATATTCTTTTCAATGTCCTTCTGCTGCCGACCAAAAAAGCAACCAAAACCGGCTTCTCAACCAATGTTGAAGTGCTTGAGGAACTTGCACCTCTTCACCCTGTGGCAAGTGACCTCCTCGAATACCGGAGTCTGCAGAAGCTCAAGACAACCTATATCGACGCTCTGCCTAAAATGCTCAATCCCCGGACAGGCAGACTCCACACCTCGTTCAACCAGCATATCACGGCCACCGGAAGGCTCTCCTCTTCCAAACCAAACCTGCAGAACATCCCTATACGCACAGCTCTTGGAAAAGAGATACGCAAGGCATTTGTTCCCTCATCCCCGGACAAATGGCTTCTTTCCGCCGACTATTCCCAGATTGAACTGAGAATTGCCGCTGAAATTTCCGGTGATCCCAAGCTCCTTGAAGCATTCCGCAACCATGAAGACATACATGCAGCTACTGCCAGGGTGATTTTTGGTACCGATGACATTAACAGCGATATGCGGCGCAAGGCAAAAGAGGTAAATTTCGGTGTTCTTTACGGTATAATGCCTTTCGGACTTTCAAAAAGGCTGAATATCCCCCAGAAAGAAGCAAAAGCCATTATCGACACCTACATTTCGAAATATCCCGGACTGTTCCATGCACTGCAGAACATTATAGAACAAGGCCGAATAAACGGCTATGTCTCAACCCTTCTTGGACGACGCCGTTACATTGCGGATCTCAACAGCCGGAATACAAACCTGAAAAAAGCAGCTGAACGGGCTGCCATGAACACACCAATCCAGGGCACCGCAGCCGATATTATCAAATGCGCCATGATCCTCTGCAGCGAGCGCATGCTTGAACAGAATATGCAATCTGTCATGCTTCTGCAGGTACATGACGAACTGCTCTTTGAAACAACGGATGAGGAAAAACAACCGCTTTCGGCCATGATTGAGCAAGCAATGATTGATGCTGCAATAACTTGCGGCATGAAAACCGTACCCGTCGAGGTTGATACCGGCACAGGAAAAAACTGGTTTGAGGCCCACTAATCATTGACTTATAAAAAAAAGTTTTTTTATATTTCCCCATTAATAATGACTTACCTGTTCAGGCAAACAATCCAGAAACTGCATGTCTTTACCCAAACGGTTTATGAATCTGCCTGAATACAGCAGGAAATTGCAGACGCTGCTCTTTAAGCATCTTTCCATAAAAACTTTTACCCTCTCTCTTACTCTTGTCACCTCTCTTGTAGTGGCTCCTTCGAGAGTAATGGCTGAAGAAAAACAGCCAGTCGACAGCCAGCAGAAAAGCACTCTGGACAGCAATACAGAAGAACTTCTGGCAAGTACGGAACAGATGATTGAGCAGCTGATCCGGCAGATAGATCTGGAGAATGAGAGCGCTCCGGAAAAAGGGGAACTCACTGGCAACCCCAATCCCACCACTTTTATTTCAAGCGTTCCCAACATCCGTCCGGTAGGTGGAGCAATTACCAGCAATTTCGGCATGCGGGTACATCCGATCTACCATGTCGCTCTTTTTCACTCCGGCGTTGATTTTGCTGTACCTGAAGGCACAAGGGTGCACTCTACTGGTGACGGAATTATAGCTTTTTCTGGCTACGACAAAGGCTTTGGACAAAAAGTAACCATCAATCACGGTTACGGCTTTAAAACAATTTATGCCCATCTCTCAAAAGCGCTTGTCCGCCAGGGCCAGCAGGTTAAACGTGGCGATATCATTGCACTTTCGGGAAACACCGGGTTATCAACCGGCGCACACATACACTATGAAGTCCACAAAGACAATGTCGTCGTCAATCCAACGGCTTATTTCTTTGATGGAAAAAATCCCGTCAAATTCATCACTATACACAAGACTTCACCTGAAGAAAAAGGCAATAACTCTTAACCTGAATAAATCAATCAACATAGTATGTACTGGAATTTAGATCTTGCCCGTTATATAGCCGACGCTCCATGGCCTGTTACAAAAGATGAACTTATTAACTACGCAAACCGAACAGGTTCACCACAACAGGTAATTGAGAACCTGATGGATCTTCCTGAAAGTGACGATATGTATGAAAGCCTTGACGAAATATGGCCTGACTACCCTACCGACGAAGACTTTGGCTACAGTGATGAAGAGCCACTAACATAGGAAACCAGGACTCAGTTCAGTGTTTTTTTTTTAATCAATCTCTTTCGTTTCAGAGTTAAAGCACTCACTCTGATCGCTCTTTTATTGCTGCTCTGTGCCATTATAGCCAATGGTTATTCGATCAGCACAGGAGAGGAGCGATCAACACTGCCTCCATTTGTAACAAATATAAGGTTTACAGGCAATAAAGCGATCAGTGACGAGGAGCTCAGGCAGATCATTGCTACATCCGAACACACAACCTTTCTTGGACTCGGCCTGTTTGGAGGAGCGCTTAAGCCCTTCAATCAAGAGGAGTTTGAAAAAGACCTCTCTCTCATTAAAAAACTCTATACCTATAAAGGATATTTTTTTTCCACCGTGGACACCACGATTGTCCGCAAAGGCAACGGAAAAAAGGTGGATCTGAAGATCCTTATCCGTGAACATGAACCATCAAGAATTGATTCCCTGAAATATGAGGGGCTTGAAAAAATATCAAAGGATTGTAAAGCTCACTATCTTGATACAAGGCGGCTGAAAGTCGGCGATATTTTTTCCGTTGATCGGCTGATCGAAGAGAGGAACCGCACCATCTCCTTTTTCAGAGAAGAGGGTTTTGCTTTTTTTCATGAGGACAGTATCCGCATCAAGGTTGATACCGTTGGAAATCGTGCAGGAGTAATGTTCAGGCTCAGCCTACCGGAACAACTGAAATATGGAACTATCCATGCGGTTGTACACAACCCAATGAGGAGCGACACTGCACCGGGAGAAAAAAACTTTACAAAGGATAACATCAGCGGTAAAATTATTGGAAAACAGAATATATCCCCCGATCTCATTGCTTCTGCCATTGAGTACCGCCCTGGAAAGGTTACACGCCAAACTCTTGAACAGCACACTCTGCAGAATTTTGGTATCACCAATATTTTTTCATCCATCTATATCACTCCTGACTCGGTGCGCAATGGCGCACTCTTCACCACCGTGCATCTGGAAACAGCACCAAGACACCAGATAGAGCCAAAATTACTGGTTGACAACCGTTACGGCGCCCTGTTTTTCGGAGGATCTCTGGCTTATGAAAACAAAAACCTGCTGGGAGGAGCTGAACAATTTCATACTTCTGCGGAATTTGGCACCCAGGTTGGCGACAACAATACCCTGCTTGGAAACCTCGACCCAACACAGTACGCCAAGGTGATTCCCTATGAATTCAATCTGAAAAGCAGCCTCATCTTACCGGTTCTTAAAAAACCCGGCAACGCCTATTCCGTGACTGCCGAATATGCAAGTACCATACAACCGGTGCTTCTCTCAACCCAGAACGGACTTATCCGCGGATCATACAATGCTAAATTGAGTCCATCCTCACACCTGACATTCGACTTTTTTGAAGTTGAGCTGATTAAGAGCGACTCCCTCAGAGGATTCAAACAGCTTTTCAAAACAAATCTTGCCCAAAATATTGGTATTAACCCTGCGAACAGCGCCGCGGTCAACGCTGGAATTGACAGCCTTCTGCAAACCCATATTGATCAAACCTTCCGGCTTCGTTATAACTACACAAACCGCCAAAACACTCTGCCACCAAAAACAATCTGGAACTTCGACCTGCTTCTTGAAGATTGCGGAACCATTCCCTGGCTGATCGACAAATATCTTGATAAAAAAAATTATATCGGGTTCACCGATCAAGATCCCCAGATCTTTGGGACAACCTATACCCAGTATATAAAAGCTGAACCAAGCCTGAGCGTTATAGAAAACATCACACCACAAAGCCAGCTTGCCAGCAGAGGCCAGATTGGATGGATGACACCATGGGGTAAAGCGGAATCAACCCCTCAAGAACGACGCTTATTTGCAGGAGGGGCTAACAGTATGCGAGGATGGCTTTTCAATACCCTCGGACCAGGCAGCAGCGCAAGCCACGCAGCTTCAAATTTCGGCGCTGACATCAAACTTGAACTTAATGTGGAATACAGAGTGAAATTTTTCAAGTTCTTCCATCAGCCATCAGGAGTAACCTTTTTTTCCGATATGGGCAACATCTGGGACAGAACCGGAGCCTATGCCTTTTCTCCGGAATCCATGATCAATAACTATGCATGGGATGCAGGAGTCGGAGTTCGACTGGGCTCTCCAATAGGGCCCTTCCGTTTTGATTTTGCCTATAAACTACGTGATCCAACGGAGAACAAAGCTTGGCGCATCTCAACATGGAAACTCAATGATGTCACATTCAATTTTGGAATTGGCGAAGCATTTTAATTATTTGGCGGGGGAAATCTTTTTTCACGATTAAGGAAGTATCAACATGCAAGCAACTTCAACGCTTCTGGCTCCATCCATTCTTTCGGCAGACTTCACCAACCTTAAGCGCTCAATAGAGATAGCCGACAAGGCGGGAGCTGACTGGATTCACTGCGATATCATGGACGGAAACTTTGTCCCGAACATCACCTTTGGCCCTTTTATAGTGCAGGCTATCGCCGCATGCAGCTCAGCAATTATCGACACCCATCTGATGATTGCCGCTCCAGATCGCTTCATTGAGGATTTTGTTAAAGCAGGCTCCCACCAGATCACCGTTCATCAGGAGGCCTGCCCGCATCTGCACCGTACCATTCAGTTCATTAAAAGCCTCGGCGTCAAAGCCGGTGTTTCAATCAATCCGGCAACATCCCTGTCAACGCTTGACTCCATTCTGCCGGATCTCGATCTTGTTCTTTTAATGACCGTGAATCCCGGTTTCGGCGGACAGAAGTTTATACCCTCATCCATTGGAAAAATCCAGCAGCTCCACAAAATGCGCATGGAGCTCAATCCAGAGATGGTTATCGCCATTGACGGCGGCATTACAGAAGAAAATGCCCAGGAAGTAGTTACGGCTGGCGCTGATGCATTGATTGCCGGGACGGCATTCTTCAAGTCAGCCGACCCGGGAAAAACTGCCGCAATAATAAAGGCTATGACCAGATAACCTCACGAAGCTCACTGCTTGTATGCAGCCCTTCTCCTATCAGCACGGCATCAAATGATGCCTGCTCGATAAGGGAGATATCATCGACTGTTTTCATACCGCTTTCAGCAACAGCAACCACATCTGAGGGAATAAAGGGACGAAGCGCTACCGATGTCTCAAGCTTGAGGGAGAAGTCTTTCAAATCACGGTTGTTGACTCCGATCATGAGAGCACCCTTCTCAAGAGCCCGGTCAAGCTCTTTACGGTCATGCACCTCCACAAGCACATGCAGGCCAATGCTGAGTGCCAGCTGGAGATAATCATCAAACTGGGATGGATCGAGTGCTGCGACGATGAGTAAAATGGCGTCAGCACCGATCAGGCGGGACTGAAAAATCTGGGATTCATCGATAATGAAATCCTTGCGCAGTACCGGCAGTGAGAACGAACGGCTGACCATCTGAAGATAGTCGTTTGAACCCTGAAAAAAATTGCGGTCGGTAAGCACAGAATAAGCTGCGGCACCAAGATCTCCATATCGCCTGGCAATTTCAAGAGGATCAAAATCCTCGACAATAAGACCACGTGAAGGAGATGCTTTTTTGATTTCTGCAATAAGCTTCAGCCCCCCCTTATGCCCCCCTTCATTGCGCTTGAGAGCAGCAGTAAAATCCCTGGTCACTGCAAGAGAGCCCTGCAGTTCACCATAGCGTTTTGAGGGCTTCTCCTTTCTCAGCTCCTTTATTTCCAGCTCTTTCTGCTCTAATATCCTGGTTAGATAGGTCATAGGGGTCAATCAGCAGCAGCCAGTTCCCGAAGCTCATGCTCAAGCTCAACAATCTGGCGAATATTATCAAGAAACCAGGGATCAATACCTGTCGACTGATGAATCTCTTCTATTGTGGCACCGGCCTGGAAGGCATAACGAAGATAGAATATCCTGTCAGCTTTCGGTATCTTGATTTTTTCAAGAATATCCTCTTTCGCAAATTTTTTCTGCTGCTGCGTCATATCAAGCACATTCATGATATCCTTACCGTCCGACCCGAGACCTGCGCGTCCTATTTCAAGTCCACGAAGCGATTTCTGCAGTGCTTCCCTGAAGTTTCTTCCAAAAGCCATCACTTCACCAACCGACTTCATCTGCACACCCAGACGGGCATCGACATTCTTGAACTTTTCAAAATCCCAGCGCGGAATCTTGACAACACAGTAATCAATAGCGGGTTCAAAACTGGCTGGAGTAGTTTTTGTGATATCATTAAGAATCTCATCAAGCGTGTACCCGACAGCAAGCTTGGCCGCTACCTTGGCAATCGGAAAGCCGGTGGCTTTTGACGCAAGCGCTGAACTGCGCGATACCCTTGGGTTCATCTCAATCACCACAATACGGCCATTCTCAGGATTAATGGCAAACTGTATATTGCTGCCACCGGTCTCAACACCGATCTCCCTTATAATCCTTATTGATGCATCCCTGAGTTCCTGATACTGACGATCGGTAAGCGTCTGGGCAGGAGCAACGGTAATACTGTCGCCTGTATGAACCCCCATGGGATCAAAATTCTCTATAGAGCAGACAATAATCACATTATCCGCCAAGTCACGAATAACCTCAAGCTCAAACTCCTTCCACCCGATCAAACACTCCTCAACAAGCACTTCGGAGATAGGGCTTTCAGCAAGTCCCCTTCGCACCGCTTCATAATAGTCAGTTTTTGTCTCGGCAAACCCACCTCCGGTACCTCCAAGCGTAAACGAAGGCCGGATAACAATCGGAAGACCGATCTCTTCAAGAGCCTCTTTCGCCTCTTTTTCATTGCGGACAAAAAAACCTTTAGCCATTTCCAGACCAATTTTTTTCATGGCATCACTGAAAAACTCACGGTTTTCAGCTTTTCTGATGGCGCGTAACTTTGCCCCGATCAGTTCAACTCCGTTACGCTCAAGAATACCGGACTCTGCAAGAGTTACCGCAATGTTCAACGCTGTCTGACCACCCATGGTAGGCAGGAGCGCATCAGGTTTTTCACGTTCTATAATTTTCTGAACATATTCCGGAGTAATCGGCTCGATATAGGTAGCATCAGCAAACTCTATATCCGTCATGATGGTTGCTGGATTGCTGTTCACCAGCACAACCCGGTACCCGTCATCCTTGAGAGCACGGCACGCCTGGGTGCCGGAATAATCAAACTCACAGGCCTGTCCGATCACAATAGGACCGGCACCAATCACTAAAATCGACTTGATATCTTCCCGCTTTGGCACGTTAATCCCCGGGTTTATTACTTGATAAGCTTTAAAAAAGGGTAATGTACAAAATAATTAAAGAGTTTATCTCCCATAACCGGAGCAAACTATTCAACCACACGGATCTGTTCCTGGTGAAAGCCTCCCGACTCCCGACGCAACCATGCCGTCACCTCCTTTGGTTGTGCATTCATCAGCGAAATTATCAGCAAGGTATGCCCGGAGTGAGCAAAATCAACATCATGAAGTGAAGGAATAGCCGGCGAATTAATATGAGAGTGATAGGAGCCTAATATTTCAAACCCGATTCTTCTTGCTTCCCTCTCCACATCAAGATACTCCTGACGGGAAATCTCAAATCCCTGTTCCCTGCCATGATAGAGGCAATTCCTGCACGGTGCTACCTCATAGACAACGTTTTCAATATTTCCCCTGTGATCAATATTTCTTATTCCGACAAGCAGCCCGCAACATTCATAGGGCAACTCTCGAAAAGCCTGTTCTTGAATAATTTCGAATTTACGCCGGAATAGTTTCATGAAACAACCAGTGACTGAAAATTAAAGAGCCTTGACCCCTATATCTGTTCTGTAATAGGCTCCATCAAAACCGATCTTTTCAACAGCAAGATAAGCCCGCTCAATACTCTCCCTGAGATTTTCTCCGAGAGCTGTAACCGAAAAAACCCTGCCGCCTGCCGTCGTCAGCCTCCCGCCCTCATAAGAGGTTCCGGCGTGAAACACCAGGCAATTCTCCATGTCAGCGACCTCATCAGCAATGGTGATAACCTTCCCGGTTTCATAATGATCAGGATAGCCACCGGAAGCAATAACAACCGTTGCCGCCGATTTCTCATGCATTTCAAAAGGCACATCTCCAAGCGTACCATCAACACTTGCCTGAAGAGCTGCAATAAAATCGCTCTTTAAAAGGGGGAGTACCACCTGGGTTTCAGGATCGCCTAGTCGTGCGTTATATTCAACAACGGAGGGCTCGCCCCGATCAATCATCAGCCCGACATAGAGAAAACCAGTATAGGGAGACCCCTCGGCACCCATACCGATAAGCGTTGGTCTGATAATCCGTTCCTCAACCTTCTGCAGTACCTCCGGAGTCACCAGAGGCGCAGGCGCATAGGCACCCATCCCGCCGGTATTTTTACCGGTATCGCCATTGCCGATACGTTTATGGTCCTGTGCGGGCAGAAAAAGCTGGTAGGTGATACCATCTGTCAGCGCAAAAACACTCGCTTCCTCACCCTCCAGAAACTCCTCAATGACCACCTCATTGGCTGCATCTCCAAAAATACGATCTTCAAACAACTCCCTGATTGCCTTCAACGCCTCGTTTCTGTCAAGAGCAATGAAAACCCCTTTCCCTGCACATAAACCACTTGCCTTGATGACCTGGGGATACAACGTTTCCGGCAACTCGATATAAGTGCTGGCAGCATGAAAATCCCTGAAAACATGATAATCCGCCGTAGGAATACCATGTAGCTGCATGAACTTCTTGGAAAATACCTTGCTCGACTCAAGACGGGCTGCAGCTTGTGTCGGACCGACAATCGCTCTATGCACACTGCGGAACAGATCTACAATACCAAGCTCAAGCGGCTGTTCTGAACCAACAATGGTTAGATCGACATGGTTATCCCCGGCAAACAGAAGCAGGTCATCCAGTGCCGTAGCTTTCAAGGGAACATTACGGACCTTTCCACCCATCCGGGCAGTTCCGCCATTACCCGGTGCAACAAAAACAGTCTCTACCAGTTCACTCTGTGCCGCACTCCAGGCAATGGCATGCTCCCTTGCACCGCTTCCTATAATCAAAACATTCATAGTGTTCAATGTGCAATAATAGCCCTGTTTCACCCTGTGGTTTTAAGGCCTGGTTTGTTAAATTACTCCCTTCTTTACAGCAAACAGCATTTTTTAATAAATCAAGAGGCTAAAATAAACAAATAATAAATTTATTTCTGTACCTCAAGGTAGCTCTTCCGGCAATAATCATATACCTCTATGGGCCTCTCTCCACTGATTTCCCGCCATATCCTGCCTTTTGCACTGAAGATGCTCTATGCAAGCCTCCGGATATCAGTGACGCCTCAATCCTGGAAGATGCAGCTTACCGACAAGGGAGCCATTCTGACATTCTGGCATGGAAAAATGGCCATCGGCTGGCTTCTTGCCCGTAGACTCTTTCCTGCACATAAATTAGTTGCCGTTGTAAGCCTTTCTGAGGATGGACGAGCTCTTTCCGACACCCTTCAGCAACTTGATTTTACCCTTATTCGAGGATCAAGTTCAAGAGGAGGCGATGAGGTCAAGCGCGCCATGCAGGAGGCTATCAAGAGAAAATATATTGTTGTTCTTACCCCTGACGGACCACGGGGCCCGCTCAAACAGTTCAAATACGGCACCTTGCGCATAGCCTCAAGCAACCGCTACCCGCTTGTTTTTGCTGAAATCAGCTATGCCAAAGCATGGAAGCTTAAAAGCTGGGACGAGTTTGAAATCCCTAAACCCTTCAGCAGAACGGTCATAACACTTCATACGCTTGATCTTCCTGAATTTGAAAGTGAAGAGAAACTTCGCCTCTATACAGCAAACCTTTCAGACCGTCTCGGCCATGCATAACCCGTTATCGATACTTCTCAGGCCCTTTGCACTGCTTTATCTCTCTGTTGTGCAGCTTCGCAATAAACTATTCGATCGAAAACTCTCAAAAGCATGGAAATCGCCTATTCCTGTTGTCTCAATCGGAAACCTCACAGCCGGTGGCACTGGAAAAACTCCTCTTGTTGACTGGGTTGTCAAGTACTATCTCTCGATCGGCTGCAAACCTGCAATTGTGTCTCGGGGGTATCTGCGGGAATCAAAAGGCGTGCAGCTTGTTTCCGACGGACAGAAGATCATGCTTGGCAGCAGAGAGGCCGGCGATGAAACGGCAATGCTTGCCTGGAACAACCCGGATGCGATTGTTGTGGTCTCCGAAAAACGGAAAGAGGCGGTAACCTATATCACCAGATATTTTGCCAAACGACTACCCGGAGTTATCATCCTCGACGACGCTTTCCAGCACCGGGCAATTGAGAGAAACCTCAACATTGCCATCATCAATACCGAAGAGCCTTTTACAAAAGCAAAAATGCTGCCTGAAGGGCGACTGAGGGAACCGCTGAAAAATCTCTCCAGGGCCGACCTGATCATACTCAACAAAATCACCGATGAAGAGAGAGCCGGAATCATCATGAGAGAGGTGGAAAAAACCGGACGACCTGTAGTAAAAGCCCGCATAAAAACCGGAGAGTTGATCTGCTTTTCAGGCACCTTTGCCTCATCAGATGAAGCACCTTTACCCGGCAGCCTCAATGCCCTTGCTTTTGCCGGTATTGCTTCTCCCAAAAGCTTTCTTGATATTCTCCAGAAGGAGGGGGTCACCGTTGCAGCACACCGTTTCTTCCGTGACCATGAAGCCTATAGCGAAAAAAAAATAAGGGCAATATGCCGGGAAGCCGAAAAAAAAGAGCTGAGCCTCATTACCACGGAAAAAGACTACTTCCGGATGCTCGGCCGCCCAGAACTCATCCGCATTATCAGCTCAAGACCCTGTTATTATCTGAAAATCGAAACAGATATTTTCGAAGGGAAAGAGATAGTGCACTCCATGCTGAAGTCCGCTATAGGCAAATAAATGTTACTCCTTGATGATTTTTGATATCGCTTTGAATCGTTCTCCTTCGGCAACACGCAGGAGTTCAAAAACAGCCATTTCAGTACTGGTCAGGGATGCTCCAGCTTTTTCAATACAGCGAATCCCAAGCAACTTGTTCTCTTCAGTTCTGGACGAAACAGCATCGGTCACCAGATGAACATTGTAGCCAAACTCTACCAGATCTACTGCTGTCTGGTAGACGCAGACATGTGTCTCAATGCCGGCAACAAGAATATCGTTATGGTTAAATGAACGGAGCTGCCTCATGAACTCAGCGTTTCCACAACAACTGAACGAAAGTTTTTCAACCGGAACAGAGTCGGGCAAGAGCTCCCTCAAAGAGTCAATGGTGTGTCCCAAACCTTTCGGGTACTGCTCAGTCACCAGAATCGGGACTTCAAGAATCCTGCAAGCTCTGACCAGCTTGATGATATTGGTTTCCAGAACCGCTGGCTGAAAAACGCCCTGTGCCAACCGGCCCTGCACATCAATAATTAAGAGCAGTGTTTCTTTTGAAGTCATCATAGCAATATCCTCAATTGAAATAATTAAATTGAAACAAGATTATAAAAAAACCATGAAAAAAATAGGAGTTCTTCTTTCAGGATGCGGCTTTCTTGACGGATCGGAAATCCATGAAGCCGTGCTTACCCTTCTCGCTCTTGACAGAGCCGGTGCTGAAGCCTTTTGCCTGGCGCCTGACATCATGCAGCACGATGTAATCAATCACTGCACCGCCCAGAAGATGAAGAACGAATCCCGCAATATCCTTGTCGAATCTGCACGAATTGCCCGGGGTGCCATCACAAATCTTGCCGATATCAATACACTCTCTCTCGATGCCCTTATTCTGCCCGGAGGTTACGGTGCATCAAAAAACCTCAGCAATTATGAATTCAAGGCAGCCGATTGCGATGTTAATGCAGATGTCGCGATGGCTTTGCAATCATTCTACAAATCAGGAAAGCCCCTTGGTTTTCTCTGTATTGCACCGACTATAGCAGCAAAGGTACTTGGCAGGGAACACATCGAACTAACCATTGGCAACGACCCGGAAACAGCCGCAAATCTTGAGGCAATGGGTTCCCGGCACATCGACTGCCCTGTCTGGAACACTGTTGTCAGCAGTAAGGGGAAGATTGTCAGCACACCAGCCTATATGCTTGGAGCAACAATAGGAGATGTTGCCAAAGGCATTGACAAACTGGTCAGTGATCTCCTCACTCTACTGTGATTTTCGGTTTTTTTCAAAAGGAATACCCGCATCCCCTGGGGCTGAAGCCCTGCCCACAAACCCTGCAAGCACAAAAAGTGTTATAAGATAGGGAAGCGACTGCACAAGCTGGGAAGGAATCCATCCCGTCTGGAGCCAGATCTCCATCGATTCGGTAGCAGCAAACATTAAACTAGCAAGAGCAGCTCCCACCGGTCTCCATTTACCGATAATCATGGCGGCCAGTGCGATATAACCACGACCGGCCGACATATTGTCGGTGAAGGTATGCTGCTGAAAAACAAGAAACGCACCAGCAAGAGCCGCCAGCGCACCGGAAACAAGCACACCTGAATAGCGCATGCGATCAACATTTATCCCTGCACTGTCAGCAGTTTCAGCACTTTCGCCCGTTGCCCGAAGCCTGAGCCCGTAAGGAGTATGAAAAAGCAACCATTGACCGCCAACAACTGAAACGAGAGCAACACAAAAAAGGGGATCCAGAAAAAGAAAGGGAACATCAATTCCCGCTATACGTTCAGAGTTCATTGCACTTCCAAACAGGAGGCTGAGACCTGAACGGGTAGCACCCATCACAAGAATATTGATAGCAATACCGGCAACAATCTGATCAGCCTTCAGTGTAACCGTAATAAATGCAAAAAGCAACGCAACACCAAGACCGCAGAGAAGAGCGAGAACAATCCCGGCAACGGCAGAACCAGTCCAATACTGACCGAAAGCCGCGCCGAAAGCGCCGATAAGAATCATTCCTTCAAGAGCAAGATTCACAACGCCGCCCCGCTCTGAAAATGTTGCACCAACTGAGGTAAGAGTATATGGTACAGCAAGACGCACGATTTGCAAAAGAATAACGACAGGCTCTATTCCCATGATCAATCAGGATGAAATATTCTTATGGGTAGTTATTACGGCAAGTTTTTTTATTAAATTTATAGTCCAGTAAAAGTAGTCAACTTCCTCTGCTATTTCACCACCTGACCATGTTTTTTATCTTGTAAATAATTACTTCTTAAAATCATGCCAAAATCTGAAATTTCCAACGACAAGGCTACCAACAAACAGTACATTTACAGTTTTTCAGGAGGCTCTTCGGAAGGTGACGCGTCCATGAAAAACCTGTTGGGAGGCAAAGGTGCCAACCTGGCCGAAATGGCAAACATTGGCCTGCCGGTTCCTCCAGGGTTCACCATTTCAACAGAGGTCTGTACCTACTATTACGACAATCAGAAAGAGTACCCCAGAAATCTTTTCAAACATGATATTCCGATTGCACTCAGCAAAATTGAAGAGGCCTTAGGCAAAAAATTCGGAGACCCGGAAAACCCTCTGCTTGTTTCAGTCCGCTCAGGGGCAAGAGCCTCAATGCCCGGCATGATGGATACCATCCTCAATCTCGGTCTGAATGAAAAAACTGTCGATGGTCTTGCGAGAAAATCAGGAAACCCCCGTTTTGCCTGGGACTGCTACCGTCGTTTTGTGCAGATGTACGGCGATGTCGTGCTTGATCTCAAGCCAACCGATAAAAAACAGATTGATCCCTTCGAACAGATACTTGAAGAAAAAAAACTGGAACTGGGTATCAATCTTGACACTGAATTAAACGTTGAACACCTCAAGGATATCGTCTCCAGATACAAAGCAGCCATTCTTGAAAAAACCGGCAAGCTTTTTCCTGAAGACCCCAACGAACAGCTCATCGGAGCAATCGGTGCTGTTTTCAACAGCTGGAACAACGAACGTGCCATTGTTTATCGCAAGCTCAACCACATTCCAGGGTACTGGGGCACAGCCTGCAACGTCCAGGCAATGGTCTTCGGCAACATGGGCGAAAATTGCGGAACCGGTGTAGCCTTCACCCGCGATGCAGCCACCGGCAATAATCTGTTTTATGGTGAGTTTCTCATGAATGCCCAGGGGGAAGATGTCGTCGCCGGCACAAGAACCCCTCTTAAAATCGCACAGCTCAAGACAGAAAACCCCACTATCTATGCCCAGCTCGAAGAGATTCGTTCGATTCTTGAACACCACTACCGTGACATGATGGACATTGAGTTCACCATAGAAAACAACAAGCTTTTCATGCTGCAGTGCAGGGTTGGCAAAAGAACCGGCATGGCTGCCGTCAAAATTGCCTTTGACATGTACAATGAGAAGCTTATTAATGAAAAAGAGGCACTGTTACGCATAGAACCCGAACAGCTCAACCAGCTGCTCAGACCTGTCTTCGACATGAAGCAAAAACAGGCCGCCATTTCAGAAGGCAGACTCCTTGCAACAGGCCTGAATGCCGGACCTGGCGCAGCAACCGGAAAAATCTATTTTAATTCAATTGATGCCTACGAGGCTGCGAGACGTGGAGAAGCGGTTATACTGGTCCGTATCGAAACCTCTCCGGAAGATATCAAAGGCATGGCCGTCTCTGAAGGGATACTCACCGAGCGAGGCGGTATGACCTCCCATGCAGCCCTGGTGGCCCGTCAAATGGGCAAGGTCTGCGTCGTGGGATGCGGTGCGCTCAATATCGACTATCAAAAAGGAGAAATGCAGGTTTACGGCAACAACACCGTGCTCTCAGAAGGCGACTACCTCTCCATTGACGGCAGCACTGGCGAAGTCATTGCCGGTAAAGTGGCCACAAAAAACTCTGAAATCATTGAAGTTCTGATCGATAAAACTCTCAAGCCAGAAGATGCTCCAACAATGCCCATCTACAATCAGCTCATGGAGTGGGCTGATAAATACCGCAAACTCAATATCCGTACCAATGCAGATCAGCCCGAGCAGGCTGAAATTGCCATTATTTTTGGAGCAGAGGGTATAGGGCTCTGCCGCACTGAGCACATGTTCTTCGGTGGTGAACGAATTGACGCTATGCGGGAGATGATTTTAGCCGATGATATCCAAGGCCGCAAAAAAGCTCTTGAAAAACTTCTTCCCTATCAACGCGACGACTTCTATGGTCTCTTTAAAGCCATGGGTTCCCGCCCTGTGACCATCAGACTTCTCGATCCTCCGCTGCATGAGTTCCTGCCGCACGACGACAGCGAAATCAAGGCACTTGCCCTGACAATGGGCAAAACCTTTGACGATCTCAAGAGCCATATACACGATCATCACGAGTTCAACCCAATGCTTGGACTCCGCGGCTGCCGCCTCGGTATCCTGCACCCGGAAATCACGATCATGCAGGTACGCGCCATTATTGAAGCCGCCTGCAGGCTTAAAAAAGAGGGACTTGAAGTTGTACCTGAAATCATGGTACCACTGATCAGCACCATCAAAGAGCTTGAAATCACCAGTGAAGTCATTCACAAAACAGCACGAAGTGTCATTGCCGAACAGGGTATCGGCATAAAATACCTCGTTGGCACCATGATCGAGGTACCGCGTGCCGCCATCACCTCCGACCAGATTGCCACCGCAGCCGATTTCTTCAGCTACGGCACCAACGACCTCACTCAGATGACGCTTGGCATGAGCCGCGACGACTCCGGCCAGTTCCTGCCAATCTACCAGCAGCAGGATATCTTTGCCCGCAACCCTTTTGAGTCAATCGACAAAGAAGGGGTTGGCAGGCTGATGAGTATTTCGGCAAAAGAGGGTCGGGCCGTCAAACCAGAACTTAAGCTTGGGATTTGTGGCGAACACGGCGGTGATCCTTCGACCGTCGAATTCTGCCATCAATTGGGACTTAACTATGTGTCATGCAGCCCGTTCAGAGTCCCCATTGCACGACTTGCCGCAGCAAGAGCAGCACTGAGCGGACTGAACCGATAGCCCCACGCAAAAGGGCACCTCCATAAGAGGTGCCCTTTTTTCTCAGCACTGCACTTTCTTTCTCAGCATGTCCCTTCTTTTTTCTTGAAAAACATGCAGCCACCTTCGGCAACCACATCCTTGCCAAAACAGGTGCCGGCTGCCGGATCATCAGCCTTTTGAGTAAAGCTCTGACAATCCTGACACTGTTTTCCTTTTTCGGCTTGCTTCTGGTAAATAATTTCCATATTGAATGTTGCTTAATGTTTTGCGTTATTTGTGAATGAATGACACAAATATAAATCAGAAACATTTTTCACAAAGTTTTTTTCAAAAAAAAAGAAATCATCGTTTTCATCTTATGGTTGAGCTAAGGCACAATAACTAAGAAATTGCCACTCAAGCAGCCAAAGAGAAAGAGAGACACAACACCTATGGAATTCAGTCATATCAACATCAGGGGAGCAAGAGTCCACAATCTTAAAAATATCTCTCTTGATATTCCGCGCAACAAATTTGTGGTCATTACCGGTCTTTCGGGATCGGGAAAATCCAGCCTTGCTTTCGACACCATCTATGCCGAGGGACAACGCCGATTTATGGAAACACTCTCCCCCTATGCCCGGCAATATATCGGCAGCATTGAACGCCCTGATGTTGATTTTATTGAAGGGCTTTCGCCAGTCATTTCCATCGACCAGAAAGGCACCAACCGCTCGCCCCGCTCAACAGTCGGAACAATCACCGAAATCCATGACTTTATTCGGCTACTCTATGCCAAAGCCGGAAGACGCTACGACCCCATCACTGGACACATGCTGCAGAAGCAGAGCGAGGAGAGCATCTCTGATACCATTCTCTCCCTGCCACAAGGCACAAAAATTCAGATACTCTCCCCTCTTGTAACCGGACGCAAGGGACACTACCGCGAACTCTTCGAACGTTTGCTTCTTAAAGGTTTTCTCCGGGTACGCATTGACGGAAAATACCGTGAGATGGAAAAAAACATGCAGATCGAGCGCTATAAAAGTCATTCCATTGAACTCGTGGTTGACGGTATTGTTATCGGCCCTGACTGTGAAGAACGCCTCAAAAAAGCAATCAACCTTGCCATCAGCATGTCGGAGCACAAGTCATCGGTTATCGCTGATCCGGTAGAAAGTGAGTTGAAGGAGCTTTTTTTCAGTACACACTATGCCTATTCAGACGGCTCTGTACCGGTCGATACGCTCGCTCCAAACCACTTCAGCTTCAACTCCCCTTATGGAGCATGCCCTGAGTGTAACGGTCTTGGAGAGCTCAAGCAGCTTTCAGGAGAACTGATGGTGCCCGACGCAACACTCTCCCTCAACGAAGGTGGAATCGAACCGTTCGGCAAATCCGGAAAACGGAACCTCTGGCAGGTCATAAAAGCAATCGCCCATGAGTTCGACTTCACCCTCGACACACCAATAGCAGATATACCATCGCAGGCAATGGCTATCCTGCTCAATGGATCAGGCAGCCAGACCTTTGACGTCAGCTACAGTTACTCAGGCCGCGACACACTCTATCCGCAGCCATTTCCCGGTGCACTCCCCTATGTTGAGGAGATACGGAAAAATGCCAGTACTCCCAAAGTGCGGGAATGGGCTGAAAGTTACATGGTCCGTCAGTCCTGTCCAGCATGTAAAGGTGCAAGACTGCGCAAAGAGAGTTTGCTCGTCAAATTAAATGACCTTAACATTGCAGAATCCGAATCTCTGCCTTTACCGGAAGCTCTGGCCTTTTTTACCGCACTGCCCGACAACCTGACAGCAAAAGAGCGACTTATTGCCACACCAGTATTGCATGAAATCGTCAAACGCATTGACTTTCTCCTCAATGTCGGGCTCAGCTACCTCTCCCTTGATAGAAGTTCGCAGACACTCTCTGGCGGTGAAGCTCAGCGCATCAGACTCGCCTCGCAACTCGGCTCCCAACTCAGCGGCGTCCTCTATGTACTCGACGAACCAAGCATCGGACTGCATCAGCGCGACAACCACAAGCTTATCACCTCGCTGAAACGCCTCAGAGACCTCGGCAACACCGTGCTTGTTGTCGAACACGACAAGGATACCATGCTCGAAGCCGATGAAATCATTGACCTCGGCCCCGGTGCAGGAGCGTACGGCGGAGAGATCGTTGCCCAGGGCCCGGCCACATCGCTTGACCCCAACTCACTGACCGCGAAGTACCTTAGCAGCACACTGCAGGTTTCTTTCAAAGGAGAGGAAAAAAATAGTGCCGTTGAAAAGCAATTCCTTCGCCTGACAGGGTGTCGTGGCAACAACCTTCAAAACATCGACATCACCATTCCACTCCGTTCACTGGTCAGCATTACCGGCGTCAGCGGATCAGGCAAATCAACCATCATCAACGAAACACTCTACCCGATCCTTGCCCGCCATTTTTACCGGTCAAAACTGCTTACCTATCCCTACGACACTATCGAAGGAATCAGCAATATCGACAAGGTAGTCAACGTTGACCAGTCACCCATCGGGCGCACCCCACGCTCCAACCCCGCAACCTATACCGGCGCATTCACCTTTATCCGCGACTTCTTTACCCGCCTGCCCGAAGCGCAGATAAGGGGTTACAAAGCCGGACGATTCAGCTTCAACGTCAAGGGCGGACGCTGCGAGGTTTGCCAGGGAGCAGGTACCCGGAAAATCGAAATGAACTTTCTACCCGATGTCTATGTGCAATGTGAAAACTGCAAGGGTGAACGCTATAACCGCGAAACCCTGCTGGTTAAATACCGCGGAAAGTCTATTGCCGATGTGCTTGAAATGAGCATTACTGAGGCGGCAGAATTCTTTACCGACTTTCCCCGCATCCTCCGCATTCTCTCAACCATGCAGAGCGTTGGACTCGGCTACCTCAAGCTCGGCCAGCAATCTCCCATGCTTTCAGGCGGCGAAGCACAACGCATCAAGCTCTCAAGCGAACTCTCTAAAATACAGACCGGCAATACGCTCTACATTCTCGACGAACCAACCACCGGCCTGCACTTTCAGGATATTCAGCACCTGCTTGAAGTGCTGCGAAAACTCGTTGACAAAGGCAACAGCGTTATTATCATCGAACACAACCTCGACATTATAAAAAACAGCGACTGGATTATCGACATCGGCCCTGAAGGAGGCTACGAGGGAGGAAAGGTCATTGCGGAAGGAACACCCGAGGAGATTGCCCAGATGGAACACTCCTACACTGGCAAGTTCCTGAAGATGGAAATGGAGGGCTCACCCATCAAATAAACTCTTCGTAATAGTCAAGATCCTTGTGGAAGGTCTCCTCAAGGGATGCAAGCGAGAAGAAGGCGGCTATCATGCAGATGCCACCAACCAGTAACGCGCCCGATTCCAGCCCGAAGAGAGCCCTGCTGAACTGAAACAACATGGTAATCGGCACCACCATTCCACGAACAAGATTCGGCACCGTGGTAGCAACCGTTGCACGGAGGTTGGTGCCAAACTGCTCAGCGGCAACCGTTACAAAGATAGCCCAGTAACCACCGGCAAAACCAAGAATGGTGCAAACAACGTAAAAAAATTGCGGACTTTTGCTTCCCTGAAGAAAATAGAGCGCAACCGCTCCGACAGTAAGCAGCATGAACAACAAAATAACCTTCTTCCTGCTCTGCAAAACCTGACTTAACAAGCCGCTTGAAAGATCGCCAAACACAAGGCCAAGATAGCAGTACATGACCGAATTACCCGCAAGAACAGGCCCTGTAATGTGGAGTTCCACAGCAAACTCGGGAGAAAAGGTAATTAAAACACCAACAACAAACCAGATCGGCACCCCGATCATGATAGAGTTGATGTAGCGGAAAAACCGGTTACGGTCGGTAAACAAGGCCAGCATATTCCCCCGGCTGACTCCGGTTTTTTCCTCCATAGCCTTAAACATCCCTGACTCAGCAACCTTGACGCGAGCAATGAGAAGCAGAATCCCAAGGCCTCCACCAATAAAAAAAGCGTTGTGCCACTCATAGGTATTAGCCACAACATTAGCAAGAATGGCTCCCGAAACACCGATAGATGCAACAAGCATTGTCCCGTAACCACGAATCCGGGTATGCAGCACCTCCGACACAAGCGTAATACCCGCCCCAAGTTCACCGGCAAGACCAACCCCGGCAATAAACCGCAATGCAGCATAGGCCGGAAGTGAAGAGACAAAGCCATTGGCAATGTTGGCAAGAGAGTAGAGCAGAATAGAGGCAAACATAATTTTCAGGCGCCCCTTTTTATCGCCAAGCCAACCCCAAAGAATACCGCCAACCAGCATACCGATCATCTGCATATTGAGCAGATAAACCCCATAATTGATCAGTTCCTTCCCGGAAAGCCCAAAAGACTTCAGACTCGGAACCCTGACAATGCTGAACAGCACCAGGTCATAAATATCTACAAAGTAACCGAGAGCCGCCACAATGACCGGCAGACTGAATACATCTCTGAGTGACGCATGCTCCTTAAGTTCCAAAAAAACTCCATTAAGGTTTAATAAAATATAACCTCATCCATCTTGTACTTAAAGTCCTTGCCGTCCTTTGTCTCCCTGAAGTGCCTATTCCTAAACCCTCAATTTTCACAACCGCAGAAAATGCCTTTCCACAGCTATAATACCACTATGCTCAGATGCATCACCAGGGAGAGGCTTTGTCTCACCAGCGATCGGCACAAGCAAATCAGGAAAAATGCTGACCTCAACACCCTGCATGATACTATCAAAAAAAACCACAAGTCTCGTCTCCCGGCCCTGTTTTACCACAACACCCTCTAAATCCTTAAACGGGCCAGCAAGCACCCTGACCTTCTGCCCTGCAGGGATAGACGCAACCGTCCCATTGATGGCATCAGGCTCCCTCACCAGTTTTTTAAGCCACTCAATATCTTTTTCACCAATAACCGAAGGCTTTCTGCCAATGCCGATGAACTTCACCACACCTTCAGTATCAAGCACATTGATATTATCCTTGCGTATATCAATATTGACAAACACATAACCTCTAAACAACGGATCACTCACCTTTTTCTTTCTGTCGCTCCACTGTTTCCAGGTTTCAAGCAACGGCAAAAAACTTGTAAGCTCACGTTCAAGCAACATCTGATGCACTTTTTTTTCATGTCTGGAGCGTACATAGACAGCATACCACCGCAAATTCTGAACATCAATCATACTTATAAAGCACTATTATTACTTGCAATACCGTAAAAAACACGAACGAACAAAGTCTTACGTGTTATCCAACAACAAAGGTAACAACTGCGCATTATATTGCAAAAAAAGTATAGAGGGGACGTTGTTAAGTAAATTAAGTCATTTTCACACACTATGCTTTTTTTAACAGTTTAGTGGTCGAGCCAGGCCACCACAACACATGCCAAGAAGCAATTCGAGACAGGTTTCGACAGTGAATGAGTTGGGGTGCCGATGATTTGATCTGCATTTTCGGGTGGCTCATAGGGTGAAGAGATCCCTGTAAAACCGGGCAACTCCCCTGCACGGGCCTTGCAATAAAGCCCTTTGGTATCCCGTTTTTCGCAGGTATCAAGAGATGCGCTCAGATAGACCTCCACAAACTTCTCTTCACCAATAATTGACTTCGCCATCGCACGGTCAACTCGAAAAGGTGAGATAAACGATGTGATCACTATCAACCCGGCATCGATCATAAGTCGAGCCACCTCTGCTACCCTTGGGATATTTTCAGTTCGGTCGAGAGGGGAAAAGCCAAGGTCACAGTTCAACCCATGACGGACGTTGTCACCATCCGGTACAGTACTCGGTGTTCCCCTGCTTATCAAATGCCGCTCCAAGGCAAAAGCGAGTGTTGACTTGCCAGCACCTGACAAGCCAGTAGACCAGAAGACGAATGGTTGATGTGCAAGGCCAAGCATACCTTGACGCTCAGCGGGCGTCACCTCTCCCTGATGCCATACAATTTCACGCTTTTCAGTCATCTGAGTACTCCTCAACATTAAGGCATGGTTTCTGTCCCATCCTTTCAATAAGATACCCATTTTAAACAGGTCACCAGCAACGCAGGCCAGATTTTTCGGGCCAAACCACTGGAGCATCTCCCAGCGCAAGTTTAGTGATTGTGCGGGCTCACTGTGAGGAGCGAAAGGTTACGGATGGCATTAAAATTTTCGAGTAATTTATCATCTATGAGGCCAAGCTCTGGATGCATCATTGACTCTTCATTACGATTTTACGAGGTTTGTGAAGTCTGACCATTGTTCAACACGGAAAACTCGTATATCGCGGACTGACGCAGGCAACCACGGCAGTGCCTTTAGAGATGTAATGGCAGCAAACAAGTTAGCAAGATCTTCAGAATTGTTGGTGTACAGGCTTCCCTGAACGCGATTAAAGCCAAAATTAGCAAGTATACCTCCAATATCTAAGTACGCTTGAGCAACACCTTTAGGATGGTTTTGTGAGGTGTCTGCGACAACAAGATCAAAAGCAATAGCAAACATCAGCTTTCCTTTGGATCATCGAGAATATCTGTCAAACTATAATCCAGTTTTTCTCCTGATTCTAGAACACGAATATGCATCAATAAGTCGCCATTTGGCAATTTATCTCCCACGCCAACAATCTCATAAACGGGCCCAACCAAACCAAAACGTCGCCAAGTCCCCACCAATGATGCAGAAAGAAACTCGGGTGTTGTGACCGTTTGAGAAGTTATCATCTTTTGAAAAAGGGCTACGTCATAATGAGTTATTGCTTTATGCTTGAAACTTACAATACTTCTTTCATAGAACCAATTATTTTCATGGCAAATGATTAGTGACTGACAAATTCCAACCTCACAAGTGCCGGTCAGTCACTCCTGACCATAAATTTCGATTCAAAAACTCGCTCTTTTCGATGGACGCCACGGTCATTAATCTTTGCTTGAGTGCTTTTCCTTGAGCAGAATACCGTCAACGCAAAGGAGCTCTCAAATTGCTCTACCTCTATGATTATTACGGATCATTACCAGCATTTATGGTCATGACTAATGGTAAATCCACCGACATTCGGGTGGCAAGAAGCGAAGAGAACCTTTATTTTCATCTCTTACCGGACAGCATCAACCGATCACAAATAAACAGGTAACAAGAGACGATAACATTGTGCTTGTCATTAAAAAAACGCGAGAAAAATACCCGAAAGCCTTTCGCCTGGTCTGTTATAACGATCCTGAAACCAAAAAAAATTATGAGTTCATCACCAATAACATGAAGCTTGCAGCCTCAACAATAGCGGGCATTTATAAGTCCCGGTGGCAAATAGAACTCTTTTTCATATGGATCAAGCAAAACCTTAAAATCAAGTCATTTCTCGGCACCAGCCAGAACGCTGTATTGACGCAAATCTGGGTCGCCATGTGCTATTACCTCTTGCTGTCATATATCAAGTTTCAAACGAAATATCGACACTCACTGCAGTAATTAACAAGAATGATTGCCTCTGTAATCATGGAACAGCGGATGTTGATCGATATTCTATTTTTGACTGAACAATCGGTTAAAAAAGTCCGTGACCCAGTCTTGCAGCTCGCTTTATATTAACCGGACACTACTGGAAATAGAAAAGGCCGATGGGTTCTGCCAAATTCATGATGCCCCAACCACTCCATGTAGTATCGGCTGAATGAGTCTCTTTCATGCATCGCCCAAAACTGAGTATGCTGCTGCAAAAGAGAGATGGCCTGCTGCACTGGTTCCCGAAAAGGAACGATAATCAGTGCATCGGGAAAGGCCTGTCGAAAAGAGCCAAGGCGCAGAATATTATTATTGTTAGATGTTGGCAGAAACCCATTCACGCATGTATCTTATTAGCTCCGGCACAGTAAGATTAGGTATTTCAGTTTTATTAAAGCCATGAGACAATAAATCGTCGTAATTATCTGCCATGAATTGTGTGAATTGATCCAAGAGTCCTGAAGGGCCAGGAAGGTCAATTCCAACATCGTTCACGAGCCAGTGCCGTACTGCAGCAACTACCCGTAACGGTTCATCGTGATGGGCAGCGATGTCCGAGTTTGAGAGATCAGACAGAGCAATTTGATACCTGTAAGGCTCTTTCTCGAGAATCAGACAACGTTTGCTCAGTTGTTCCACTGTACCGAAGCAGCTACATCCGACATCAAGACCAAGCTCAAAAGGCATATTGAAGCGAAAATACTCTCCGGCACGTTTTGCCTTGATGCGAGAGAGATCATGAATAGCGTATTTAGACTCTTTAATCAGTTCAACAATCTTGCTGAAACGAGTCTCGCCAGAGTTTAGCCTTTCTGCTGCCATTCTTGGATTAAGGTCAGCACGAAGAACAGTGAAGAGAAGAGGTCGAAGCAACGGTCGAAAGTGGTCGTCATAAGGGCAGTTGACGAAAACATTCGTCTTGAATGTCGATATTGACACTATTACCTATTGCTGGGTGGATTGGGGGCATGGCCATAACTGTCGCGTTTAAGGATTGTTCCGTCTTTGCGATGGACATACAGTTCCCCACTCTCCTTTTTGGCTTGGCTACGCCCATAAGTTATCGCGTCTTCCTGGGTGTCAAAAACCTTTGATGCACGACTCGCACCACTTTTTTTTACCGCCCATCCGCCTTGTCTTGGAACGACATGTCTACTATTCTTTATCATCAGAACCATATTTGAAATCAATTCATCCGAAAGACTCTCAAATACAATGAGTTATCAATATGTTTGGAGGTCTTATTTCTTATCCATGCACTTACAAAAGTAATCAACAGAATGGATATATGGACATGAAAACACAGATTATTTTGATAGCCATAATCAACCTGGTCGAGAAATAGATACTCCTTTGACCAGTCAATCCCTGCATAAGCATCAGGAAAAGAAAAGGCAATAAACTCCGGAAAATAGTGCTCAATGGCATCTTTCCACGAGCTGTCATAATGATCGTTCGGGGTTGCCATGTGCGTGCTCTGCTTTCAGCATCTTATGCAATCACAAGGAGATTGCTGGAATAAATATTATTTATTATCAATATAATACATCTTTCCTATTTATTTGAGGGCTTTTTGTAAAAAATATAATTTGTTCTATACAGTTTGCTGGGGGAGCACTAAAGCTGAGCCTGCTCCCCACCGTCTACAATGCTGTGAGGTGAATAGGCATCGGTGAGATGAGATGGAAATAGGGATGAAAACAGGGAAAAATCGGGTGCTTTTAATGCTATTAAACAACGTCACCAACTCTTAACAGGTTTTTGGGGCAAAACGTAAGATATTAAAGGAGTGTATTGTAATTAATACGATAAATAACCATGATTTAAAAGTATCAAGCGCTATAATTAGTTTTTCTTTTTTGGAGCTTTTTTCAAAGAACAAACACTGCCCCCATCATGAAACTCAGCAAAGTCTATATCAACAAACTTCTCGACTATATTTCCCAGGGGATGAGTATTGAGAATGCCTGCTATGTAACGGGTATCTGCCAAAAGACCTACCACTTATGGTACAATCAGAGAAAGAAGGATGCGGAGAGTGACACGGCAAGCCTGCAGCTAAAACTGTTTGATGGGATTTGGGCGGCTCAAGCACAGTGCGAACAGACACACCTGCAAAACATAGCGGATGCTGGCAAAAAGAACTGGCGGGCCAGTGCCTGGTTTCTCGAACGCACTCGGCCAAAAAGTTACGGCCGCAACAGCCTGAATTTTTTACCACCTGAAAACCCTGACACGCTCATTGTCATTGGATAAAGATAGCGTCGTTGAGTCCGTGCATTGTAATTTTTGGATTTTAAGAGCCTTTGTGGGTTATTGATTTAACGGTGTTTATTGCTCTTGTGTTGCCTGGATTTGATGAGGTTGTTTGTTCAATTAGGAGAGAGTATTCAAAACAGATAATAGATGCTTGTCGCGAGTTAATAGCTCCATATCAAAACAACGGGTGGTTGCAGCAATAATCGCATCGGGCAACTTGATTTTACGTAGCCGACGCAACTCAATGGCCGCATCTTCAATCTCTTTTGTTAACGGCAGGTAAGTGAGATGATCAAGTTTATCCCTGATCATGCTGTCCTCCTCAACAGTTATACCCTGATATCCCAATAATTCCATTCGTGTTATGGAACTATAGAAACACTCGGAGGCTTGAATCTGCCGAGTAGATATAAACTCCAAGACAGCGGAATCAGAGCTAAGGATGCCAAGGATATAATTTGTATCAAGCAAATATTTATTCCCACTCATCCCGTAAACGTTTCTGAATTTCTAGAAGATCGCCTGAAAATGTTTTAGAATTCTCTAACCCACCTGCAAGATCAATAAGCATCTCTTTTCTAGCAGTCACATCACTAACAGCACTTTTATTCCGCAAAAACTCAGCAAAATCAAGTATCTCGGCAACCAAAGGCTCAGGCAGTTCTTTCGCTGTGTTATAAAGTCTTTCTGCTGTTGTCATATTACGATTCCTCTTTTGGCAAACATGCTCTCAATTTTCCCAAGAAATATACACCACCCTTACACGATTACAAAATAACGCCACAACAACATTCTTCCAATCCGGGAAGCCCAGGGTTTGCACCCTGCGCTACCCGGATATCGCCCCTACGGGGCTGAAAAGATAGCGTCGTTGAGTCCAGGTATTGTAATTTTTGGATTTTAAGAGCGCTTTATGGGTTATTGATTTAACGGTGTTTATTGCTCTTGTGTTGCCTGGATTTGATGAGGGGATAAAAGAACAAACGTCCCAGTCGATTACGCCGGCCTTTGCTGGGCTAACTGTGGGATAAGAATACTTCCACTCTGTGGGGGACAACAGTCACCCACTATTTATACCAGGAATTTTACACAGAGATCAACGGTGAGTTCCGGATACTTTGATGGTTCATGGTAAAGATTGGTATCTCTCCCGCATATCAAATGGCAAACTTTTATCGCTATTCAACAACGCTATATAGTGATTGTACTCTGATGGGCACGATTTCATAGCATCCTGAGGTATAAGGAAAGATGTTCCTTTTTCAACCTTTGAATTAAGGAGGAAGT
>JABDHK010000018.1 GCA_012972835.1 Chlorobiaceae bacterium | reverse complement strand
GCTTTCCCCGGCGTTTGCTTGTGGTACCTGCAACTTCTCTTGTCCCGGCGGCCAGAAGATTCAAAGCACCAGATTGGGCTGCGTGGTGGCTGAGAGTCTTGTATTTCATGGAAAGCATCTGTAACCGTCAGTCCGAGCTGCGAACGAACGCCCGCATGGGTTGCGCAGCCTCGGTGGCACGACATTTGCGAAAAGAGAAGGCCAAATGTGGCGCGCCAGTCGTAAGCGGCAGCGCAACCCATGCTCAGAGGTCGCCCGGCGTTTTGCTCTTCGCACGTTGGTTCAGTTGTGCATGGTTTTGAGTTTCAATCGGGGGCAGCCCAATCCGGTGCATTTCAGGTCTCCGCGCTTGGGCTTGGGTCAGCGGCGGCATCTGGCGGCTGGCGAGCGGTTGGCGCTGCAGGGTTTGCTTTTGCGGCGTGCGTGCTTTCCCCGGCGTTTGCTTGTGGTTGGCCAGTCAATTCAGCGGAGTCATCTGGTATGGCGTCTGTTGTTATCCTTTTTGGATTGTTGCTTCATTCCTTCTATTGATGATAAGCTGTTTTCGTATCACTTCTGTCATGTCAGGTATGATACATTACTTTCATATTCCTCAGAGATTGCATTATATTATGATCAGTTCATTTTCATTCCGGTTAATCCACTCCATATCTTTTTATGAGTGTTACCTGGCTGCATGTTTCGGATTTCCATCTCAGTGATAAAGGCCCCTATAATCAGGAGGTTATTCTTAATGCTCTTGTCTCCTCAGTCAGGCGCTTTAGAGAAGAAGAGGGCCGAACCACAGATCTCATTTTTGCAACAGGTGATATTGCAAATCAAGGAAAGGCCAAGGAGTATGAGTTTGCCACAAAATTTTTCGATGACCTGCTTGAAGCCGCCGGGCTGAATCGTGATCGCCTTTTTATCGTGCCCGGTAATCATGATGTTGACCGTATCGCCGGAGAATTTCTTGTGCGAACCATCACATCTGAAGAGAGTGCCGACAGATTCTTTAGTCCTGACAAACCGTTTTCCCATCTGACAATCAAATTTCATGCGTTCTCAGAATGGTACAACGACTATTTTAAAACCATCAGAGTATTTCCCACCAATACAACCTGCAGTTCTGTAGAAAACGTCACCATAAACAATATCCGTATTGCTGTGCTCCCCCTCAACAGTGCTCTCTTCTGCATTGATGATAATGATCATGAAAAACTTTTTATTGGTTGTCGCTGCCTCGATGAAGCAAAGAAGCAGCTTGTAATAGCCGATCTCACCATTGCTTTGATTCACCATCCCCTCAACTGGTTAAGCTCGGTTGAGCAAGTCAAAATCAGGAGAAAACTTGTTGCATCGGTTGATATGTTGCTTCAAGGCCACTTCCATCAACAGATAACAGAAAGTATTAATTCACCGCAGGGTGAATACATAAGGTTGGCTGCTGGGGCCGCATGGCAGACCCGGCAGTGGCCAAACAGCGCGATGTACGCCACATTCGATGGCAATCAGGTAAGCATCTTTCCGATTCGCTATGAAAATATTCCAGAGTACTGGACACTCGATACCAGTCTTTATCCAGAGCCATATACCAAAAGCTTTCCGTTAATAAGGCGACCCAATAATCCTGTTCGTAATACACCACAACCTGATAAACAACATCATCTTTATGCAGAGCGCTATCAGGCAATGCTCAAAGAGGAATTAGGATATATCCGTATGTTGGGACTACCGGGTGTGGAGAGTATCAAGGTCAATCTGAATGATGATACTTTTGTCCCGTTGCGCCTTTCCGACAGGCAGGGGAATGCTGGTAAACAAAAGAATAATCTGGAAGGAGGTGAGCATATCCTTTATCCCGATGATATCATGAAGCAGGCATTCCAAGACGGGAGAGGTCGAAGGATGCTGCTTGTTATCGGTGATCCTGGCTCTGGCAAAACAACGCTGCTCAAGTATTATGCCTTGTGCGTACTTGAGGATTACTCAAGGCTGGGCTTTATCAAGACGGTCAATCTCTTCTATCTGCCTCTGCGTGAGTTAGTCCGTGATAAAGAAGGAAAGTACATTTCTTTGCCAGCAAACCTCGCCAACTGGTCCGGCAATCACCAACAAACTATTGCAGCTGTTGTATTCTCGGACTGGCTGAACAGCGGAACTTCACTTGTGTTGCTTGATGGTCTTGATGAAATCAGCAATACTGCTGAACGCATAGAAGTGTGCGAATGGATTTACAACGCATGGACGGGTTTTAGCAAGTGCTATTTTGTCGTTACATCACGTGCGACAGGGTACAATAAAGATGAAGGTATTGAACTTGAATGCGACTACAAACGGGCTGATGTACAGGATTTCACCCAGGAGCAGCAGGAGCGATTTTTAAGGAGCTGGTTTACAGCGGCATTTTTAAAAGAGCCATGTGAAGAGGGATTTGATGATGCTGGGTGGCAAGAAAAGAAAACAAAAGAAGCCGATCAGCGGACACAAACAATTGTTGCGCACCTGAAAAAAGAAAAAAACAAAGGATTGCGTCAATTGGCAGCAATACCCATGATTCTGCAGATCATGGCAATTCTCTGGAAGGATAGAGAGTACATGCCAGAAAGCCGTGTGGAACTTTATGAATCAGCACTCAATTATCTGCTCGAATTCAGGGATAAGCGCAGGAAAATCAAACCGCTGCTTTCGGCAAGTAATGCCCGGCAGGTTCTTGCTCCAATATCTCTATGGATGCAGGATACGCTCAAAAAAGATGAGGTGGCCAAAGATGATATGCATACAGAAATGTTTGAGTGGCTTAATACACTTGATAATCCACCGTCCCCAGACGCGTTTTGCGACTATTTGGTCAAGCGTGCTGGCTTGCTGGTAGAGAGTGCAGGCAAAGAGTACTTCTTTCGGCATAAATCATTTCGTGAATATCTTGCGGGTTTTCAGTTGAAGGAAGATCGACCGTATGAACAGCTTAACAAGCTTGTTGCACATTTCGGTGAAGATTGGTGGGAAGAACCGTTGCGGTTTTTTTTCGGTTCTATTGATGCGAAAGTCTTTAATGCCTTTATGAAAAAACTCTTTGATTCTGAAGTCAGTGAAGCGATGACACCAAAGCAGCAGTTATTTTTACAGACTATTATTGAAGAAGCGAAGGGCAAAAAGGTTGATGCTCTATGCAAGAAGCTACTGGAACCGTCAACCACTTCCAGTCGTCAACGGGTGATTCTTGATTGTCTGAAAACCATTGCTAAGCCAGTTGCTCTCGGTACCTTGCTGCGGTTCAAAAATGAGGGTCATGCCAAAGAGAATAAGGATATTACAAGCAGAACTGATGAAATAATTCGTGCACTTGGAGGTAAAGAAGAGAATCCTGATATTGAAAAACCAATCTTTGGAATTACCCGGTCAATATTCAACAAGAATGAGCAGAATGCAGAGTATATCTTAATACCAGGCGGAAGCTATATTTATTCGGTGACAAAAAAGGTAGTGCAGGTAGGTAATCTCTATGTTGCGAAATATCCGGTAACCAATCAGCTCTATCGCTCATTTATTGCTGCGATAGGTGAAGCATCAGGGTTCAAGGAAAAGTTGAATGAAATAGCAATATCAAAAAAATGGGATGCAGGATTTGAGGAGTATCTGATAAGCGGTAAAGACGATCTTGCCGGTCTGTTTCGTTCGGAGTGTGATGAAGATCGAAAATTTGGCGGTGATAATCATCCGGTGGTTGGTACAACCTGGTTTGCCGCACAAGCTTATTGTCTCTGGCTTTCTCTTATTCGAGATGAAGATAATGCCATATACCGCTTACCAACCGAAATTGAGTGGGAGTGGGCAGCAGGAGGCAGGCAGGGAACGACCGGTAAGGAAGTTCGAGTTTATCCCTGGATGGAAGAAAAGGGTAAGCCAACTTCGATACTGCTCAACTATAATAGTAATGTGGATGCAACAACACCAGTTGGAAACTATCCTGAAGGGGTCACCCCGGAAGGGTTATACGATATGGCAGGTAACGTATGGAAGTGGACTGATAGTTTGTTTGATGCAACAACTGATTCGAACCGTGTGCTTCGTGGAGGGAGCTGGCGCAGCAATCCGGGACGTTGTCGGTCGACTTATCGCTTCGATTCTCCCCCCAACAGCCGTGGAAATCGCGCCGGTTTCCGCCCGGTGTTTGTCCCATAGTTAGTTGGCAGTTCATTCAGGCTTTGCTTTTGTCCAAATGCCTTTGCTGTATCCGATCATATTTCCAGTTATCACAGCTCTCTATAGCCAGTCAATTCAGCGGAGTTATTTGGCAATTCGCCATCTCAAGTTCATCTGCAGTAAAGCTGAATCCCTGCCGACTGATATAGGCCATTTTTGTTTCGATATCTTCCATTCGTATCACAGCATCACGAAAAAGTTCATCACTCTTCATCCGTTCGAGAAATGCATTGGCTTGTTCCTGAGACATGGGAGTTTGATTGAATGGGTTGGGGGTGCTCCAAGCTCTGAATTTTTTTGTGTTGTACAATTATTGTAGTATAACACATTGTTTTTACAATGTCGGGTTTAGGGAAGAAAAAAGTATGTATGGTGGTGTAAGTTTATTGCTTGCCGGGGTTCATTGCTCATCCGGCAGTCCGGTGCAGCTCCCGGGTGTGCGTCGGAGCGACTGGCAAAGAAATCTTATGAAAGAACAGAGGCCGCTACCGCGGCGTACTATCACTTCGTGATGGGGAAGTTTTCCGTTCTATCCAATGAGCATGATTTTGGCTCTCTCTCTTTCCGGAGGTGGAGGGTCGCGCCTTGCATATTGAGCCGGATATCTTCGCTCAAGGAACCATGCGCTCGCGCGCCAATCCTTTTTTGCGGCTTTAGTGATGTTTTTAACTTGTTCGTACACGCTGTGTGCATCAGCGACAGGTATGCCTTCGTAGAGCTGGCGCTGCAGGGTGTCAAGCTCCATTCTGGCGTGTTCCTCTCCTTCTTGGCACCATTTGTAGAGGGTCGATTTGGCGATTCCTGTCATGGCGCAGGCGTGCTCTTTGCACATTCCCTGCGATATGTAGCCGAGGATTTTCTTTATGTGATAGCTGTCCAGCTTCATGGTACAATTATATTAAGCAAATAAAGTGTAAAAAGAAAGCCCGGCTTTTTATTGTCGGGCTCTCTGTCATCGGTTGTCATCGTGCGTTTATCGTATCGTAAAGGTTTTGTCCGCCATGGTGAGATAGGGTGGCGTTTTGCGGTTTGTACCGAGGTATCGCCCGGCAAGTGCAGCCATGTCGTATTCAGGTTCGGTTACCTCCCAGTTTGCACCCGGTATGGCGGTGCAGATCCGTTCGGCGTAGGCCTCCATGGTTTCGCCGCCGATGCTTGCCGCTGGCAGGGTGATTTTGATATGGTGTGTTCTGAGGCCGATTTTCTGGAGGGCATGGGCGTATTTCTCGGTCATCAGCTCGTGGTCAATCTTCAGCGGGGTGCGGGGTTTCGTAAAGTAGTAGCAGCCGTCCGCTGTTTTGATCTTTTCTTTGCCGGTCAGCTGCAGCGCTGCTCTCATGCTGCCGCGCAGCCACTCTATGCCGCCTTTTATGCCGCTTTTGCGTGCCTTGTAGCTCTTCTCTTTTTCGTCGAGGTAGTTCACCTGCCCTTTCCAGTAGTCGATCAGGCCTTTGCAGGCATCGAGTTTTTTTTCAATCCTGCACTCCACCTCCGCCAGCCGGTCACCGTGTTCGGCCAGCCCGCCGCTTTCAATGAGATCCTCTTCAATCTCCTGATATATTTTGATAAGGTCAGCGAGGCTCAGCGGTTTTTCTTCGGCAGTTTCCGCCATCAGTTTCCGCAGCGGGTTTTCAGGCTGGATAGTTTCGATTGTTGTCAGGCTTTCCATGGTTAGAGTTCCTCCGCTTTTTTTGTGACAAATTGTGCAAATTTTTCAATCTGGGATGCTATCAGCTCATGCAGCTCAGCAGCTTTTTTCGTGCTTGCCACCGGCAGGTATTTTTTCAGAATGTTAATCTGGTTGGCAAAGGTCAGCAGTGCAGCTTTGTCGGCTTTCAGCAGTTCAGCGTCAGGGTCAGCCACGGCAGCTGGACCGGCAGGCGCAGCAGCAGCTTGTGCCGCAGGGGCGGCTTTGCCGTTCAGTCCCGGCAGCGGGAGCGGGAACGGCAGGCTTGTGCCTTGTGCCGCTGCTTTGTGGTGTCCGTTGTTTTCATGCATGCGCACGGTATAGGCCAGTATCCTTTCGCATGGCGTGCCTGGCTGGTTGCCGTTGGGCTGTTGCGGTTTGGTCAGGGTTGGTGTTGCAGCCGTTGTGGCTGCGGGCTGGGCATTCTTTGCCTGCATTTGTGTCTGCATTGCTGCTATCTGCCTTTGCAGTTCGGCAATGGTTGCATCAGCCGCGCGTTTTTCATCCACCAGCTTTTGTGCAGCGGCCTCTTTGTCGGCTTTTTCGTTTCTTGCAGCAGCAAGCAGCGCTTCGATTATGCCGGGCTCCATGTAGCGGATTTCATCCTTTGCCTTCAGCTTGCCAAGGCGTGCAAATTCATTGCATATTCCCTGCAGGCGGTCATCTTCGGCCTTTGCCCTGCGGGCGGCTTCCTGGCGGCCCTCTTCGCGCAGCTTTTCGATGCGGTTCTCTTCAGTGCTCAGCTCGGTTTCTACGCTCTTTATCCGGTCCACCACGTATTTTTCAACCTGCAGCCAGCGTTTCTGTTCCTGTATGGCATCCTCCCGGCCCGCCTTGCAGATGCGTTCGGCAGTGGTGCGCAGTTTCTTGCAGTATTTGCGGGCATCGGCAACAATTTTAATGCCTGATGTGTCATCTATCCCGGCGATCTTCAGCCCTCTGTAGTTCAGCTCAATTGCTTTCAGCTCACTCTCAATCACATTCTCTTTGCGCAGCGCGATAGCTTGCGGTGTGCCGGTTTCCAGCATTGTGGCAACTCCCGGCAGTTCAAGTGTTTCACTCTCTTTCATGGTCGTGGTTGTTTTTGTTGGTTGTCAGTTTTAACGTATCTTGTTCTCAAGGTCATGGTCGTGGCCGAAGTAGGTTGGCGTTGCCCCCGGCTTCACTCCGGGGGTTTCGTCATTCTTTTCGGTTTTCATTCCACGTTCCATCTTGTGTTTCATTGCCTCTTCCTCTTATCCCATTTGCCGGTAGGTCACTGTTTTTGCAGCCAGCATCTCTTCAAGTTCGCGGATTCTCAACCGCATTGCCGAGCACTCGTCGCATGGTTTGTGGTTCGGGTCAGTTATGCTCACATAGCGCACTTCCGGGATGTATATTGATTTCGGCGGATCATAGCTGACAGGCATCAGTGTTGGCTTTATGAATCGCACTACCAGATCCAGGAGGTAGAGTTCTTCGCACATCAGGCTCTCTTCAGAGTTGAGGTATCCTCCGTTCAGTCTGTCCAGGAGCGCGATGTATTTTGCTGCAGGTTGCCCGAGTTGCTTCTTTGTGCAGGCTCGGTTGATTTTTTCTGTGATGGTCATGGCTTTCATCATTTATTGTTTTAATTATAAATCACTCACTTGTAATATACAATATTTATTCGTATTTCCCAGTATTTCAGGGTCTTTTCTTTGTTTAAATTATTCTTTTTTATAAAATAGTTCTTCGTAAAAAAATAATACTGATAAAAAAGCCGAGTCAGATCCCCTCCCGTTCGCTATCAATATTTGCTTTAATAATACACCATATCTTTATCGGCACCCGGCACTTTTTTGCGTGTCAAAAATCAAGCCGAGAAGCGTTCTGGTTGCCGTGATATCGCTCAGGGCATCGTGTGCATCCAGCTCGATACCAAAGGCTTCGCATACCGTCTGCAGTTTGTAGTCAGGGAGCGATAGCTTGCCGAGGTAATCCCATATCCGGAGTATCGGTAGTGGGTCAAGCATCCTCCAGTTCTGGTAACTGCCGGTACCGTATTTGTTGCCGTGGTGGCGCAGCCAGGTATCGATAAACTGGAGGTCAAATGATAAATTGTACCCGGCAGGGTAGGCTTTGTCTTCGCGGTTGTACTTGGCAATATGGCGGTCGAGGAAGTTTTGGAAGAGCTTGCAGGCTTCGTAGCTGCTTATTCTGGTTTTCAGCTCTTCCGGATCCGTGCCGTTTACCTTCATCGCTTCAGGGTTTATTGCAGCTCCGCTATGCGGCTGGAATTTCAGGTTGAAGCTTTCCACCACCACCCCCCCGATCTCCATCAGTGCGGCCAGCTGGATAATGCCGTGCATGTTTGCGTCAGTGCCGGTTGTCTCTACATCCATGTAGAGTACTTTTTTTATCTGTTGTGTCATGTTATTCCTTGTTTGGAGTCCGATTCGTTCGATGTTGTTCAGTAATGTGTTGCGTAACGTAAGGCTGTTTTTGTCTTTAACCCCTTTTATGCGTTCGATTCGTTCGATATTTCCTCTTTGTTGCAGTAGTGCGCATCAAAGAGCGCTTTTGTTGCCTCTTCGCGTGCCTCTCTGGTTGTATGCTGCCATACCGCTCGTTTCTCTTCCTCTCCAAGTCCGCTGTAGTATTCCAGCCGTGCAGCTTCCGGCAGCTCTTCCCATTGCAGCAGCATGCATGCCTCCTCTTTGTGCTGGGGATAGAAGAGCGGCCACATGCCGCACTCTATGGCTGCGCGCAGCGATTTGCCGGTCAGGCGTATGTGCTCCGGCAGCGCCTGGCTTTCGCGTTCGATGCGCATAAAGTCACTGGCGGCCTGCTTCAGGCAGAGTTGCTGCAGGCGGATATCATCAAGCAGCTGTTTCGCGTCAGCCTTGTCGGGAAGCGGTGAGTAGATGGAGTAGCTGAATTTCGTCTGCCCGGCATTGGTGTACCATCGGTCAAGCTCGGCTTCGGTAATGTGCATTGAGTGCAGCATCCGGGTAATGCCGAGGTCGTGCAGCTCGGGTATGGTGCGCCCGTTCTCTTTTTCGAGGGCCTTGCTGTAGGTTTTGCCTTTGATTACCTGCAGGCATCTTACCGTTCGCTCGATCTCCAGCAGGTCGGCATCTGTTGTCAGCTGGTGTGCGGCATGTCTGGCCGTGGTATAGTCGCCTCCAAGCGTCTTGATTGCCGCTTCAAGTATGGGATTGAAGCCATAGCAGGTTTGCAGCTCCGTGACTGCTGTCTTGATAGTGTGGTTGAGTTGTCGGGTCATGGCCTTGTTGTTTTGACAGGTGTTGGAAATGCCAGTGAAAACTTTGCCAGTCGGATATCCGGGCTACGCGCAGCGCTTCGGCAGCAAGCGTTTCATTGCCGTTGCTCAGCTCGTGGAGGTAGCAGAGTGCTTCTTCGGCCACCTCCTGCGTCCGGTAGGGAGCTTTTTTGTGCCTGCACCATTCGTTCCATTGGGTGGCACAAAAGGGCAGGGTAAAGCCGGGGTTTTTAAATGGCTGGCCGCCCGTAAAGTCAGGCTTCGGGCTCTTTTTGCGGCGGGGTGTGCTTTTTTGCGTGCCAGCAGTTCCAGGTGCAGTTGCAGGTTCATTGCAGGTCGGGTGAGTGGTTTCTCTCTCTTCTCTCTCTCTTGTATCTTCTTCTTTATCTTCTTCCCTTCTTGTTTGTGGTCGCTGGCAGGTCGCCGGTTTGTCGGTTGTCTGGCCGGTTTGCTGGTCGGCATGCTCGTTTTTTTTCTGATAGGTGTCGTAGTTCAGTACGGTTATCAGCGTGTAGCGGCTGGTCGTCTGTATGGCTATCTCTCTGGACGTTTTCAGCCTTTCCAGGCAGGTGCGGCATGTGCGTTCCGATATGCCGGTCTGCAGTGAGAGTGCGTGTCGTCCGGTAATGAGCTGCCCGCGCTGGATATCGATTCCTTTCCATTTTCCCGGCTTGCGGTTTGCCATCAGGAGGAGATGCACCAGCATGTGGACCATGGTGGATTCCCTGTACCACTCCCAGGAGGCAAGGCGGCGATAGAGTTTGATGTACCCGCTGAGGATTCCGGTCATGGCCTCATTGTTATCTCCACTCGTGGCCTCCCCTTGTCAACTTCGTAGGGCTCGAAGACCGGCAGCAGCTGGTCGGCTGAATCATCCGGCAGCATGCCGCTTCGTACCATGCAGTCAAAGAGGTTCTGGCAGATGTTGGTGTAGTCGAAGCGGGCCCGTGTCCGGCGGAAAATCTTGATATGGAGGTGCAGCGGCAGCGGGTGGCATTGCGCCTCGGTACGGAAGGTGGCGCAGAACAGAGGGTTGCGGGCAAAGAGGCTGAGCAGGCAGCGTTCCTGTTTTCTCGCGCATTTGCTCTTGATTACCTTCCTTATGGTCTTGCCGCCCGGTTCCTTGTAGATGAGCGGCAAGCGGGAGTTTTTCGAGGAGTAGAGTTCACCCGGGATGATGTAGGTGTTCCTGTTGTCGCTCATTTCCCAAGCAGGGTGATCTTTCCTTTGTGGCGCTCTTCATCACTCGCTGTTTCGTCGAAGAGGCTCTCCTGGGCCTCTCCCATCTCCATCGGTCGTGTCTGCACCAGTTCGCCGGTGTCAAGCCGCACAATATCAACCGTGCGCTGTGTGTAGTTCTTTACCATCCGGCACTCCAGCGTCCGGTATTCATAGCCGTTCCGGAGCGCAAGGGAGAGCGTGATGGCCTCAAGATTGTGGCTGTCGATCTTTGTCTTGGCCGCAGCGGCCAGCGCTCTCTTCTCTTCCTGCAGGCTTTCGATGATCTGCACATGGTCTGCCAGTTCGCGTCCCTTGTCGATATTTTCTTCTTCGGTGAGGTGGCATTTCACCTCCATCATGCAGTGTTCATCAGCTTTGCTCATGGTTCATGCGCTCCGGTTTGGTATGGCTGGTTAAAAAGGCAAATCGTTTTGCTCCTCCTGGGGCTGGTATTGCTCCTCAGGCTGCTGGCAGTATTGTTCCGCCCTTGCCGGTGTCTCGAAGATGCTCTGGCGATCCCCCTGCAGGTAGGCGTTTATGGTGTCGATATAGCCGCTGCATTGGTCACCGGTCAGGCCTCGCTGTATCATGGCATCGATATGGCTGGCATCTGCCTGGCTTACCTTTGGCCGTCCGGTGAGGTCACGGAGATACTGCAGCGATCTTGCAGAGGCGGGCCTGTCGTTTGGCTGCTGGCCGTTCCGGCTGTAGCCGTTCTGCTGCTGTTGCTGGGGTGCTGCAGGCGGGCGGTTCTCCTGCGCCGGGCGTGCGCGCTCGCTGTAGCCGTTTTGCTCGCCAGTTGGGCGGGGCTCGCTGTAGTGCGGTGGCTGCTGCGTGTGTGTCGGCTGGCTGTATCCGCGTGCTTGCGGCTCGGGTGTTGTGGCATCCGGCTCTTCCATGTCAACGGTCGGTATCATGAAGATCTGCAGAATTGCTGCCTTGTGCGCCATGCTCATGGCCTTGTTGCTTGCCTTGTCGCTGCTGTCCATTGCCTGGCCCATGGTTTCGGTTTCAATGCAGCTGCCGTCAATGGCGGTAAAGCGGTATTTCACCTGCAGGGTGAATTCAATCATGATGGTGCCGTTCCTGGTTGTCCAGACCTCACGGCTTTTGTTGAGGATTTCGGAGGTGGTGAAGACCTGGTGTTTCACAAAGAGCGGGTGAAGGTAGTTGTAGACGTCATCGATCCCGCGGAAGCGGTAGGGGAGTTCTTTGTTATGGTTGTTTTTTCCGATGGCTGGAACTTCAGCCATGATGGATGCGATACGCTCATAGATAAGCGGGCGCTGCGAATTGGTGTTGGTGTTGTTGTCCATGGTCGTGGATTTTTTTGTTTATGAGTAGTGCTTTTCGGTAATGGTCAACTGGTGTTTTTTTGCTTTCATGATAGAGTCAAGGATATCTTCACGCAGGAAGTAGAGTCTGGCGCCGTTCTTGCGGAATGGCAGCATTCCTTTGTGTACACGGTTGTAGACCGCGCCTGTGGTTACTTTCCTGCCCTCGATGGAGGTGAGGAATTCGGCACAGATAGAGACACCCATCGGGGTAGCGGCTTCGACCTCTTCGGGGCGTTCGAGAAATGCATCGAACTTGCGCGATAGTTCGGCAACCATTGCCGGCAATTGTTCAAATGTTGGCAGCATTGTTTTATGGTTTTCTTTATTTATATTTATTTATATTCACCTAAAGATATGGGTGATGTGTATCGTTTAAAATAGTTAATCTTCATCTTTTTTGCAAATAAATAAAAATAATATAAACGATGATTGATAACAATAGCACAATGGGCGGTCGTCTCGAAGAAGAGATATTTCGGGTATTCGGCAGTTTGACAAAAGCAACCGCAGCGATAGGAGCAAAAGGTGCCTCTTATTTCAGGCCTTACCTGAGTAATACCAACCGTATCGGAATGACGGCGAGGAAAAGATTTGCAGCAATCGGGCTGGATGTCGATTACATCGTTGGTGGAGTAAGGAAACCTGTTAAGGAAGAGGATGAAATAACTGTTGAGATGTGGAGAAAATTTGACGATATAGAATTCCGTTTGTTGCAGCTGGTGAAGGATTTCCAGGAACTCGTTGCCATGGCAAAACACGGCAGAAAGCGCAGATAGAGTGGGATTTGTATCTGTTTCTCTGCCCTTCAGGGTGCCCTGGCCTCATTGCTGGGTTATCAGGTTTTCTGGTAAGTGAGGCAGGTAGTGAGGTTGCCCGGCATCTCTTTGCATTCCATTGCAAGCGGCTCCATTTCTGTACGGAATTGTTGGCAGTTGTCATGCTCTTCCGTGGTGGTCGAGATAGCAGAGGATGATAGTTTTCAGGGTGCGGGTATGTGCGTCGGGTTAAGAAAGTGTATGTATGTGTCGTATTGAATCATGTATGAAGGTCAGGTCATATAAAGGTATTATTAATATTACGCGCACACAGCTTTTATATTCTTTATTTTATTTTTATTCGCTTTTTCCGTTTACGGCAGTAAAGTAATTTTGTTTGGGCGGGCAGCAGTGTCCGCTGCATGCTGCCTGCTTTTTACAAGCCGCAGGTCAAGCCCTTCAGCAAGGTGCGCTTTGAACAGGCAGAGCAAGGTTTCTTATAATATGTCATCTTCACCCATATCGAGGATGATTGCATCAGCCGCAGCACGGCGGCTTGCATTGACTACGTGCGCATAGATCATCGTTGTTTCAATTTTGGTGTGTCCAAGCATCTCGCTCAGGGTTTTGATGTTTGTATTTGCCAATAACTGGAGCGTGGCAAAAGTGTGCCGCATGGTGTGAAAGGTTATATTTTTCTGAATACCGGCATCATGTATCCACTCTTTAAAAAAATGTCTGTAGCAATTGCAATGGAGTTCCATCAGTCGTGGAAAAATAATCCCGGTTCGCGAGCCTTCAGGTATTTCAGTGGGTTTGTCTGCAAGGTTGTCTGCCGGTTCGTCCGTTGAGGCCGCTATCTTTATTGCCTGTGGTGAGATGGGCAGGTAGTTGAGTGCCTTGGTCTTGCGCTGCCTGAAATGAACGCAGGGTCCGGTGGGTTCAAAAACAACATCTTCCCATCTCAAATGCGCAATATCTGCAATACGCATACCGGTAAGTGCGGCAAAAAGGGCGGCTCGCTTGATCAGAGGCTTTCCGCATGGTGTTTTGGCAAGTATGTTTAACTCTTCCTGAGTCAGAAAGACAATTTTTGTCCGTTGTGGTGCTATTGCTTTGACCTGATCGGTAATCTTGACTTTCATCATATCATTCCGGTAGGCATGGTTTAGAGCGGTACGTATATATGAGAAATCAGTGCTGGCTGTATTAACCATAGAATTTTGAAGCAGGTAAGTCCGGAAATTTTCAAGCAGATTCTTGTCGATTTCAGAAAAATACAGAGGCTGATCCGGTTTAAGCTTTAAGGAGGCCTGTAATTTTCTCAGAGCGGTTCTCCACTTTGTTTTTGTCTTGGCGGTAATATTTTTTTCCAGCGTAAGCTTTTTAAAAAATTCGATAAAGTCAGCTTGCCTGGCAGGGATCATAAAATCATAGCGGCCAGCATGCAGTTGTAATTGAGTTTTTGCAAGGACAGCATTGGCAAGTGCCATGGTCTCCTTGTTCTCCTGTCGTGCCTCGCTGCTTTTTGGGTTGACATGCAATGAGATGCCAAGATTTACAAATCTTGTAAGCTTGCCGGTTTCAGGGTGTGGTGCAGGAGGGTAGATATCAAGGCGTAATGAATACCGGGTGCCGTTATCGATCAGGCGTTTTCTGAGTGTCGCTTTCATGGTTGGATAGGTAAAATGGTTATGTCATTTACTTTTTCCACAAAGAGTTAAAGAACATTGCTGCGGAACAGATCATGGTACAAATCGTGGAACAAACAGGGAACAAGTCATAATTTTACTCTCCCTCCGCAGGAATGGTAATGACATCAGCCGCAGCACGCCGGCTTGCATTGACGACGTGGGCGTAGATCATCGTATTCTCAATTTTGGTATGCCCCAGCATCTCGCTCAATGTTTTGATGTTGGTATTAGCCAGGAGCTGCAGGGTGGCAAACGTGTGGCGCATCGTGTGGAAGGTTACATTTTTCTTAATACCCGCATCCCGTATCCATATTTTAAAATGCGGTCTTTTGCATTGGGTATGGAGTTCTATCAGTCGTGGAAAAACAACACCAGTTCGCTTCTCTGCAGGTATGTCAGCGGGTTTGTCCTTTGGGTTGCCGTTTTGGTTGTCGTCTGCATCCATTGCGGCAGCTATTTTAATTGCCTGTTGAGAGACGGGCAGGTAGTTGAGTGCCTTGGTCTTGCGCTGCCTGAAATGAACGCAGGGTCCGGTGGGTTCAAAAACAAAATCTTCCCATCTCAAATTCGCAACATCTGAAATACGCATACCGGTAAGTGCGGCAAAAAGGGCTGCTCGCTTGATCAGCGGCTTTCCGCAAGGTGTTTTAACAAGTTTGTTTAATTCTTCCTTGGTCAGATATATAATTTTAGTCCGTTGTGGTTGTATTGCTTTGACCTGCTCGGTAATCTTGACTTTCATCATATCATTCCGGTAGGCATGGTTCAGTGCTGTACGGATGTTTGAGAAATCACTTTGGGCAGTATTAATCATGGAAGTTTGAAGCAGGTAAGTCCTGAAATTTTCAAGCAGATTCTTGTCGATTTCGGAAAAATACAAAGGCTGATCTGGTTTAAGCATTAAGAATGCCTGTAATTTTCTTAACGATATTTTCCATTTTCCTTTTGTCGAGAGTGAAATATTTCTTTCCAGGGTATGCTTTTTATAAAATTCAATAAAGTCAGTAGGCTTGTTCGTTATCAAAAAATCATAGCGACCAGCATGCAGTTGCAGTTGTGTCTTGGTAAGGGTGGCATTTGCCAGTGCCATAGTCTCCTTATTCTCCAGCCTTGCCTCTTTCGTTTTTGGATCGACATGCAATGACATGCCAAGATTGACAAACCGGGTAAGCTTGCCGGTTTCAGGATGCGGTGCAGGAGGGTAAATATCAAGGCGTAATGAATATCGGGTGCCGTTATCGATCAGGCGTTTTCTGAGTGTCGCTTTCATGGTTGGATAGGTAAAATGGTTATGTCATTTACTTTTTCCACAAAGAGTTAA
>JABDHK010000017.1 GCA_012972835.1 Chlorobiaceae bacterium | reverse complement strand
TAGCCGAACCGCCAGTGGCTGTCGTTGATAAAAACGTTGATAAACATGGTACCCGCAAGGTGGCTGAAGCTTATCTGAACTTCCTCTACACACCGGAAGCACAGGATATCATCGCGAAAAACTCTTACCGGCCAAGAAACCCCGCTGCGCTAAAAAAATATGCGGCAAACTTCCCTGCCATCAAGCTCTTTACGCTGAAAGAAGTGTTCGGAAACTGGCGCAGTGCCCAGAAGATACATTTCAGCGATGGCGGAGTTTTCGATCAGATCACTACTCCCTGACATAAGGTTTAATTCAGAATGCGATTAAAGGAGAAAAGAACATGTCCCTCGCATTAGCAGGAACATTACATGCAGCATTGAGCCTGAATGAGATTGTGGCTAAATATCCAGATATACCCCGCCTGATCATCATCAAGACCGACGTGCAACGACGGGGTATTCATTATACAGAGAGGGCATTGAGTATTGTCGACCCGGCCATTCATCAGATACGCAGCCCTTATCTTTTCGGATCCCGCGATGGAGCAATAAAGCCGCTTCCGGAATCACTCTTATTGAGGGATGGTACCACGATTTTTGTTGATCCGACGCCACTGGAACAGAACCCATATCAGGTCGATCTTGTCGAGGGACGCCTGGCTTTGGTGGATAATGGTGAAGTGGTGGAGTTTGTACGACTCTGGGAAAAACCCCTTTACTACGATCAAAAGACCTCCTCGGGTATTCCGATGAGCCACATAGCAAGTGCCCGGCCACAGCGGCTCAATATTTTTCAGTCAAGCTATTGCCATTTCTGGGCTGAACAGAAAGGATGCCGTTTCTGTGATATCGTCAATCACAACAAACAGCAGAAACATGAACTTGGTGTTCCAGTGCGCCTCAAACCAGAGGATGTTTCTGAAACTATCAGGGAAGCATTGAAAGAGCCTGGTCGCTTTACAAATATCTGCCTCACTGCAGGTTCGGTACTTAAAGGCAAAGATCTCTTCGATCATGAGGTTGATTATTACATCGAAACACTGCTGGCCATCGGAGAAAACTTTGCAACGAAAAAATTTCCAAGTGAACTGATCTCCTCGGCGTTCAATGAAAAACAATTGATACGCCTCTATGAGCAGACAGGCATTATGAGCTATACCAGTGACCTCGAAGTTCTCAATGAAGAAAAATTCAATTGGATATGCCCCGGAAAGGCAGACACGTTGGGATACAATGAGTGGAAAAAGCGCTTGATCAGGGCAGTAGATATTTTTGGAAAAGGAAACGTTGGTACAGGTCTTGTCGGCGGTGTTGAGCTTGCCAAGCCCTACGGCTTCGGCAGTGAGGATGAAGCTCTCGAAGCGACATTTGAAGAGGCTGAATCGCTTGCAGTGAATGGCGTTACAACCTTTTTCATTGTGTGGGTACCAAGACCGGGCTCAGATTTTCGTGGTCAGCAGAATCCTTCTCTGGAATATTTCGTGCGGCTGGCCAGCGGCCTGCATCAGATCAGGGCAAAATACAGACTGTCAATTGATTTTAATGATTACAGACGATGCGGCAATCATCCTGATACAGATCTGTCAAGACTTCTGTGATCGAATTTGACAAAACTTATCGTCTTCAAAAAATGAGTTACAAAAAAACGTGGTAAAAGGAGATGCGGTATGAGTGTTCAACTGTCTGACGAGCTGGTTTCACTTCTGCACGATCGAGAGACCATCAAACTGCTGGCGACCACTGATGAATCCGGAACACCGCACGTCGTTGCAAAGGATTCCATACATATCGCTGAAGACGGCACCATACACTATCTGGAACATCTTGAATCCTCCAGAACAAATCACAACCTTGTCCGGGCAATCTGGTTTGATCGCAGGGTATCAATCGTAATCATTGGGACTCATCAAAGTTTCCAAATCAAAGGAAGGCCTCTCGAGGTGCACATTACCGGCCCTCTTTTTCAGAAACACTATGCAGAGGTTCGTCATCGTCTCGGAGATGTCGATCTATCAGGAGTCTGGGTTATCGAACCACTCGAAGTTATCAACGAAAATCCTGAAATCCGCAGGCAAGAAGAAGAGAAAAGACGGCCGTTTTTCCGCCATCTGGACCGGCTGGCCAAACCACTGAAGGGAATTTGATTGCAGGCTAACTCTTTTTAAACATTCATTGTGCCAAAAAAAACGATAAAAATATTCGACCGATTTCTGCTCCCTGTTGTGCTGCCGGGACTCCTCATCTTTCTGTGGGAGTATCTTGCCCATAAAGGGGTGATTCGATCGACCATTCTTCCTGCGCCGTCAGTAATCAGTGCTACTTTTTACGACATGGTTGTCTCAGGGGAGTTGTGGGGGCATCTGAAAACCAGTTTATGGCGCGTCTTTCAGGGATTTGCCCTGGGAAGTTCATTGGGATTGATTGCGGGCCTTCTGATTTCCGCTTCGCCACGGGTGGAAAGGTCACTGCTCCTGGTTACAGGAATTCTGCGACCAATTCCAATCATTGCATGGGTTCCAGTTTTGATACTGTGGATGGGAATCGATGAAGCATCAAAAGTCACCGTGATTTCCATTGGAACATTCTGGCCGGTGCTGCTCAATGTCATCCATGGAATTCGCAGCACAGACAGAAAACATATCGAGGTTGCTACCATGCTTGGGAAAAACCCTTCCTCAATCCTGATTCATGTAATACTTCCATCTGCTTTGCCATCCATATTCACGGGATTGCGCGTCGGAATAGGCATCGCATGGATGAGCGTCATAGGAGCAGAACTCATTGCTGCCTCTCAGGGCTTAGGTTATCTGATCGCCTATGCCCGCGAACTTTCTCAGGCAGACGTGATGCTTGTCGGTGTCGCATGCATTGGATTTACCGGATTGCTGATCGACATCCTTCTGCAGTGCATTGAAAAGCGACTGCTGTACTGGAATGTAAACCTGTCAGGAAAAGGATAAGAATATGACAGCTGCCGGTAAAGAGATGTTGCGAATTCGGAATGTGAGCAAGCGCTTTGAGCTTGATTCGGGATCAGTACTTGCGCTTGATAATGTCAGCATGGATGTCAAACCGGGCGAGTTTATCTCCATTGTCGGATCAAGTGGATGCGGCAAGAGCACCTTGTTACGACTGGTTATGGGGCTGGAGAGCTGCACATCCGGAAACATCGAGCTTGGAGAAACAAACATCAGCAAGCCTTCGGCAGAGCGGGGAATGGTATTCCAGGAATCCCGTCTGCTTCCCTGGAAAACGGTCGCTGAAAATATCGCCTTCGGGATTCCGAAAACCAATCCGAAAAAAGAACACAACGCTATTGTTAAGGAACATGTCGAACTGGTAGACCTTCATGGTTTTGAGCAGGCCCTTCCCTATCAGTTAAGCGGAGGAATGCAGCAGCGAGTAAGTATTGCCCGGGCTTTAGTGGGCAGACCAAATATCCTTCTGCTTGACGAACCTTTCGGCGCTCTTGATGCGTTGACCCGCATTCAGATGCAGCTGGAAATTCTGCGCATCTGGGAGACAGAACGCAAAACAATGATTTTAGTTACGCATGATATTGATGAAGCCATTTTTCTCGGAGATCGGGTCATCGTCATGTCCGCCCGACCGGGTAGCATCCGCAAGGTGATTCACATCAATCTCCCCCGTCCACGTGACCGATCAAGCACCGAATTCATGAATTACAGGCGCGACATATTCCAGGAATTTTTTGGCGAACAGCAGAAACCTTTTGTTTTTGAGATTTAATAAATTTAACAAGCAGGAGAAAAACAAGATGAAAAGAATAATTACAGCGATTGCCTTCCTAAGTATTTTTTTAAGTGCTGCTGCAGCCCGGGCTGCCACGGCCGAAAACAAGGAGGTACGCATCGGCTACCAGGCGGCCAGTACAATCATATTGCTCGGCAAGGCAAAGAAATTTTATGATGAAGAGTTTGCAAAAGCGGGCTACAAGGTCAATTACGGACTCTTCCTTTCTGGTCCGCCGATGATTGAAGCTTTTGCAGGTGACCGGCTTGATTTTATCCATACCGGCGATATGCCGCCGGTTAATGGGAGATCGGGAGGAATTGACTTGAAGGTTATCGCCAATGCAGGACTGGATCCTTCTCACAATGCAGTACTGGTAGCACCGGATTCTCCCATCAAGAGTCCAGTGGATCTCAAAGGAAAAAAAGTCGCTCTGCCTGTCGGTTCCAGTGCGCATCATTTTCTCTATCTACTGCTTGCCAAAAACGGGCTCAAAGTAACTGATGTCAGTCTCGTTAACCTCCCTGCTCCGGATCTTGCAACAGCCCTGGGCAACCATGAAGTTGATGCAATAGCAGTATGGGAGCCGTTCACCGCTAAACTCGAACTTGATAATAAAGCCAGGGTTCTGGCCGATTCCAAAGGCATTAAACGTGCTGTGAATGTTTATCTGACCCGTAATGCATTCGGTAAGGGGAACCCAAAACTTGTCCATATCTTCCTGAAGGCGACAAAACGCTCTATCGATTTCTACAAGAGCAATCCGAAAGAGGCCATTGCCGCCATTTCGCAGGAGAGCAAATTTCCTGAGGCTGTTGTATCCAAAATCATTCAGCGCTATAACTTCTCGCTTGCCATAAGCAAGGAGGATATCAATGCTCTTGGTCAGGTGAAGGACTTTTTACAGGAGACTAAAACCCTGCGAAAGGATTTTCCAATCAACGATCTGTTCGACCTGAGCTATCTGAAAAAATCAGGACTTTGATTGATGTGTACACTTGGCGTCATACCACACCACTATCTCTTCAAGACCCGGGATCTCTGGCAGAATTCCGGGCAGAACGAGGTGGTGGTTGAAAAGGGTGACTGTTTCCGATATATCGGTGTGCAGGGTCATGCTCACCCTAATGAAAAAGGTTTGAACAGCGGGATCAACAATGCAGGTTTAGCTGTGGCTATCACGTTTGTGGACAGGGTAACTTTAGAGGATGCCCTCGCCAGCAAAACCCCTCGCGGGGTGCTTGTTGAGGATATTTTAGGGCATTGCCGTACAATGGTTGAGGCTGTTCATCGATTCATCAGTTACTGGAACTCACCGCTTGTGGGTGGAAATATTGTTATTGCCACCCCTGAAGGTGGTGTGACTATTGAACAGTTACATCCCCTGTCGGCACTGGAATGGCATAGTGAACATCCGGTGGTGCGTACCAATCATTTTGTCAACCTGAATGCTGATATTCATGTGTTGAATGAGTTGCAGGATACCTTTGATTGGTATCAGCGAAATTCGCGTGATCGCTATCGGCGAACGGAAGAGCTGCTGGGTGAAGAGGTGTTTGATGTGTCCTCAATCCAAATGCTGCTCAGCGACCATGAAGGAGATCATCCTATTTGCAGCCACAGCGGTAATTTAGTGACCAGGTCTGCTGCTATCTATGACTTGGAGAGGCTTGAATTGCATTACCATTCAGGGTCGCCTTGCAACAATAAATGGAAAACGTTCACCCTATCATGACCGCAAGCTGTTGCAGTACCATTGCGAATATTTTCGAAAAGCGTGCAGTACAAACCCCTGAACAAACATTTCTCCATCTGCCACAGACAGAATGTTCTGTAAGCTATAGCAAGTTTGATCGTCTGTCTGCAGGATTGGACAATGAGCTCCTGCGAATTGCCGGACACCCGTTATCATGTATAGGAACCCTGCTCCCCAATGGCATTGAAGCTGCCTTGGCTATTCTAACCGTTCTGCGGAGTAAGGCGACACTGGTACCTATGAATCCCCGTCTAACGTGGAGAGAGATTGGCAATATTCTTGAACAATCCTCTCCCGAGCTCATTTTATTATCACCTGCCCATGCATTGATCGAATCATTTGTTGAGAAAGGCTGGGTTCAACACCAGGTGAGTCTACCCGAAACTGATCTTGTTGCGCTGGTGCAAGGTTCCACAATTGAACAATCCAGACCTGAATTATCAGGAGCCTCTCTGCTTCTCTTTACCTCGGGAACCACCGGAAAACCAAAGGGGGTTATTCTTTCAGAGAACAACCTGCTTGCCAATGCGGGCTATGTCAATCAGGCCCACGAAATCACCTCCTCCGATATTGCCCTTTGTCTTCTTCCTTTATATCATATCAACGGACTTGTTGTAACGCTGCTTGCACCTCTGCTTGCCGGTATACCTGTTGTCATGCCTGAGCGTTTTTCCATTGATAAGTTCTGGAGCCTCATTGCACGGTACAAACCAACATGGTTCAGTGCAGTACCCACGATCTTTTCGAAAATTCTGTCGGAACCGCAACCCGAAAAAGATCTTTACGCAAGCCTCCGGTTTGCCCGATCTGCTTCAGCTTCTCTTCCCGAAGCAGTTCTGCAGCAGTTTGAAGCTCGTTTTGCTCTTCCATTGATTGAGGCTTACGGTATTTCCGAAGCTGCCTGCCAGGTATGCAGTAATCCCTTACCACCCGGCATTCATAAACCAGGTTCAGTAGGAGTTCCCTACGGGAATGAAGTTAAGGTCGTTGACAGCGAGGTATGGGTGCGCGGACCCAACGTCTTCAGCGGATATCTTGACCGGCCACAGGAAAGCACCGATGCCCTGCTTGATGGATGGTTTCGTACCGGAGATCTTGGCTGGATGGATACCGATGGATATCTCTATCTTACAGGGAGGAAAAAAGAGCTGATCAATCGTGCAGGTGAAAAAATTGCCCCTCGCGAAATTGAAGAGGTATTGCACGAGCTGCCTCAGATTGAGAGTGCGGGAGTTGCAGGAATCCCCTCCTCAATCTATGGAGAGGAAGTCGCCGCATTCCTGGTGCTTCGGCCCGGGAACTCCATCTCTGTAGAGGATGTGAGCATTTATTGCCGGAAAAAACTGGCGGATTTTAAAGTGCCTCGCACCATCCTTTTTGTCGAAGAGCTCCCGAAAGGCCCAAGCGGAAAAGTCCAGAGACGATTATTAACCGAGCTCTATCTGAGAACAATGGAAATAACATCATGAGGCGCATCTTCGACACCGGTAATGCGGCAATCTGTGAAGGGGCTATTTTTGCCGGATGTCGCGTTTTTGCCGGGTATCCAATAACCCCTGCAACTGAAATAGCAGAAAACATGGCACGTCGCCTTCCTGAAGAGGATGGCTTCTACCTGCAGGCTGAGGATGAAATTGCCGCTCTGCATATCTGCAACGGAGCGTCACTTGGAGGACTGAAAGCAATGACGGCAACGTCAGGCCCAGGGTATATACTCTTTGCAGATGCTTTTGGGTGGGCTCTCTCTTCGGAAATTCCAGTCGTCATCATCAATTCTCAGCGCGTCGGGCCTGTCAGCGGTATCACTGGAGCACCGGGTCAGGGGGAATTTTATCTCTCCCGTTACCTTGCTCACGGCGGAAACTATGAAACCATTGTGCTGGCACCGGCTTCCGTGCAGGAGGCATTTCTTCTGACCGTGAGAGCGTTCTACCTTTCGGAACGATTCCGCACTCCTGTAACCATTCTTGCAGACCAGATGGTAACCGATGGATGGGAAACGCTTGAACTTCCTGAATCAGAGGAAGAGGCTCAAAACATGGACCTGCAGCGCTGGGAGCGAAAGGTTCATCCAGGTCCTGATTTTTATCCACCGACCGATGCTATTGATATTCCTCCTGTGGTTCTCGGCCACAATACCGGAGGGGCCTGTTCAGATTGGACACCTACGCTGCAGGGTCATGACACTGAAGATTTTGAACTGCACCATAAGCACGCATGGCGACTCATTCACAAAATCCTCAGCCATCGGGAACTGATCGACGATGCTGAAGAGTGGGAGGTAGAAGATGCTGAAATCATCCTGGTTGCTTACGGAACGCCTTCCCGTGTGGTAAAAAGCGCTGTGCAGGAAGGACGAGCAAAAGGGCTTCGTATCGGCGGAATCCGCCTGATATCCCTTTGGCCTTTCCAGGATCGACTTTTTAAACGCAAGGCAAGTTATCTCGTCGTTGAGTTGAACTGGGATGGGCAGCTGGTCAAGGAGGTGCAGAGAGCTGCAAGGGGAAGCGCAGTTCACTTCTGGGGCCGCTGTGGAGAACTTCCCTCCGTTAAGGAGCTCCTGGCTACGGCAGAACAGATCAAAGAGGGGAAAACACTTTCAAGAGATGCATGGAAAACAGAGCGCTGGTAATATGACGGAACTGACAACAAAGTACCTTAGGGATGAAAAAGCCAGGGGAACATCATGCCCCGGTTGCGGATTGCGGCCTGCTCACCTCAAGGTGCTTGAAGCTATAGACCGGCTGGGAATTTCCCAGGCCGACATCGTATGGGGAACTGGTATAGGCTGCTCAGGACGACAAACCTACGCCACATGGAAAGGCGATACCTTTGCCGGAACCCACGGACGGGTTTACGCCATGGCAACCGGGCTTCGCCTTGCACTTGCTCCGGAAAAAAAGATCATTCTCACAGTTGGTGACGGTGATGCTTACACCATAGGACTCCAGCATCTGCTGAACTGCGCACGACGTAATGTAGGGGTCACGGTGGTGGTACTGGACAATCTCGGGTACCAGTCAACCGGCGGACAATACAGCATCACAACGCCTGAAGGGAGCGTGACCGATTCGAGTCCAAGGGGAACCTGGGAGCAAAACTGGGCAGGTTCAGGGCTGGATATTCTGAATGTTATCAAAGAAGCCGGTGCCACATTTATTGCGCGCCATACCGTGCTTCAGGGAGATGCTGTTGTATCAAGTCTTGAAAAAGCAATACAGAATCCCGGGTTCTCCCTTGTGCAGATTGTTTATCCCTGTGTGAGCCACTTTGGGGTTCAGGCTTTAGGTACACGGAATATTCCGCAAGTGTATACATGGTTTGAATCGTACCCGCTTGCAACTGGAATTCTCCAGGACTCCATCGGAAGCCGGCCTGAATTTTCGGAAGCGTTCCGGCAACAGAACAAAAAGGTCAAAAAAGGAAATCAAGATGTCTAAACGGGTAGAGTTCCTGTGCAGCGGCTTCGGCGGACAGGGAGTAGTGCGTGTGGGGCAGATTATTGGAGATGCCGCAGTTCAGGCCGGGCTCCATGCAACTATGCTGATAAGCCATGGGACAGAGACTCGCGGGGGGTATGTGCGCAGCCAGGTGATTATTTCAGAAGAGCCCATTGCCAGTCCCGTCGTCGAAACCCCGACCTGTTTTGTCGCACTCTCGCAGGCAGCATGGGATCGGTTCGGCGGACTTTGCCGAAGCTCTTCTTTTGTACTTTACAATCCGGATAAGGTTACAATAGCTGATAACCTTGATGTCAAAAAAGTCGCCATTCAAGCTGAACAGGAAGCTACCAACAGGTTTGGAGAGCCTCTCTATGCCAATACACTCTGGATTGGAGTTTTCAGCGGGTTATCAGGCACATGGATCAGAGAGGAACATTTTGAAAAAGCCATACGTCATAGCATCTCCCGCAACATTGAAGAAAATATTGCGGCATTCTATCATGGACGAGCTCTTTTCAACAAGCTTCCCGATTTTCGGCTGACATAAGCTTATCTGAACTTCCTCTTCATTCCGGAAGCACAGAATACTATCGCGAAAAACTCCTATCGTCCATAAGATCCCGCTGCACTAAAAAAAGTATGCAGCAAACTTCCCTTCTACCAAGTGAACTGCTGCAAGAGTAAAAG
>JABDHK010000016.1 GCA_012972835.1 Chlorobiaceae bacterium | reverse complement strand
GTATGAAGGGTTCAGTGGCAAACTGATCACCACGATACTGCGACCGGGCAAGCGCCCTGGAGGTAAGGAGATCGTTTCGTACGTTAAACGGATTGCTATAGTGTGACCGGTCTGACCGGCAATAACGTTTTGCTCAAACATGTCGAACCCCTGATTAAATACGTAGAGAAACAACCAGCAGGCTTCAAACGCTATCACGCTTTCATGTACCAGGCAGAGAGCTGGAGCAAGCCTCGCACCGTTGTCGCAAAAGTCGAGATGACCGACATTGGAAAGTTGAATGTCCGTTTTATCAGCACCGATATGCATAACGCAAAGGCCAAAGCGCTCTACGAGGATATCTACTGTGCTCGAGGAAATGATGAGTTGTACATAAAGGATCACAAGACCTACACGAAAAGCGACCGTACCTCCTGTCACCGTTTTCTTGCCAATCAGTTTCGGCTGTTTTTGCACTCGGCAGCTTATGTCCTGCTGCACAGTTTCCGAGACAACTTGCTCAAGGGTACCAGTCTCGGCACGGCGACCTTTGACAGCATACGCTTGAAACTATTGAAAACAGGCGCCAGAATCATCGAGCTGAAAACAAAGATCAGTGTCCATTTACCGACGGCATATCCGTACAAGGGAATTCTTTCAAAATGCTTGGCAATCTTTGAACACTTGCGTGCTCAGCCATGGCCACCACCAGCCATAACGTAAGGTGAGGTGAGGTGGTAATCGGCAACAGAAAAAAACAGACATTGATGTACCGGGGCAGCACGACTTACTTGCTGCATGGGAAGGGTATGGAAACCTTGGAATATCAACTGCTCTTTTAGGCTCTTCACCCTGCTTTTTGTTGGATAGTAACCGGCTACAGGTGAAAGATGTTTTGCTATCCATATATTTTACCTTGCCACAGCCGCGATCACCTCAATTTTTGACTGGCAATTTCGGTTTTGGTAGCCCTCATGAATTATTGAGGTTAAACCGTCAAGCGTTTATTCATCCCATGGGCAGCCTGTTAGTACCACAAAAATGAATAAAACTGAAAAATAAATATACCTATGACGGCTTTTGTCCTACATCCGGTTTTATCCTTGTTGTGAGGAGTTTAATTGTGTTGGTGCAAAAGAAATATTAGCTACTTTACGCTGCGTATAAACCAATAACGCTCAAGGATAAACAAGCAGTAACCCTGCTTCATGATAATTGGTATTGATGGAAACAACGTGGTGTGTTTATGGAAGCGCAGTTCAAGGGAATTTTTTCTCAACAATAAATAATGAAATCATGCGTAAAAAAATGTTGGTACCGTTGTGTCTTTTTGTTGGTCTCGCTCCAGTTCTTGTAGGATGCGCGACTATAATGGATGGCTCAAAACAAAAAGTAAGTTTTTCCAGTAACCCCTCAAGTGCGGCAGTTACCATCGACGGGAAGACCGTAGGGAATACTCCTTTGACAGAAGATCTGTCCACAAAGGATATTCACACTGTTAAAATGGTATTGGCCGGGTATCACCCCTACGAAATGACACTGACAAAAAAGATGAACAGCTGGGTTTGGGGAAATATAATTCTCGGCGGATTTATAGGTCTTGGTGTTGATGCTATTACAGGAGCATTGTATAAGCTTACTCCAGACCAAGTCAACGCTGACCTGAAGGTTAAGGGACTATCATCAACCAGTGTTAAAGGTAAAACGATGTATGTCACAGTCTCTCTTACACCTGATAAATCATGGGAAAAGATCGGTACTCTCCAAAGTTTGTAGTAAAATGAGTGCCTTCTAATGTTGAAGTGTGCGGAAAAAGTCCTGCTCAGCGCGGGGCTTTTTCTATATAACATATTTTGGGCTCTTCCTGCTTCAGATAGCCTTTTAGAATGTTTTGCCTGAAGTTTTCTGCTCTATCACTGCTCCTTTTGGCTTGCGGTCAGGAGAAGTGGTTTGGCATAGAAGCTCAAGGCTCAGGCAAAACACAATATGAAAGGGTTATGGGCCATTCACTGCTTTTGTTATGATATACCGTGTTACGCTATTACCTTAAGCCAATGCAATTTTTTAAATTGGCTAAAGTATTTCGTAACTATCAAATGAATATTACGTTCTAAGCTCAAGCCACTCAAGACTCCAATTGCAGCAATATGATTTTTCTTTAGAATTAAGGATATAATTCATGAGTTGTTGATTAAATACCCCACTAATACCCCGTTTAACTCATGGCAAGTCCGTGCAGTCGTCACATTCATCAAACGGTTTAAGAGTTCGGTGATGTATATAATTATGTCGTCAGACAGTACAATCCGTCCAATATGAGTAATGAAGTCAAAAAAAAATTAGAAGCTAGCCGTAAAGAGCTGCTTGATCTTGGTTTGCGCAACCCTTTGATCAGCCATTCTCAACGGGCAAAGCAGGTGAAAGTGATAGATGAGCTTTCAACTGAAATCTATCGCATGCTCGTTCTTGAAGGGAAAGAACTGAGCTTTGATGCATTGCCCGAAAAAGATGTTAATAGTCAGATTAATACAGACTCAGGTGAGGAAATACTTTTTGATGCCGTCAACCAAAATGATTTACTGGCTCAACCCGATGATGATATAGTAAACAGCCAGATAGCAGCACGCCACTTGGATAGGAAGCTTCAAACCAATCTATCATCGCCAAAGCTTCAAACAAGGTTGCTTTCAATACACAATGATGCACGATCATATATTGAAGAGCAGGGCGTGAATATTTTGTTTCTTGTGCTTGGCTTTTTGCAATGGTACGAAGCCGATGCATCGCAGGAACCGAGAAGGGCTCCACTTCTCCTAATCCCCGTTGAACTAAAGCGGGCAAGTGCACAAGAGCGGTTTCAGGTATTTTATACCGGTGAAGAAATCGGTGACAACCTCTCACTTATTGAAAAGTTACGCTCTGAGTTCAATATTGTTCTACCAAGAATTCTTGAAACCGAAGAGCTGGATATCCAAGCCTATTACAACTTTGTCAGTCAGGCCATCAAGAGCGAAAAACGCTGGAATGTGGTTTCCAATGATATGACGTTAGGGTTCTTTTCCTTCGGTAAATTCCTCATGTATAAAGACCTTGACCCTTTTTCCTGGCCTGAGGAGAATAAAGGTACCGGATTTTCAATTATAGAAGCGTTGTTGACGGATGGGTTCCACGAACAAGAGAGTATTTTTGATGATGAGACGCATATAGACGAGGTTCTTTCGCCGGCTGATGTCCATCAGGTTAAAGATGCTGATAGCACACAAATCCTTGCCATACTTGATGTT
>JABDHK010000015.1 GCA_012972835.1 Chlorobiaceae bacterium | reverse complement strand
GGGGTAAAACCCGTCTTAAAATACTTACCTTTATTGATCTCGAATAGCCCATCTTGTCTCCTTGGTTGAGGCGACATCTATATTAACACATAGGGGCGCGCTGAAAACTGCAATCCTTTGTTGCATAAAAGGAGTCTGGCTTGTGAAGCATGGATGGGAAATAAAGAAGTTGGGGGAAATGTGCCAAACCGGTGCTGGTGGAACACCATTAAAGTCAAAAAAAGAGTATTACGAAGGTGGAACTATACCGTGGCTTCTGAGTGGAGAAGTAAGCCAAGGTGAAATTAGCTCTACGACTCACTTTATTTCTAAAAAGGGATTAGATAATTCATCAGCCAAGATATTTCCGGTAAATACTGTCTTAGTTGCAATGTATGGTGCAACTGCTGGTCAGGTAGGTATTTTGCGTTTTGAGGCTGCTACTAATCAAGCAGTTTGCGGAATTCTGCCGAATCAGCGTTTCCTACCAAAATTCATTTTTTACTATTTTTTATCAAAAAAAGATGACCTGGTGTCGCAGGCAGCTGGAAATGCACAGCCCAATATTTCTCAGCTCAAAATCAAAAATACTGATGTTCCTGTTCCTCCACTTCCTGAACAAAAGCGCATCGTTGCTATCCTTGAGGAGGCATTTGAGGGCATTGCTAAAGCCAAAGCCAACGCCGAAAAGAACCTCAAAAACGCCCACCAGCTTTTTGAATCACATCTGAATTCCGTTTTCAGTCAGCGAGGTGATGGGTGGGTGGAGAAGCGACTTGATGAAGTATGTGACATCAAGCATGGTTTTCCTTTCAAAAGTGAGTTTTTTGTTACAGAAGGCAAATATGTTGTCCTGACGCCAGGGAATTTCTATGAATCGGGAGGCTATCGTGATCGTTTCGAGAAGCAAAAGTTTTATTCAGGAGCAATACCCTCCGGATACATTTTGGATAAGGGTGAGTTGCTCGTAGTAATGACTGAACAAGCTGCGGGATTACTTGGTAGCTCTATCTCGGTACCTGAGTCAGATAAATTTTTGCACAATCAACGACTGGGTCTTATTACAAAGAAGCCTGAAATTCCGTGGTGCAACGATTTTTTTTACCATGTATTCAACACGAAATATGTTCGGAAAGAAATTCATGCCAGTGCTTCAGGAGTGAAGGTGCGTCATACATCACCGACAAAGATTGGTTATGTGGTTGTTTCATTCCCATCATCCGTTGCCGAACAGCAGCGGATTGTTACAACACTTGATGCTCTTCGCAAAGAGACCCAACGCCTCGAATCAATCTACCAGAAAAAAATAGAGGCTTTTGATGCGCTGAAAAAGTCAATCCTGCAGAAAGCATTCAGTGGGAAATTGTAAGGAAAGAAAGTGCTGAGTTCTTAGTACTGAGTGCTGAGATTGGAAAGGAAGAAAGTTGGCAGTGAGCAGTGGGCAAGGAAAAAGTGGGCTGAGAGGATGGTTGCCGTCAGGATAATGGGAATCAAGCGATTTTCTTTTGTACTTCTTCGTAAGAGAATTCCCAAAGAGCTGCGCTCTCTTTGGCGTGCTCTACCGTCATACTTACGAGATTTCCTTTTTCGTCAATATCTATATAGATGTTCTCGCTGATCTGCCGGGTTTCAAATACCTCTTTATCAAGCATTTCAATATGAGCTGTATCTGTATCGTTAAAATATTTTACTTTCATAGCTTATTTCTCCTTATGGGATCTATCAAAAAAAGCATTATGAACAGTTTCTCGATCTTCAAGCAGAATGACTCTTAAATATTTACCAGCATCAGGGATGTATGCCCATTTTTTGATTCTGCCATCAGACTGAATAACTTCTTTTTCAGGGTTATCAATTACATGCTGAATCCATTCTTCTTTGATGTTTTGTCTGTCCGCCCTGTTTCTTGTATAACCAAAATACTCTGTGGTTTTCATGGGCGATTATCATAGACAATGCAGATCCATTATAATGACTTCTGGCTTAAATATATGAATAAATCATATAATTGCTTCGCCATCAGAAGGGGAAAAGAGGGGCGTTGGTGACTACGTAAACTTGCAACACCAGTTAAACGTCACATCACTGAACTTAGAGGAAAGCAGTCTTTGCGTTACCGACCCTGCCCAGAGTATTTCGTTTTCGATACTTGATGGAAACCTCATGGCGGAAAGATCAATGCTCGGATACTTTTAAGAGCTTTTTGGGTTTACCGTTTGTAGCAGGTACAAAAATGAGTCTCTTCAGCAACTTCTTCGTATCTTGCTCTGAAAATCTGCCTGTCCATTTCAGATAACGCTTACCCCCATGAACGAAGCCGAAACCAGAGCGGAACTCATTGACCCACAGCTGAAGGCAAGCGGATGGGGCGCCGATGGGTCAAAAGTGCAGCGGGAGTATTCGATTACTGCCGGCAAGATTCAGACTGGCGGTGTTCGCGGTAAATCACTAACAGCTGACTACGTTCTTGTGTATCAGGGAAGGAAACTTGCTGTTATTGAGGCCAAAAGCAATGAACAGGCAGTGGGCGAAGGGGTGGCTCAGGCCAAGAACTATGCCGAAAAGCTTCAGCTTGCATTCACATTTGCCACCAACGGCATTGAGATCTACCAGATCTGCATGAAGACCGGCATGGAAGGGTTGATCGACACATTCCCTTCACCTGAAAAGCTCTGGTACAGAACCTTTGCTAAGCCAAACCCTTGGGAAGAGAGTTTCAACAAGATCGCGTTTGAAGATATCGGTGGAACAAAAACCGTCCGCTATTATCAGGAGTTGGCCGTTAACAAGGCCCTGAATGCCATAGCTCAAGAGAAACAGCGTATCCTACTCACCCTTGCCACAGGGACAGGCAAAACCTTTATAGCATTCCAGATCGTCTGGAAGCTTTTCCAGAGCAGATGGAACCTTAACAGGGATGGTAAACGCAGGCCACGCACTCTCTTTCTTGCCGATCGCAACATACTGACCGATCAAGCCTTTAACGCCTTTTCACCTTTTCCTGCGGATGCTCTTGTTCGCATCAAGCCGGGGGAGATTCGCAAGAACGGCAGGGTTCCAACCAACGGCAGCATCTTCTTTACCATTTTCCAGACTTTCATGACCGGTTCGGAAAACAGCCCATTCTTTGGGGAGTACCCAAAAGACTACTTCGACCTTATCATCATTGATGAATGCCACCGTGGCGGGGCAAACAACGAGAGCAACTGGCGGGAGATTCTCGAATACTTTGCTCCTGCTGTGCAGATCGGCCTTACTGCAACACCTAAACGCACCGATAACGTCGATACCTACAACTATTTCGGTGAGCCGGTCTTTGTCTACTCCCTTAAAGAGGGCATCAACGACGGTTTTCTTACCCCTTTCAGGGTGAAGCGCATAAAGACTACGATTGACGACTACATCTATACCTCCGACGATCAGGTCATTGAAGGTGAAGTTGAAGAGGGCCACATCTATAAAGAGCCGGAATTCAACAGCATTATTGAAATCAAAGCGCGCGAAGCCAGACGGGTGAAGATTTTGCTCTCCGAAATTAACCAGAAGGAGAAGACAATTGTCTTCTGCGCCAACCAGGCTCATGCGGCAGTGATTCGCGATCTGATCAATCAATTCAAGAGCGGCAGTGAGACAAATTACTGTGTGAGGGTTACTGCCAATGATGGTGAACTTGGCGAGCAGCATCTGCGGGAGTTTCAGGACAACGAAAAAACAATTCCTACGATACTGACCACCTCGCAGAAACTTTCGACCGGTGTTGATGCTCTCAATATCCGCAACATTGTTCTTCTGCGTCTTATAAATAGTCTCATAGAGTTTAAGCAGATCATCGGGCGGGGTACCAGGCTCTTTGATGGTAAAGAGTACTTCACGATCTACGATTTTGTTGATGCCTGCCACCACTTCTCGGATGTTGAGTGGGACGGTGAGCCTATTGATCAGACTACAATAACTGATGGCGGGCCTCCAATAATAAAGGAAGACCCTGAACCTTACCCACCAGAGTCTCCTGATCCGCCGGAGCCACCCGGTGAGCCTCGCAAAAAACTCAAAATCAAGCTGAGTGACGGAAAAGAGCGTGAAATTCAGCACATGATTTCAACATCGTTCTGGAGTGCCGATGGCAGGGTGATTTCGGTTGAAGAGTTTCTTCAGGGTATGTTCGGTGTTTTGCCGGAATTCTTCAAAAGCGAAGAGGAGCTGAAGGAACTTTGGTCGGACCCGAAAACACGGCGAACCCTGCTCGAAAAGCTGGCTGATGCCGGATATGGAAAGCAGGAGCTGGAGTCTATACAGAAACTCATCAATGCGGAAAAAAGTGATCTGTTTGATGTGCTTGAATTTATCTCCTTTGCACACAGGCCGATTACAAGGGAGGCCAGAGTCGCTGAGGCGCAAGAGAGCATTTACTCTGGGCTTGATGAAAAACAGAGGGAGTTTATCGAGTTTGTCCTTGCGCAGTACGTAGAAGCGGGGGTAGGGGAGCTCGACCGGGAAAAATTGCCGCATTTGCTCAAGCTCAAATACCACGCACTTCCCGACGCCGTCGCCATACTTGGTACCACCGATAAAATCCTCTCAACCTTCATTGGCTTCCAAAAACACCTTTACCAGCGGCCAGCCGCATGATCGGTCTTGCAATAATTTGGGTTTGTGGTTTTATTATCGTTATTCAACAACGTCACCAAGTCCATTCATTCAGCTGCCGCAAGGCAACACAAGACAATCCATTGTTACGTGAACTGCTTATTTTATTTGGGAATGCAGGATATGTTGCCTTGTTTGAAATTGATGACAAGCAAACTATAACCATTCTGGCAATTAGGCATCAGAGAGAAGATGATTATTACCGATGAATTCCTTCTCCCAAAGCAGCAAAGTTGCTTAAGTATGCCAACGAATCATTTTCTGAAAAGTTCCTTACCTTGATTGTTGATCATTGGCTATTGGTGGGCCATGTACTTTGTTTTTAAAAACTTCTCTATAACCAAAATGCTTGATTTCAAAATTAACCAGCAGACCTGTACTCGTTGCGGTCTGTGTGTTGCGGATTGCCCGGCGAGAATAATATCTCTATCGGAGGATGGCTATCCGATCATTACCCTTGAGAAAGAGGGGAGTTGTTATAAATGTCAGCACTGCCTGGCGATATGCCCAACAGGAGCGGTCTCTATACTTGGTTTAGATCCAGCAGCAAGTAGTTTCCTGGCTGGCGGATATCCAGATTCTGACAAACTTGAGACACTGATCAAAGGGAGACGCTCTGTGCGTCGCTACAAGGATGAAAATCTTGACCCGGCACTTTTTCAAAAACTCCTCGACGTTGCATGGCATGCTCCTACAGGAGTGAACTCACGTCAGGTTCGTTTTACGGTATTGGATAGCAAGGATAAGGTTGCGCAACTGCGTGAAGAGGTGATGGCCGGACTGGTAAGACTAATCAAAGAAAATGCTCTGCCGAAAGGAATGGAATTTTTCGCGAACTTTGTTCGGATATGGGAAGAACATCAGGTCGATATCATATTCCGCAGCGCTCCACATCTGTTAATAACCTCGACACCCATGAGTCTGCCATCGCCGACGCCCGACTGCCTGATAGCCCTCTCCTATTTCGAGCTGTTTGCCCAGGCAAATGGTGTTGGCACCCTATGGAACGGTCTGGCAAAGTGGGCCATTAACGACTTGTTGCCACAAACTCGTCGTCTTCTCGATATTCCAGATGACCATTTGATTGGTTATGCCATGGTATTCGGAAAACCAGATGTTCACTACGTTCGTACGGTACAACACGCTCCTGCCCTGATACATCGGGCATTGTAAACATTGAATACCATAAGCCTGATACAATCAGAAAATGGTTCTCTGTCAATCGGCTTTCAGCGCGTTGGTTTTAGCTGCCATGATGAAATCGTTCATGTGCAGCCCTTTTGCTGAGTGTGTCCACCAGATTACAGTGACTTTGCCCCATTCAGTAATCAGTTTTGGGTGATGCTGTTCAAGTTCAGCCAGTTCACCTACCTGGTTTGTGAAAGCAATTGCACTCTTGAAATCCTTAAAGGTAAAGACACGCTGTAATTGATTTATACCATTATCTATTGCGACGTTCCATTCCGGTATCGTTTCTGATAACTTTTTGATATCATCAGGACTTATAGGTGCCAGCCCTTCTGAACAGGGTATGCAGTTTTTGCTATTCAGTTCGCTCATGTGTTTCCCTCCATGTAATGTATGTGGTCAATACCTTGGCTCTTTGGTTAATATGCAGCAATTGTTCCAACTGTTTCAGATAAAAAAAATCCGTAAAAAAATATATTTTGGAATTGTTTTAACAATTGTGATAAATTTAAGTAATTTTGAAACTATGCCCTCCTTTATTTCAATAGGAAATATCAGATTGAGAAAGTACAAGCAGTTCTTAAGATCTATTCAATAGCCAAGAACATTTGTTTCCATTTAGTCGTAGTACCCTATCATTACAGCGTTACCTGAGATTCATGCTTTTACAGCATGTATCAACCACTCAAATTTGCCATTGTCGTTAAGATTGTTCCTTTGGTGAACACCAGGATTGAAGTCCAGAATACCTCTCTTCATGGTCTTGGTACGCTCATTATGAAACCAAAGTAATGGATTGCCAGTACTTCTGTACTGTTCGTATGCTTGAGGTTAATAATAACGTCTCATCGTAAAACCCATGGTACAGAAGGAAAAAGAGGCAGCAAAAGATAACGGTCAGGAGCAGCAGGGAGTAAAAGCGCCCTCCATCAGCCTACCCAAGGGAGGAGGTGCTATCCATGGAATCGGTGAAAAATTCTCAGTCAATCCGGTCACTGGTACCGGTGCTTTTACTGTCCCAATTTTCATTTCGCCAGGACGCGCTGATTTTTTTCCAAAACTTTCTCTTTCCTATGATTCCGGAGCGGGCAACGGACCTTTTGGCTTAGGTTGGCATCTTTCGCTTCCTTCCGTAGCTCGAAAAACGGACAAGGGACTTCCCTTATACGACGATGCTGCAGAATCGGATGTTTTTATTCTTTCCGAGGCAGAAGACCTGATGCCTGTGCTGGCATTGCAAGGCGGACAATGGCTTGACGTGGCAGTGCCTGACGCTGTGTGGAATGGAGAGAGCTATGCCATAAAGCGCTATCGTCCGCGCATTGAAGGCTTGTTTGCCCGCATTGAGCGGTGGCAAAGAAAGTCTGGCGGTGATCTCCACTGGCGCGCCACCACTAAGGACAATGTAACCAGCATTTACGGCATGAATCCACTGTGCCGTTTGGCGGATCCCTCCGACCAGTCCCGAATTTTCAAATGGCTGCTGGAGGCAACGTTCGATGACAAAGGCAACGTCATATTCTACGAATATAAGCTGGAAGACGCGGCGGGCCTTGATTTGACCGCAGCGCATGAACGCAATCGTCAGAATGGATACGCACGTTGGACCAATTTGTTTATAAAACGCATCCATTACGGAACACAAACTCCTTATCAGGACGGGGAAGATCTCTCCAAACGCACGGACTGGCTTTTTGAGGTAGTGTTTGATTACGGCGAACACAACCAGGGAAAACCTGCTTCCACGGAAGATCCCTCTCGTCAATGGGTTGCCAGGGCGGATCCCTTCTCAACTTTTCGATCTACCTTCGAAGTGCGCACGAATCGTTTATGCCAGCGTATTTTGATGTTCCATCATTTCCCAAAAGGAAAAAACGGGGAGTCCGGCTACGATGGCGTTGTGCGTTCAACCAATTTTTCTTACGACCAATCGGACCCAAACTCGTTGTTTTTGGGTAATAGCATTGCCACCAAACTTCTCTCCATCACCCAAACTGGTTATGCGCTGGATAACACAGGCAAGTCTTACGTCACCAAGACGTTTCCGCCGCTGGAATTCATCTATTCAGCAGCGATCATTGATCCGACGGTGCGAACCGTCGAACCTTCAAGTCTGGAAAACCTTCCCATCGGACTGGATGGCTCCAGTTACCAGTGGCTGGATCTTGATGGCGAGGGTCTCTCAGGTATTATCACCCACCAATCCGGCTCTTTGTTTTATAAACGCAACATTAGTCCGATTAATACCGTTAAGGAGAATGGAACAACCCAAACGCAGCCTCGGTTCGCAGCACTCCAATTGCTCGGATCCCAACCTGGCTCCGTCCAAAAAGTCGCAAGGCCACAATTCATGAGCCTGGCAGCTGACGGACATCAGGATATAGTCTCTTTCGAAGCTCCGCAGCGCGGTTATTATAAACGAACGGCTCTTGCGGATTGGGAAGAGTTCAGCTCGTTCCCAAACTTTCCCAATATTGATACGCGTGACCCAAACCTGAAATTTCTCGACATCGATGGTGACGGCTTGGCAGACATCCTCGTTTCAGAAGAGGAGGTCATGGCATGGCACCAATCCTTGGGCCGTGCGGGTTTTGGCCCCCGGCAATATGCCCGCAAGCCCTATGACGACGAGCAAGGCCCCGCCCTAATTTTCAACGACCCAACCCAATCTATTTTTCTGGCTGACATGACTGGCGACGGACTGACCGACATTGTCCGTATTCGACAGGGGGAGGTGTGCTATTGGCCCAATTGCGGGTATGGTCGTTTCGGTGCCAAAGTCACAATGGATAATTCACCGTGTTTCGACACGCCCGACCTTTTCAACCCGCTATGCATTCGTCTCGCCGATATTGATGGCTGTGGCACCACCGACATCCTTTATCTGTTCGACCGGGGAGTTGCCATTTACCACAACCAGTCAGGAAACAGTTGGTCAGGTGAAACCACCCTGCCAAATTTTCCTGCCATTAACAATCTGGTCAACCTAACCACTGTGGATTTGCTTGGCAGCGGCACGGCATGCCTGGTTTGGTCTTCCCCTCTTGCCAGTGACAGTGGGCGGAACATGAAATATGTAGATCTGATGGGTGGACAGAAGCCTCATTTGCTCACCAGCATTACAAACAACCTTGGTGCCGAGACTCGTATCCGCTACGTCTCCTCAACCAAGTTTTATGTCGAAGACTTGGTGGCGGGCACCCCGTGGGTGACAAAGCTGGCCTTTCCGGTTCAAGTCGCTGAGCGAGTGGAAGTTTTTGATTTCATTAGCCGTACCCGGTTGGTTACCACTTACCGTTATCGTCATGGATATTATGATGGAGTGGAGCGCGAGTTTCGCGGCTTTGGTTATGTGGAGCAAACCAACATGGAATCTTTTGGAGATTCCGGGAATCTTTTCACCGAGGATACGGACACCGAAGCCAATGCTCTGCACGTTCCTCCGGTGGTGACAAAGACATGGTTTCATACCGGAGCCTGGCCGGATGAAAAGACCATTATCCAGCACATGGCACGTGATTACTACGGCGCGCCCCGGGCAACCGATTCGCAATTTGCGCAGAAATGGGCAGCCTTTCTCGCTACGCTGCCGTCCGACACTATTTTGCCTGCTGATATATATAGTGCTGATGGTACCCGCCTGCCTTATGCGCTCACCGTTGAAGAAGAACGCGAGGCACTCCGTGCGTTGAAAGGTAGCATCCTCCGACAGGAAATTTACGCCAATGACGGCACAGCAAAGGCCGGGTTCCCCTATAGCGTCTCGGTCCGTAACTACACCATTGAATGTTTTCAGCCACAGGCGGCCAACCGTTACGGTATTTTTTTCAGCCATGCGCGGGAAACGCTGGATTATCATCAGGAAAGAAATCCTGCTGATCCGCGTGTCAGCCACGAGGCTGTTTTGCAGGCGGACCCGTTTGGCAATGTTCTAAGGAGCATTAGCGTAGCCTACGGAAGAAACGTGACGGCCTCTGGTTTGCCATTGTCGTCAGCATCCGTCCCTGGAACCTCGCCAAATTTGGAGGTAGATCCATCAGCGTTTGTGCCCTCCGAACAAGTGGGGGCGTTGCTATCGCTCAAAGAGAATACGTTCACTTTCTTGATAGACAATGCCGGTGCCTATCGCGCGCCGGTACCGACAGAATCTTTTGTTTATGAGTTGACTCGCCCGGTGCGCTCTGATGATTCGGTGATCTATTCATTTTCCGATTTAACAGCGTTGGTCGCTGCCGCAGTTGAAATCGCCTATGAAAGTGCGCCGGATCCCGTAAAAACGCAAAAGCGCCTGGTTGAAGATCTCCGTACCTTATACTATAAAAACGACCTTACCGGTGCTGCGGCGTTTGGCTATACCGAATCTCTGGGCCTGGTCTATGAAACCTATAAACTGGCTCTGACCGCAAATCTCGCCCAGCAAATTTTCGTGAACGATAACGCGAATCCGAACAAACCGGCCACCACCGCAGCACTTACATCAATCCTGGCAGATACAGGTGGGCTGTCTGCCAGCGGGTACACCAATAGCGGCGGCGGTTACGTAAACAGCCAGGGCGACACCAACTGGTGGATTCCCTCCGGCAAGATCATTTATTCACCCGTTCCTCAAAATCCGCCGAATCCTTTGTTTCAGAACGCAATTGTTGCTGCGGCAAATTTCTTTTTACCACAGGCACACCGTGATCCTTTCGGGCAGTACGATTGGCTGACTTACGACTCCTACAATGTGTTGTTGAGACAAACACAGGATGCCTTGGGTAATATTGTTGTTGCCCAAAATGATTATCGAGTGCTTCAACCGTCGGAGATCACCGATCCCAATGGGAACCACACGGCTGCCGTTTTTGACGCCCTCGGTATGCTGGTAGGCACTGCAGTAAAAGGAAAGGTCACGGCAACGAACAGTTCGGAAAGCGGCGATTCTTTTGCCTCCTTTATCGTGGATCTGTCACCAGCGGATATTGATGGTTTTATGAATAATACCACCCCGCTTACCTTGGCATCCGGATTGCTTGGCACCGCGACCACGCGCATTATCTATGATTTACATCGCTTTAGTGATACGCAAACCGCCAAACCGGGCGACCCAACCCAATGGAAACCGGTGTTTGCCGCTATTTTCGTGCGCGAAACCCATGTTGCTGATCTGACACCCGCCCAAACGAGCAAAGTCCAGGTCAGCTTCAGCTATTCCGACGGCTTGGGTCGGGAAATACAAAAGAAAGCACAAGCCGAACCCGGGGCGCTGGATCTCACCGATCCGAAAGCGCCATTGATCAACCCACGCTGGATAGGTTCCGGCTGGACAATTATGAACAATAAAGGCAAACCTGTTCGTAAATATGAGCCGTTTTTCAGCGCCACCCATGATTTCGAGTTTGCCCAGAAGGTCGGCGTCTCCTCCACGTTGTTCTACGATCCTTTGGACAGAGTGGTAGCGACGCTTCATCCCAATAACACCTGGGAAAAAGTTGTTTTTGATCCTTGGTGGCAGCAAACTTGGGATGGCAACGATACGGTTCAGTTGGATCCGCAGACTGACTTGGATGTTGGAGAGTTGTTCAGCCGGTTACCGGATGCTGATTACCTGCCCACCTGGTATCAATTGCGCACCAACGCGGCAAGTGCCGCCATCGTTTTTCCTGATGCCACGACTCAAAGCTGTGAGTTGGATGCCGCCAACAAGGCTGCAGCACATGCCGGCACACCAACCACTGCGCTCTTTGATGTCCTTGGCCGCCAGTTTCTTTCCGTCGCACACAATCGTGGTATCATCAACAGCGTTGTCACCGATGAATTTTATTCCACTCAAACTGAATTGGATATCGAAGGCAACCCGCTTTCCGTAATAGACGCTCTGGGTCGGGTGGTAATGAAGTACAGATATGACCTGGTCAAGAACAAGATTTATTCTCAAAGCATGGATGCAGGCGAGCGTTGGCTGCTTGGTAATGTTACAGGGAAACCAATTTGGCTTTGGGATGCTCGCGGATATGTGCGTACCATCAATTATGACGAATTGCAGCGCCCAATCGGGTTGACTGTTACCGGCAATGGTTTGAAAAGTGTACTGGCTGAGAAAACAATTTACGGCGACAGCAAACCAGGCGGCCCCGCCAATCCTGAATCAACAAATAGCAGGGGCAAAACCTATCAGTTTTTTGATGCTGCCGGTGTGGTCAGCAACTTTGGCACAAACCCATTGAGCAATCTTAGCGAGGGTTATGATTTCAAAGGAAATCAGTTGCGCGGGCAGCGGCAGCTTATCAAGGAGTACAAGAGTACCGCTAACTGGAATCAGAATCCTGTACTGGATGGAGAAACGTTTACCTATTGCACTCGTTACGATGCATTAAACCGCGTTATCCAACATATCGCCCCGCACAGTAATAGCTTCGAAACCACGCTGAATATCCTCCAGCCAGGCTATAATGAGGCCAATCTTCTTGCAACGATCGACGTCTGGCTGCAGCAGGCTGTGGAACCCACTGATCTTCTGACTTCAAGCACCGCATCATTTCATGCAATAACGACTCTTGATTATGACGAAAAAGGGCAGCGAACCGCAGTTGCTTATGGAAATGGCGCCAGCACAACCTATACCTATGACAAGAAAACCTTCCAGCTTACCCATTTGCTGACAACGCGCTCCTCCGACAACGCGCAGATGCAGGATTTGCACTATTTTTACGATTCGGTTGGCAACATAACGCATATTCAGGATGATGCACAACAGACCATTTATTTCAATAATCAACGAGTCGAACCGAGTGCGGACTACACCTATGATGCAATTTACCGGTTAATCAAGGCCTCCGGGCGTGAACATCTCGGACAAATCGGGAGTACCCCCAACGCACCGACGCCATCATCGTACAGCGACTGGACGAACATCAATCTGCCGCATCCCAATGATAGCAAGGCGATGGGGAGATACCTTGAAAACATCAGCTACGACGCGGTGGGGAACTTCCAACAACTTCAGCATATCGGTTCAGGTCCGGCCAATTCTGGCTGGACACGCACTTTTACCTGCAACGAAACCAGTCTTATCGAATCTGGCCGGCAGAACAACCGCCTGACCAGCACAACCGTTGGTGGTACCACTGAAGCCTACAGCATTTCCGGAAACGGCTACGACGCACATGGAAACATGCTGCGCATGCCGCAACTCCAGAATATGCAGTGGGATTTCAAAGACCAGCTTGCGATGACCCAGCGCCAGGCGGTCAATGCCCAGGATACGGATGGAACCCAACATCAAGGCGAGCGGACTTATTACGTTTACGACGCATCCGGCGAGCGGGTTATCAAAGCTACCGAAGCTGCTGGCGGAGCTCTGGTCAAGCAACGAATTTATCTGGGAGGATTTGAAATATACCGTGAATATAAGAACAGCACTTCCGTAACGCTTGAAAGGCAGAGCCTCCACGTCATGGACGACAAGCAGCGCATCGCACTGATTGAGTTGCGCACTTTTGGAAACGACGGCACACCCGCCCGACTCATCCGGTGCCAATTCACCAACCACCTCAGCTCTGCTTGCCTGGAACTGGACGACCATGCGCAAATTATTTCTTACGAGGAATACTATCCGTATGGATGCACTTCATACTATGCGGTTACGCAAAGCATCAGCCCGGCGGCGAAGAGGTATAAGTATACTGGAAAGGAGCGCGATGAGGAAACCGGATTAAATTATCATAGCGCAAGGTATTATTTGCCTTGGCTGGGCAGGTGGGGAAGTTGTGATCCAATTGGAATAGGGGATGGTGTGAATGTTTATGCATACATAAAAAATAATCCAATAACAAAGATCGATGTAACTGGTAAGGCAGAAGCAGATACGTCAAATGTAGACGTAAACAAACTAAAACCAATTAATGATGATTTAAATAAACATGTAAATGACAGGATGGAAGCCATCCGTAAAGAGCTTGGTATTGAGCCCGGGAAAAAACTATCCGATGATCTAAGGAAAAAATTTGCTGACAAAGTTTCTGATTTGGGCAGGCCACGTGGAGGGAGTAAACCCACTGCTGCATTATCCTGGGCTTTATGGGATGCCAAGTTTAATAAAACAGAGATTGAGCGTTATGCAGAAAAGAATTTTGTAACTCAAGCGCCTGGCAACAAATACCAGGCAGTGATAGCAATAGCATATAAAGATAAAAGAGATATTTCATTTTCAGGCACGCGTGAATTATTCCACCTGGATCTCCTTGCTTTTGCAGTTGGTTCAACTGCAGTTGATCCTTCTGTGGTTGTTAAAGATAACGGTGGTGCAAAAATAGCTATTGGAACTGATAAACTTGGACACTTTTTTGCTCAAGGATATGAAATGTTTGAGCATTCCGTAATTAAAAATGAAGGTGATAGTGCTGCAGAAAAATCATCACATGAACAGGAATTGGGGCAATATGGCTTAGCAATGACGGGGGTTTATTCATTTGCAGACCGAGAAGCCAACAGACAAGGTATGCAGTTTTATAAGGATATTCTGGCTAATCCGTTTATGAAATTTGATATAGCAAATTATGTAAGTTCAAAATGGAATGAAGAATCAAACCCTAATGTGTATTCACTTCAGATGGAAGAACTACTTATACACTCGGGGAAACTACCGGCAAGTGATAGGTTTGTTAATGAAAGCAAACTGGTTGAAATGGGAGCATTATACAGGAGAAGTTGTAGGGTTACCAAGCCATAAATAACAACATCAGGGACGTGAACGGCTTGGTCGACTTTGGAAAAGTAGCGGGGATGAATTGCTTAACAACAGCAACCATAGTCGAAAAAATTTATTGAGATATCAGGCAGCCAGTCGAACAAAAAACAAAGATATTTCCTATGCCAACCATAATTCCACCCCTATCCCTGAACGCCCAGGGCGACCAGGTCAAAACTGTTCAAGCCAACCTTGCCAAGGTTGGCCTCACTGTCCCGCCGACGGAAACCGCCGCATCCACGTTGGGTGCGGGGACGGCGGCCACCATCAAACAATTTCAGGCGGCCAGCAATTTACCTGTTACGGGATCGGTTGACACGGTCACGGGGGCAATGCTGGCCAACACTGCAGCCCTTGCTGGAACCAGCCAATCCAGCATAAACGGGCGTTTGACCATGGACTATGGTGGGGCGGCCATTGGCATCACAGCGCGGCTCTATTCCATCGCCTATGGTGGTAGAGCTGCGAAACTGGCCGAAGGTAAAACTGATGCACACGGGGTTTATTCCCTGGCTTACACGCACCCCGCAGCTGGCGTGAACGTTGAAGTTCGAGTGGCGGATGCACAAGGCAAGGAGACCACCATTTCCTCAATCATTTATAAAGCTCCTGCGCAACTTGTGTTGAATCTGGTCGTTCCCGCGACCGTGCAACCTCTGACAGCGGAATATCAGCGACTGGCAGCAGACGTGCAGAGTCTCATTGGCGGCACGGGTATTGCAAACCTGGCTACAGCGCAAGAAACCGACAATCAGCAGGATCTGACACTGCTCAACCATTCCACCGGCTGGGACGCCCGGTTGCTGGCCCTGGCCGCCAATGCCGCAAAGCTGACAGCCACCACTGGCCTGGGGCAGGATATCCTCTACGCCCTTCTTCGCACCGGCCTGCCCACCGATCCGCAAATGCTCGCCTTGATACCCTCCGCTACTATCGCGACGGCTTTGACCAAAGCCAATCAGGCAGGAATTGTCAGTTTGACAGCTACCCAGATTACGGCAGCCCAGACTGCCTTCATCACATATGCTGCCAAAACCAATCTGGCCACCAAGGCAACCGGTGCGCCCTCCGCCTTCAGTGATCTGCTGGGCAGCGTGCTGAAGGATGCCGGCCAGCAATCCACCTTTGCTGGACTTTTCTTTGATCCAACGATCGCCAGCGCGGATTTATGGTCTAAATCCGCTGCCGCCGGAATTTCCGTCGATGCCATTGCGACCCTGAAGCAGCAAGGCAAACTGGCCCTGCTGACCTTGAATAACGCTGGCCTCATTCAAAAACTGCAAACCACGCTGGGTACGACCAACGACCTCGCTATTCTGGCAGACAATGACTTTCATCTCCCAGCAACTTGGAGCAACACCATCAATGCCTTTGCCGGCAAAGATCCTCAAAAACTGCAACTCCTCATCCCCTCTACCTATGGTGGAGCCACCGCCACCGACCAACTGGCGGCTTATTCAGCGGATCTTGCCCGTAAAGTGCGCGTTAACTTTCCTACTCGTGTTGTGGCGCGGATGGCGATCTCAGGGGCTTTTGCTTTGGACTCTACTCTTTCGACCAAAGCAGGGGCTTTCCTGCAGGCGGCAGACAAGGCCGGTTACCAATTGGGCCGGACACCCTTGAACCAGTTTTTAAAAAAACTGCCGACCTCCGTTCCCGCTCCGGACGCACCAACCATTGCCACAGTCAAGAGGTTGCACCGGTTATACCAAATCACCCCCAGCAATGAATCCCTGCAATCAGCCCTTAAACTTGGGTTCACTTCGGCCCGCGATATCATCGCCTATACACAGGAAAAGTTCCTGACTCGGTTTGGCTCTTCATTTCCTTCACTTGTCGAGGCGAATATGGTCTATCAAAAGGCTCAGCAGGTAGCTTCAGTGACACTTAATCTTTTTGCCGCAGTCAAACATCTCATCCAGCCACCAGTGTTTGCCATGGCCTCTTCTGCGTCTGACCGAACAAGTGCCAGAAATGCCATCACCCAGCAGTTCCCTGGTATGAGTTCACTCTTTGGATCACTGGATTTTTGCGAGTGTGAAGAGTGTCGGTCGGTGCTCAGTCCGGCGGCTTACTTGGTCGATATCCTTCACTTTCTCGATCCAGACCCAAATGACTGGCAAAGCACCATTGCCAACTGGCAAAACGATCATAACGGTCAAATCTATCCGTTTATGCTTCAAAACGCACCCGGCACACCGTTCCAGGCACTGACCTTGCGGCGTCCGGACTTGCCGAATTTGAATTTAAGCTGTAAAAACACCAATACGGCCCTGCCCTATATTGATGTAGTGAACGAAATCCTGGAATATTTTGTGGCTCACAACGCCCTGTCTTCTACGGCGGTTTATGATACAGGGTCGGCCAACAGTGCCGATCTTATCGCTGAACCGCAAAATGTCTTGCCAGCAGCCTATGCAGTTCTGTCAAATTCCTCCACCGCAACGATCTATCCAATGGGCCTGCCATTTGACCTGTGGATTGAAACTGTCCGTGGTTTTTTAAATTATTTTAAAATGCCCCTTTGGCAAATTGCGGAAACTTTCCGGCCAGTGGATCCCATGCCTCTCTTTGGCAATCCCGGTTCTTATAGTCAGTCAGCAATTTTTAGTGAATCGCTTGGGCTCTCCCCAACTGAATACAATTTTTATACACAAAATACCAGCCTCTCCAATTGGTTCAAACTCTATGGCTACACTAACGCGAACGATGCGGCAGCCCTCTCCTCAGCGAAAACTCTGGCAGATAGTCTGGACATTACCTATCAAAACCTGGCGGACATAATGGAAACGGGTTTTTTAAACCCTGCTTTGGTTCCCTTGACCACTTCCTTGCAAAAATTCGGGTTGAGCTTAAGCGATATTTTCAGTTACACTCCGACCGTACCACCGGCCCAACCAAACGCGTTTGAACAGAAGTTGCAGTGCTTGATGCAGCAATATTATCCCCAATTTCCCGTGACGGCTTTGCAAAAATGGCTGGCGACTGTAGCGACTGCAGGTTTGTCCAACACACTTCTGGTTTTGCAGGCGCCTCCCCAAAACACTTGTGACTTCCACAATACTACCTTTATCTATGCGGGTGGCAATGCTGCGCAGCCATTGGACTTTCTCAAACTGAATCTGTTTGTCCGTCTGTGGAAAAAACTGGGGTGGTCCATTGATGAGTTGGACTGGGCGCTGCAGGTGTTTCTCGCGCCACTTATCCCGGCAGCGTCTGATGCCAATTTTAATGCGGATTTTTCCAACGCCATGGTGACAGCTCTGCTTTACCTTTCCCATTTGCAGACACTCTATGACCGATTGCCAGCTGCTCCATTTAGCCGGATAGGGATGCTTCCCCTCTGGACGGGAACTGATATTCCCACCACCGGTATCAACCCGATGTATGCACAAATTTTTTTAACTGCAGCGGTACTTAACAATGATCCGATTTTTGACGATCCGGCTGGTCACTATCTATCCTATTTCGATTCGATTCAGAACAAATATCTGCCCTTCCGCTGGCAGGCCGGACAAACCGCCGAAGATCTGACAAATGGTTATGTCCTTTTGGAAAACCATTTGACCGCTGTTCAGGGAGCCCTTGGCCTGGCAGCCGATGAAGTGGCAGCCATTCTTGGTGACCAGAGTTTGGATATCTCTTCCATTCCGCTCACTCTGAGCAATTTGTCCTTGCTCTACCGCTATGCCTTGCTCTCCAGTGGCCTTCAACTTTCAATCGCGGATTTCATTGCGCTACGGAATATGGCGGTGGACAAGAGCAGCCAGGCAGCCCTCAACCCTTTTACATCCATCAAAAGCGGGTCGCTGGCTGTGAGCACAGCTGTTTTATCCGATGACGTGCCATGGAGTCAGACCTTGAAATTCATTGAGATGGCGGAATTGGTTCAACAATCCGGTTTTGCCGTGCAGGATTTGCAGTATCTCCTGCGTCATCAAATCGCCGATCCGGCCAGTAAATATCAATCTGATCCGGCAAATCTTCTCCAGCAGATCCGGGCCTTGTCGGTTGTCTTGTTGTCCATCCAATCGGCAAACGCAGTTCCCGCCGATCCCACCAGCTTCACGGATGATGTGATTCGCCAGAAAATGGGGCAGGTTTATCCAGCCACTGTTACTCAGACCTTTATGGGCATGTGGAGCGGAACCATCCAATATCAAGTTACTCCAATCAGTGTCACTGGCCCGATGCCAGCTGAGGTTTTTGCCCAGGATTCTGAAATCAAACTCGCCTATGACCCTATCACCCAAAGTCTGTCGCTAACCTTTTATGGTGTTCCCCTGGCTTCACGGCTGAGTGCCCTAAGCGCTGAGCTGACCGCTTTAGTCACAACCACGACCATCACAGCGGCCCAACAAACCCAGCTTCAGGGCATGTTGGACGATGTTCACGGCCAGGCTCTGACTTTTTTCCAGACCTATCTCCAGCAGAGCACCGTGGGTGGGCAAAAATCCGGTTTTTTGCAAGCTGCTGATTTTGAAACTCTGTTTACCATGCCCGCCGGACAAGCAAGTGCCCGGACAGTTTTGGCCCAGGAGTTCCTTCCGTGGCTCCAGAACCAGCTTATGGATCAAGCGATCTTCCAGGCTCTGGTTGCCCAACTGGCATCAAACGCTTCGCTGACTAAAACTTTACTGACCAACACGGCCATCCTTTCCGACCCGACAACTACTCCTGTCACGCCACTCGTGGAAGCCTTTAAGTCCGCCGCCGATCAGGGTGTCACTGCGTCCTATTTTTCCGACAGCGCGGAACAAAATCTTGTGAGAGTAGACAAACTGCCTACAGCAAATACGGATAGCATCACTAACCCATATAAACCGTCAGGGGTAAACAGCGTCCATTTCGAGGGATATTTGGAGGTTCCGGTGGATGGCCCCTACAGTTTTACGGCGATATTGCCAAACGCCACGGCAACCGTGACGCTGCAATTTGATTTATTGAGCACTCCGCTGATGTTGAACACCGTTGAGTCCGGCAACACCTCGCCTTCTAAATACACCTTGCTCAAAGCAGGTATTCCCTGCCACTTCACCCTTGATTTCCAGGGACTGGCCGGAGGCGACGCCAAATTACTGGTGCAGGGCGAAACTCTACCCTTGGGCCCACTGAGTCAACTTCTCCTTTATCCGGAAGCCTCTGTCCAACGTTACAACCGCGCCAGAATTTTGCTTGCCAAAACCTTGCAATTGATCCAGGGATTTAGCCTTGATGAGCGTGAGGTGGTTTATATCTCCACAAATGCAGGAGATTTCGGCAACCTCAACTTCAATGCCCTGCCTACCCAGGCTTCCGACGATTCCACCCCCAAGGCGCAAGCGCTTTTTGGTCAGTTCCTGCGACTGGCTAATTACGCAGCCTTAAAAGCCGGGCCTGCCGGTGGTACAGATGGCTTGATTAATGTGTTTCAAAATGCGCGGCAAACCATTCCCGTGAGCCCCTTGCCGATTCTGCTTCCCCCCGGTGTGACCACCGCGCAGCAACTGGTAGCTTATAATTTCTATCAGGCCATTGCCAATGTGACCCGACGGGATGCGGCGACCATCCAAGCGGTTATTGTGCAATTATGGGGAACGGGAGCAGTCCAAACAACGACTACCAGCGGGCAGGTTCAATTTACCGTTGCGTCTCTGGTCAACGACCTCGGCTTCGCCCGCCTTTGGGAAGCTCTTAAGATGGTTCAGACTTTGCAGGTTCAACCTCAAGTATTAACCCAAACGACCGGTATCATCTATCCGTCGAGGGCCACTGCGCCGGCAAATCCTGATACCGGCGTCGCTATCGCTGCTACCCTGCGTAACGCCGTCAAGTCCCAATACACATCCGACCAATGGCAACCGCTCGCTCAATCTGTTTTTGATCCATTACGCCAGAAAAAACGCGACGCCCTTTGCGCCAAGATCCTCACCATGACCGCCATTGTCAATTTCGGCGTCACCGATACAAATGGTCTTTTCGAATATTTCCTGGTAGATCCAGGCATGGAACCGGTGGTGCAGACTTCCCGCATCCGCCTGGCTCTCTCGTCTGTGCAAACCTTCATTCAACGATGCTTTTTAAATCTCGAACCGCAGGTGAAACCGTCGGTTATGGATTCCGGCAAATGGGATTGGATGAAGCGTTACAGGGTGTGGGAAGCCAACCGGGAAATTTTTCTGTGGCCGGAAAACTGGCTCATCCCCGAATTTCGCGAAAATGCCACCGACCTGTTTCAAGCCATGCAGGGCACCCTGTTGCAGGGCGACATCACGCAGGATTTGGTGGAAAAAGTCTTTACCCAATACCTCCAGGATCTTGATACCCGCGCCCGGTTGGACATTGTCAGCATGTTTAACCAAGCACCAGCGCCTGGAACCGCTGCTACGGCAAATACCCTGCATGTAATCGGGCGTCACCATGGCAAGCCTTCGAAATACTTCTACCGGACTTATTCAAATGGCATCTGGAATGCCTGGATACCAGTGAGTACCGATATTGAGGGCGACCATGTCGTGGCCGTTATTTGGCGGGGAAGACTCAATCTTTTCTGGCTGACCTTTGTCGTACAGGGCACCTCTTCCTCCGCATCATCTTCAACCCAATCCAATTCGGATGGTACATCCGGCTCCAACAATTTAACCCAGCTCTCCTTCAACGATCTCTCCAACATTCTGGTGACCACCGGCGCGCCGCAAAAAACCGTGCAAGTCCAGTTGAATTGGAGCGAATACTATCAGGCAAAATGGACACCCCGGAAATCAAGCGACATCAAACGGTTTATTCCCATTTTTGTTGATACCGACTTCGACCCTGCAAAGGAGGTTTACCCACATGTTTCCATTGACACCGACAATAATGGTAATGAAACAGCCGTACGTATCCATATGGACGGCATTAATCAGGCCTTTCGCCTGACCGGTAAGAATAGTGAACCAGTATGCAGCGCCAAAAGCTGGGTGCAGAGACGTTATACTCCCTATGGCAGTTATGGATATGATGCCACCAGGGACGTGGGGTATATTGCGGATCCAGCATCAATAGCCAAGGGATCAGGTCTTTTACAAGCCACCTATCTGAGTGAAATTACCGAGCTTGGAGGCAATTTGCAATCCATCAACGTAGCGCCGAAAACCATTTTGCAAACGGTAAATTCTTTCAATCTATTAGTTTGTGATAACCTTCCGCAACCCAGCGGTCAGGGAGCTGCATGGACCGATTATGTTTATTCCTATTACCTGAGTCAGGTTGGCACACTCTCCAGCCCCTTCTTTTTTGAGGATACCAGTGATCCTAACGCCAGCCAGGAATTGACGTTTTTTGTGCAGCCTACGATCACCGAAAGCTCTTTCAGCCGCTGGGAAGGCTGGGCATTGCATCCCTCTTTTCCTCCCTTGAGCGTCATTAATCCCAATTATTGGAATATCCTGTTGTTGACACCGCAGATTCCGTTTTTTGTTTCGCCCAACCCACCGGATCCCGCAGCAATCTTTCAATATCAGCCCAACGTGGATACCATGGTGAATGCCGCGACACAAATTTCGTATGACAACACTGTTTTTGGCATTGCGGGTAAAATATCTGCGTCGACCACCATGGCCGGAAACACGACGGGAGCCGCTGCACAGTTAATCTCCAAAGCCGGTATGAATTATGTTACCGCCTTGTCCTACTCTTTAACAACCAAAAACCAAATTGCAGCCTCGCAGGCTGCCGCGCAATAATTGAAAAAAACCAGCAGGAGAAAACCTATGAACACTTATTCCGCAGGCAGCAGTTTTCACAATCTCATTGACGCAACCATACGTCCATTCCAGGCCTATCAACCGAAGAGTGGCTGGGGCCCGATCCTTTCCAATATTCTGACGACTTACAATCTCAATGTCACCTACAAGTTCTTTCCGCATTTTCATCCTTATGTCCTGCAACTTGCGCAGGAATTGAGCCAAACGGACTCAGTGTTCGATCTGCTGGCAATGAATGTAAGTTACCAGGCCAACCCCGATGGATCGTTACAGGCCATTCCCAACAGCACACAAGCGGTATTATCCAGTGCTCCCACGGTCACTCAATTGCTGGATGCCAACCAAAACCCGGTACTCTCAGGAGCAGCGCTGATATTGTTGGACGCAAGTTCACCTCTCTCTTTCATTATCCCCAATGGAACCAACTTCGTTAAATCTGATGGATCAGCCTTCGGCACACTCTCTGTTGCCGCTGGTATTACCGTATCTCTGACCTTGCCGATTACTATCCCCAATTCCACCATAAGCGGGATTCAAATCAGCCTGCCGTCCGCAACAAGTGTTATCCTCGCGGGCGCCACGACGGTCACTAACCTTACGGCGGCGACTCCCGTGATCTTACCCGACGAGTCGCTGGTAGCCATTGCCAATGCCGGAGGCATTTCCGCCACCACCTCCGATGGGACACCCCTGAAGCTGCCTGTCAACACCCAGATTCTTCTGCGTACCGGACTGCCATTGCCGCAGCAAACTCCTGTGAGGCTTTATGAGCAAATTTTTACCACAGGAACAAATCCAGCCTACAACCCCACCACAAGTGTTCTGCAGAAATGGCCGGTAAAGGATCTGGATTTTTCCACCAGTGGTGCCTATTCAATATATAACTGGGAACTTTTTTTCCATGCGCCGCTCCTGATCGCCATTCACTTGAGCCAAAACCAGCAATTCAAGGATGCCCAGAATTGGTTCCACACAATTTTTGATCCTACCGACGATAGCGACGGCCCAACACCAGCAAGGTTTTGGAAGGTACGCCCTTTCCAATACAATGACTCCGAGCTGATTCAGAAAATGATGCTGAATCTTTCCACCGGCCAGGATCCCCAGTTGCAACACGACACCATCAACTCCATTAACGCTTGGTCGTCGGCGCCGTTTCAACCTTACGTGGTGGCCCAGTTCCGCCCTACTGCTTATATGCTCAAGACTGTCATGGCTTACCTCGACAATCTCATTGCCTGGGGTGACAGCTTGTTTCAGCAATACACCATCGAGACCATCAACGAGGCGACTCAAATTTATATACTTGCCGCCCAAATTCTGGGAACCAAACCCCAGGTTGTACCGGTGAAGGAATCCACTGCGGCTCAGACATACGCATCAATCCGCCCCAGTCTCAATAAATTCAGCGATGCTTTGGTCGACATGGAGCTCGACATTCCGTTTGACACCGCACCCAGCCCAGCTTCCGCCGCGGATCCGACGCCCGCCAACACGCTTAACAGTGTCTGCCAGACCTTGTTTTTCTGTATTCCCCAAAATGACACCTTGCTCGGCTATTGGGATACTGTCGCCGACCGGCTGTTCAAGATTCATAACAGCTTCAATATACAAGGCGTATTCCAGCAATTGCCGCTGTTTGATCCGCCCATTGACCCCGCATTGCTGGTGCGGGCGGCAGCCGAGGGATTGAACGTGAACGCGATAATAAACGGCTTGAACCAACCGTTGCCACTGGTTCGATTCCAATTGTTGGTCTCCAAGGCGACCGAAATCTGCCAGGAAGTGAAATTGCTGGGAGCCAACCTGCTGTCCGCCTATGAAAAAGGAGACAATGAAGCGCTGTCGCTGTTGCGTGCCCAGCATGAGTCCATCGTGCTGAACCTTGCCGAAATGGTGAAATATTCCCAATGGCAAGATGCCATTAAATCGCGGCAAGGCCTGGAGCAATCCCTCGCTAATGCCAGTCAGCGCTATACCTACTACCAAAAGCTATTGGGGAGGACAGCCGCCCAAATCAAAATACCCTCTCTGGATCCCATTGACACTTCCGGATTGCAAAACCTCAGTTTCACCCAGGCAGATGCTTCAAGTGAACCCGAAATGGCTTTTGACAACATCACTGTGGACATTTCCAAAAAGTCTCCATCGGTCAGCAATGGCGAAATAAAAACTCTGAGCAACCACGAAGCTTCGGAACTCTCCTATTTTGAAAGTAGTCAGAAAAATACCCAACAGGCAAGCAGTTTTCAGAGCATCGGTTCAGAGTTGGCTGTAATACCTAATTTTTCGGGAAATGTTGAGCCATTTGGTTGTGGTGTAACCATGACTTACGGCTCAAATCAATTGATCGGTTTGATGACCTTTATGGCGGAGAGCTTCAAAACAATGGCGGAATTGGATTCTTACAATGCCAGCATGAACGCCAAGCTCGGTAGTTATTCCCGGCGCGAGCAGGAGTGGAACTTCCAGAGCAACTCGGCTATGGGGGAGATCAACCAGGTAATGAAACAATTGCGGGGAGCTCAAATCCGCGAGGCGATCGCCCAAAAGGAATATCAAAACCATCAAACTCAGATGCAGCAGGCGGAAGAGATTCAGAACTTCCTGCAAGGCACCGAACTTCCCGTAGGTTCCCAGGGGCAGTATCAAAAAACAACAACAGTGGGTTTGTATCTGTGGATGAAAGGAGCATTGCAAAATCTCTATGCTAACGCTTTTCAGCTCGCTTTTTCGACGGCGAAGAAGGCGGAACTGGCGTTGCAGCATGAGTTGGGAGATACGACTCTCAGTTACATTCAATCCAACTACATGGACGGAATGGAAGGACTGCTGGCGGGGGAAAAAATGCTTTACGACATCAAGCGCATGGAAATGTCGTATCATAATCTGAATGCGCGTGAATATGAGATGACCAAGCAGGTGAGTCTGCTGCAAATTGCCCCGCTCTCCTTGATCCAATTGCGCGCCACCGGAACCTGTCTGGTCACTCTGCTGGAAGAGTTGTTCGATCTGGATGGCCCCGGACACTATTTCCGGCGCATCAAGTCGGTGGCTGTCACCATCCCCTGTGTTACCGGGCCTTATACCGGAGTGAATTGCACACTCTCATTGCAAAACAGTTCCATTCGCGCCAGCAGTAAAATAAAAGGTTCCGGGTATACAGACGCCAAAAATTTCAGCACCAATTACGGCGCCATCCAGGCCGTAGTCACCAGCTCAGCTCAGGCTGACAGTGGCTTGTTTGAAACCAACCTGCATGATGAGCGTTATCTACCCTTTGAATATTCCGGTGTTATCAGCCAGTGGCAATTGACCCTTCCGGCGGCCATACCGCAGTTTGATTTTGACACCATTACCGATGTCGTTCTCCATATCCGCTACACTGCTCGAGAAGGCGGGGAAGCTTTGAAAGCACTGGCAGTCACAAACTTGACCAATAAAATTAAAAATGCCGCTACAGTGGGATCCGTGCGACTATTCTCCTTACGGCATGAATTCCCCAGCGATTGGGCAAAATTCAAAGGCGCCACTACACCTTTGGCACCGCTTTCTTTCAACCTCCTGCCGCAACATTTTCCGTTTTGGGCTGCGAAACTTAACTTGTCCGGAGTGAGAGGGGTAAAGTTCTTTGCTGAAATGACAAACGCAAACCCGAACCCAGTCACTTTATTCGATGGCACTTCCAGTAGTGCAAAAAAGGATGCTTTGGCGTCCAATCCAGCCCTGAACCTCATGACGGGCAACCTCGTGAACATCGCCTTGCCCACTGTAGTGGATCCCGCCAATCTGCCGGCAACGCCCTATACCATCTATTGCGACAACAATGGCATGAAGGACTTGTGGATGGCTGTTACATGGCCAAAAAAATAATCATCCACCCTTACCATGACCCCTTCCAGAAAACTCTGCTTCAGCATCATCCAGGTTTTTAGGAGGGGGTCATACAGGATTTTTAACGGCTCTTCACTCGTAATTCTTGGACTTCCAATCTATCATGCGACTCCGTTGATATTGATTATTGCATCCGGATACTCTTCTCGAAGCGCATCGTAAATATCCTCAGGATCATCTTCACCAAACGACTCAACATCGATAGGGAACCCGGCCTTCCGGGAATCATCAATGATCTCTCCCTCAGGATTCATGATCTTGATGTACCAGCCTTCATTATCGTCAGATTTTTCAAACCGTGCGTTGACCTTCTGTTTACCCATATTCAACCTCCAAATAAAAAAAGCCCAGTCCTGAGATTGCGCCCCAAGACAAGACCAGACATTAATAACGTGCGCAATACTTTTATACAATAATATAACACAACCATGTCATCCCTCTGCGGGAATAAAACACAACAACATTGAAGTTGGCTTAACGCTTCAACAGCTCCTCAAGAAAATCTCCCTACCACTTGACTGGTTGGTAATACCAATTAAATTTATAATTTAACCTTTTCCTTGGAGGCAATGTATATACAATGTCACCAGTTTTCGCCCCAAATTGCGCACATCCCTGTCGCCAAAAAGAGAAAAAAGCTGATCAGCCACTCTCACAGGATTGTTACTGAAAAGCTCCACTCGGCAAAGTAAATGCATCAGGGTATCCATCGATACCGTACAAACAGCAGCAACTAATTCTTCCAGTCGTATGATCGGGCCTTTGAAAGGTTTTCCATCAACCCGCGTGACCATGGAGAGTGTTCGCCTGTCACCTTGCGGTTCAATGACACAATCTATCGCCCGTGATGGTGAATGCTGAAGACGAACAACAATTGTTCGTTGACGTTGTATGGCAGAGTTCGCAATTTTGCAATCTATTACAGGATTTGTGCCAAGGTAGGTGAGATAAGCATCAAAAACCATATCACTGATCTCTTTTTCGCCAAGACTCATATTAACCCGCATGAGAAATACTGTCTGAAAAATCTCGTAAAGAAAAGAAATAAGCACCCCCCGCTCATTTTCTTTTTTCAGCATTGACTGGTAGCTGCAAAATGCCACAGTGCAGTAGGCCATCATCTTGACGAGCGCTGCAGGATCCATTTGCTCGGTTTTAATAACAGGAGAAAAATTATTGTAGAGATCCCAGTTGAAAGAGGTAATGTTGCCATCATGCCGGTACTCATCGAAAATTTTTGTGCCCGGATAAGGCGTTATTACCATGAAAAGAGCCAGGGGCAAGCCTAATGCCTTTGCAAATTCAGGATATGCCATTGTCTCTTTCATGCTTTCCGAATGATGCCCAATGATAAAATATCCTTCAGGATCAATTGCATGTTGACCCATCAGGGTAATTGCACGGGACACATCGCCCATGGCATTGCCTTTGTTCATCAGCTCAAGTGTCCGGGGATTGGGGCTTTCAATGCCAAGACCTACTGTTTTCAGGCCGATTTTTTTGAGTTTTCCAAGGATTCGCTCTGCCCTGACGACATCTTTAACCCTTGTTTCCATCATAATTTTGAAATTCGTAAGTCCCCGTTCAATCATCAAGTCACAAATGGTTTCAACCCGTTTGATATTGGTCAAAAAATTGGCATCCCAAATTTTGAGAAGTTTTTTCTTTTTCGGATTGTGCAGAAGAGCTATTTCCTCAACCACGTTTTCAGGGCTTCTACTCCTCCAGTGTTGATGCATACGGCTGTTTGCGCAAAACGAACACGACCAGGGACACCCGCGTGATGTATAAATGGTATCAATGGAGTAATCATCCCCTTTTTCTCCATATCGTACGGGCCTCAGACCTCTTAAAGGAAATGCAATGGAATCGATATCTTCTATAAGAGGCCTCTCTCCGGTATAAACAATAGTGTTATTTTCTTTCCACGCAATTCCACGAACTTCACGAGATGGCCCCTTCAGGACAAGTTCCCGAAACGTTGCTTCCCCCTCGCCAAGCACAACAAGATCAACACATTCAAGTTTTAGCACTTCATCGGGAAGAGCAGTCGGATGAAATCCCCCAAGAACAACAAATGCCCCATGACGTTTAGCAATTTCAGCAACTCTCTTTGCATTGTTGAATCCTCCGGTCATGGAAGAAATTGCAACAAGATCACACCGTCGTTTTTTCAGAAGCATGCGAAAGCTCTCGAACAAACGATCATTGTAATAGTTATCTGGAATAACAAGGCTTTCAGCAATATCCTCTACCGCTGCAGCAAGGTAGAGAATACCAAGACAGTCGGTAACATATCGAGGAAAAGGAGTGAGAATAGCTTGCGGAGCCTCGACAAAACAAATATGTTTGAAATATGCCATAAAAAGGATGCATTAAACTGAATGAACGTAAACAAACCTAAGGGAACCTCGGTTAATTGAGCTTTTCAGGGTATCTATTGTATTGTTGCAAGTCGAATCTGTATATTATATGTAATTATTGTATTGTGCAGTATATTTATTGTTGTTCCAAACGTAATGGTTTTTATCAATAAATAATTTACTCTATCATGGAACCTATCATCATTAATGACTACTGTTTCAAAAGGGTGTATTTCTGGATGCAGTACACTCCTGAAGATCTGAATTTCACGGAAATAGCCATAGATATCTATTATCCAAAAGATCGTAAAGCGAATGGCTTGGTTATGTTCAGTCACGGATTTATGATTGGTCCCGATTTTCTCTATCTTCCGAAACGACTGCTTGCAGGCATGTTCAGCAACGAGCAGCCTCCGCTCTTTGCCAACTACCCCTCATATTACTACAATTACACCTCTGCCATTGTAGAAAAAAACTGGGCAATGGCTTTCGTGACCTCGACGCACAAGCAAAACGAATTTACTCCCACGACTGATTTTGGCGGGAATCCCAGGGTTGGACAGGAAGCCTACTTGGCCGCCTCTTATCTTATCTGTTTTGGCGCAACCAGCACATTTTACAATGCAAGCCGCTCAAAGCAATTTCAGTTCATGAACTCCAACAATGTCATTTTTGCCGGCCACTCTGTCGGAGGTGCGCATGCTCAGGTCGCCGCGACAGGATTTGACAATCTTAATGAGATCGGAAAAACAACAAAAATGAGGTTTGACCCCATTGTCTACGACAGAATTATCTTCCCAAGAGTTACCGAGAAGCTGTCGAACTGGGGAAAGGAGAGCCGGGCTAATCCAGTCGGTCTGGTTCAGCTCTCGCCCGTAGATATGAAAAATCCGCTTTTTGGCGGCATGGAACCCTACCGGCAAAAACTTGCGACCATATCGATACCGAACCTGATGATAGTCGGTCAATGCGATTGTGCCTGCCTTGATACATCGCAGCCACCGGCATGGTCGTGCGATTCAGCGGTTCTTCCCACTGAGTACAGTCAGATGGCTCCTGCTGGTAGTAGTTCGTGGGCGACTGTCGCCAATGTTGAAAAAGGCAGCCATTGTGGATACCTGACAGCTCCCAACCCACTGTGCTCTATGGCCGACAGCAGCTCGCAGTGCAAACGCTGTCCGAATACGGAAAAATACACACCAGTTGGTAATGAGACAGACTTTACCGCACAGCTTTTCAAACGCTTTATTGACATGTATCCCTTCAAATCAGGATTAGCAGGCACACGCGCAGAATGGTTGGGTAGCGATTTTCTGAAGTGGCTCAATAACCAACAACCGGATAAAACATCCATCAACCTTGTTCCATTCAGTGGCGGGCAATACGTTTATCACGTGTAGCAGGCAGAGAGTTAAGAGGTGAATTTAAGGTTGATAACCTGCCACTGAAAACCCCAACTCATTTACGGTTTTCTGCGGTGCCAGACAAACACTGGCACCGCTCTCCGCCCCAACTCGATTCCCTGCAACTTACAACATTAGCATCCCGCCCGAAACCGGGAGATAGCATCCCGTCACGAACCGGCTGTGGTGGGATGCCACGGCAAGCACCGCACCAGCTATGTCTTCCGGGAGGGCAACCCGCTTCAGGGGGGTCATGTCCGCCATCATTGCTTTCTGTTCCTCGGGCAACCAGGCCGTAGCGTCGGTCAACGTTAGGCCGGGCGCTACCACGTTGACGCGTATGCCGAAGGGGCCAACCTCCTCTGCAAGAGAACGGACGAAAGCGTCAAGACCCGATTTCGCAGTTGAGTGAGCAATAAAACCCGGCGATGAGTGACGCGAAAGGGTGCTTGAAATGGCGATGATGCTTCCCGACCTCCTCTCGATCATCCTTGGCAGCACAGCCTGGCAGCAGAAAAATGTCGACTTGAGCTCCCCGCAAAGCTTCGCTTCAAATTCATTCCAGGAGAATTGTGTGAAAGGTTTTACCGGAAACCCGATCGAAGCATTGCTTATCAGAAGGTCAATCGGGCCGAGGCTTTTTTCCACCTCCCCGACCATCAAACGTACCTGCTCCTCGTCACGGACATCCGCCCTGACGGCATGCGCCCTGCCGCCTGCTTTCATGATTTCCTCGACGACAGCGATCGCCGCGCTTTCGCTCTGAAAATAGTTCACCGCGACAGCTGCGCCTTCAGCGGCGAGAAGTTTGGCCGTAGCCCTTCCTATTCCACGGCTTGCGCCCGTGACCAATGCAATTTTGCCTTTCATATCCGGTAACCCCTCCAATTATTTAGGAACATCGTTGAACCAAGGAAATATCTATCAAACTTAACGAAAAGGGATAAATGCCCAAAATCAAATATGGTTAGCAGGATCTCTCAAGTTTCAATGAAACAACTATGATTTCAAAACTTTCCGGAATCAAAGCGGGCCTTGGCCCTCAGCATTCAACCGGACAAATTTTGTTGCGAATGCGTAAAAAAATAGTTTTTATTTTTTTTTATTTAAATTACAAGTAATTGATTCAAATGATACGCAATTAAACGTTCTTATGTTTTTAATGCAAAAGATACTCCCTTTCGCTGAATGAAAAGAGGGCATAAGAGCAGTCATTTCGATACCCAGTTATTTCATAAGTAATGATTACCCATGGCACAGTATTTGTCCTGCTCCAATGTATTCATGCGGTAATTCCGGAACACTTCATCCCCGGCAAGGTGACGTGTGCCCGAAAACTGTACCAAGAAAGTATGAAAGAAGCTAAACCTTACTTGTCCTATAAAACTGAGGAATTATCATGAATGCTCCAGTAACGTCGCAACCTGGAAAAATAACCCAGGAAACACGCTTTGCCGTTGTCATGTATGGCGGCATTTCGCTGGCCATTTATATGAATGGCATTGCCCAGGAGCTGCTAAACATGGTACGCTCAACCTCGGATGCGGAAAATGGGCGCAACACGCTGACAGGTACCGCATCGGTTTATAAGGAAATCGCAGCTTATCTGTCGACAAAAAACAAGGGAGCATTCAAGCATAAGTTCGTTGTTGATATCATTTCCGGAACTTCCGCAGGAGGCATCAACGGTGTTTGTCTCGCCAAAGGGCTTGTCTGTGGCCTTGAGAACCTGAAAACACTCGAACGTGTCTGGTTAAATGAAGGCGATGTCAAGACCTTGCTGAACGATCGTGAGTCCGAACCTGTAAAATATCCATCTAAAGAGCCGAAAACTTCCGCATTCAATAGCCAGCGTATGTACGGTAAACTGCTCGATGCATTCCGGGATATGGATGAGGAGATGAAAAAATCAGCCAATGCAGGCAAGTCGCACGTCGAATCGATGGACCTGTTTGTCACGGCAACTGATCTCCGTGGCCTGCAACGACCGATTCTTCTCAGTGACGGTGTTGCCAATGAGCGTATGCACAAGCATGTTTTCCCCTTTTTGTTTCGTCAGCAAAATTTCTGCAGCAACGAGACACTCAACCATTTTACTGCCCAATATGACAAGATACTTGCATTTGCCTCACGATGCACCTCTTCATTTCCGATAGTTTTCGAGCCAGTCACTATCGAAAACATCACAGGAGAAGGAAGTGATAAAGCATTTCATGAAAATGGTATAGACAAACAACAACTCAAGAAATGGGAAGAGCTGTTTTTCAGCCTTTATGATACTTCGGATGGAGGTATTCCACTCGAAAAAAGAGAGTTCGCCGATGGCGGCTATCTGGATAACCGTCCATTCGGACATGCCATCCGGGCCATACATGCCCGCGAAGCCGATTGTCCAATTTCCAGGAAACTACTCTTTATCGATCCCTCCCCCGAAAGTGTGGAAAAGAGGGATTCCATGGCGGAAATTTCGTTTATCAACAATTCAGCTCTTGCAGGTGTTTCGCTTCCCCGTTACGAAACGATACGTGAAGAGATCGACGCACTCAAGCAGCGCAATGGATGGATTGAAAAGGTCACAGAGATCATGCAGCAGCTCGAGGAGCAGAATATCGTTAAGCTGAAAAAAATCATTCGGGCTCACTTCGGCGAGTATCAAGAGAAAAAGATCAAGGAGAGGTACCTTTCTGACGAAATACCTGCAAGAACTGAAGTGTTTTTCACTTCGATTTCTGCATCCGGCGAGATCGAAAAGGTAGAGCACGACGAAGCAGTCACCATGTTCTGGAGGGATATCTCAAGCCATGGTGCTCCTTCGGCTGCTGGAGCAAAAAACAGGGAGGACAACCTGCAATTCGATGCAAAGGATCTCGGTGACATGGTGAAAACCTTTGGCAGCTGCTATTATCCCTATCACTATACACGCCTTAACGATCTGTCGGAACAGATCGCCAGCATAATTGTCCGGGCAATGAACGCCGGACGCCATCCGGACTTCATCAAGACTGTAGAGCTGATCGTCACGGCTTGGAGGATGCGGACCTTCTGTTCCGAACGTCCAGAAACTATCTCGACAGGGGATGTCCAGACGGAAAACATTTTTTTCCGAAATTTCGACCTCAATTTCAGGATCCGACGTCTGAACTTCATCAGAAATATCATTGAAAAGTCTATCAAAGATCACTCGATAGCACCGCTCTTCGGTATGGTCGAAAAACAAGGTGGACCCGACTGGAGTAAAGCGTTCGAATCGGCAATAACGGAATTTTACCATGAAACGGTAGGAGCCCTCCGCTTAATGTACCACCAGAAGGGGGTTCTGAGGGCCAATGCTTCACGAAATCCGATTGCCGATAAGGCACGGGAGCTCCAGGAAGTAGTAATGAAAATGGTCGGCCATGATCAGGCCGATAAGATGATTTTTTCAGGCACCCTCAAAGACGTGCAATACTGGTTCGGCCCACTGCATGGCGAATCCACTACTTTCGGCAAACTTGTCGATGAACTGATGGAGCTGCTTCATGAATTGATAAAGAACGGCCATACGGGGAGTGGAGCGGACAAGGCCAATGGGAATGCTTGTGCAGGTACGATCGTGGCTAGCGATCGGGTAAATGCAGCGTTCAGGAAACTGGGTGAGCTCTATCCTGAAGTTGCTGGAAGGATGCGCTATGTTTACGACTATGGCTACGCCCTCTATGATATGACCACCCTTCCTCTCCTTTCAGGAGGTGAATACGGAGAAGGAATTGATGTTGAGATCTACCGTGTCAGTCCAGCCGATGCAGTTTCCCTCTGGGATGAAAAGAAAAAGTCAAAACCAAAGCTTGCAGGTATCACCTTAGGGGCATTCGGGGCATTTCTTGATCGCGATTGGCGCAGAAACGATATCATGTGGGGACGGCTTGATGCAGCTGAACGGCTGCTTGAGTCACTGCTTCCCGAGGTCGAGGACCAGGATGTGAAGCAGACCGCCTTGCTGAAGGCACAACGGATGATCCTTGATGAAACCATCGAAGAGTGGATTGATGAGCTTAAAAAGACAAAAATTTCAAGCAAGAGAGCTGAAAAACAATATAAAACACTTCAGATGGTATGGAAACTGCTTGAAAGCAGCGATAAACAAGTCCCAGCCGGTGGCCAGAAAAATCAAGAACCGTTATGGGTAAAAAAATTCCATGACACCTATGATTTCAATCGTGAACTTGAACCATCATGCACCTTAAGAAGTGTCGGACGCAGTTCCGCCATCCTGTCGTCCATGATCGAAAGGATTGATAGCGGCCAGGGATTTACTGGCAAGATCAAGGAATATCTGAAAAAACTTAACTGGATATTGCTCGGCATGCTCGATTTTTCGACGCCAAAAACCATAAAAGAGATACTGGCGCATTACTGGCTGCAGCTTCTCATCATGGTTTCCTCGGTTCTGGTTCTTCTCGGAGTCATTTTTGGCTCAATCTCATTGCTGGAATCCACAAAAACCACACTCATTCTCGTTGGTCTTGGACTTTTTCTTCTGGCTATCGGCGGGCTCTCTTTGCAAAGATGGATGATTATTAACGTACACGAAAAATCCCTGACACCGGAATCAGAAACCCGCTATCAACGTAACATTCGCATTGGAATAATTGTACTGGTCATGCTGCTCATTAGCTCCTTGACCAGCTTTGCCTTTCATTACCATGAGCTTCCTGGAGATATTCTCACTTTCATGAAACACATTGGCAATAAAAATTGTCCTTTCATACCCTGATGCAGAGCTGTGATCGGAAAGCCGTCAAGCGCTTCTCCCGCAATCCTTTGAAAGGGATGGCCTATTTCCCTGTGTCATTAACACTGACACGTTTCATAGCTTCGGCTCAGCTAAACGAGAAAATATGCCCGGTTTTCGAGGCCACCTCTCCACGTATTTATTTAATCTCTAAGGATTAAATTTTGAAATTGCAGCCGGATAGTTCTTGGATTTTGCATATTAAAATATTGGGAATAGGAGTAATAATATATATCTACTTTTAGATAATATTGAAGAGGTAAATGAAGATGTTTTTATCAAATCAATTATGCTTTATAATATTTTATTGAAAAACTGCTGACAAAAAAAATAATCGGCACAATTCAGAAAAATCGTTTAGTGATTGAGATTTCAAAGTATTTGGACTGCTCTTCAACAACAATTGTTAAGACAAATCGCATTGCAAAAAAGTATAACTTGTTGAATTGAATCTCTTTGGGAAATATTCCCCGAAGCTGTGCTTCGTGACAGAATCGATGAAAATTAAACCAATACCTCGAAGCCCTGTTGTGATGTATTTTATTGGTAGTTGTATGTAACTCATCTGCAATATGTATTTATTATATAAGTAAATTTAGGTTTGTTGGCTTTTGTGTATATAATATTATATTAAGATGTGCGACAAAATGACCTGTTCGTCATTATACTCAATTTAAACGTCAAGAATGATGACGCGGCTGCTTCTATCAATAGTCATTGCATCCTCATTTGCTATGCCAAATGCATTTGCAGGAAATGCTAATCAACAGAGTGGTGTGTATGCGAGTGTCTCAACTGGATTAGGGATAGTTGCAAACTCAAATATAACGCCGGGTGGCATTACAATTAATAATTTAATAACCTACAAGTCGGGAGTTCCGTTTATTGGTGCCGTTGGTTTCAAAAGCGATGCATATCGTCTTGAGGCCGCTTTTGAATATCAATCTAATAATGTAGATAAAGAAAAGTTGGATGGTGTTAATCTTACTTCAGTATTAGGCAATAGTGTCTCAATTAGTTCATATATGGCTAATTATTATTATGATATTAATGTGACGGATGATATCGCACCATATCTCACAGCAGGTTTAGGTAGTGCAACAATCACTACAAAAAGCACAGGTTTTCCAGACGAGTCACAACGTGGTTTTGCCTATCAACTTGGTGCTGGCATAGGTATTAATGCGTTAAAAAATATCGTTATTGATTTTGGATACCGTTATTTTAAACCTTCAGCAAAGAACGTTCTAAATATTGCTAATGTAAGTCCTCAAAGCAATAACTTTTTGGTTGGGTTGAGATACAATTTCTAAATTCAAAATAACCAGCCAAACCGCTCTAAGTTAAAGCCCTTGCCGCTTGTGTATATTGATACTCAGATATTTCTGTCTGTAGGTTTTGCTTTGTCTCCTGATTTTTGGCTCATTCGTCGCAGACCTGGTGAGATGCAAGAAATTCGAATAAATGCAATTTCATTTCAACTATTCCGGATATAAACCAAACCTCTTTTTATCTTTTCCTTTGATTTTTGGTGAGCTAATGAGTTTGTTTTTTACAGCAGTTAAATCCATTTCATATAACTTTCCAATCACAACCCCCGGCCTGTTTGTTATTGCGCTCTCTATTTCTTTTTGTTCTCTAATCACAAATTCTGAGCAGTCTACAAAAGAGTCATGATCCAGATTTGTTCTTCCTGCTGCTTGAAAAGGGAGATGGAGCTCTTTGAGTTTGGGGGTGTAATTGATTTTCTTATTGACCTCTGAATTGATGTATACGGTGGCCAGACATAGCCCATCAATATTGTAGACCCATACATCGACAGATGTTTCTGATCCGCGAAGTACAGAATTTTAAATACCTTATGGAAATCACAGATTCCGCCCGACTTCTGGATTATATATAATAAGGTATTAACGGTAGTGGCAATTTTCTCAAATGGTGAGTTCATGGATTCAATTTATAAAAATTCTGCATTTCCGCACATTTTTTTAAAGGCATACCGTTTAACAACCATTTTTACCTCCAATTCCTCACCAAACAATACTAATATTCATCGTTTTTCTGGACTTTTGTCAGTCCATTTGGTTTTGCCGCCACTCCGCGAGTACGCTCCATGCAGCTCCATGAAGCGACCTACTAGGGCTCCAGAACTTGCTGAGCGCCCTGATCGGAGTACCACAAGGCGCACAAACATCCATCTGCTCGCTTCGCTTGCTGGTGAACACCCACAGGAACTCAATGCCTAACAACTCCTCAAGAAAATCATGCTACCACTGAACTGGGCTGAGCAAGGTAATGCCCTTGGTTTTGAGTTCTAAGATTCTCAAAAAAGAAGTAGAAGGTCAAGACTTCACTACACGATGTCAGACACAAAGACAAGTTGAGAATAGGCGACTGAGGATGGCGAAGGAAGAACGACAGAATGAGGGAAAATCGATTCTCAGTGAAATTATAAAACCTCAAAGGTCCGCGTGTTGCGGGGCTTTGAGGTAGCTAAATCCTTATATTAAATCATTTAACCATTTACACGCGGAGAGGGTGGGATTCGAACAATGGTTTAAGTGTTATTATTAAATACTTTTGTAATCGGTATTGAAAAATATAACCCCAAAAATACCACCAAAACAGTTCTGTTGCTCAGTTCGAATCCATAAAATCATTGCACGACCTGCATTATTTTTTGGCTGATTGCGTGTGTTGATATTTTTTCGGTTGCCTGCATTGCTTAGCCTTGCGTATCCGTCACGACGCCCGCGCCCTCTCCATCATCCTCAAAAAACGAGCAACCCCTGCCGACAGAACCCAAGGCCTCGACCTCGCCGACTACCTCCTCGACTTACACAATCCGCCATTATGAACAAAAAAACCGGTAATTCTTTTGCTAAACCTTTCATATTCTCCCGTTTCAGCAATATCTTGACAAGAATGCAAACGGGAGCTATTGGCCCGACTTGTGACGTTTGAAGCAGAGCTGCAATAGTCAGGTATCTACGTTCTTGCACATGACGGAGTTGTTTGCTTTTTCAGAATTAGGCAGATCAGTCTAAACAATGTTAGCTGGCGGGAGTCCCCATGAAGAGCGTATTCATCTCGCACAGCAGCGCAGACAGGACTGTCGCTAGTCGCCTCCATGCCGCGTTCGTTCGGGTGGGTGTTCGTGCATGGCTGGACGACCGCGAGATTGCAGTCGGCGACAATATTCCGCAAGCGATCGAGCGCGGGATATCTGAGGCCGACTACTTGGGACTGGTCCTGACCCCACGCTCTGTAGCCTCCCGCTGGGTGCTCGAGGAACTGAGCGCCTTCCAAATGGATCAATTCTCCGGCGGACAACGAAAGGTGCTGCCTCTTCTTTTCGAGGACTGTGCATTGCCGCCATTGCTGCGCGCCAAGAAATACGCAGATTTTCGACGAAGCTTCGACGACGGCTTTCGTGATACACTGCACGCCATTGGTGTCGAGAAGCTTCCGCCTGTACCGCAATTCTGCCATTCTGCTCTAATAGGCTCGCTGTCGCTGGTGTGGGGCCTCAGTGGAAGATACCGCGGGGTACCTTGGAGTCAGTTGAAGCGCGAGGCTGAGGAGACCTGCGGGGGACTCCAGATTCTGACGGAGGATCTTCTCGAAATGGCTGAGTACAAGCCCGCTCCGTTTCGAGAACATGCGTGGGTACTCAGAGATACCCTCCGCGATCTATTGAGCGATGCGCTTCCCAGCGACGCCATGTTTCTTTCGCGTATTGTGGTTGCTGCCTGGAAAGACCACCACGACAACATCGGTGCCGGGTGGCTCCTCGTCCTCATGCCACGGACGGTGGCTGCTGCGGTGCTGTCCCAAGCGTATGCCTTATTCCCGGCGACGACGAAATGGCTTATGTCGACCCTCTACGATTTTGCTGTGGATTCCGAGGGTGAGCGCTTCGAGGCAGACATGATCAAGGATGCGGGCTCGCTACCGGATGAACTTGTTCACATCACTCGGGAGAATCGTTTTCATGCGTGAAGCGACGATTGCGGGCAAGCCGCTAAACCGGAGCGTTAGGCGTACATCAGTCAAGCACAGCAATTTTTTTGCAAAAATATATCTGACGACAGTCAGGCCTATACGACTGGATTGGTCCTGTAAAGATGATTTTGTCAGGGGTATATACAAGTTATCGGCAACCCTATGACGACATTGCAAACTTGTAACTAACTGGAAAAAACTAACAGACGACAATGGTTTTTCAAATAGACGAACTACGATTAAAAAATGATAGCGAAGCGGAGCAAATAAGGACAAGAAATATTTTTGAAGTTCTAAAAGCAAAAGCTATTAAACAGGAAACACTGACAGAACACGAAAAGGAATTCTTTTGTATGACTGTAAAGAATTCTCACCTTAACGATGGAGTTTGGGAGGACTATTCTTGTTGCGAAAATTACAAGTTTAAATCTATCTACTTGGCATACTTCCACAACTTAACTGGTGCTAGTGCATATCATAAAGTGAAAGGAGTGGGAGTTTACAAAGTTGACACTAAGGAAGCACAAACAGACCTTCAATATCTCTATGATAAATCAGACGAGTGGAAATTGATAATTCAAAAGACAAATCACAGCGACCAATTGCTGCAACAAATATCAGCAGAGACAAGATACGAATTGAAAAACCTGTCCAATCTTCCCGAGATTCTAAATGGTGATTGGCGTAAAGGTTCTTTTGTATACATTTTTAAGGAGAGAGCAATTCTTCTACACTCAAAATATATTTACTGCATAGCTCTTGAAATTTTTGAGACATTAAAAGCTGCGGACTTAATTTTAGAACTCAATTCAATTCAAATTGAGTTCAATGAATACAGCTTGTTTCATATTTTGAACAGGCACTATGCTCAAATTACGAAGCAATACGACACCGGAAAAACTTTTCACAACGAGGACTTTAAACCAAGAATACTTAGTGTTCAGCTCAAAGAGATACTTCACGACATTGACAGTTCTAAGGTTTTACAGGGACAAGCCATTGATAAAATTGGCTTTCAGAAAAACGGAATTGACTATTTGATTTGGACAAGTGAGAAAATTAAATCTGTAAAAGGACAAGGCAATGTTTCATTTAGACGGCTGGACACTTTTTATCACGTATCAGATGAGGCGGAAAAAAATAAAATAATCGCTACTTGCGACTTAAAAAAAATCACCGACACACTTTCAGTTTATCTTCCCAAGTAATCCGACAATATTTAACTTTGTTGACATGAGTGTAAATCACCTGGAACAAAGTGAATTCAATCTTCGGGCTGACCATGTACGGACGGACAGAAGGGCAGCCGATAACACGGGTTTTCGTCAGGTGGGGTGACGTGCAAGCTTGGAGCTTTGTGCCTCGCATCAAGTGCAATGCTGGTTGACAGTTTGTGCTCCGAAACTCGCCCGAACGCAAAGCCCGAAAAACGTTATGCCTCATGCTAAAAAGACACCAACACATTGACAAAATGAATGATAAACTTGAGAATATTTTTTCTTTTTTAACTGCAAACAGACAATTTAATCATTCGTTGCAAGAGAGGTTTTATTTATCAGTTATTTCACTATACAGCGATACGACAGAGAAAGTTGTTTCACTACTTTACCATATCGCAAACACTCAAAGTCAGCCCAAAATTGACAGTCTTGCAAGTTTTTATAAAAGCATATTTCAAGACACTCAATGTATGACTTCAATGCAAAAATTTATTGAAAAGATAAATCCAAACAAGCAGTTAAACTTTGACAGTCTTTATAACGGAATGAAAAATCAAGACGGTTGGGGAAAAAAGACAGCTGCATTATTTTCAAAAAGCATTTTTCATTTGCATAATGGACACTATTCAGAGAATTTAAAAATATGGGGAGACGTTCCAGCAACTATATCTGAAAATGACAATTTTTATCTGCCAGTTGACGCAGTAATTATTGCAATATTCAAAAAGCTGGACAGTTCAATAAGCTGGGACTTTGACAAAATAAATAAGACACTAAAATCTGTTTACAGAGGAGAGCAAATTGAAATTTGGGACGATTTATGGTTTTGGGGCTTTATAACACAAAACGGCTCAGGCGACAACAGAGCATTTGAATGGAATGAAAATAAATATTGGGCTTTAAAAGAAAGTGATAAGAATCCAAAATCAATTTTAAAAATTAAAGTAAAGGCAGAAGTTTTTTTAAAAACATTGACTAATGACAACTTACAGACTAGAAGCACGAAGGCATAACAAAAACTATATGTCAATTGGGGTTTCGGTGCGGACAACAAAGTTCGCAGCCTGCAGCGGCATCGGGGTTCGACAGGAAAGCAACCCGCAATCCCCAACTGCATATAGTTCCAAATGTTAGGCAACATAAAAAACACGATAAATGAATGTATTTATAGATTCTAATATTCTATTTGAGGATTATTTCTTTGATAATAAATCATCAAAGAAAATATTGGATTATGCGAAGGAGAATTTAATTTATCTATATATGTCGGAGATCGTTAGGCTAGAATTAAGACGGCAATTCCAAAAAGAGATTGAAGCTAAGAATAGAGAACTAAATAAGGTAATAGCAGATTCTGCTCGTCTTAAGATTGATTCAGAAGTTAAGCTTATAGATATTGGTAAACAATTGGAAAAGTTTGATGAGTTTTATTCCGAACTTGAGTATATTGATAGTTTTAAGATTATTCCCTATAAAAATGAATATTTGCCAGATATTGTAGATAGAGCAATCTACCGTAAAAAACCATTTACAGAAGAAAAAACAGAACTAAAGGATGCTTTAATTTGGAAATCTTATTCTGATTATGTTGAAAGTAATCAACTTTCTAATTGTATATTACTCACAAATAATACGAGTGATTTTTGTGCAAAAAAAGACAAGTCAAAAGTCCATCAAGATTTACTAGTTGATACTGATAAGTTTTCTGTGATTAATAGCTCTTTTAACTTTTTAAAGTTAAAATCATCTATTTTAGAAAGCCCAGAACATAAGTTTCAAGCCTACATCTCTCAATTTAATTTTAATAAAGATTTTGTTTTTAACTTAATTATCGAGAATTTTGCAAAAGATATTGAAGATACGATTCATCTTAGGATTGACAATTTGAGTCCAAATGATGTACTTAAAGATAAAGATTATTGGTATAATGGTTATGTCATTGGACATAGTACTGAAATTTTGGAATGTGCCGATGTTGAATATGAAATATTAACAGATAGTGCATTGGTTTCCGGTAAAGTTTATGTGAGCTGTGACACTGAATGTTTCCAGTACAATGCAGTACGTGAACATAGCGAAGAGCAATTTTCCTTTGTTAGCGAACAATATTTGACTTATGAGATTTATTTTAATTTTGATATGGGCGAAGGTGAAAAATGTTCCGATTTTGAAATAACAGATATGAATATTAGCAGTATAGATTAAAAAATTATATTGCCTAACAAGCGGTCATAAAACATAGCGGTTTAAGTTCAGTTTGCAGGCTTAGTTCCCGCTGGCAAGTTTAGTAGCGAGGGATAGGTTCGCAGCCACGCAATCCGCCACTTCTTTACGCCCAGAAATGTCATTCCATGTTTAATCGCTATGGGTCAATTCCCCGAAGCTTGCTTCGCGGAAAAATAATCTCAATATGAATCAACTACCCCGCTGCTTGAGGCGGGGTAGTTGATTCACCCCTTCACCCTCCACCACCAGAACTAACGTAAGCCCCCAATTCCCCCTCCACCACCTCCAGCACATCATCCCGCTCAAGCACCACCCGAGCCAACTGCCGGTCAATCTCCCGCCGCAACGTCGGCGACCTGAGCACACCGGAGCATAGTGTGCCACCTCTACCGGAGTAAAGTGTGCCAGCGATTCCGGAGCAATATGTGCCACCCGTACCGGAGAATAGTGTG
>JABDHK010000014.1 GCA_012972835.1 Chlorobiaceae bacterium | reverse complement strand
TTCTGAACCAGTGACAGTGCAAGTACTTTTGTGTTCCGGAACACTTCGCCGAGCTCCTCGTACTTTACCTTTGCCAGCGGCGGGTACATCATGACAATGAGCCCAGCAGCTATAAGAATGTTGGTTGTACCCGATTGAAAAAGGTTCCAGAACCCTGGAACACCTGGGAATAGATAGCCTGACAGCACACCAGCCGCCATGGCAAGAAAAATCCAGAGGGTCAGGTAGCGATCAAGAAATGAGAGCTGTTTTACTGCTATGCTCATAGCGTTATTTGCCGGTTAAATTATCGTTATAAAACTGTCTGAATCGCTGGCTGATTTCGTTGCGAACACGCCTGAATACTGCAAGTACCTCTTCCTGTGTGCCCGTGGCTTCGGCAGGATCATCAAAGCCGATATGCAGTTGATGCCTCACTGTACCGGTAAAGAGCGGGCAGGACTCTTTTGCCCCATCGCAAACTGTTATGACATAGTCGAACGGTCTCTGGAGAAATTCATCAACACTTTTTGGCTTGTTCAAACTGATATCGATCCACTCTTCACGCATCACTTTCACGGCAATCGGATGAACAGAGTCTGACGGTTTTGTGCCAGCGGAAAACACTTCAAGCGAAGTGTCAAATGAACGGAGAAAACCTTCCGCCATCTGGCTGCGACATGAGTTTCCGGTACAGAGAATAAGCACTGATTTCTTCATGGTAATGCTGTAAAAGATTGAGAATTAATTTGATTTGTGGTGTGATGTGATGTGGATTCAATGCACTGCGGACAAATTGATTGTGCATTGAAATCGCCACACTGTGCTGGATTTCCCCCGCAGCACTCCTCCGTCAGATAGGCAATCAGATCCATCATCAAAGGAAGATTGGCGCGGTAGCGCAGAAAACGGCCTTCCTGCTCCACGGTAAGAAGCCCTGTATGGGTAAGTGTTTTCAAATGAAACGAAAGATTTGTAGGCGGCACGTCAAGTGCCGAAGCAATCTCGCCAGCCACCATACCTTCAGCGCCTTTCTTTACAAGTAATCGATAGACATCCAGCCTCACACCAGATGAGAGCGATTCAAAAATTGTTGTTGCAATGGTTTTTTTCATACCCCATTATACAACAATATTTGAACTATTGAAATATAAAAATTAAATCGAATTGATAGAAGTTATGCGACTTATAACCAGAGACTGACTACTATGGACCCCAAATTTGAAAGGTTCTCTATCCGACTGAGTGTTCAGGTTTATACAGGGACATGCCTGTCTGAGCGAAGTCTTTTCCAGATTACCTCGAGAATAATCCCTGCGGCCTCTTCAGGGTCATTGAGAAAAAGAAGACGTTCAATCTCATTCTCACGAGTTTTGGCACAAGCTTCAAGCAGGACTGTGTTGCCATTATACAGCCCGAACCATCCGCAAATGAGCATCCCCAGAGTGTAATGAAAGCGATAGAGTTCGTCCTTTTTGGTATTCAAGACCTCCGTTTTATCTACTTCGCTCATGGTATCGATCATCAACTCTACGGCATCATCGATCGTTTTTGGCCATATCGATATTTCAGTCATTGGTTGAAAATTATATGTTGTTTTTTCTATGAACAGTAAAAAATTATGTTCAAATATAGCAAGTGGTTTGAATCTTTGTAACCCATAACTCTATTCTTTTCAAACATGTAACATGATTGAAAATGTCGGCCAATTCTGAAGAAGGATTGATCTAATATCCTCGCAGTGGTGGGTAGAAATCGTTTAAAGCGGTTTTAGCTTTTTCAAATCCCTGCTGAGCAGCAAGGCGATACCATTTCACAGCTTCGCCATAGTGTCGTGCAACACCGTCACCCTTGATGTACGCAACACCGAGATTATACTGAGCTTCTGCAACCCCCCGCTCAGCTGCTGCACGAAGTTCTTGAACTTCAGGACTCTCCGTTTGTTCTTTTCCAAAAAACGGAGCAGAGCGTAAAACGGACATAATTTTTTTAAGCATCCCAAGAAAATATTAACTAATAGAAAGCGGTTCAATCTCACCAAATTGTTTTTAAGTTAACCAATACATGACGCATCTATACATTAACACCTGCTTATTAGTGTTAAATGTTGGTTAAAAGGCGGGAAAAATAGACTGTTTTGTGGTCGTAAAAACGACAAGCTCTTGGCCAGGAAATAGCCATACTATAATATTACCTTTGGCATTTTTGGCCACCACCACTTCATCCTCAGGAAAATTCTGTGCGTTCTCGTCACAATCATCCCACTTTCCTCAGCGCTTCTCCATTATCCGTTTCCGAGAAGAACATATCTCGAACCAATAAAGGCATAAAAATGTTATCCACTATTTATTTCAATAGTTCAAAACATTATTTTTGATCATGCAAAACAAACAAAATGTACTCTTCCTCTGTAACGACAATACAGCACGTAGCCAGATGGCCGAAGGATTGCTTCGTCATACAGCGAGCAACCGTTTCGAATCATTAAGTGCAGGACTGGATCCCGAAATGCAATTACACCCTTTTGCCATAAAGGTTATGGAGGAAATTGGCATTGATATCAGCTCGCAGAAACCAAAAGGGGTGGATATCTATCTTGGAAAAACCATGATTCACTACCTTATGATTTTGTGCGACAAGACACAGTCAACCTGTCCGAGGGTCTGGCCAGGGACACCTTTTCAAAAACGATATTATTGGCCCGTCAACAATCCGGAGGATATTACCGGAACAACAGAAGAAAAAATGGTCGCATATCGAAATGTTCGGGAAGAACTTAAGGAAAAAATATCTTCATGGCTGAGCAATGAAGTGGACTGATAACTGCTCCTCATTTGCAAGTTTCTTTTTACGCATGATCGGTGTTGTATACACTGCTGCCATGCCGCCGCATTCATTGATACAAGTGAAGAATCTAATGGACTGACGCTTACAGCGAAACATAACAAACAATTTAAGCCGTGATTACAAGAACCGATTTACTTAAACAGCTCCATAAGGCAGAGAATTCAGAGGAGTCTGTAATTATCATTATTACGGGGCACCTCAGTCAAGCGATACACAACTCTAAGCTGAAAAGCGAGGAGCAGACAAAAATTATAGAGTTGATGCAAAAACTGAGCAATGATTCCGTCGGTCATAAAGCAATTATTCTTGATCTTATACAATCAATAAAAGAGTCAGACCGCGATGTTTACTAAAGAGGATTTAATGGGATTTTTCAACTCACTCATGGGGTATGAAAAACAGCAACGGGACTTGCTCACTGCTCTTGCTCTTGAGCTTGATGATACCAGGATCAAAGATATTGTTCATAACATAGCCGTAGACGAACAGCGACACATGGGTCATGTTGCTGATATTATTGCCATTATTGAGAAAGGACTTGTTGAGTAAGCAGGTAGAAAAGTTCATGGTCAAGTTGATTAAAACATTAATCGTTAGAAAAAGAGAAGATCTATGAGCCTGCCGGTTTTTCTTAACCAATTTCAGCGCTGAATAGCTTGATCCGATTTAGACCTTCATTTTTTGCCTGGTACATGGCAGCATCGGCATGCTTCATGAGTGTCTGTTCATCTTCTCCGTGCTCAGGATAGAGGGCGATGCCAATACTGCATGAAATGTTGA
>JABDHK010000013.1 GCA_012972835.1 Chlorobiaceae bacterium | reverse complement strand
TATGCTCGCTGCCCACATCACAGAAGGCTGCCCGAGAATCGAGAACCGGTAACTCCTTCATCACCAACCCCCTTTTGGATTTGCAAATTTCAAAAAACAACTGAATTCACCTGCAAGCCCGACAACGCTTAGGGCATTATAAAGCTTTCCAGCGGGATGCGAATTTCGCTCACCAAAATGTGCGCAGGAACGTGGCCGGAACCATTCTCAAAACCGGGCTATTGGCACCAGAATAGAGGACGGCAATACTGCTCACAGTGAATTCAACGCCAGCAATTTACCGCATTTTTGTTCAAGGTCCGTGTGCGGTAACCGGTAGGCTACGGGAGGCTCAAAATAATGAGGCTCTGTTTTTTCACCCTCAGTAATTATCAGGATACGGTCGCAACCCCTGGAAAACGGCTTTTTCCGAAGTAAATGGTTCTTTTGCCTGGTCTTTTGATGGTGATCTCTGGCCATATTATCCCTTAAAACATCACGTCATTGATAAAAGGAATCGCTCCATATCGTCCGGCAAGATAGCCTTTTTCAAGAGCTTCATTTTTTCTTGGTCTGAAATCTGTAAGGGGATAAAGATGTGTTGCGTGAGATTGGTCCTTTTCAACAAACCATATCTGATCTCGACGGAATAGTTTTATGTCCATTATGGAGGTGTCGTGTGTTGTAAAAACAAGCTGTGCTCCTTTCCTGTTTGAGGTAGATGAATTGATCAGGTTTAGCAGGAACCGAACAATTTTGGTATGTAAGCTCCCGTCCAATTCATCAACGATCAAGACACTTCCGTTCTGCAACACATCGAGGATTGGGCCAGCAAAGGCGAACATGCGCTGTGTTCCTGTTGACTCATCATGAATTTCGAATTTTGCAGCTCCTTCTGCCCCTTTATGCAAAAAAACAGGCATCAGTGCTTCGGAATCAAGAACCTGATGGACGGGTGGTTTTTCGCCCTCAATTTTAAGCGATACCTCTCTTGTTTTACGCATCTCCAGTGATAATTCTGAAATACTGAAATCAGCAGTATTTAAAAACTCGAGCAACTGTTTATTGCCTTCTGGTAGTTGAGCAAGGAGTGTTGAAAACTCTATCATTGGTTGCTCTCCTGCGCCAATGATTTTGAGTTGCTGCACAATCCAGAGAAAGACAGGACGTAAAGCGCCGCTGTTCAGGTCGACGGCTTTTGAGAGAAACAATGAGTTTGAGCGGGTCGATTTTTGCCACAGTTTTTTTTCACCAGCCAAAAACGTGCTGAAGGTATACTCGTCTTCATTTGACTCGGGATTGTAATGACGATCAAACCAGATTTGTGGCTTGGATGTTTTGTACACTAACAGCCACTCGGAAGTAATCCTTTCTGCAAGCAGTGAAAATCCATATTGATACCGGATTCCGTCGATAATAAAGGTGATTTCAAACTCACTTGGTTTGGATGATGAGATGCCATCAAGTTTGAAGGGTTGGAAATGAAATTTTTGCCCTTCCTTGATTTGGGTAGCAGACTCGGCGACAACTCCTTTCATAAATGCTAACGCATTTATAATATTTGATTTACCGCTTGCATTGGCGCCATAGATGACAGCGGACTTTAGCAGAGAGGGAGTTGACTTCGATCCGCTGTGGATCAGGTGTGTCTCCGAATGCTCGTTATCAGTATTTGCGACAAGGCTCAGGCTCTGCTCTTCTCTGATTGAGCGAAAGTTTGATACACGAAATTCTACAAGCATAGTTTATCTGTTAATATTTATTTGAATTTTGCATAAAAAACGCAAATAATCAAATAATATTTATACCACGTACTGTTTTGTGGTAGACCGAGCGGTTGGAGCAAAGCGACGTCAGTTGGCTTGCGCGTACTTTTGCGTATCTTACTTTATTTTTGCGCTTTTTGTCTGTTAATTTTGTTTTATTTTTGTTCTTTTTATTGTTGACTTTTGCAATAAAATGATCTGAATTATGAGACTGTTTCCTTTTTGGTTGTGGAATCTTCTGGTGCCGTGTGGTGGATGGGGTTGAGGGGCAGCCAGGGTGGCGGCTGCCTTTTTGGGGTGGTTGTTGGGGTGGGGTGCATGGTTCAGGCCTCCTCTTCGCGGGTGCTGGTGTGTGCGTTTCCGGTTTGCATGTAGCTGTCGATTTCGGCTGGGTTGAAGACGAGGCGGCCGAATGGTGAGCGCCTGCCGGGGCTGCCGTTTGCTGTTTATGCCTTTGCCGGGCGGCAACATCCCCCCCTTTTTTATGGCTTCCAGAAATTCCGGTTAGCTTGATCGATCTTGCCCTGATTTTTTGGGAGCGCTGTTTTATGAGTGAAAATAACTGAAAAATAATGTATCTGTGTAGGATAGGTAATCTTTTAAACAGTGTGAAACCATTTTGCCGTTAAACTATTTGGAACATGGCGTAATGAGAGCGATTTTTCACCAACTGGGGAGCTTGTCCATTGCGGCCGTTTTTGTTTCGTCAACGACTTTGGCATAAATCTCGGTCATCTTTACACTCGAATGGCCCATGAGCTTTGATAATGTGTAGAGGTCAACGCCATTTTGAAGGCTTATAACTGCGAAGGAGTGCCGTCCACAATGCCAGCCAAGATTGAACGGTATGCCTGCAGCCGCGCCCCATGCTCGAATAACATTTGAGCTTTGGCGACGGCACGGTAAAAGAAAAATCCTGCTTTCATCGGCTCCCCTGTCCTTATGCTGTTCTTTTGCTTCTCCAAGATATTTTAACGACTGCGCTCCAAGTGTTAATTGTTCCCATTTCCGGGTTTTCTGCATCTTGTAACGAATCGTTACCCTGCTGCCATCCTGCAGGATATCTTCATCTTTCAAGGCTTCAAGGTCGGAAATTTTCAGCCCGGTAAAGCATGAGAACAGGAACGCCGCCCTTACTGCCGGGTGCTTGCATGGGGTAGCCTCAAGGGTTTTGATCTGGTTAGCGGTCAAATATTTCAGGGCAACATCATCAAGCTTTCCGAATAGCTTGATTTTTCTTGAGAAATCAGGTATAAGGTTATCCCGTACCGCCTGATTTAGAATAACCTTCAGACCAAGCACATAATTTTTCTTTGATATTTTTTTCAGGCTCAAGCTGTCGATATATGCCCGGAACAGCTCCGCCCATGTTTGGCAAATATTCGCCATTGGTAACGGCTTTTCTCCGTTGAAGTCCCGAAGGTGTTTCAGGGTGTTTCTGTAAACGGAATTGCTATTCTTTTCTTCGCGCGTCACCTTCTCGAAATACTCAATGAAGTCATTGCTGCGCCTCTCTTTGCCAAGAATTACCGCTGCCGGGTCGATCTTCAGTTGTGCTTCTTTCTCTGCCGCCTTCGCTTCGGCTTGCTGCCGTGCTTTTTTGTACTCCCGCCCTTCTGATCTTTCGGTCTGAATTTTTGTTTTTTCAAGCCGTTTTTTGCCCTCATGGTAGATAGCAAGAGAGAAGGAAACGCCGCCTTCTTTCAGTGGAATTTCGCGAACTGAAACGCCCATATAAACTCCTTTTCGCTTTGCAAACTTTACCAAAACTTCGCCAATTAATAGGAAAATTACAGAAAAGAAGGGGAAAATCAATGGGGAACGGGGGTGTACTGAGGAAGGTTTTAAGCTGTAAGGTATTATAAAATAATTACTTTTTGAGAGGCGCTGAAAGGGAGAGATAAAGGGGGGAAACTATGTGCATGTAACAAGAATATTCATGTAAAAGAAGAAAAATAGTGAACTTCAAAATAGTCTTGAAAAGGCAACTTAAGCTTAAGATGCCTGAAAAATTTTGGGATAAAGTTTCTCCTGACGGTAATCATCATAGGGAAAGCTCTCTACAGTGCCGAAAGAGGGCTGTAATGCATCTTTTCCTGAAACCCTGATTGACTCTTCCGGGATCTGCCACTCAAGAGCAAGGTCAGGATCATTCCATAGCAGACCTGCATCGTGGGAGGGCGTATAGTAATTATCGCATTTGTAGGCAAAAACCGCTTCTGGAGAGAGGACAACAAAACCGTGAGCAAATCCTTTTGGAACCCACAGCATATTCTTCCGTTCAGAATCAAGCACACAAGCCACAGAGCGACCATACCATGGAGAACCAAGACGTATATCAACAGCAACATCAAGAACGCTTCCATAGAGCACACGGACAAGCTTGGACTGTGTAAAGGGCGGCTTCTGATAATGAAGACCCCGCAACACGCCATAGGTTGACTTGGACTCATTATCCTGTACAAACGATATCTGCCCAACATGCTGCTCAAAGATATCCTGCCGGAAGGACTCAAAAAAATAGCCACGATCATCACCGAAAACATCGGGTTCAAAAATCAGGACATCAGGAATAGCTGTAGTATTGACACGCATAAAAAATTAACGATAAATGTTGCATCCAAAAAAACAGGTGATCCGGTTCGATATCGAAGGGATTTACTTCTGCTCATGCAAACGCACAAGATACTCTCCGTACAGGCTTTTCATAAGTGGCTGGGCTAACCGTAAAAGCTCCTCATCAGTGATCCAGCCGTTTCGCCACGCGATCTCTTCAGGACAGGCAATTTTCAGTCCCTGCCTTTTTTCAACCGTTTGAATAAAACTCGATGCTTCCTGTAATGACTCATGAGTTCCGGTATCAAGCCAGGCAAAACCACGCCCCAGCATAGAGCACTTCAGCTGTCCCTGCTGCAGATAAACCTCATTAACCGTGGTAATTTCCAGCTCTCCCCGCGGTGAAGGCTTTATCTGTTTTGCAATTTCAACGACATCGTTTGGGTAAAAATAAAGACCAACAACAGCATAATTTGACTTGGGATTCTGCGGCTTTTCCTCAATTGAAAGCACATTTCCCTCAGCATCAAACTCGGCTACGCCATAACGCTCAGGATCGCTGACATAATAGCCAAATATATTGGCTTTGCGCTCTTGCTGCACTGTCTGAACTGCAGCTTCAAGCATTGGCGAAAACGCATAACCGAAAAAGATATTATCGCCAAGAATAAGAACGACGTCATCACTGCCGATAAACTCTTCGCCAAGAATAAACGCCTGAGCAAGACCGTCAGGAGAGGGTTGAACGGTGTAGGAGAGAGAGATTCCCCAGTCACTTCCGTCACCGAGAAGCTTCCTGAACATAGGCTGTTCTTCCGGTGTCGTTATAATAAGAATATCTCGTATACCTGAAAGCATCAGCGTGGTCAGTGGATAATAAATCATAGGTTTATCATACACTGGCAGGAGCTGTTTTGATATCCCTCTGGTAACCGGATAGAGCCGAGTACCGGAGCCGCCTGCGAGAATAATTCCTTTCATGTTATTTTTTTAGGAGAGGCTCTATAAGTAATTATTAAAAAACAATATAAACGAAAACAAAAAGATAAAAATCAGACATTACTTTACAAGGACTTTACATTTTTTTAATATTTCCGTTTTTCAAGTTTTCTGCATAATTAAGGAATAACTCGACAATTCAAGATAAACAAGGAAATGGAGAGAGTAAACTTTTGAAGGGCGAATTTTTATTCTCTTCTGAAACGGTGCATTTTCTGCATTGACTAAATTTACCAATGGTGGCGCGAAACTACCACACACTACCTAACCATTCCTAACATGCAGAAAGCCGGGAACTTGATCGGCTTTTTCACCGTGCCGAGTGGTGTGTTCCAAAATGGAACTAACCTCTTTTTCGAGCAGTTCGACGCTTTCAAAGATATTTTTGAGGTGCTTGGTGATTGCTGGCCGCTGCTGCCCTCGTAGATGATGATTTTATTCTGTGGTTCTGTATTTTCCGTGCTCATCTTGCTCCCTCAATATCAGCAACAATCTCGTCGATGGCCGTACGGAGTTCCTGCTGGCGAAAAACAATCCGGGAAATCTCCTTGTTGAGTTCCGTGATGTCTACAATTTCACGAGTATCCTTGCCATCAACGTATTTCGAGACGGTGATGTTGTAGTCGTTTTCGGCAATGGTTTTGCTCTCTATGAGCGCCGCAAAATGTTCCGCATTTTTGCGGGCGATGTAGGCTTGGAGGATTTTTATGCGGTTTACGTCGCTTATTTTGTTTTTGTTTCCGCCCCGGACAAATCCCCCTGATGCATCGATAAAGAGTGTTTTGTTGTCGTTCTTGCTCTTTTTGAGCACGATAATGCATGTTGCGATGGTGGTGCCGAAAAAGAGGTCGGGCGGAAGCTGGATGACGGCGTCAACGTAGTTGTTGTCAATCAGGTATTTTGCGAATCTTTTGCTCTGCCCCGCCACGGCAGAGGACTCCGGGAAACTCGACGATAGCCGCCGTGCCGCTGGTGGAGAGCCATGAGAGCATGTGCATCGTAAAGGCCAGATCGGCTTTACTTTTGGGCGCAAGAACACCTGCCGGAGAAAAGCGCGGGTCGTTGATGAGGAGCAGGTTTGCGTCGCCTTCCCAGTTGATCGAGTAAGGTGGATTGGAGACGATGGCGTCGAATGGCTCGTCGTCCCAGTACTTTGGGTCGAGAAGCGAGCCGGAACCGCAGGCTGGGTCGTAGACTTTGTTGACTTCTTTTTTGCCGATGGTGGTGATTTCGGCAAGCAATTCGCTCACTTCCTGGGGTGTAAAGAATTCTCCGCCTGATTTACCGGCGTTTGATGCGTACATGGTCATCAAAAACTCATAGGCATCTCCGAAGGCGTCAATTGAGTTGTCGGCGTAGTCGCCGAAACGGAGTCCGCCGATAGATTCAAGTAGCTTACTCAGTTTCTGGTTCCGCTTGATGACGGTGTTGCCGAGTTTGCCGGAATTGACATCGAGATCGTCGAAGAGCCCTTTCAGATCGTTTTCGCTGTCGGAGCCTTTTGCTGAGTTTTCGATATTACTGAAGACGGCTTCAAGCGATTCGTTCAGGTTTTGGTTCTGACTTGCGTTCCTTGTTACGTTATCGAACAGTTCATGGACTGTGCGCATAAAGCCTTATAAACAAGCATCTTAATTTTTCCATGTTACAAACCAGTAACAAAAACACGAAAATTGATCTTTATCAAGAGTAAAACCAGCCCTGCCAATACATCACCTACCGACCGGATAAAACCTTTTTTCTGACCTCGGTAAAACGGTGAATCCAAAATTGGATTCTCTGTACCAACATTTACCTACTCCCCTGCGTGCGTGCCGGTTGATCTCGATGAAATCAATGGCCACCAAATGGTGGAGGTTGAATATGGTGCGTGCGTGCGGCTGATCTATCCGTAACCTTGCTATTATCTTGCTCTTTTTTATGGCCCCCAGAAACTCCGGAAATCTTGTTTTGTGCCCGGGTCGAGAGAACTCTCATGTGCAGGTGGATAGCTGACTTTTCAGCCCTCCAACTTTGGGGAGGCTGAGTATGGTTCCTCCATGTGCAGGTGGATAGCTCACTTTTGAGCCCACCCCATAGACTGGCTGGCATGAGAGCGCAAAATTGCGCCATCACAGGCACAACCGGCCGCCATCGACTGACCGGAACGAACCATTAATCCATCAAAGAACTCACTCAAGGAAACAAGTTTCTCAACATTGATACTCTGCTTTGATCTTGAGTTTCTGCATACCATAACGCGCCTATACTCTCAATGGTACAACCCCGAATAACAGGCTATAAAGCCTCTATTTTCAACGTTTACCGTATTAATGGCTAATGAGTATCAAGGGTTAATTGAATGGCATTAAAGCGCATCATAACCCATATATTAAAGGCTTATAATCTTGCCATAATCTTGCCGTTGTGCAGTCTGTTTTATCTCCGGAATGGTCCATCCCAGCAACCCTGAAAACTGAACTACTTTTGAGCAACCTGATCTTCAGGAAAAAACAGCTTCTCCTTTATTCCTCCATTACATTTTCTGTTTTACCATGAAAATAACCATAGAGGAGAACCGTGAATCCTGATCTATATTCAAGTTCTTTCAATTTGTTTATCAGTGTAATAACCCTCAGCGCCACAAACCACAAGAACGCGCCATAAAGCCACGCCATACAATACTTTCAGGTCATTCAGCACAATGTATCAAAGGGTAAATAATAGCTGTTTAAGCGCATAATAACCACGAACTCAACCTTCATTATCTTACGTGATAAACCGATTATTCAGCATGGTTATTTCTGAGATAATAGCCCGATCACCGCGCCCCGAATCACTGGTATGGGTAATAAAAAAGCAGACCGTTAAGCCTGCTGTGATAGGAGGGCTTAACATTCGGCTATACAAACCGTGACGGCTTCGCATTTCGGAACCAGCTTGAACCGTCGAACCTGACCGACTGTGGGGCCGCTTTGTGCAGCAACCGTCTTTCATCCTCTGTCATGCCATAAACCTTCAAATGCTGGTCATCAAATTTGGCACGCAAAATAGACACTTGCTCATCACCTTTTGGCGCGTATTCAGCATAACGAAGGCCCTCACTGTCAAGCCAATCAAGCAAGCAATACTCTCGATAATCATCTTCAGGCCAAACCAATGAGTTTTTCGGCTGATCGTCAATACAAAAAACCGGTTCCACGCCTGCCTGTGTCGCCATCTCTCGAAGTGTAATCTTCCCGTGAACGAAATCAGGGTTTATTCCTCTATGAAAATATGTTTTCCCATCGCGCCCAATATGAGGAAAATCGCCCTTCTCGAATCGAATAACATCATCCATATTATAGGCTGCGCCATCATTCCCGCCGATATAACATTCTTTATCCTCATCCTCTTGTGCCTGTAATCGCCTGCAAGCTTCAGCCTCAAGGGTTTTTATTCGTTTATCTAATGCTTTCATGGTTTCGGGTCTTTAGCTGGTAAAAAAATCACGCACTGCTCATACTGCTCATTGAAGTCTGCCGGTGTCCAATCGTCGTTTCTTAGGCGGAGGCTCCAATCCTCGCCGCCTTCTTGGTAGCCTCCATAACCTTTTGGTGAATCACCTATCCAAATTTTAGAGTAAACTGGTTTTTTCGGCTTAATAGCTGCCTCAATCTGCTCAACTCGCTTTCCTAATGTTGCCATTTCCGGTATTATTGTTTAATTGTTCTTCAAGGCTCTCAATTCTTGCTTCAATATCTGAATCCTTTATTGTACTGGTAAGGATATTTGAGACATACGCCGCCGCTTTCAGGTGTACTTCGTCAATCTCTCCGGCCTCGTACCTGTTCAGCAACCCAGCAAGGTATCGCCGAACATCACTAAGTGTTTGAAGTCTCTTTTTGCTCATAGGTGGTATACTTCCAGTTTATCAATGATTACAATACTCTACAGTGTTTTTACTCTACAAAAAACGCCCATAAACGGCTCAGGTTGAACGATCTCTACCCGCGCCATACTTTGACACGTCCTAATTTCGCTTGATAATATTGTGTTCCTCAATCCCGTCTATAATCGCATGAGCAGCGCAGCATGCACCCATAAGGAGACTTGATACTGCGATTGCCCATTCTTTACCATCTGGTTCCCTTTGCATCGCCTCAGTTACTGCTTCAAACAGTGCTACCTTGCTTTTATCAAGGATGAAATCCCCGATCTTTTGCGCCTCTTCTTTGTTGCTCATTATCTCAATGGTTAATGGTTACGCTGTCTGTCTGTTTTCTCTCAACAGATAATCTGCCAAGTCCAGCCCTGCGGCCCGATCTGCTTCACTTGCTCGACGTTCAAGTAAGTCAGATATTGTAACGTGTTGCAGTCCATCGGCTATCTTTTGCCATTTATCAAACGCCATCAAATCAGGGTAGAGTACAACCTTGTGACCTTGCAACGATCTCAGTTTATCCTTATTGAGATTGTGCTTTCCTGCTGTGGCAAGCCAAACGTATTCAGGTATGAACCCGCTGGCAACAATCGCAGTCTTTTCACTCTCAACGATAGCGACCGGCCTTTGCTGATCTGTAAGCAAGTGTTCACCAAATAAACATTGCTGCAAGTGGTAAGGCTCAATCTTCATTACCTTGTGAACCCATTGGATATGATTGAAAGGCTCCTTTACCCTGCGACCTGTCTCTTCATTGTAGAGCATGATCTTACCCGCCCTGATCTTGCCGTCTCTGTCGATCTGAAAGAATACGCATGAGCCCGCCCAATACTTTGATGTACCGATCTTATACCGTGCCGTCAACTCAAACGCCTGATCTTCACCGAACAGGCCACAAAGCCACCGGCAAAAATTGTTTCGGTTGTATCTGGTAAGACTGGCCTGCATGATCTCAGTATCAACGAAAGAAGGTTGTAGTTGTACCGGCTCTGGCTTTGGTTGGAGCTTCATTGCAGGCTTTGACGCGCTGAAAGGATTCTTTCCCGTCATAAGGAAATATTCCTTCGGGGTGAAGTGATATTTGCAGTTGTCCGACCGATCACAAAGCCCGACCTCATCGGCGACATATTCACCCGTAGACTTATCAATGTATCGCCGGAACTTTCCCCTTACCTTGCAAGCTGGGCAGGTATATTTCAACCCGCCCTTTTCGAGTTCAAAACGAAATTCTGCCATCAGAAAAGCCCCTTGTAATCATCGGCTGGTTCAATAATCTGTATTGTACGGTCTGGACTATTCTGGACTTCTGGACTAACTCTTTTAAGCTGCTTTTCAAAGTCCACTTGTCCAGCTCCTATAGGAATCTGGACTTCTGGACTAACTTCCGGATTGACTTTCTCATACAATCCATGAGCAACTCTTTTGATAATACCGCCATTCTCCAACGTCTTGAGTTTTTCAAAACACGTTGATCTTTTGATACCCTTTGTATGTGCGGTATCCTCAAAAGCTCCTGTCCTGAACTGACACGGCAACTGCTCAAGAATCTCAATCAATGTATGATCTGGTAATGGTTCCGGCTTATCAGTGAGGCTGTAGAGATACCAACGCTCAGGTTGCTTTGTCAAGTGTAAGGTGAACTCATCACAATTTCTACCGGTAACGAACAGGTTGAACAATCCCTTATTATTGGCATCCTTTTGAAACGAAACCGTCGTTTCCGCATCATCGGCAAGAAGAGACGAACCGCGCCCGCTATAGAAATTGTTGTCGTTCTGTTTTTTCCCTGTGTGGTGAATTATGATAACTGTAAGGTTGAACTCCCGTATCAATTCTCTGACGGCTACCATAAATTTCCGCATGTCATCGGCAGAGTTCTCTTCACCGCTATAAAAGTTTTTCAGAGGGTCAATTACAAGAACTCCCGGTCTGATCTCTTTCAAGTTTCCTCTTATATCCTTCAATACATCCGGCTGTTGAATAGAGAAGCCTCCATTCACAATGAGAAGGTTTTTTCGTAACAAATCGGCCTGCTCATCGTCAATACAAAAATAATCTCTCAACAACTTTAACCGGCTCTGCATTGTTCTGCTTGAATTCTCGCCATTGAGATAAAGAACCCGCCTCGGTTTCGATATTCTAAAGCCTAATACGTACCGGCCTATGGCTAAACCGAAAAGAATGTTTAACAGCAACATCGTTTTTCCGATCTTTCCCGCGCCTGTCAACTGTAATATTCCCCCTGCGGTCAATACTTCGCCGCTTTCTGAATCAAGGATAACATCACACTGAGGTAAAATTTTATCAGGGAAATCAACAGCGTTCTCAACCGACCAAGAAGTATATCCTCTGGCTTCGCTTTTCAACTCATCTTTGATATTGCTGCTCATATCGTGCTTCTCCTTTCCGCTCTGGTCATCAACCGGCCATCTCGACCAATGAGATATGAGTATCTAATTTGACTTGGAAAGTTTCTCATTAGGAGTACCTCCCAGTCCTGCGTAACGCTGCGGCAGTGTTCGGAACACTCGCAGCAATACCATAAACCATTGTTCGCGGCTCAGGTGTTACGCTACGGAAATGCTTAACCTCTCTCTCAAACTGCTGGCAGTCTTGGATTAATTCGGCGATATGTGTATATTGAGGCTGTCGATCTCGCCCATTGACACGCTTTTGATCTTTGAACCCGGTACGCTGCCTATCGTGCCGGGTTCTTTCGTTTTCTCTCATGGTTCAAGCCTCCCCGTTTGCTGCGCCACCTTCAAGCCATGCTTTGAATTTGTCAATAGGGAATAGCAACTTTCCCCCCGCTCCTTTCAGGTGAGGAACTTTACCCTTACTTGTAAGCGCATATAAACGAGTTCTTGACAGTTTGATACTGGCATAATCTTCAGCATACTGGCGCGCGCCATCGACTGACAGATATTTCTTTTCGGGTGGTGTGAATTGTGTTGTGGTGTTGCTCATGGCTATTTATGTTTTGCGTTAATGTTTATCAACGCTTATAAATAGCTATGGTTAGATAGAGTTAAAATATCGGATAAGCGGATATCCGCTATCCGCTTTATTTATCCGCCTTATAGGCTCTAAACTTGCGTTCAAAAGTTTCTAATAAGCCATCAATATTCTCTGTGTTATGATACTTCTTGCAAAGTGGTATTAAATAATCCCGCTGTGATTCTTCGCCTTTCTTTGGTCTGTGTGGGCTCCCTTTCTGATAAAAACCTTTCTCATCACTATTGGCCAACCTCAAACATTCATCAAAAAAATTAAATAAATCGGCCCTTCTCTTTTTTTGTATATCTGGCGCGCCCTCTGCCTGCTCCGCTCCCTGCTGATCTGTGCCTGTGTGGTATGGCAATATGTCATTCCAATATTTTAAAGCCTTTTCAGCAACCTGAATCACGGCATAATCACAAAGAATTGCCTTAATGTTTTGAGGATGAAAACTTATCAATTCGCAGACGCTTTCCCCTCTCTGCGCCTCCCTCAGAAACTCCCTCGCTTCGTAAGTTTGATTTTCTGAAAATTGCCTCCTTTGATAGCTGGCATACCATCTGAACGCATCCATAATAGTAACGGCATGTTCAATATCTCCAACTGTCGCAGTTTGTTCCTTTTGCCAATCAAAAAAAGCAGTGGATAACCATTTCAACGCGCTATTGTTATACCTGCACTGCTTTATTGCCTCAGCTTTTTGCCGCTCCCAATCCTCGACATCCTTATAAGGTCTATTACTGTAAAGCTCATCCTCTGTAAATAACAGCGTCCCCATGTCCGATATTTTCCCCTCATCCGTTTTCATGATCTCCGCAACTTTATTTTCCGACATCCCCGATCTCCGTTTTATAATTATTGAATTACTCATCCCTTGATACTGCAATTGCAAGCTCTTTTCCGGAGTACTCTCTGCCATCGAACAGATACCGACCTGCCGGGTTCTTTTTCAATCTCAACGCTTTGGCAATGGCTTCCCCTTCGGCTTCCAACGCTGCGGCTATACTTCCTGCTTTTGGTGCGATAACTGGCTCAGGTGGCAATATTTGTTCTGGCCTTGATATAGTTGTCATTAGCGATATGGCGACTCCCTGCGGCTTTGATAGCGTAGTGAATACAGGCAACCGGTTTACTTCTGCAACTCGCTTTGTATCAACCAATCGGCAATATTTTTGAGTGGTAGAAATGTCTCTGTGGCCTAATTGCTTTGATACCGTGTAAATGTCAGAACCACTGGATAACATCATTGTCGCCATCGTGTGCCTGCTCGCATGGAAATGTAAATCCCAATTTAAACCGGCATCCGCGCCCCAAGCATGAAGAGCCTTACCTATTGACGTTCTATCAGGCAGAATAAAAACCCTCTCATCCCCATCTGGCGCAAATTCAGGATGTAGTTTTTTAACCTCCATGAGAATTTTAACAGCCTGCTCAGGAATAGGACACTCTTCATACTGGCCTGTCTTTTTCTGTTGGAATCTGATAAAAGGTGAACCATTGACCAATGATATTTTTTCCCATGTCAGTAATTCGACATCTGATAGTCTCAGTCCTGTGAAGCATCCGAAAAGAAACGCTTGTTTCACTATCTTATTACTGCATGGCTTGTTATAGAGCGATTCCACGTCATCGGCTGTTAAGAAGTGCCTCTGTACATCTTCCCGCTTGACATTGGACACTTTACCAGTGAAGTCCTCTTTAATGAACCCTGTCCGCCACGCCTGCTTAATGGTTTTACGTACAACTCTAAAGTAAATGTTCGCGGTATTCTGACTAATAGCCTCATCATTCATCAAATAAGCCCTGAACCGTTCAAGCCATTCCTTGTTTAGCTTGTCAAACGGTACAACACCACCGGAAAACTTAATGAGTTTCTTCAGCGTATTAGCTTCGATAGAGTATTGTGTTTTTTCTATTGACACTCTCAGGTATTCAATAAAGTCACCTGCTGATTTTTCTTTCCGCTCAAACAACAATGAAACGTCTGCCTGAAAGTCCTTTTCAAATTCCCTTCGTTTATCCTCGGCCGAAGCCTTTGCCGTATTGAACGCTTTCCGGTTTTTGGGATTCCCTTGTATTCCAGTCTTTACAGAAAACCGTCCAAGTTCACCGTGATAAACGTCAATGTAAAAAGCAACCTCACCACTTGACAGTTTTCGCTCTCTGATCTTTACCCCCATGCATCACCACCTTGTAACTTTTTCCTGTAACTGTTTCAAACAAGTTACAGAACATACCGTAATTAAACAACAGGAATAATAAGGAATGATAACGGATGCAATAAATAGACAGTTGAATAATAAGCAGTTACGGGATAATTTAACAACTTATGAAATACATCAAAATACACTACGTATGAAATCGAACAGTTCGCTGGGGAGTATGTAAAATCCTTTTAGCAAGTAATTTTTTGGTCTTTTCCTTGATGTTCAAACCGTCGATATATTCCCGGAACCGCTGCGTCCATGGCTCGAAGCCAAAGGGATAGAACGCCAGGAAACAATTGCCGTCAGTACGTTACGCAACAAGCGCAGCAATTTCAGAACTGATACGCATACACTTCCGAGCAGACTTGATAGCTGACTCGCCCGCAGACTCGTTAAAGAGCTCCCAGGGAAGCTGGAATGTGGACTCATCACCATATTTAGCCAGCATTTTTTCGGACGAATCATATCGATCAAGTTCAGGAAGAATCTCTCGAACCAGAACGGCTATCTCTTCTGTCACAGTTCCTTCGGAGATGAGTTGTGAGAGGTGCCTGCCCGGTTTATGGGTAAAAGGAGAGACACCAAAAAGCATCAAGATGGCAAGTCCGGTATTTTCAACTACCAGTATTGAGCAGGAAACACACGATCGCCAGCGCTTGAGAGAGTAATCCTGTTCTGCTTCTTCCAGAAACCCTTTTGCAAGTTCGAAACGATACTCGACATCCTTGTGTGAACCCATAAAAAACCTCCTTTAACCATTCCTGCATGGGGCAGGTCTTGCGTTTTAACAAAAGCACTTTTTATTACCACCCTGAAACTACCCGATTAAATATGTCATCGATAATCTGGACTTCGCAAGAGCGAATTGCCTCCTGCTCGGCGGCATAGTTACCTGCATAATAATCAGCAAATCCGACAAACGATTGCGAAAACATCGGTTTTTTTTTCACCCTGTCGGTCATGGTAACCTGCACAATAAGCGTAATCCTGTTCGTCAGGGCCCGCTCAGTTTTACTGGAAAGCTGGCTCGGCATATCAGAAAATGAGATGATCGTCCCTTCAAGGTTGGCATCTGCACTTGCCATGGATGGGGTAAAACGAAGTGGGCTTTGTGATTCTATTTTATTGACCACTCCCCTGGTAAGTTCCGCTCTGAATTGGGCTATACCTGCACCGGAACGGTCATCAATAACCGGTATGGCAATAGTTTTGAGGTGCGGAGGTATTGATGTTCCAGAAAAACTGTAACAGCCCTGCAGAAAAACTGCAACAAGAGAATAAAACAATACTCCGAAAGCTGCTGCCTTGCGCATAATAACCCTCGGTTTAATAGGTTCGACGGTCAATTCTGTTAAGTATTTTACGGAAGGGATAGGTCAGGAGCAACATTTTTTTTCTTCTTCCATTCAAAGCCGAAAGATAGATACCGGTTTTTGAATCACTCCATCCCGAAGCCATTTTAACCGCAAGGTGAGCGGCAACGGAAGGTGGCTGGGCAAAAATATCAAGAATTGTATTGAAGGTCGCCAGCTGCCGGGATAGTTCGGGGGTGGGGTTGTCGGAACTGAGCATTTCAGTTCGTACAAGACCTGGATGCAACAGCATGATGGAGATACCTTTAGGCCGATACTCTTCCGCAACTGCATAGGTAAAGCGGGCAATGGCTGCTTTCGTGGAACCATAAGCACTCATCCATGGTGTATTAGAGCCCCTGTCAGAGCCGGAACCAGCCATATTAATGATTTTTCCTCTACTGTTTTGCTTGAGAAAATAGTTGACAGCTGCACGGCAGCCGTTATAGGTGCCTTTAAGGTTGGTATCAATTACCTTTCCCCATATATCCGGATCACTTTCAGTAATGCTCTTGAAGGGATCTGAAATCCCAGCATTATTGATAAAACAATCTATCCTGCCAAATCTCTCAATAGCTGCAACAATCAGTTGTTCCATATCAACAGTCGAGACAACGTTGCAGACACAGCCGCAAACGCTTTCCGGGGGAAATTCCAGAAGTGCTGCCTCAACATTCCCTTGAGAAGAGGAAGTTATAACTACCTTTGCGCCCTGGCGGATAAACTCATGAGCAATGGCTTTGCCAATCCCTTTGGTAGATCCGGTAATGATGGCAACCTTATCATCGAGCATACCCATATGCAGACCTTTCTTTCTTAACCGTCAACTACTTTTTTTTGTTTACCCCATCAACCATTGCCTGAAGTTCAGGACGCCCGACTGCATAGGCTTCAAGAGATATTCCCTTTTCTATGGCTTCCCATGCCTGGCGGATACTTGCTGCGCCAGCTTTGGGGCCAAGGGGATGACCAAAAATGCCGCGACCGGGAACAAAGCCGAAATCAACGCCTCCTACATGGCGATAAACTGTTTCAAGGGTAAGTGCTGAATCGCTGCCTCCGGGAACAGGGAGTGAACGCCTGATATGGCCAAACTCCTGCAGACACTCCTGAATATTCAGCTTTACCTCCTCTTCAGTAGTCATCATCCTGCCTCCGAATCCAGGCATGATAATCGAGTCAAGACCTGCAAGACGCTGAAGCTTGGTCATGACCCTTGAGTGAACACCGTATTTTTCCATTCTGCTGAAGGCCGCAATAAAGGGAAAATGCCCGATAAGAGGGACTTTCGTATGTCTGGCGAGCATTCTGACAGCACTGAGCCCAACCGGCAGAGCATTAATAAGCAGTGCATTGGCTCCATTGCTGACAGCAATATCGTGCTGCTCGATCAGGCGGTCTACCTCATCGGTGATATTGGCAAGATAAACTTTCGGTACACCGGTCTCCTTTTCCGCCTTTAATCTGGCCTCTCCAAGAGCATGGGAACGGTCAACAAGGGTTGACCAATCAACATCGGCAAGCATTTCATCGTCCTTGGCAATATCAAGGCCGCCAAGCCAGCTCTGAAGGGCAATTTCAGCAAAATGGGCTGGACTTAAACCGATATTTGGCTTCACTACACCAAAAAATATTGGCCGGTTATACGCCTGCAGAAGATCACGAATACCCTCGATACCGAATTTCGGGCCATCAAAGGCAAGAAGATATTGCTCCGGAAACCCTATATCAAGCAGCTTGACTATTGGCACGCCGGGAGTAAAAAAAACTCCCTCTCCACATACCGCTGAAAGCAGATTCGGTAATTTGGTACCGAAATTGCGATGAGGATGAGCAATGGTGACACGGCATGCGTGAACAGGCCCGGATTCGGAGTGCCTGACAGGGTAACTGAGCTTCTCCAGCTCTCCCTCTATCGTCAGGCTGATAACCTTGGCGCCATATTTCGGGCGGAAATCTTCATCATGATCGACACGCTTCCACTGTGCCGTGGATTGCTCGCTGCAGAAATGCGCAAGAGCAGTCTCAATGTCCCCGACGCATTCGAGGTAATAATCAAGCGTCAGGTAGTCAGCCATGTCAAGCTGATCTCTTGAGGCAAAAAAACCTTTAATATCCTCAGTATTCATAAAAAAATGTCATCCCCCACTGTTCCAGCAATCCGTGGGTTGCAGAAGGGCTCCCATTAAGAAAAACAGACTGTAGCATAACACGAAAGCAGACCATGCAGCCTGCCGACCTGTTCGACAATTTTTTGCAGTTATCCCTCAGCCTTTATGGTATTGAAATAGTCGAAAGCATCAGTCGGATTCATCTGCTCATGCACTACCTTATTTACGGCTTTCATCATGGCAAGAGGAGCATCGCTCTGAAAAATATTACGACCCATATCAACACCCGAAGCACCGCCCTGGATTGCACTCCACGACATCGTCAAAGCTTCAAGTTCAGAGATTTTTTTACCACCGGCCATAACAATCGGCACTGGGCATGATGCGATAATCGTTTCAAAATCTTCAGGAACATAGTAGGTTTTAACAATCTGCGCACCAAGCTCTGCAGCCATTCTGCAGGCAAGCCTGAAGTATTTTGCATCGCGCACCATATCCTTGCCAACTGCAGTAACAGCCATGGTAGGAATCCCGTAGCGAAGACCCATATCAACAAGTCTTGTCATGTTGTGAATGGATCGGGTCTCAAATTCACCGCCAACAAATATCTGAAGAGTTATTGCGGCGACATTCATACGGATGGCATCTTCGATATCAACTGCAAGCTCTTCATCAGAGAGCTCTTTGAGAATGCTTGGTCCTCCACTGCAGCGCATGACTACCGCTCTGGTAAGGCTGGGCGGAACTGTAGTGCGCAGGATGCCGCGTGTAAGCATGATGGCATCAGCATAGGGCATAAGCGGAACAATATTGATATCCGGGCGTTCAAGGCCTGTGGTCGGACCCTGGAAGTAGCCATGATCTATTGCGAGCATCACCGTTTTTCCGGTATCAGGCCTGAATATCCTCGACAGACGGTTTTTCATTCCCCAGTCGAGAGAGTGGGCTCCTTTCAGGAAAAATCCATAGGTGTTAAAGGGAGTATCAAGGTGATACTCTTTGGCCTGCTTATCTTTATCGTATTCCGCCATGATGCTTGATCTCCTCTTTTCTGTAATTAATGGTTACCTGTTATATTTCTTTTATTTAACGGAGTGCAGCTGCAATATTGCCGCCATCGACTGTAGTAATTGAACCTGTTGTTCTGGTTTCGAGCGCAAGGTGTACGAAGGCCTCTGCAACATCTTCGGCGGTAACCTCAAGCTGCAGCAGGTTTCCTGCCATGTACTCCTTTTCACTGAGACCACGGGCTGTTGATCGTGCTTTAATCATCTCTTCGGTAAGAAGACCGCTACGGATACGATCTGCATTGATACCATTGGAACGAATACCGTCACGACCGTGATCAAGGGCATATTGACGAACAAGAAACATTGTCGCAGCTTTTGGCAGTCCATAAGGACCGAAGTCCGGACCGGGATTGACTGCCTGTTTTGAAACATTGAACAGCAATACGCCACCCGTACCCTGCAGTTTCATGACCCTTACAGCCTCCTGTGCAATGGACTGGTGTGAAAAGAAGTTGAGTTCGAAGCTTTTGCGCAGCACTTCATCAGAGACTTCGCCAATACGTCCCTGAATAGCGGCGCCTACATTGGAAACAACAATGTCCAAACCGCCAAACCGGCGGCAAGCAGCATCAAAAGCAGAACGTACAGCCGCCCGGGAGGTAACATCACAGCTCATTGCCAGAACATTGCCGCCAAGTTCCTCTGCTGCCCGTTCAAGTGATTCTTGAGAAAGATCGAGAATGACAAGTTCGGCACCTTTCTGGCGAAAAGCTTTGGCTGTTGCAAGGCCAATACCACTGGCAGCTCCAGTTACCATGACGATTTTGCCTGCAAAAACATCATGATGAACCTTGTTCATCTTTGCCTGCTCCATATCCCAGTACTCAATCTCAAAAGCTTCCCGGTCACTGATAGACTCAAACTTGCCGAGCGATTCAGCATCAAGAATGGCCGCCGCAGTACATGTTGCAATATCGGCATTGACTGCTGCGGATTTTGCGGTTCTGCCAAGGCCGAACAACCCAAGACCAGGGACAAGAACAACTCTCGGCAATGGATCAAGCATGGTTACCTGCATGCCTGCAGCCTGCTGCTGAACGGTATAATAGTCGGTATATTCCTGACGGTAACGCTGAACAGCCTCCTGCACCGCCAGCTTGAATCCTGACAGGTTTCCGGAATCCGGCGGAGGAACTACAAGTGGCTTGTTTTTGGTACGGATAATAAAATCTGGAGTCATGGCGCCTTTTTGGCTCATGGAAACCAGATCCTCACTATTGACATAGTCGAGAATAACCTCAGAGGTACGGAAGTCGAGAATAAAGTGGCGGTACTCTCTTGTGCCCGGTGCTTTTTCATCGACACATGCTCCCCTTATGATAGGGGCAGTATCTTCAACAGGAGCTATGGAGGCTGGGAGCTTAGCCAGAGGAAAGGTTTTTCTGCCAGCCACTGCAATACGTGCTTCAAGCTTGCTGACAGCATCGATCATTCGACTGTAGGCTTCCCTGGCTGTAGCACCAAATGTTACCAGTCCATGTTTCTGCAGCACCAAACCTTGAATCTCAGGGTTTGCCTCATAAACAACAGCTGCCGCCCGGGCAAGACCAATCCCAGGTTTGATATAGTCAACAGAGCCAAAGCTTTCGCCAAGCGTTTCACGGCAAAGCCTTTCTCCATCGGGCTGATTACTGATAGTCAGTAAAGCAAACGAGTGGGTATGTAAAATAAATCTGTGGGGAAGAAAGGAGTGAAGAAGAGTCTCGATTGAAGGAGTCAACCTCTGCTCAGTCATATGGTCGGTCAGACTGAACATATTCAAGAGCAAGAGATATTTAAACTCTTTTGTCGAAAATCGTCGCAGCGCATCTTCACTTGCCTTATCGTTTCGACTGAAGAGCTCTCCAAGTTTGCGCAGCGGCCCCAGCCTCAGTGGCGTATAATCAAGACAGGTAACCCGATTCAAATCAATCCCGCTGGCCTTGATCAAGAGTACTTCCGCCCGGTTGCCAACCATATCAGCCAGTTCACATTTAACCGAGGTGTTGCCCCCGCCATGTATCACCAGTGAGCTTTCACTGCCAAGCAATCGGGAAGCGTAGACCAGCTCAGCCAGTTCCGATGGTATCTCGGGTGAGTTAGACTGCTCTTTTACAAAGCGTTGAAAATCGGTGTCGTTCCAAAGGTTCTGCATAAAAAATCACACTTCTCACACCGCTATCCGGCGTGTATTGTTAAAGAGAGAAGACCAGTAAAAAAATGAAAACCAGTTCAGTGTTGACGTTTCTGCTTCTTTTCATGCCAGCCCTCAATAAAAAAACCGGAACTGTAAATAATGAGAAAACCGGGGATTACTGTAGCAAGAAACGAGATCTTGTCGCCGATGGTCTGCACCTGACCGGAAGACCATATCATCCATACAAGCACATACCACGCTGGCCCGACAAAAAGAAAGGTAGTATTCCAGAGTTTTTTAAAACTGTATTTCATTTGGTACTAAGCGTATGTTCCATAAATAACAGACCGGGGTCAGATTTGACCATCAATCCGAAGTTTACGTTCGTTGAGTTTTTCAAGGATAATTCTGGTCAGATACTGCAGTGCGTTGATCACATAGGTAAAATATGCCAGAAATACTTCCCAGATAAGCACATGTTCGGGATACCCAAGGAAGGCCATAAAAAAATAAAGAAGGTGAAATGCTGCCGCAACAGTACTTCCGACATCTTCCCAAAGAAACTCTTTTGAGTATACCCATTGATCGAAGACCTCCTTTTCAAAAAACATTCCTGTAATGAAAAGAAGAGCAAAAAAGAGTGTTTTAAAGAGAATCGCTATGCTGACCCAGTAAAAACTTGTAACGAACAGACCATTTGCGTACAAAGCGGTTGTAGTGACACCCGCAACAAAAAGCAAAAACTGAATCGGCGCAAGAATTATCTGAATATCGGTCCAGATAGAAGCATTTCTTTTAACAAGCTGTTCAGGAGTATAGCGAGGCATCTGTCTTTTACACTTAACTGATAGTAAATAACAAGAGGAGTGACATTCCGGTACAAAGCGATACTTTCACTCGTAACGCATGGAATATAGAAAAATTGAAGTGAGAGAAAAAGAGCAATGCACTCAAATGCTTATTGTCAGGAAATGACAATGAGGAATCATTTTGCAGGATTTTTTTAAACCCGGGCAAATCGTTATCCTTAGCACTATATAACAATTAAATGATAAGCTATAATCTCCGCATTGGCGACTATATCAAGAAATAGTGAAACAATGTTATGCTGTATCAACTGCGTGATTCTGATATTGAGCGGTTTATCGAAGAGGATATCCCTTACGGGGATATAACCACATCACTGCTTGGCATCGGCACGCTGCAGGGTGAGATCTCTTTTGTCAGCCGTGATGCAATGGTTGTTTGCTGTACAGAAGAGGCGCGCCGTATTCTTGAGCTTTGCGGTGCTTCAGTACATTGCTGCCTGGAAAGCGGTTCAACGGTTGAAGCCGGAGTTACCATCCTTGCTGCACGTGGAGCTGCGGAGAGCCTTCATGCGGGCTGGAAGGTTGCCTTGAACCTGCTGGAATATGCATCGGGTATTGCTACCAGAACCCAATCAATAGTAAGCAGTGCGCGAAGGATAAATCCCGGTATTTCTGTCCTGACAACCCGGAAATCTTTTCCTGGAACAAAAAAAGTTTCGCTGAAGGCAATTATGGCGGGTGGAGCGCTTCCACACAGGATTGGCCTTTCGGACTCTATTCTTGTATTCAGGCAACACACAGCATTTATGGGTGGAGTGGAGAGCTTTCTCAATACCGTTGCTGATCTGAAGGCTAAATCCCCTGAACATAAAATTATTGTGGAGGCAGAGAGCCCGGAGGAAGCTCTTAACATTGCTGCTGCTGGCGTTGATGTCGTTCAGATAGACAAACTTCCTCCTAACCTCCTATCAATGCTGGTTCAGCAGATACGACAAGCGAGACCGGAGATTAAAATTTCGGCTGCGGGAGGCATCAATGCCGGCAATGCGGCTGTCTATGCTGAAACAGGTGTCGATATACTGGTACTCTCCTCAGTCTATTTTGGCAAACCTGCAGATATCGGCGTCTTGATTCATCCTTAACCGTTGCGCACCTGTTGATGTGATGAACCTTTTACCGGAAGATATAACCGCCATAGGGCTCTCTCTGAAAGTTGCCCTGACTGCAACTGCTCTTTCCTTACCTTTCGGTTTTGCTACCGCGTGGCTGATTGTGTTCAGGAGTTTCAAGGGAAAGGTATTGCTTGAAGTTCTGATTAATCTTCCGCTTACTCTGCCACCGGTCGTTATAGGCTACTTTCTGCTGCTCCTGCTTGGTAAAAACGGCTGGCTTGGAGAGCTTCTGGCCGTTTCAGGAATCCCGGTTATTTTTACCTGGAAAGCAGCGGTTATTGCATCTGCGGCTGTAGGATTTCCTCTGCTGGTACGTTCAATCCGCCTTGGAATGGAGTCGATCGACCGGCAGCTTATCGAAGCATCACGATGCCTTGGCGCTTCCTGGCATGACTCCCTCATCACAATTGTTTTACCTCTCTCTCTGAGAGGCATTCTTGCCGGTTCATCGCTGATGTTTGCCAGAAGTCTTGGCGAATTCGGCGCAACAATTATTGTTGCGGGCAATATTCCGGGGATAACGCAAACGATCCCTCTGGCGATCTATGATTATGCCAGCTCCCCTTCAAGCAGTTCAATGGCCCTGTCGCTCTGTCTGGTCTCTGTTGTGATTTCAGTTGCGGTACTCTTTCTGCATGAGATGCTCGGCAAACAACTCGACAGGAGCAACGGTTTATAAAGATTTTATCCTACATTACTGTTTCATAAGTGAATACCTAAAATAGAAAAAACGGTACCACCATGACTTTTTCCGGCAAGAGAGTATGCTTCATGACTGGTGCTTCAGGAGTACTCGGCAGTGAAATCGCACTTTCGGTGGCAGGTCAGGGCTATTCTGTTTTTTTTACCTATCACTCTTCGGATGAAAAAGCAGCACAAACCCTGGAAAAGATCCGCTGGATAAGCCCAGAATCCCGGATGGTACGCTGCAATGTCGCAAAAACCAGCGATGTAGTGAATGCGTTTGCAGAGTTTCACCGGCATTTTGACCGTCTTGATCTTCTTATCGCAAGTGCGTCAAATTTTTACCGCACTCCCCTGCCTGATGTTACCGAAGAGGATTGGGACAATCTTGTCGATACCAATCTGAAGGGTACATTCTTCACCCTGCAGGAAGCGGTAAAGATCATGCAGAGACAGTCCTTTGTTTCCCGAATCATTACCATGACTGATATTGCCGCCGACCTTGTCTGGCGTAACTTTGCACCATATACCATAGCAAAAGCCGGAATACAGCACTTGACCAAAATCTTTGCAAAAGCCTATGCCCCCAATATTCTTGTCAATTCCATTGCCCCTGGCACTGTTACCATAAATCCTGAAAAAGAGATGGAGAGCGAGGAAGAGATGATTAAAAAAATCCCGCTCAAGCGCCTTGGAGATCCGCTGGATATCATCAAAACAATAACCTTTCTACTTGAAAGCGACTATATTACCGGCCAGGTTATCAGTGTGGACGGAGGGAGACTTCTTCTGTAAGAGAGGGCGATGAAAAAGAAGATATTGTTTTTATATATTATTTTTACACTGGTTTAAAGAAACTCATCATAAGCTTTGGAGCTATTATGGAACAGGAAGTCCCGGTTATCATTCACGAGCATGAATCAATGGATCCGGCACAGGAAAGGCAACGCGAAACCTTCATTCCGGAACAGGTAAAAGAGATAGGTAACAACCTTTCAGAGGCTTTTATGAGCTTCAAAGAGAGTGAATCCTATGAACTGCTGGTAAAAAGTGCTGAAAAAGTTAAAGAGTACATCACGAAAAACCCTGGCCAGGCGTTGCTCTATTCATTGGCAGCAGGTGCCTTGTTCGGACTTGTATTAAAAAGAAAGAGATAACAGGCATTTATTTGAAGACTCTATGATGAACCGCCCAGAGGAAAAGGTTTCGGATCGAAAAGAGGTAAAACGCAAACACACCGGAATCCATAAACTCCTTGATGATACGGCAACGTCAACCTACGAAGACGTCTTGTCCATAATAGAAGCAAAAATCGAGCTGGTCAAGATTGAGTTGACCGAAAAGATCTCTCTTGTTGCCTCTATAATTATTATCGGTGTCATACTGATAATAGGTGCTATTTACCTCTTGACAACCTTTGCGCTGCTCGCAGGTGAGCTCCTCGGACATCCTTTCCTGGGTTATCTGCTGGTAAGCCTTATTTTTCTTTCATGTTTTGTTTTTTTAACGAAATTCAGGCCTCTGTTCCTGAAAAACATGCTTCAAAACATATTTTTATCGGTTCATGACTACAAAAAATGAAACTATCAACAGCATTCAATCGCGCATAGAAGAGCTGCAAAACACCATTAGTGAAAAGGAAAAACAGATCAAGGCAAGGGCTCTGCATCTGAAAGATGACCTGAAAGAAGAGCTTAAGCCAAAAGAGATTGTCAAGAAATATCCTTTTCAGTGTGCTGGAATGACTTTTTTTACCGGAATTCTGCTTACAAGGGCATTAAAAGGTAGAAGAGGAGCGACATCACCGGCTCAGGCGGAATATTCATCTGTACCTTTCCAGGGTCGCGGCGCTCTTTATACCATAGGCCTTGACGTGCTCCGCTCAGCAAAGGATCTGGGGTTCAGTTACCTTCAGAGATATATCGACAACAAACTCAAGTAAACTTCGGCTCTTTAACCTGACTATGACCATCAAGCAGAACCCTTCAGTGATTCAGAATAAAGAACACTTTTATGTCAACAGGAACGCCCGAGAACTTTTTCATCTGAGTGATCCTGAATTTCTCTCTCTTCCCTCCTCTGGTCAAGAAAGTTTTAAAAAAGCTGAGAAACAGGCTGCCATTATCAACGATTTCCTGAAAAAAAGGAAGGGCGATGAAGCAAAGCCAGTTCTTCCGGCACAGTTCAATGGCATGAAGCTGCTGCACGAACTGTTTCACTATATCATGACTTCATCCATAGCCGCCCGCCAGCCAGCCTTGCTTGAAAACGCTTATGGAAAACTTGAGGCTGAACTTTCCAAAGAACAATCATCGGAATACCTTACACGGTTTCTCAGCGCGTTTCCCACACAAAAAATCTACTCCGGTTCTGAGACACCATCTGACTGGTTGACAGAGCAGAACAACAAGAAAAATCTGCTTGAAGAGTCTTTCCTTGTCTGGCTGAATACTCAAAATCCGGCACTGGATCAGTTTTCCGATCTTTTAACCGATCAAAGGGTGATGCGGGAAGAGGGATACCGGAAATTGATTCTGACCATGCGGAGCTCAATGAAGTCGATGGGGCCAATTGGTGCCGGAGATATCGATCTTGTTGATTTGCTCACCGAGCCTATACGGCACGCTCCGTCATCTATTCTTGATCAGCTCCGCTATATCCGCCTGAACTGGTCAGAGCTGCTGACAGAATCTCCCTTCTGGACATTTCTTCCCGGAGCCATTGATTTAATTGAGGAAGAGGACAAATACCTGTTTTTTGAAGAGATTGCCCGTGCCAAAGATGCCGGCAGAGAGGGGCACTTCATGGAAAAAGAGGCACATATACCAGATTACAGCGCTTTTGAAGATAATGCCGAGGCCAACTACTCCATCGACTCATCGTGGATGCCTGAAGTGGTCATGCTGGCTAAGAGCACCTACGTATGGCTCGACCAGCTCAGTAAACTTTACCGGCGACCAATAACCCGTCTGCAGGATATTCCCGACAAGGAACTGGACTTGATGGCAGAACGGGGCTTTACCGCATTGTGGCTTATCGGACTCTGGCAAAGAAGTTACGCTTCACAGAAAATTAAGCAGCTGCATGGCAATCCTGAGGCGAAAGCATCGGCTTATGCTCTTGAAAAATATGCTATCTCTGAAGATATCGGAGGCTATGAAGGCTATGAGAACCTGCGGCACAGAACAATGATTCGAGGCATCCGTCTTGCAAGTGATATGGTGCCAAATCATACCGGAATGGATTCCGAATTGGTTCGAAACAATCCCGACTGGTTTCTTTCCACCGATTCACCGCCTTATTATAACTACTCCTATAACGGACCTAATCTCAGCAGTGACTCCCGTTACGGCATTTACCTTGAAGATGGATACTGGAACCGCTCCGATGCGGCGGTGACCTTCAAGCGTGTTGACTTTCTGAGTGGCGATACCCGCTATATTTATCATGGCAATGACGGCACCATCATGCCGTGGAACGATACCGCCCAGCTGAACTTTCTCAGTCCGGAAGTTCGTGAAGGGGTGATTCAGCAGATTCTGCATGTTGCAAGGATGTTCCCCATCATCCGTTTCGACGCTGCCATGGTCTTGGCGAAACGGCACATTCAGCGCCTCTGGTTTCCTCTGCACGGCCATACCGCAGGTGTCTCTTCACGTTCATCCCATGCCATGAGCATGGCTGAGTTTGATGCGGCCATTCCCGAAGAGTTCTGGCGCGAAGTGGTTGACCGCATTCAACGTGAAGTCCCCGATACCCTGCTGCTCGCTGAAGCGTTCTGGATGCTTGAGGGTTATTTTGTCCGAACACTTGGCATGCACAGGGTCTATAACAGCGCCTTCATGCATATGCTGAAAAAGGAGGATAATGCCGATTACCGATACCTGATCAAAAACACTCTGGAGTTTGATGCGGAAATCCTGAAGCGCTATGTCAACTTCATGAATAACCCTGACGAAGATACCGCAATTGCCCAGTTCGGCAGGGGAGATAAATATTTCGGGGTCTGCATGATGATGCTGACCATGCCTGGACTTCCCATGTTCGGCCACGGACAGGTTGAAGGCTTTACGGAAAAATATGGCATGGAGTACGCAAAGGCCTACTATGACGAACAACCGGATGAAAACCTTGTTGCACGACACTACCGAGAAATCTTTCCCATTATGAAAAAGCGTCCTCTTTTTGCTGAGGTACGCAATTTTTTCCTTTATGACGTCTATTCACCTGACGGCAGTGTCAATCAAAATATTTTTGCTTATTCAAACCGGCTGGCTGATGAAAAAGCACTTGTTGTCTTCAACAACTGCTTTGAACATGCCATCGGCTGGATTAAAACATCGGTAGGATACCGCCAGGATGATGAAATTCGGCAGAGTTCCGTGATCGACGGACTTGACCTGAGTCATCAGGAGGGCACCTTTGTTATTTTCAGGGATCATGCCAGTGGCATGGAGTTTATCCGCTCCAACCGCGACATTGCAGAAAACGGTATCATGGTTGCTCTGGATGGCTATAAGTACAATGTATTCATGGAATTCAGGGAAGTTCGCCCTTCGAGGCTCAGACCCTATGACCGACTCTCTGCAGAGCTGAACGGTCGTGGAACCGAGTCTATTGAACAGGCGGTGCTTACCATGAGCCTCTCCCCTTTGCACAGACTGGTTACTGAATCGCTGACCTCTGAAGAGTTCATTGCACCGGTTGCAGCACTCCATGACGAGGAAGAGATGCTCATGTTTGAAAAAGAGATTTCACTGCTTCTTGACCGTGTTGCCGTGCAGTTCAGTGAACTCATGGAAAGAGCACTTTCAGTTCCTGAAACTCTTGTCTCACATGCCTCAGCACTCTACCGTAGGGCTGCAGAACTTGCCCTGCTTCTGCCAGTGCAGCCTGACTGTCGAAAATTGCAGATGGCTCTCGGTCTGAGCAGTACGGATGGAGCGGACTTTTTCCTGATTATCAGGCACTGGATTGTACTTGATTCGATTCAGCAGATGGTTGCATCAGCTGGAATACTCCGTTCAAACCTGCTTGATGACTGGCTGATGAGTGGTGCTCTGGCTGCGATCTATGCAGAAAAAGGTCTCATCGGCATTCCGGCTGAGAACCTCCCAGACCTTTTCTGCTGCATGCTCACTCAAAAGCCCGACCTCATAGCGGATGATCCTGAAGCACAACTTCACGCTCTTCTGCAACATCTTTTGACCAAAGACAAAAAGCATCTCGGTCGAGTACTGCAGTTTGATGAACGGCATGAGAAAATCTGGTTCCGAGAACACCGCTTCAGTGTACTCATGGCCTGGCTCACTCTGCAGGAGCTGCTGACTGAGCCTGAGCTCCCGGCAGAAAAAGAAAAGCCTGAAACTGTTATCGCCGAATGGGTAGAGGCAACTGAGAAAATCGATATGCAGGCATTCCTTGCCGGATATGAAATTGGAGAGTTATTGGGGTAGCTTCAGGAAACGGATTATACAATACAGGAATCCATCGGTAGAACACTCTGAAACAATATGGATGCAAGAGAACTATGGAAAATCAACTCGAATTTCTCGAAGCTGAAGCGCTGAAACTGTCATCAGCTGAACGTGCAGCTTTTGCCCAGCTTTTACTCGCCAGTCTCGACGAAGATGCCGAGATTGAGGAGGCTTGGGCTATCGAAACCGAACGAAGGATTGCCGAGATCGAGAGTGGCTCAACCCAGGTAATTCCTGGCGCTGATGCACTGGCACAGGTTCGCGCAACACTGAAATGAAACTCGTTATTGTACCAGCAGCACTCTCCGAACTGCACGATGCTGCTGCATTTTATACTCTGAAAGGGAATTCAAAATTGGGCCTCACGTTTGTGGCAGAGTTTGAACGAGCTGCTAATCTCGTACTGGCCAACCCTCTCCTTGGTGCGGAATTTCGTAACAATCGCCGTCGATATATACTCCGCCGGTTTCCCTACAGCATCATTTATCAGGTCACCCCAAACGAATTACGAATTCTTGCGGTAGCGCATCCGGTCACCCATTTGGAACCTGTTCGTTTCATTTCCTGCCACGCTTCAATATGACGTTTCAATTCAGGATGCTTGCATCCATAGGCAATGAGTGCTTCCCGAGCTGTTGGATCAAACGGGATTGCCCTTGCGCCAAGGCATTCGTACCAGAGCTTGGCAATCAATGACTCTGGTTTACGATCCTTTTGTTTTGGATAAATTTCAGAAACAAAAATAATATCCGGGATTACACTCCCTTTATTCACAAAAATACAATCAACAACATAAGTTACCTGCTTTTGATATTTACAGCTGCTCCGTAGTAACCAGTTCTTTTTTTGCGAATAAAGAAATTCTGTTCATGATGGCCCAGCAACTGCCGTCACTCCCCCTATTTCTCGACAAAATATTTCCAGTACATTCATGAGCATATTGGATTTCTGGAGACGGAGTTTTTTGCGGTCTGGTATGGCAATAGTTTAAAAGAAGGCTAGCCATAGAGCCTGTTCCTTTTTTTCGTCTTCGGGAAAGGGCTGGAGTGGTGAATTGTTCGATGGTACCGAACTGTAGGGAGCCGTTGTTCCAGCGAGTAGCGTTACGGCGTTTGACATCGTAGAGGAACCACCTGCCTGAGCAGATTCTAAAATATTTTGCCTGTTTTATAACTATCCCGTTTTTTTTCAGGCCCTCTTGGGCTTATGAGTGAAAACGGCGGGCAGCAACAATGCGTTTGGCTGAAACCACTCCTATGCCCGGCACACGCAGCAGTGTTATATATCTCCTTAATTTTTATGCTAAGGTATAAATCTCTATAAACAGCTGCTGCTATGGAAATATCAGAAATCCTTTTTCTCCAGAGGAAGGTTCTCCCCCGCCAGAATTTGCCGGACATGATAGTATACGTGAACAGGGAGCTGTGCTTTTTGGTCGTGTTAAGCAGAAGCATTCAGAATAAAGTATCTTCATGACTGCACTAAGGGGCCATTCCTGATCTGACATCGATCTGACAGTTTTCAAATCAGATATGATATATCGTAAACAGAAAAGCCCGGATAAACCGGGCTTTTCTGTTTGTTGAAGCAAGGGCTTCATTTACCAGCCATACTCTAAATAAACACGGTAGGTGTTAATGAGCAGGAAGGCCAGGACTGCAAGACCAAGAAGTGTAAAGAGTGGACTTTTCTCTTCTTTTGATGCCTTGTGGTCAAGGAATGGAACGATAGCCCATACAACTCCACCAATGGTCAGGAGAGCAATAGCGACAAGTTCTCCACCTTCAAACTTGAGATCTTTAAGCATCTGGAACTCAGCCCAGAAATACCATTCAGGCTTGATGCCGATAGGTGCGGGTGAAAGCGCATTGGCTTTAACGCCTATCCCCCATGGGTATACAGCTGCAAGGTAGATAAGCAGGGCAAAACCGATCAGCCAGCCGATTCCATCTTTGGCAAGGAATGTAGGGAAAAACTTTTCATACCCTTTGATCATGCCGGACTCCTTGTAGCCAATCGGGGCGGAGGTGCCAAGAATCTGAACAAGTGCAAGGTGTGCTGAAAGCAGCAGAAGAATAAGTCCTGGAAGCAGAACAACGTGCAGCGAGAACATGCGGGTAAGTGTTTCAGCACTGACATCTTCTCCACCGCGAAGAATACTGACAAGGAATGCACCACCGGGAGCAACTTTTGGCGTTTCGGTACCAACCTGGGTAGCAAAGAATGCCAGTTCGTTCCAGGGAAGAAGGTATCCGGTAAATCCAAAACCGAGGGTCAGCACGAGAAGTATAAAACCACTAACCCACATAAGCTCACGGGGTTTGCGGTATGACTTCATGAAGAATGTGCTGAACATGTGAATAAATGCCATCAAAGCCATGAGGTTGGCCGACCATGCATGGATCTGGCGAAGAAGCCAGCCAAAAGGCACCACCTGCTGGATGAAGACAAATGAGGAGAATGCTTCCGATTCGGTAGGTTTATAATACTGTAAAAGCAGTAAACCGGTAAGAATCTGGATAATGAAGAAGAAAAGGGCAAGTCCACCGAAATAATACCAGAAAGAGAGGCGGTGCTTTGGAACTTCTTTTTTCTTCAAATAATCAATGACAGGAAGCACGACATAAAAGCGCTCCTGGAACCATGCGGCTATCGGACTGACCTTTGAATCCTTGTAAGGATTTGCAGCCGGACGGTCTACCTGGGGTTTAAAAACGCCACTTTGCGATGCTGCCGGTTTGGCGGCACTCTGAGTTGCGGGTTTTGCAGCACCCGGAGCTGCCGGCTTGGCGGCACCCGGAGCAGCGGGTTTCGGCTTGGCGGGAATATTTCCTGCCGAAGCGTTCTGGTTGTTTTCAGCCATCTTTCCTGACTCCCTTGGTTTTCAAGAATTAAAGTTTACGCTTTTGCGATGATAAGATTTTCTCCTTCAACCCTTACTTTAAACGATGCTAAAGGTAAAGGCTGCGGACCGGAAATTATTTCCCCGGTCTGCTTGTACTTTGCTCCATGACAGGGGCATGCGATGAGATTCTGGGCGTTGTCCCAATGTACAAGACAGCCAAGATGGGTACATACGGCACTGCATGCCGTCAGTTTTCCGTTGTCGTTGACAACAAGAATCTTGTCCTTGTTAAACTGAAAAATCTTGAAGCCTTTCTGAGGAACTTCAGATGCTTTTCCTACAACCAGCTCCTTGACGTTTGTTGAGCTCTTGGTTGGAGGAGTAATATACTTGATAACAGGATAGAGTGTTGATATGGCTACAGCTGCACCAATACCCCCGACTACTTTCCCCAAGAAACTGCGGCGCTCGAAATCAACTCCTTTCAGACCATCCTCCCGTGGCTTGCCTCCGGGAACCGAACCGGATGAAGAGAGTGGTGCACCTTCACCAAGTGCGCCCAACCTTGACGGACTCTTGAAATTACCTTGTTGTGCCATTACGATCTATCTCCTTTTTTTAGAACTTTTTGTTATAAAATCAAAAGGCAAGTACCTCCCGGCGGTTCAACGACAGCCACTGTGTCTCTTTGCTATTCTTGATTCTTTTCTGGAACAGTGACTTTCACGGATACAATTCAGGACAGTCAAAACAAACTCTAAATTTAAAAATTTTTCAACTACTTTTCCAATCCAAAGAACGTTTAATATTATTATAACAGCTATACATAACAGAGGATTCACCGTCCCTCCAAATCCTGCTTCGGGTAAAAAAACGCATAAACCTTGATTGCAGGCAGGCTGGATTGAGAAATTCCGATATTCCGCTGACACCATCCAACTCCATTCCATCTATCTGCAACGATATACCTGATTCAAAACGAAGATAGAACGGTCCCGCATCAAGCACCTTGTGGTGATGGATCTTCAAACTGACATTATTATCCTTCAACTCAAGATCCCTGCTGTGAAGCGGGGAAAAAAAACCTCGTCTGAAATTATTTTCACAAAAATTGACCTTGTCAAAAACAGTAACTTTTTCGCTCATATTGTCGTGCAGTACAAGCAAAGTGAGTGGTTGATAGTCGTTGTTTTTAAAAAAGGTCACGTAATAAACAAGATCAAAACGCTCTGAAAAAGCACGGCCCCAATACCAGCGGGCAATATATTCCTGCATGGGCATGGCTCCGAAGTTATGGTCATGATAACCAGTCGCTCTGACAGGAATCGTTCGAACTGCTCCCCCCGGTTGCTCAACAATCTTGATCACTCCTTCAACAGTGGCTTTTGGAACACTTAAAAGCCACTGGTGAAGGGGCACCTGACCTGCATTGTTTCCGTCTTTTTTTTCGTATACAATTCGCCTGCAGGCAGAAAACAAAAAAGATGCTTTTACCGATTTATGGCGAACAGGAAATACAAAATCAATATCCAGAGAGTATTCATCTTTCTTTGCATCATAGGTAAACTGGTTCTTTTCGAACCTTACACCGATATCAGTTCTACTGCTATCGAAAAGTCCATGACGACCTTCCTTGATAAAATTTACAATCTCAAGTCCGTTTTCATATATCTGGAAACTAAACCCGCAGTAATTGGATGGAAGTGGAGCTTCGGTGGTTACCCGATTTTTCCACCTCTCATAATGACTGGTGTAGTAGGGTGAAAAAGGAAACCCGGCAAACCAGATCAGAACAAAAGAAAAACCGCTCTCCTTGTCCTCACCATCAAAATACCACCACTCGTATGCTCCAGGCTTCCGCAAATCATGCCATATTTCCTGGTCAAGCTCCGTCGTAATATTCATTCCTGCACTTGATGATGTTCAAACACGGAAGCATTGCGCGATGCCTTGCATGACATGTGATACCTTGATAATGTGGAAAGCAGGAAAAAAAGAGTGGACAGGAATTTCAACTCCGGGGAAACGTCGAGGAAACTGCTGTTAACCTGTGTGGACAGAGAGGGAATCGAACCCACGACACAAGGATTTTCAGTCCTTTGCTCTACCAACTGAGCTATCTGTCCTTTAAACTTGAGGCAAAATATAGGAAAAATTCCTTTTTCTGCAAAAGAAAAAACATAATCCCAAGTATACACTGTTCTAAGCACACTTTTCCAGTTACAGTCTAAACCGGAAAAGTGATTTTTTCAATGCCTTTCATGATGCGCCGAATCACGGTCTCCTTTCCAAGCACCTCAAGCATATGATAAAGACTCGGGCCGAAACTCACCCCAGAGGTAACTATTCTCAGCGGATGAATGAGATAGGCAGCCTTAAGCCCCTTGGGAGCGACAAACTCCTTAAGGTGTGCTTCAATGTTCTCAGCACTGAACTCCTCAAGAGAGTCAAGTATGGCTGTGAATTCACGAAGAAGATCAGTGGTATCAACAGCCCAGCGTTTCTTCACTGCCTCCTCATCGTATGAGTCCGGCTCAAAAAAGAAGTAGGAAGAAAATGTCACAAATTCATGCTCAAATCCAACGCGCTCCCGCATGAGTTCTATAACTTTTGCAAGATATTCATCGCTGACAATGGTCTCCCGTGGCATCAATGACTCTTTATTTTCAAGTTCGGTCAGCAGAAGCGGCTTGATAACAGCAATGAGCTTCTCAGCTGAACGGCTCTTGATATACTGCTTTTCAAGCCAGTTGAGTTTGTCAACATTAAAAATCGCTCCGGCCTTACCTACCCGTTCAAGTGAAAACTTTTCAACAAGCTGCTGCATGCTGTATACTTCCTGCTCACTTCCCTCTCCTTCATTCCAGCCGAGCATGGCAACAAAATTCACAATAGCATCATTGCTGTATCCTTTTCGTACATAGTCTTCTACGGCAACATCACCCTGCCTTTTGCTTAATTTTGAGCGATCAGGGTTAAGCAGGAGTGGCAGATGAGCAACCTTGGGAGGTTCCCAGCCAAAAAATTCGTAGAGCAGAAGATGCTTCGGCATGGAGGGCAGCCACTCTTCACCTCTTATGATATGAGTGAATTCCATAAGATGGTCGTCAATAACGCTGGCGAAGTGGTAGGTAGGAAACCCATCGGATTTCATCAGTACCTGGTCGTCAATTGTGGCGGAATCAAACTCGACAGGCCCCCTGATAATATCTTCAAACCAGACTGATACATAATCGGGTACTTTCATGCGGATTACATAGGGTACTCCCTCATCCAGTTTTTTTCTGATCGTACTCGATGGGATGGAACCACCCATCTCTTCAGGAAGCCATTTTCTGTTGTATTTTGGCTGCAGTCCCTGTTTGATTTGAAGCTGCCGGTTTTCCTCAAGCTCTTCATGGGTAGCAAAACAGTAGTAGGCATGATTATCTTCAAGCAGCTGCTGACAATATTTTGCATAGATGTCAAGTCGCTCGGACTGAACATAGGGACCGTAATTACCGCCATGTTCAGGGCTTTCATCAGCTATAATTCCAGCCCATTCAAGAGTTTTTATAAGATTTTTCTGCGCATCCTCTACCTTTCGGGTTTGATCGGTATCTTCAATGCGAATAACGAAGACTCCATTCATTTTCTTGGCAAACAGGTAGTTATAGAGTGCGGTTCTCAGCCCGCCTACATGTAAATATCCTGTTGGAGAAGGTGCAAACCTGGTTCTAACCCTTTGACCAACCATAATATGCGTTGTACTGTTATAATTATAAAGGGAACAATCACAAGAGCAGTGAATTTAAGAAAAACTCACTGCTCTTGAAGAGACAAGATAAAAGATTAACCGGAAAATCTTTAAGAGGGGCATAAATGATATAATTTTTTGTTGTTGCCGGTTCGATACATAAACTTTTTGCCGTTAATTGCAGTTTTACATTTAATTGGTTTAAATGTAGTAAGTTACATTTTGTCTCATCACTCAACATATGTTATGCCTGAAAATTCCCGAAAAAAGCAAGGCAAAGATAATTCCCAAAATAAATTCAAGCCGGTGAAAACCAATGAGGGCAACACTGGCTGGTTTAAGGGAACAGGAGAGAGCCCGCAGGCTAAATTTCCCCGATTTATTTTTTTCATGATGGCTGCTCTTTTGCTGATGTTTGTGTTTCAACGTTTTTTTTCAGGCAACAGCAACCATGAAATCACTTATAACGAATACAAATCGCTTCTCACAAAAGAAGTTGTTACTGAAATTACGGTAAAAACATTTGAGGACAAATCGGCGATCCTGAATGGAAAACTGAAAGCGGTTACCCAGCTTCAGCTTATAAACGGCCCAAACCTCCAGAGTGATCTGTTTGCTGTCAGAATCCCTTCATTCACCATAGAGCAGGCAGACATCCTGGCAGAAAAAGGAATTAAGCTCAAGGTTGAGGAAGGTACAAGCGGCCTGAATACCTTTTTAGTCATGATGGCCCCATGGATTATTTTTGGTGTTGTTTATTTTTTCCTGTTCAAGCGAATGAACGGGCAGAACGGCTCTCAGGCAAAAAATATTTTCAGCTTCAGTAAAAGTCGCGCCAAGCTGGTTAGTGAATTTGATGTTAAAACAACATTTAAGGATGTTGCTGGCGTTGATGAGGCGGTTGAAGAGCTGCAGGAGACTGTGGAGTTTCTCACAAATCCCGAGAAATTCCAGAAAATCGGAGGAAAGATTCCTAAAGGTGTGCTGCTTCTCGGTCCTCCTGGAACCGGCAAGACCCTTCTGGCCAAAGCCATTGCTGGTGAAGCGAAAGTTCCTTTTTTCTCAATATCCGGGGCTGATTTTGTTGAAATGTTTGTCGGGGTTGGTGCGGCAAGAGTGAGAGATCTGTTTGAACAGGCAAAGAAAAATTCTCCCTGTATCGTGTTCATTGATGAAATTGATGCGGTTGGCCGTAGCAGGGGTGCAGGTCTCGGCGGAGGTCATGATGAAAGAGAGCAGACGCTGAACCAGCTTCTTGTGGAGATGGATGGCTTTACAACCAATGAAAATGTTATCCTGATTGCAGCAACAAACCGTCCTGATGTGCTCGATACAGCACTGCTCCGACCGGGCAGGTTTGACCGCCAGATTACCATAGATAAACCGGATATACGGGGACGGGAAGCTATTTTAAAAATTCATACAAGGAATACTCCCCTGTCGGAACAGGTTGATATTAATGTTCTTGCAAAAAGCTCTCCCGGATTTTCCGGCGCTGACCTGGCAAATCTGGTCAATGAAGCAGCACTTCTGGCTGCCCGCAATGATCAAGCACTGATTACCGCTGATAATTTTGAGCAAGCCCGTGATAAAATATTGATGGGCCCGGAAAGAAAAAGCATGTTTATTTCCGAAGAACAGAAGAAACTTACGGCTTATCACGAAGCTGGCCATGTGCTTGTTGCAACATATACCAAGGGCTCCGATCCGATACATAAGGTCACGATTATTCCGAGAGGCAGGAGTCTGGGACTTACAGCATATCTACCCCTTGAAGACCGCTATACACATAATAAGGAGTACCTGCTGGCAATGATTACCTACGCTCTGGGTGGAAGGGTGGCAGAGGACATCATGTTTCATGAAATGAGTACAGGAGCTGCAAACGATATTGAAAAAGCAACCGATATTGCCCGCAGAATGGTGAGACAATGGGGAATGAGCGAAACTCTTGGTCCGATTAATTACGGCGACAGCCATAAAGAGGTTTTTCTTGGAAAGGATTATTCACATATACGTGAATACAGTGAGGAAACTGCTCTTCAAATAGATATCGAGGTGCGCAATATTATTATGAGCTGCATGGAAAATGCCAAACGCATTCTCAACGAAAAAAACGAAATTCTGCAACGCCTTGCTGTAATACTCATTGAAAAGGAGTCGCTCAATGCCAAGGAGATAATGGAGATTATAGGTTCCAACCAACCAGCTCCAGGCTTGGCAACCTCTGATTAGTTGCTTTTCATTTGTGGTTTAAGTAATTATATCTCTTGCAATAACCTAAGCTTTATATAACCATGGGAAACACAACGACAAAAGCTGACCTGGTCAATGTTATTGCCCACAAAACCGGCTTGACAAAAAATGAAACCGAATCGGTGGTTGACACTCTGTTTGAAAGCATCATTGATTCTCTTAAAGCAGGAAAAAGAATTGAAATAAGAGGATTCGGCTCATTCAATATCAGGCATAAAAATCTTCGACAGGCAAGAAACCCGAGAACCGGTGAAAAAGTTACGGTTGATCCTAAAAATGTACCGACTTTTAAAATTTCGAAGGAGTTCAAGCACGCCGTAAGTGAGAGCCTGAAACCGGGAGATGAATAAAGCTTACCGCTCTCTTAACAGAGAAAGAAAAACCACCATAGCAAGGCAAACAACGGGATAAGAACCGGTATTGCATACTTATAGATATATTCAATAAATCCAGGCACTTCCACCTCTGCCTGAATGGCTATATTCTTGACCATAAAGTTCGGGGCGTTGCCTATATAGCTCATTGATCCGAAAAATACTGAAGCAAGAGATATTGCCATAAGATAAATGTCAGAAGTGACGTCACCCGGAACAGAAGAGCTGACTCCACGTGCAAATGCTTTTATATCAGACACAGAGTTGATATCAAGGCCGAATTTCCCTACCGCCCCAGCTAAAAAATTCAGATAAGTCGGCGCATTGTCGAGCAATCCGGAGAGAGCTCCACTCATCCAGTAAAATCTGGTAACAGAAAATTCCCCTGCATGATCTGATGCATAGGAGCCGATAAGCTCAAGCGCTGGAATCATGGTGGCAAATATCCCTATAAAAAGAAAGGCTACCTCCCGAATCGGTGAAAAGTTAAACTGGTTACCCCTGAGCGCTTCCTTATCAGCGGTTCTATAAGCCAAAAAAGCAACACCAAACATAATCACTTCACGAATGCCGAAAGGAAGATGCAGGATCTTCTGAAGATTTGGCAGATCGGGAATCACTGCGGGGTCACAAAAAACAGCGAGGATAACAACCGCCAGAAAGAAAAAACTTTTAGCACCCACAACGATTATCTTTCCGGATTGTTGTGATTCCTTCATCTCTGAGTTTCCAACCCTGGCGTCCAAAACCATATATATCAGAATGAGGGCACCAATAGTGAGAAGCCAGGGCAGCCATAATTTTGAGATTACCCAAAAAAACGGAACTCCTTTTAAGAACCCTAAAAAAAGAGGTGGATCGCCAATTGGGGTTAAAGCCCCACCTATATTGCTGACAATAAAAATAAAGAACACAATGTGAAATGCCTTGATCCGCCCTTCATTGATGCGCATATAGGGCCGGATAAGAAGCATGGAGGCTCCTGTAGTGCCGATCAGATTAGATAACAGTGCACCAATAAAAAGTATTGCACCGTTCGTAAGGGGACTGCCCCTTCTCTCAATCCTGACAAGAATGCTGCCTGAAGCAACAAAAAGAGATGTAATCAATGCAAGAAAGGAGAGATACTCCTCCAGCGAATGCATCAGAATGCGTGTACCATGGTCGATAACCAGCATGTAATAGAGAGCTACAATCCCACCAAGCCCGATGGAAACTTTTGTGTAGTGATCCTCCCAAAAGCGAGGATACAGGAGTGGGCCGGTAGCGATCATCAAAAGAAGGAAAATAAATGGAGCTGACAGCCAGACCGGGGGAAGATAATGGGATGGCTGCAAAAGATGAACGGCAGCTCTTGCTGCCGTTTCATGAATATCCGCTGCAATCAGCGTGTTACTCATACCTCTTTATTACTCCCCTTCAAAATCAGTCAAAGAGAAAACGCTGTATCCCTTTTCACGAATTTTTCTTTCTCCTCCGATATCAGGCAAGTTGACAATAAACGCCATCTCTGAAACTATGCCTCCTACCTTTTCGATCAATGCTGCTGCGGCAAGTGCGGTACCTCCGGTTGCAAGCAGATCGTCAACAAGAAGAACCTTTTGACCGGCAACAAGTGCATCAAGATGGATCTCGATCTTATCACTGCCATATTCAAGCTGGTATTCCTGAGAAACAACATCAGCAGGCAATTTGCCGGGTTTTCTGACAGGTACAAACCCTTTGCCGAGCGTGTAGGATAACGCGCCACCAATGATAAATCCTCTTGCCTCGATACCGACAATAATATCAAAATCAACGCCATCAAGCAGACAGTGCTGCGTCAGATTGTCAATAACAAGCCTGAAACCTACCGGATCCTTGATGAGAGTGGTAATATCGCGAAAAAGGATCCCTTTTTTAGGATAGTCAGGAATCGAACGGATACGGGATTTAATTGGCATAAATTGCAGTGATTTAGTTGATGGTGAGGCTGAAAAGAACACAAAAACTTAAGATAGCACTCTCCCTTTTAAATTCAAATCATCTCCCACAGAGTCAATCAATACCGGCAATTCATTTCCCGAAAGGGTTTGACCGAGCCGATCATCCGCGCTCTCAACCAATACCCGGAGATAGTTCCGCGTATAGCCACTGCACTGCAGCATACCTCTGCCTGCCTGTTTACTGGCCTCAAAAAGCACCAGACACTCTTTGCCTCTATAACGTGCCTTGAACTGAGCCTCTTTTCTGCGCCCCAGCTCTATCAACTCCGAATAGCGCCTTGCTATCTCTCCGGACGCCAAGGGCTTGCGCTCCTGGTTTGCTATTTGCCGCGCAAGAGCAGTGCCGGGTCGAACAGAGCAGCTGAATACATGAAGGTAGGCAAGTGGAAGCTCTTCAATAAAACGGTACATCTGCTGAAAATCTTCTTCGGTTTCACCCGGATAGCCAACCATCACGTCAGTTCCGATTGCACAATCCTGAATGCACTGAACCGCGTGCATGAGTCGTAAGCGGTAAATTGCGGTGTTATAACGTCGGCGCATAGCCTTGAGAATGCTATCTGAACCACTTTGAAGAGGAATATGAAAATGCGGGACAATTTTTTTTGACTCGGCAACAAGTGAAATAAGCTCGCTATTGACGATGTCCGGCTCTATTGAACTGATACGGATACGATTGACGTCGACCTCTTCAAGCCTTCGTAACAGATCGCACAGCACCAGGTCAAAAGAACGATAATCGCCTATATTAACACCGGTAAGCACAATTTCCCGATATCCTGAAGCGGCTAATGCATGAGCGCGCTCAACAATCTGCTCCACAGGAAGCGATCGAGACTTTCCCCTTGCGATTGGAATAGTGCAGTATGAGCATCCGTAATCACAGCCATCCTGTATTTTTAAAAATGCCCGGGTTCTATCCAGACTCTCAGCCGCATCCAATGAATATCCTGGATAGACTTTATCAAATGTTGAAGCTGAAGCTACCTTGATCAGAGGAGAGGATATGGTACCGACAGTAATATCATTATACCATTGAGTGTCAAATTTATCGTTGCTGCCAATAACAGCATCTATTCCGTTTATGGCAGTAAGTGCTTCAGGATTCAACTGAGCATAACATCCGATAACCGCAATACGACTGGCAGGATTTTTTCTTATTATTCCTCTTATTTTCTGACGACATTTTTTTTCCGCCTGTTTCGTCAATGCGCAGGTATGAATAACAATAAGATCAGCACCCTCTTCAAGAGATGCAAGCTGCCAGCCTTGTTGACGTAAATCATCAAGTATCGCAGAGGTTTCAGCATAATTCAGTTTACACCCAAGGGTTACAGCTGCTACGCTTTTTGGTAAAAGACTACTCATAACTCTATTTTTTTTACACCTTATTACCCCTAAAGTATCTATCTTCTATAAATGTTCCCTCTTTTTTCTTTATCATGTGAGACTTTAATTGTGTATAGTCTCTTGTGCACAGAGTGAACCTTTTTATAAATAGTCATATGAATTCCTCTCTTTTTTCCTGCGGTTTCGCAATCATCATCGGTCCGCCAAATGCCGGCAAGTCAACCCTGCTCAACGAGCTTCTCGACTATAAACTTTCCATTGTAACGCCTAAACCGCAAACAACAAGAAAAAAAATCACCGGAATTTACCACAATAACAACTGTCAGATTATTTTTCTTGATACACCTGGTATCATGAAGCCTCAGCAACAACTTCATGAGTCCATGCTTGGAATCATTAGAGATACCCTTAAAGATGCCGATATCGTCATTGCTCTGCTCCCTTTTTCAGGGAAAAAGGATCTTTTTGACCGGACATTCGCTGAAGAGTTGTTCAATGAGTGGCTGAAACCTGCGGGAAAACCGGTCATCGCCGTGCTCAATAAATGCGATCTTGTCAATAGTGCCCGTCAGCATGAGGCTGAAGAGATCGTCAGATCTACATGGAAACCAGCTGCAGTTATCTCTGCTTCAGCATTGAAAGGCGACAACCTACCGCAGCTTATCGAAGCCATCCGACCGTTTCTTCCTCTCCATCATCCTTTATATCCTGAAGATACGCTTAGTACGGCTCCAGAGCGTTTTTTTGTCAGTGAAATTATCCGTGAAAAAATATTTCTGCTTTATGGCCGTGAGGTACCTTATTCAACTGAAGTTGTCATTGATGAGTTCAAAGAACAGTACGACGCTGACCCTACCAGAAAGGATCTTATCCGCTGCTCGGTCATCGTTGAACGTGATACCCAGAAACAGATCCTGATTGGACACAAGGGAGTTGCTTTGAAAAAGCTTGGACAGACAGCAAGAAAAGATATTGAGGAGATGCTTGGTCGTCCGGTTTTTCTTGAACTCTTTATAAAAGTTCGACCGGATTGGCGGAAAAAGAACAACCTATTAAAAAGTTACGGCTATTGATCCTTCATACCTCAGGTTGACCAAATCGGGATATAAAAAAAGCCTTCTCTTATGCAGGGAAGGCTTTTTTTATAGAACGTAAAACAGAAAAGAGTTACTTATTCTGCAGACTTCGGTTCACTGACCTTTTTCTCAGACGATTTGACAGGAGGTTCAAGTTCAGCGGTAGCTGCCTCGATCTCCTTTTTCTCGTTTGGGTGCGCCAGAAGGTATGCTTCGATCTCTTCCTTATTCTTGTCCTTGAAATATTCAAGGGCAGAAAGAATGATGCGCTTGTTCTCCTTGTCGAATTCAATGACGCGAAGAGGCAGTTCATCACCGATTTTGAACGATGAGTGAATATCCTTGACACCACCCTGAAGAAGGTGTGATACCGGAACAAATCCATCAACATCACCAGGAAGAATCACAATAACACCCTTCTCGATGATCTGTGAAATCTGTCCAGGGGTCTCTGCTCCAACAGCATACTTCTGTTCAAATTCATCCCACGGATCCTGATTGATCTGTTTGTGACCAAGAGCAATACGGCGGGCATGAACATCAAACTTGAGAACCTTGACTTCCAGCTCCTGGTTCTTTTTCACCAGTTCGCTTGGATGACGGATTTTCTTGGTCCATGACAGGTCGGAAATATGAACCAGACCATCAACACCGGGCTCAAGCTCAACAAAGACACCAAAGTCAGTAATATTGCTGACTGTTCCTTTATGCAGAGAGTTTTCAATATATTTTTCGGAAAGCGCAATCCATGGATCCTCGTTCACCCGCTTCATGGAGAGAGAGAGCTTGGTATGATCCTTGTCAATATTCAGGATCACACATTCAACTTCCTGACCAAGAGTGACAAACTGACCTGGATGTTTGATGTGCTGGGTCCAGCTCATCTCGGAAATATGAACAAGTCCTTCGATGCCCTTTTCGATTTCTACAAAAGCGCCGTAATCGGTAATGGATACTACTCGACCCTGTGCTTTCGACGAAACGGGATACTTGATCTCGATATTTTCCCATGGATGAGACTCGAGCTGCTTCATGCCGAGAGAGACTCTCTTGGTATTTTCGTCAAAGCCGACAACAACAACCTTGATCGGCTGGTCAAGATCAACAACCTCTGAAGGATGATTGATTCTTCCCCAGGTGATGTCGGTGATGTGCACAAGACCATCCAAACCGCCAAGATCGACAAAGATACCGAAATCGGTAATATTCTTGACCGTTCCCTCAAGTACCATACCCACCTTAATATTGGCAAGCATCTCTTCACGACGTGCGGCATAAGCCTCTTCAAGAATAACTTTATGACTGACAACAATATTCTGGGTAACAGGATTGATCTTGACAACCCTGAAGTCCATCGTCTGACCGACCAGAGCGTCGAAATCACGAACAGGTTTGACATCAATCTGCGAACCGGGAAGGAAGGCTTCGACACCGGAAAGGGATACGGTCATGCCACCCTTGACACGATTGATAATCTTGCCGTTGATGATAGTATCGTTTTCAATTGAATCATAGATTTTATCCCAGATTCTCAGGACGTCGGCTTTCTTCTTTGAAAGAATAAGCTGTCCCATCTTGTCTTCGATGTTCTCAAGATAAACCTCAACATCATCTCCAACATTGACTTCATCTTCCGCTCTGAATTCAAGCAGAGATACAATACCCTCGGATTTGAACCCGACATCAATCGTAACATCCTTGTTGGATATCGAGACAATGCGGCCCTTGATAATTTCATCTTCGGTAATTTCATTGAGCGTGCTTGAATAAAGCTGCTCCATCAATGCAAGTTCAGCGGGCTCGTAGTGCGCAAAAAACTTGAGTTTTTTTCTTGCCGGTCTTTCCTTGACCTTCTTTTCCTGTGTAGTAAATGCTTCTGCCATTAATTTTTTCCTTCCTCTCTTGTAAGTTAGCCTGCTTGCCGCGAGAGATATCGGCATGCGGTTTTATGGTTAATAAAAAAATTTCTATACCTGCCGGATCCTGTTACCGGTCTTTTTTCTCTATGTCCAACGCAAGATTATATACTATATCCACCTGACTCTCTATCGTCAAGCACGAGGTATCAATTTCGTGAGCATCAACATGTTTTTTTAACGGCGCATGCTCCCTTTCAGCATCATCACGATCTCTTCTTTTTATTTCCTCTTCAAGCAGATCAAGATCAGGCAGATCGGTGCCATCCGGAGAGTTTGCAAGCAGTTCGGCATAACGCCGTTTTGCCCTTTCCCGAGGCTCGGCTACAAGAAAGATTTTCAGTTCAGCATCGGGAAAAACAGCAGTTCCGATATCCCTTCCATCCATGACAACTGCGCGCTGACGTCCAAGTTCCTGCTGCATCTGGCGAAGCTTGTCGCGCACTGGCTTGAGTGAGCTGATAAAACTTACCTCACGGCTGACCTGGTTATCCCGGATCTCGGCAGTAACATCAATGCCATCCAAAAAAACATGGTCACCATCAAAACTTATTGCTATATCCTTGAGTAAACCGGAAATGCTATCGGGAGAACGTCGAATGTCATCAAGCAAGCCTTGCCGCAGGGCTTTGAGGGTAACTGACCGGTACATTGCACCGGTATCTATATAGATATATCCGAGCCGCTGTGCCACTCTGCGGGCAGTTGTACTTTTCCCGGATGCTGCTGGCCCGTCGATAGCAATAATAATACGCTTATTCCTGATTTTCTGTTTCGCTGAGCATTTTAGTTAGATTTTCATTTTATAAAAAATATTTGCTTTTTCCAAACATATTGGTTACATGTTAAAACCCTTATTATTTTTGTGGTCATTCACATTTCAATAAATTTTTTTATGTCACTTCGCTGCGGCATTGTCGGATTGCCAAATGTCGGAAAGTCTACACTTTTCAATGCTATCACTGCAAAACAGGCTGAAGCAGCCAATTACCCCTTCTGTACCATAGAACCCAATGTTGGAACAGTTCTTGTGCCTGACGAACGGATGCAGCAGATTGCTGATGTCGTAAAAACGCCAACACTGGTTCCTGCAACTCTTGAAATTGTCGATATTGCCGGCCTGGTGAAAGGGGCAAGCAAGGGGGAAGGTCTTGGAAACCAGTTCCTCTCACATATCAGGGAGGTCGATGCCATCGTTCATGTTGTCCGATGTTTTGATGACGATAACATTATTCATGTCGAAGGAAGAATTGATCCTGCTGACGACATTGTCACTATTGAAACGGAGCTCATGCTGGCCGACCTTGAGAGCATGGAACGGCGGATTGAGCGACTGAGAAAAACTGCAAAAAAGGAAAAGGAGCTGCTGCAGCAGCTTGAACTGGCGGAAAAAATAATCAGCGGCCTTAGTGAAGGTATTCCTGTACGAAAAATTATTGAAACCTCGGAAGAGCTCATCATGGCTCGTCAGTTTTTCCTTTTATCATCAAAACCTATTCTTTTTGCTGCTAATGTTGCGGAAACTGACCTTCCTGATGGTAACAGCTATACCAGAAAAGTTGCTGAAATAGCTGAAGCATCGGGCTCAAAAATGCTGATTATCAGTGCAAAAACAGAAGCGGACATAGCTGAACTGCCTGAAGAAGATCGTCCGGAATTTCTTGAAAGCATAGGACTGAACATGTCGGGACTCGACCGGCTGATTAAAACCGCCTATGACCTGCTTGGCCTTCAGACCTACTTTACCGCAGGGGAAAAAGAGGTTCATGCCTGGACGATTCATAAGGGTGATACCGCGCCGGTAGCTGCAGGGGTAATTCATTCTGATTTTGAAAAAGGGTTTATCCGTGCTGAAGTAATGTCATACCGTGATCTTGTTGATTTGGGGTCAGAGCAGAAAGTAAAGGTTGCCGGGAAGCTCCGCTCAGAAGGGCGGGAGTATATAGTCAAAGATGGTGATGTCATTGTATTCCGCTTTAACGTATAACTTTTCGTAACAGACAATGAATTAATGGATAATGCTATACGTAATCAGCTCTCCATTGTTAACTGTCAATATTCAACGCTCAATTGAATAGAGAAAGACCTATTGGTATTTTTGACTCGGGTATTGGTGGATTGACTGTTGTGAGGGCCATACAGGCTGCTCTGCCCGCCGAGCGGATTATCTATTTCGGTGATACGGCAAGGGTGCCTTACGGGCCGAAGTCACAGGTTACCATAAGGAAGTATGCTTCTGACGATATCTCCATTCTGATGCGATATCAGCCAAAAATAATTATTGTCGCCTGCAATACTGTTTCTGCGCTGGCCCTTGATGTGGTTGAACATGCATGTGGCAATATCCCCGTTATTGGAGTCCTTAAAGCTGGTGCAAAACTGGCCGTTCAGGCAACAAAAAACAGGCGCATCGGCGTTATCGGCACACAGGCGACAGTCTCTTCAAATGCCTATGCCTGTGCCATTAACAGCCTCAATCCGGAAATAGAGGTTGTTTCCCAGGCCTGCCCTCTTTTTGTCCCGCTTGCAGAGGAAGGTTTTGTTGATCATCCTGCAACAAAACTTATTGCCAGGGAGTATCTTTCGGAGTTCAGCAATGCTGGCATTGATACACTGGTGCTCGGCTGTACACACTATCCGATTCTTCGCCGGGTAATTGAAGAAACTATCGGTCAGGGAATTCGTATTATCGACTCAGCTGAAGCGGTCGCACTGAGAACAAAAGAACTTATGACAGAGTCAGGAGAGCTTAATCCCTTTCGGAAATCCTTTGCTCCACACCTGCTGGTCAGTGACCTGCCTCAAAAATTCAGCCGCCTCTACCAGCTCTTTATGAATTCAGAACTCCCCGACGTCGAACTTGTAGAGGTGTAATAGTGAGACGCACATAACCACAATGCTTTGTGGTGAGAAATCGTGTTCCTCTTTTCGCTTTTGCCTTTTGTATCCATACTTGTTACTTTTCATCTTTGATTTTTGATTTAAACGGCACAGCGTGAAAGTAAACCTCGACCGAACTTCGTCAGGATTCTGCATTGGAGTGCAGGGAACCATATATGTTGCTGAAGAAAAACTCCTGGAACACGGGGGATTGTACTCTTTCGGCGATGTTGTCCATAATGAGGTCGAGGTGAAACGGCTGGAAGATCTCGGCCTTATCACTGTTGACGAAACAGCCTTCAAGGAGCTGAAAAATGCCCAGGTACTCATCAGGGCACATGGAGAACCCCCGGCGACCTACAGGATTGCCCGAGAAAACAATCTTACCATTACTGACACAACCTGCCCGGTTGTTTCCAGACTTCAGCGTACGACCAGAATGCTCTACAAGCTTGGCTACCAGATCATTATTTACGGCAAGCAGAGTCATCCTGAAGTTATCGGCATTAACGGTCAATGCGACAACAACGCTGTCATTATCAAACATGCCGACCTCAGCTATCCGGAAGAGATAAAGGCGCTTGACACGACAAAAAAAACAGCGTTGATTTCCCAGACAACAATGGATATTCCGGGGTTTTATGAGCTGAAAGGAAATCTTGAACAGCATTTTGCCCGGGCCGATTCCGGGAAACCAGCTCCATGGATGGCAATTCGCGATATTGATATCACTGCGGATATAACCGAAGTACTTCCCATGCCAAGGTATGTGTTCAAGGACACCATATGCCGCCAGGTATCGAGCAGAAACAAGAAACTGCATGAATTCTCTCTGGCTAATGATACGGTCATCTTTGTTGCGGGGAAAAAAAGTTCAAACGGGCAGGTGCTTTTCAATATCTGCAGGGAGGCAAATCCTCACAGCTACTTTATTGAAGATGTCGATGAGATCAAGGATCTATGGTTGAGAGACCGTGATGGCAACCTGGTTGAAAATGTCGGAGTATGTGGCGCGACCTCCACACCAATGTGGCTTCTTGAAAAAGTTGCACTCTCCCTTGAACATAATTTTAGAAAAACTCAATGAATTCACTCTCTCTCACCATCAACCGCCAACACGTTACAGCTGCGCACAATCAATCGATTCTTGAGGCTGCAACCAACGCAGGCATTGAGATTCCTACCCTTTGCTTTCATGACTCCCTTCACGAAACGGGGTCATGCTGGATGTGCATTGTGGAGATCAAGGGAAAAAACCGTTTTGTGCCCGCATGTCATACGCTGGTATCGGAGGGAATGGAGATTGAAACTGACAATGAAACGCTGAACTCGATGAGGCGACAGAGCCTTGAGATAATTATCCAGGAACACAGCGGAGATTGCATGGGACCTTGCGAGCTCTCGTGCCCTGCAGGATGCGATATTCCTGACTTTATCGCAGCAATTTCAGTGAATAATAACCGGAAGGCCATTACAATAATCAAGGATACCATTCCTCTTCCAGGTATTCTCGGCAGAATCTGCCCTGCTCCCTGCGAAGAGGAGTGCAGAAGGCATGGCATTGATACCCCGGTTTCTATCTGTGCATTGAAACGATTTGCGGCTGATAAAGATAGTGAACGATCCGACCGGTTTGTCCCTGAAATTACCCGAAAAACAGGGAAGAGAGTTGCCATTATCGGATCCGGGCCTGCTGGCCTGAGTGCTGCTTATTTCCTGCTCCGCAATGGAGATGCCGTAACAGTTTTTGAATCCGGCGCTCAACCGGGAGGAATGATGCGTTACGGTATCCCCCGCTTCAGACTTCCGGAAGCGGTTATTGAGAGTGACATTGCAACCCTGCTGGCTATGGGCGTTGAGTTCCGCTTTAACACCACATTCGGCATAGAGATCACTGCCGCTACCCTGAAAAAGGAATATGATGCCCTGTTTCTTGCTGTCGGTGCACAAGTAGCTTCGCGCATGAACATTCCCGGGGAAGATCAACCTGGAGTAATCAGTGGCATTGAGTTTCTTCGCAGAGCCGCTTGCGGTGAGCAACAGAATCCCGGAACACATATCCTGGTAACCGGAGGTGGCGATACCGCTATTGATGCAGCAAGAACAGCTCTCAGGCTTGGAGCATCAATAGTTACAATTCTTTATCGACGTTCAAAAAATGAGATGCCGGCAAACAGAGCTGAAATTGAAGAGGCTCTTGCAGAAGGTATCACTCTCATAGAACATGCGGCACCTACAAACATCAGAACTGTAAACGGTGCACTTGAGATCACGGCACTAACCATGAGGTCGGGTGAACCGGACAACAGCGGGAGGAGAACACCAATTCCTGTTGAAGGTTCAGAGTTTACCCTAACTGCCGACACAATCATATCAGCTATCGGACAGCAGATTGACCCTTCGGCAGGAATCTGTGCAGGAATAGATGTTGGACAAAATGGCAAACTGAGAGTAAATCCCGAGACACTGCAGTCAGAAACCTCATGGATTTTTGCCGGAGGAGATTGTGTAACGGGCACTGATATTGCAATACGAGCTGTTGCCCAGGGGAAAAGGGCGGCTCATGCCATCAACCTCTTTTTACAGGGGAAAATCCTTACATCAACAGAAGCTTCTTTCAATTCATCATACGGAGCAAGGGATGAAGCTCCACTGGCATTCTATGAAGGGAAAACTCCCAAGAAAAAAGTTGCTATGCCTGAGCTTCCGGTTGAGAGCCGCTCCAAAAGTTTTATGGAAGTTGCTTTGGGCTATACTGAGGATTCTGCTCGCGAGGAAGCACTCCGATGCCTTCAATGCCGTTGTAACGCCATCAATGATTGCCGGCTCAGAGAGCTTGCCAGCCGATATAACCCCTTTTATAACGCGGAAAAACATGATCATCAGGGTTTTTATAAAGCAGAAACAGCTGATATAAGCATGGAAAGGGAAAAGTGCGTTGACTGCGGAATCTGTGTGCGTATGCTTGAAGAACTTGATAGAGATATGGATTTTGATAGTGCACTGATGACCGAAAGTTGTCCTACAGGGGCGATATCGTTAACCTCCCGGTAACAACAAAAAAGTTACTTTTTCGGAGTTTTCAGGAGGTTAAAAAGATGACCGAACAGAGTGGTGAAAAAATGAAGTGTGTTCGTAAACCAGAGCCCGATATGCTGAAAAGCTTCATGTGTTGAGCCTCCTGTGAGATGGAGATAAGCTGCATAGAGCACCAGAACTGCAACTATCACAAGAAAGAGTCGCATCACTCTTCTCAAAAAATTGAACAGGATCATGATAGCAATGATAACAGCAATAACAAACAGTACAGGATGACCGACGAGGTAGTCAACAGCTTTTTCCATAGATAGATGCTCTTTGTTTAAAGATATTCCTGTAAGATAGCTGAGATTTTTTTTGATGGAGAAGCGCTGGCAAGCTTGTCCCGGGCAACAAGCAGCTCGCGTTTTACAGCCGCAGCTGATTCAGGATTATCAAGAATCATTCTGGCATGCCGGTATATCTCCGCGCCGTTGGCCTCATGCTGGATAAGCTCAGGCACAGTCCTCTCACTGCTCCCAAGTCCCTTCGCGACGATATTGGCCAATGATATATTCTTAAGCTTTACAACGAGACGACCTATCAGGTAGTTAAGCATCCCCGTTTTATAGATAACTATCATCGGCAGACCGAAGCAAAGTGATTCAAGTGTTGCAGTACCGGAGGTTACCAAGGCAAGATCGCTATACTTCATGACCTCATAGGCTGAACAACTGAGAATAGAGAGATCGCCGTAGTGAGAGAGCGCATGATAAGAGGAGTCAGTGAGATGAGGAGCACGACCGAAAAGAAATACCACACGGTACTCCTCGCTCAGTAGCCGGGCAGCTTTAAGCATTTCCGGCAGAATATGAGCAACTTCCTGTGGACGGCTTCCGGGAAGAAGTCCGATAAACCTGATATCCGACAGTATGTTATGCTTCTTTACAAAAGAGTCTCTGGAAGGAAGAGAGAGTTCTGCAAGCTGTTCAATAACCGGGTGACCGACAAACTCCGCATTGATGCCGTGACGGCGATAAAATTCAACCTCAAAATCAAAAATAACAAGCAGCCGGTCAATATGACGCCTGATAGCTTTTACCCGACCCTCTTTCCAGGCCCAGACCTGTGGCGAAATATAATAGATAACCGGGATGCCGAGTTCATGAAAAAAACGGGCCATATGAAGGTTCATGCCAGGATAATCAACAAGAAAAGCGGCCAAAGGTTTTTCCCTGCGTACTGCTTCCTTAAGATCACGAATGACACGACGAAGAAATCCTGTATGTTTCAGGACATCAACAAACCCCATAATACTCATCTGTGATGTGTCATACAGCAAATCGGCACCAAGAGCCCGAAGTTTCTGACCGCCGATTCCAAACACCGTAACATCAGGTCTTGCTTTCAACAGCTCTTCAATGGCTCCGGCAGCGTGCATATCCCCTGAGACCTCACCTGCTAAAACAAAAAGCTTCTTTGGCATCAAAAAAAGAGATAATTGGATGAACGACCGGGAAACTGTATTTTAAAGTTTATTTGTCATTGTAATGACTTATCAAGTTTCTGTTTCCATTATATCAAAATCAACAAAGAATGCAAGTTAAATTCGGTACTGACGGATGGCGCGCAATTATAGCAAAGGATTATACCTATGACAACCTGAAACTTGCAGCACTGGCATCTGCACGCTACTTTCTTCGGCATCCAAACAAGGCAAGAGGAGTATGCGTCGGCTACGATACCCGTTTCATGTCGAAAGAGTTTGCTGAATATACCGCCGATATCTTCTCGTCACAGGGGCTCAAGGTATTTCTTTCGGAGAGTTTTGCTTCAACACCTGCGGTCTCTCTCTATACAAAGGCCAAGCAGCTTGCCGGTGGAATTGTCATCACTGCATCACACAACCCTGCCATATATAATGGTTTCAAGGTGAAGGCATCCTATGGCGGTCCGGCTCACCCGGAAGTAATTGCTGAAATCGAAAATAACCTTACTCAGATAGACCCGCAAACCCAGATTGAGGCCGACAAGAAACTGATTGAGCTGGTTGATATGAAGGGATTTTATTTAAACTATCTGAAAAGCAGCATTGATCTTCCCCGGATTCGCGAGTCAAGAATTAAAATAGCCCATAACGCCATGTTCGGCGCCGGTCAGGATCTTATCACCAGCTTGTTTGATGAGTCAATGCTGAGCTGTTATCACTGCAGCATCAACCCCGGTTTCGGAGGCATCAATCCCGAACCTATGCCTCAATATATCGGAGAGTTTATTGAATTCTTCAACGAGGTTGAGCCTGATGTCGCCATTATCAATGACGGAGATGCTGACAGAATAGGTATGCTTGATGAAAACGGTGCATTTGTGGACTCCCATAAACTTTTCGCCATTATTCTCAAGGATCTTGTCGAGGAGAAGCACCAGACCGGCGAAGTCGCAAAAACCTTTGCCCTGACCGATGTTATTGATAAAATATGCCGGAAGCATAATCTTACCATGCATGAACTGCAGGTTGGATTCAAACATGTCAGTAAACTCATGACCACCAATGACATTCTTATCGGTGGTGAAGAGTCGGGCGGCATTGGCATTACCTCATTTCTGCCTGAACGTGATGGCGTCTATACCGGCCTTTTGATTCTTGAAATGATAACACGCAGAGAGAAAACACTTTCGGAACTGGTGCAGGAACTCTACGATGAGTATGGTTTTTTCTGTTATAACCGGGTTGACCTGCGTGTAAGCGATGCAAAAAAACAGGCTATTATCGATCGTGCATCAACAGGAGATCTTGAAAGTGTCGCAGGATATAAAATCCTGAAATTCAGCAATCTCGACGGCTATAAATATCACTTTGAAGGCGGATGGATGCTTATTCGTCCATCGGGGACTGAACCTGTTCTGCGCCTCTACTGCGAAGCAGATTCGCAGGAAAAAGTTGACAAAGTTCTTGCTTTTGCCGCAAAGCTTGCCTGATAGAACGGAAGAAAAACGGTAATGCATGACGATTTCCCTGGATTTTCACTCGGGGAGATCGTCATTTCGTTTTATTAGTTGAATACCTCATTATGAAAACAATCGCAGGAATTCAAATTTTCTGACGTCATACTGATAGGCATTATTTCAAACACTCACCCTGGGGGATAAGGCACATTGTATGAATTCACAGCCGATGCGGAAAAGGCAGCAGTAGCCAGCGCAGCAAAACATAGTGCATTGCAAAAATCAGCTATACAATCGAAAGAAGAGTTGTTCAGGAGCCTTGTTGCTGAACACCAGGAGATGGTAATCAATACCTGCTATCGCTTTGTCTTTAACCGCGAAGATGCGGAAGATCTTGCTCAGGATGTGTTTATAGAAGTATTCCGCTCCCTTGAGCAGTTCAGGGAAGAAGCAAAACTTTCAACATGGATATACAGGATTGCCGTCAGTAAATCCCTTGACCACCTGCGCCGTTTAAAACGAAAAAAAAGGTTCAGCTCCTTAAAAAGGGTAATTGGCTTGGATGATCCAACCGAGGACATTGCAGACTCCAACAGCAATAATCCTTCGGAAGCATTAGCAGGAAACGAACAGTCGGCAATATTACAAGAGGCACTGAACAGACTCCCTGAGAGCCAGAAAGCCGCGTTTCTTCTCAGCAAACAAGAGGGATTCAGTAATCTGGAAATTGCTGATATCCTCAAAGTATCGGTATCAGCAGTTGAATCTCTGGTACACAGGGCAAAGAAAAGCCTTCATGACAAGCTCTATAAATACTATTCCGAGCAATGATTTTTTTGCGAAAACCACAAGTTTTCCAGCAGCCCGTCGTCGTATAATGAAACAGAAACTTATATGAAAGAGCGTAACAACAACACAGAAGAACAGGTTGTCAAGACCATGAAACTCCTTGATGAGATCAAGCCCCTGGAGGTCAATCATTTTTTCAGAATTCGGCTGATGCAGAGGGTAGAGCGGGAGTTCGGGCAGGAGACAAAATATTCATCCACTGCTCTCAGAGGTCGCATTGATTTCAGGCTGGCGTTCATGGCTCTCTTGATTCTTATCAATCTCGGTGCGACACTGCTCTCACTTCAGCACAATAATCGGCCAGTCACGTCAGGTATCAGCGAAATGATAGACAATCTGAGTGATGACTACACAAGTCAGGAGCTTGCCTACTATGACTCTACAGTAACAAATGATAACCAGGTACCGTGATATGAACTTTCTAACTTCAAAACGACTGATCACCACAGCTTTTGTTCTCCTGGTTCTGCTCAATGGTACACTCCTTACTATGCTTTGGTTGCAGAACACGCATAGAGCGGAGGGTATGCATGGAGGACATCAGTTCAACCATGAGAGCATTTTTGCAAGAGAGCTTTCTCTCAGCGAATCTCAGACCATCAATTTTGGAAAACTGCGACAGGACCATTTTCTTAAAATCCAGCCTGAAATGGAGAGCATCGCTCTGCTGAAAAAACAACTGGTTGAGGAGTCACTTAAAGATAATCCTGATTCAAAAACAACAGAGTATCTCATTACAAGCATAGGTATTCATCAGAAAACAATAGAGCGGGAATTGGCCGCTCATTTTCATCAATTAGCCAAACTCTGCACTCCTGAGCAACGGGGTAGAATGAAAGTGCTGCTTGAAAATATGGCAACACGCAGATCCCATGGGGATAAAGGACGATGGGGGCATCCTTAATAATCACTTCCGATTGAATTTCTGCCCCACCTTAACCGCGACAAGCAGGGCTTCTTCACGGAAAAGTGTCATGGCAAATGCAAGATAGAGTGTAAGAAGTGCTGTTTTGACCGCAATGAAAACCTCTGCCTGAGGCAGCTTCGGCCCGACAAAGAACTGAAACCATCCCAACACAATACCCGCTACAAATAAGAGAACAAGTTTAAGCCAGTCATAGTGAACAGGAAAAACTTTCAGTGAGTACCATGCCATAACAAGGCACATGACAACAGTGCCTGCAACGATAGCATACGCTGCGCCATCCATACCGCTCACGGGAATAAGCCACCAGCAGAAGAGAGCTGTGACAGCTGCCCCGGCAAAGGTAACCACAGGAAGATAGCGGGTATTGCCGGTTATAAGAATTCCAGCCGAAAGATTGGTTGATATCATATCAAAGACATAACTCAAAAATATCCATGGCAGAATGGAAAGCCCGATCCAATAACGAGGAGGGAGCAGGTGAAAGCTTCCTGCATAGTGATAGCGGACAAGATCGGGCACAAAACAGGTAGCTGCAAGGGCGAGAAACATGGTGAAAAAGGTTGAAATATTCAGCACATGCTGAAAAAGCCTTTTTGCATCAGGGTCTTTGGCATGCTGCAGAAAAAACGGCTGCCATGCAAAACGAAATACCTGAATAAAAAGCTGCAGCACAACCCCGAAAGCGGCAATCCTTCCATAAATACCCACAATATCAGATGGCTGATAGCCTTTGCCATAGATTTTCTCTATCTGTGACAATGGTATGCGGATTAAAATATTCCGGTCAATCAGATGAATAAGAAGTCCCGCAATTCCTGTCGGCACATAGGGCAGTCCAATACGGAGCATATCGCGCAGCTGCGTGGCTGAAAAGAAGGGCCTGAACTGGCTAAAAACAGGAATAACCAGCAAAAGACTCACCAGAGAACCAAATGCTTCTGCAATAAAAACCCCTGAGAGACCAGCATGAAGGGGAACAATAAGAATAACTGCACTGACAACAACAGCAATCACTCCAACTACTCTGGCGATGGCAAATTGTATTGCTTTTCTTTTAAGGCGAAGCTCAGCAAATGGAATGACCAGAAGCGTATCAATCCATAGAATCAGGGCTGCATACCGAACAAACGTACAATCTGTAGCAGATAATCCGATCAGTTGAGCAATAAGTGGCGCAAAAAGCACTATACAGAGCGCAAAAAGCGTTGATGTTACAAAAAGAGTAAGAAAAGCTGTTGAAAAAAGCTGCGTTTCATCCCTGTCTCGATGTGCTGAATCTGAAACTACTTTGAGGTATGAGGTCTCAAGCCCATAGGAAAACAGGACATTTGCCAATGCAATATTGGCGTATATAATTGTCTGTACGCCATTATCAAAGGTGGAGAGTTTATTGGCATAGAGAGGTACCAGCAGATAATTGAGACTACGGGCCAGAATAGTACTCGATCCGTAGATAACGGTATCTTTAAAAAGAAGCTTGAGCTTTGAAAGCATGCAGAAAAATCAAATCAGAAATACTTAAACTGTACCTTCAGTAGCCGTCGCGGATCCATTAGCCGTCGCCCTTTGCTTCCTTATTGCTTCCTCATCAATCTGAAACCTGCCATCTTTTTGAATCACAGGGATTCTTGATATAACCTCCTTGAGATGACGCTGGGCTTCCGCTTGCTGCTGCTTGAGCTTTTCAAGTTCATCGCGATTCAGACCAACAGGATTGTCCTTGTCAATCAACGTATCTCTCAATGACTCTATCTCCAGATTCTGCTCTCTTTTCATATACCCCACAAACTTGGTGAACAAAAAAACAAAAAGGGAAAAAACAGAAAGGGATAAGGCCATAACGAAAACCCAACTCATTGAATCAAAATTCATAGCAACAACGTTATGATTAGTAAACCAAATGGTATTTACCCAATTTAGCCGATATTACACTTTATAAAAAGAGTAACTGATTTTCTTTTCGTTATTGAAGCACCTATTCTCAACAACACCATGAACGCAACATCCCTGGATCGGACTATTACACAAACCGGAAAAAAAATTCTTGAACAGGAAGCAGAGGCTATTCATCAGATAGCTGGGCGGCTTGATGAAAATTTTTCGGATGCAGTCCTGCTCCTGGCAGCATGCAAGGGTAAAATCATTATCTCAGGCATGGGTAAATCAGGCATTGTTGGCCAAAAGATTGCAGCTACCATGGCCTCTACCGGCTCTACTGCCCTGTTCCTTCACCCTGCGGACGCTGCTCATGGAGATCTGGGTATTGTCAGCCATGATGACATTGTTATCTGCCTGTCGAAAAGCGGCACTACGGAAGAGTTGAATTTTATCATCCCGGCACTTAAACAGATCGGAGCAACGATCATTGCCATGACCGGCAACAAGAGATCTTTTCTTGCCCAAAACGCGGACATTACGCTTGATACTGGCATTGAAAAAGAGGCCTGTCCGTACGATCTGGCACCGACTACCTCAACAACTGCCATGCTGGCTATGGGTGATGCCCTCGCTATTTGTTTAATGCAGCAAAAAAACTTCACACAACGAGATTTTGCCCTGACCCATCCCAAGGGATCACTTGGACGGAGACTGACCGTCAAGGTTACTGATATTATGGCTAAGGAGAGTGCTGTGCCTCTCGTCAAAGAAAATGCCTCTGTTACTGATCTTATTCTTGAAATGACCTCGAAACGATATGGAGTAAGCGCTGTTATCAATGATGAAGGATGCCTTACTGGCATATTTACCGATGGTGATCTTCGTCGGCTGGTACAAAGCGGCAGGGAGTTTTTGGGCCTCAGTGCCGGCTCAGTCATGACAGCAAACCCAAAAACCGTATCAACTCAAACAATGGCAAAAGAGTGCCTTGATATCCTTGAGACCTATCGCATCACACAACTGCTGGTCTGCGACAATGAACAGCATCCGGTAGGGATGGTCCATATCCATGACCTGATCACTCTGGGACTTTAACTGGATCAGTTTATCTCATCTCCGTTGTCATCATCTTGGTCATCAAATAATTGAGACTCCAAGCCTGTTATGAATCCCATCATAAATATTCTTTTGGCAAGCTCAGGCAAAATCTTGTCGAGATCATCAAGAGTGAATTGATAATCACCCTCAATAGCATCGTTGAGACTATCCTTTGAGCATTCAAAGGTCTCTTCAGCCAATTCCCACAAGCGCTCAACTGATTCGTTCTCTTCCATATTCCCTCCTTTTAAAAAAGCCCCAAGATCATGCAGCACCTCAGAGGCAATAACTGAATCTGATGTCCAACGCTGCACTCGCTGGCGCTTTTGTGAATATAATAATTGACCAGGAAATTACTCTACCATCGCCTTCAATAATGCATCCTTGGCATCTGAATAAAATTGGATATCAATTTTAGTTGCCATGTCGTCGGAGAGATCAAGTAGTTGTCGGCGGCATGCTACCGGCATCAAGAGAGCTGTCGCCCCTTTTTCAACGGCAATTTCTGCAATCGTCACCGGATTATAGATTGATTCGATAGAGCCGCCCAGATTGATTTCACCAACGATGATAAGGCCTCCCCGAATGACTTATGCAGAGTAATGGATCTATCAACAGTCTCAGTGAAATCGAGTCTGACTGAAAAGTAAGCTTGTTATGTGTGATTTGTAACGAAAAGCCCTGTGATTCAGTGAATACAGGGCTTCGCATGTTCAATCTGTCGATTTTCTCTTCTTACCGGCCAAGTGCCTTGATCATGGCTTCGCCCAAATCAGCAGGACTGTCAACCACATGAATACCAGCTGCTTCCATGGCTTTTATCTTGTCGTCAGCGGTTCCTTTACCTCCAGATACTATGGCACCGGCATGTCCCATCCTGCGTCCGGGAGGCGCTGTACGACCAGCAATAAACCCAACAACAGGTTTTTTGAAATATTTCTGAATATACTCTGCAGCCTCTTCTTCTGCGCTTCCACCTATTTCACCAATCATAATAAGTCCTTCGGTCTCATCGTCCTCCGCAAAAAGTTTGATCGCATCGATGAACCGGGTACCAATGATCGGATCACCTCCAATACCTATGCATGTTGACTGGCCAAGACCAACCTGCGTAAGCTGATGTACTGCTTCATAGGTCAGTGTACCACTGCGGGATACAACACCAATGGTGCCTTTTTTGTGAATAAAGCCAGGCATAATACCAACTTTAGCCTCACCAGGGGTGATAACTCCCGGACAGTTGGGGCCAACAAGAACGGCTCCCTTTTCCTTGATAAAAGCATAGGCTTTCATCATATCGTTAACCGGAATACCTTCTGTAATACAGATAATCACCTTCAATCCGGCATCAGCAGCCTCCATGATAGCGTCGGCAGCAAAAGAGGCCGGAACAAAAATAACTGTCGCATTGGCTTCAGTTTTATCAACTGCCTCTCGAACAGTGTGGAAGACCGGCACAGGCCGGCAGAACTTGTCCTTGTCATTACCATGATAAAGAATATCACCTTTTCCGGGGGTAACACCGGCTACAACATTGGTTCCATATTCAAGAATCTGGGAGGTGTGAAAGGTACCTTCCGCTCCGGTTATCCCCTGCACAAGCAGACGGGTATCCTTGTTGACTAATACACTCATGATGCAAAAATATTATAATTAATGATTGCTAAGTACTCCCAGAAGGTCACAGAGAGCGCTGCATGTGTTTTGCAATACCAAGCAGCTTGCCCTCCTCAAAAAAATTACAGATCAGGTGCATTCCTACAGGAAGGTTCAGGTTGTCAAACCCAAGCGGTACACTGATAGCCGGCATGCCGACGATACTGGCCGGAACAGTGAAAACATCGGCAAGATACATTTCGAGAGGATTTTCAGTTTTATCCCCAATACCGAAAGGAGGAAAGGGAGATGTCGGTCCGGCTATGACATCAACAGCCTCAAGAGCTTCACGGTAACGATCCTGAAATACCCTTCTTACCTGTTGTGCTTTTTTGTAATAGGTGTCGTAATACCCTGCGGAAAGAACATAGGTGCCGAGCATGATTCTGCGCTTAACCTCCCTGCCGAACCCTTCTGTTCTCGAATTCACGTACATGGCCGATAGATCCTCGGAATTTGCAGAGCGATAGCCATATCTTGCTCCATCAAAACGGGCAAGATTGGATGATGCTTCAGCCGTCACAAGAATATAATATGCCGCTATGGCATATTCACTGTCAGGAAGGTGTATATCGACAAGTTCAGCTCCCCGATCGCGAAGTTCATGAAGCTTTCCCTTCACAATACGGGCAACTTCAGGATTAAGAGTTTCAGGAAAATACTCTTTTGGAATACCAATTTTAAGCCCCTCAACCGAAACAGTGGCCATTTCAGCAGAGTAATCGGTCACGGCATGATAGGAAGATGTAGCATCATGACCGTCCTTGCCAGCCATTACTTCGAGCACCAGCGCTGCATCATCACAATTCCGGGCCAGCACACCTATCTGATCAAAAGAGGATGCAAAGGCCACCAGACCGTAACGGGAAATCCTTCCATAGGTTGGTTTCAAGCCTACAATATCGCAGAAACCTGCAGGCTGCCGAACGGAACCTCCTGTATCTGAACCGAGAGCCACCATGGCAAGACCGTTGGCAACTGCCGCGGCTGAACCACCAGAACTTCCGCCTGGTACTCTTGTTTTATCGAAGGGATTGGGAACATTGCCAAATGCCGAATTTTCATTCGAGCTGCCCATGGCAAACTCATCCATGTTGGTTTTTCCGAGAAAAACAGCATCTTCCGCTTCAAGCCTGATGACAGCGGTTGCATCATAGACACTTTCGTAATTCTCAAGAATTTTTGATGCACAGGTAAGCCGACCTCCTTTTATGGCAATATTATCCTTTATGGCCATCGGCATGCCGAAAAGTTTTCCAGGGATTTCCCCTTCCTGAAGCTTCCTGTCAAGAGAGCGCGCCCGTTCAAGCGCCGACTCATGAAAAACTGTTATATAAATATTGTCATCCTGATGACGATCTATACGTTCCAGATAATAACGCACTACCTCTTCGCAGGAGATGACTTTGGAAAGAAGCTTGATGCGTAGATCTTCGTAACTACTTGAATGCACGTCTTTTATAAATTATTTTAACAGAAAAGATCTTTATCTAATATTCCTGTTACCTTCAAGAAAAAATTGCCTGTCGACTTTACAGGTTTTCGCTCTGAGTAAAGTTTGTATAATAAGAAATAACTGCATATTATTCAATTCAAGCTATTTTACACTAAAGGAAATCAGCGTATGAAATGTTCAAGGCTGCCCGGCAAACAATAAGGAGTAAAAAGGAATTATGACACTCATAAAAAAAATGACACGTTCATCAACCTTTAATCCTCACTGGTTTTCCTCGGACAATACCTCTGTTGATAAAAACATACAAGCTGAGCTTAAATCATCGTGCTCACTCCCTCTCCATATTGCCGTAATTATGGATGGTAACGGGCGGTGGGCACGATCGAAAGGCAAGACAAGAATTGAGGGGCATGTTGCAGGGGTTGACTCTGTCAGAGATGTTGTAGAAGCATGCTCACAACTTGGCATTAAATTTCTCACTCTTTTCACTTTTTCAACTGAAAACTGGAAGCGGCCAAAAAACGAAATCACCGCCTTGATGCGGCTTCTGGTAAATGTTATTGGCCGGGAAAGCCGTAAACTCCATGAGAACGATATCCGCCTTAATGTCATTGGCGAGATCGATATACTACCGGATAAAGTTCGTTCTACTTTGAAGGAAACCATGGAGCTTACCAGGAACAACAACAAGCTCGTGTTAAATATTGCTCTCAGTTACAGCGGTCAATGGGATATTGTACATGCTTGCAAGGCTATTGCGCTTGATATACAGTCTGGTCGATTAAAACCTGAAGATGTCAATGAACAAATTGTCTCATCATACCTTTCTACTGCCTCCATGCCCGATCCCGAACTTCTGATCCGTACCAGCGGGGAGTTCAGAATCAGCAATTTTATGCTTTGGCAAAGCGCCTATTCCGAAATTTACTTTACGAACACTTACTGGCCTGACTTTCGCCGATCACAACTCTATGATGCTATACTGGAATTTCAAAGCAGGGAGCGACGGTTTGGACAGACAAGTGAACAGATTCAGAAAAATAATATAGCTGCCCGCAAGCTTTAACCTGATTAGTCCCTGGAATTTCAATGAAAAAAACGCGAAAACTGATAACCTTAGTTCTGCTTGCCCTTGCCCTGAATGCTATAGAAAACACAGCTGAGGCAAAAACGAGGAAAACAAAAGCAGACAACCCGAGTGCGGTGGCTGAACAGACAAAAAGCAGTGACACCAAAAAGGATGCTTTCACTGTCACATCCATCTCTTTCAGCGGCCTTGAGACGCTGAATGAAAAAGAGATAACCGCCACGATTCCGCTCAAGATCAACGATCGGATTGCCATACCTGGACCTGAACTTGCTGCGGCCATGCAATACCTCTGGCAACTCCAGCTTTTCAGTGATATAAGCGTTCAGCAGACCGATCTTGGCCAGAAAAACATCGCTCTGACATTCAGTGTCAAAGAGTTGCCCGTTCTTGACAAGATAACCTTTGAAGGCAACAAAAAGCTTGATGATGATGAGTTGCGCCGGAAAGTGACTCTGGTAACCGGGAAAAAATTAAGCCAGCAGGATCTGCTTACTGCCGCCAACAAAATTGAAAAGCTCTATGCTTCAAAGGGTTATCTGACCGCTGGAGCGGAATTTCACACCAAGGAAAACGGCAAAAATCATGTCAATGCCATTTTTTCAATAACTGAAGGCGCAAAGGTCTCTATTGAAAAAATCACCTTTCACGGCAACAATGCCTTCAGCCAGAAAAAGCTGAGAGGGGTGTTCAATGAAACCCATCAGAACTCATGGTGGCGTAAAATTTTCGGCACACCAAAACTTGATAATGATAAATTCAACGATGACAAGAGCCTGCTTGTTGAGTTCTACAGGAATAACGGCTACCGCGATGCAAGAGTTTTACGCGACTCGATCACCAATACCGACGACAAAAAAGGCATTATTCTTGATATCTATCTTGATGAAGGCCAGAAATATCATATCGGAAACATTACCTGGAGTGGCAATACCAAGGATTTTGCTACAACGGAAATTCTCAATAACACCTTTAAAATTAAAAAAGGAGACAGCTACAATGCCAAATTCATTCAGGAAAAGCTGAATTTCTCGCAGGACAACTCCGATATCAGTTCGATCTATCTCGATCGCGGCTATCTCTCCTTCAAGGCAAAACTTGAGGAGAGGGTTATCAAACCCGATGTGGTCGATCTGGATATCAGCCTGGTTGAGGGCGAACCATTCCAGCTCAACACCATCAATATCAAAGGCAATACCAAAACAAAAGATCAGGTTATCCGCAGGGAGCTCTATACAACTCCTGGTGATATGTTCAGTCGCCAGAATGTGGTGCGCAGTATCAGGGAGCTGAGCATGCTCAACTACTTCGACCCTGAGCAGATTACACCCGATATTCACCCAAACCCTGAAAACAGCACGGTTGACCTGACCTATAATGTCGTCGAAAAACAGACCGATACCTTCAACACATCTGTCGGTTACAGCAGCACTGGATTTGTCGGTTCACTCGGCATCACCTTCAGTAACTTTTCGCTGGGAGATATCTTCAATGCTGAAGCCTACCAGCCTCTGCCACACGGCGACGGCCAGAAACTGGGCTTTCAATGGCAATTCGGCAGTGACAACTACAATACTCTCAGCCTCTCCTTTACTGAACCATGGGCATTTGGCACCCCCACAGCTGTTGGATTTTCCGTCTTCGACACCCATAGCGCCTATATCTACAACAGTGACGGCGTTACCCCGACAATTATGGATCAGTATGGCACAACACTGTCAGTCGGCAGGCGTCTGACCTGGCCGGATGACTACTTCTCGATCAACTGGAGAGTAAAATATCTGCACACCACAGGAGGGCTCCTGAGTATCTATGCATCAGCGACAAATTCCCCTAACCAGGCAGATGAGTATTCGATAACACAGACCATTACCCGAAACAGCATTGACAGCCCGATCTATCCGCGAAAAGGGAGCAAAAACTCAATCTCGGCAGAGCTTGCCGGAGGACCACTGCCTGGTACGGTTGATTTCTACAAGTTTATCGGTAGCTCAAGCTGGTTTTTCCCGATCACCAAAAACCTTGTCTGGAACATTTCAACCCAGCACGGATATCTTGGAACCTTTACCAACAATGATTACATCCCCTACACTGAGTTCTTCTACATGGGAGGCAGTGGCATGTCCACTCTGCCAACGGTGCCGCTGAGAGGGTATAACGACCGAAGCCTCGGTGCAAATTTATACCCCTCAGACCCGACATCGACCCTTTATGGCGGCAAAATCTATTCAAAGTTCACCTCTGAGCTGCGCTACCCTCTGACCATGTCACAGTCGGTGAGCATTTATGCACTGGCCTTCGTTGAGGCGGGTGATCTGTGGCAAAACAAGCAGGCTGTAAATTATTCAGAGCTGAAAAAATCAGCTGGAGTTGGCCTGCGTCTTTACCTGCCGATTATCGGTCAAATCGGACTTGATTACGGTTACGGGTTCAATGCCGTTGACAGTATACCTAACAAGGCGCAGCAGGGGTTCAGCTTTACCTTCAGCTTCGGTGGAGCAAATGAATAGTTTGTATCAATGCAAAAAAGGAGGCTGACAGCCTCCTTTTTTGCATGTGACATGTTTCATCTCTTCATGAACTGCTTTTCAAACGGGTTATTTCATCCCGCAGTCTGGCAGCTTCTTCATAGTTTTCATTGCTTATCGCATCATTGAGTGCCGACTGCAGCTCCTCAAGCTTGACGGCGGGTCTGAGTGCAACAGATGGTATCTCTTCTGGCTGCATCGCCTCCGGCTCTTCCTCACCCTCCTCTTTCTGTTCTTCCTTAATACCCGCCTCATCCATGATCTCTTCGGTAACAAACAATGGCGCATTAAATCTTACCGCAATAGCAATGGCATCACTGGGTCGTGCATCAATTTCATGCACTTCACCATTGACTTCACAGACAACCTTGGCATAAAAGGTCTCATTATGCAGTTCATCGATAATAATCTCATTGACATGCAGATGAAAAACATCTGCTATATTCTTGAACAGATCGTGGGTGAAGGGGCGCGGCGGTTTAATATTTTCAAGCTTCAGGGCAATTGCCTGAGCTTCAAAGCCACCAATAATAATGGGAAGTTTGCGCTTTCCCTCCAACTCATAAAGAATAAGAGCATAGGCACCGTTCGTATGAGGACTTGTTGAAAGTCCAAGTATATCTACCTGAAGTTTACGCATTGGCTGAATAAAATAATTACGTTCCACGGGAGCTACGTTCTATCGCTCTCTGCTTCCTAACACTAAGGTAGTGTTAATCATTTCGTCTTCAAAAAATCCTTGAATAAATCGAGAAGTTTCGGCAGCACAATATGCACATCGCCAACAATACCATAATCCGCAACATCGAAAATCGGCGCATGCCGATCAATGTTAATCGCAACAACAGTACCGGCTGACCCGATACCGGCAAGGTGCTGGACAGCTCCTGATATTCCGCATGCGAAGTAGAGTGCAGGAGAAACGGTTTTTCCGGTCTGCCCAATCTGTTCGGCATGAGGACGCCACCCTTCATCAACTGCGCTCCGGCTTGCTCCGACAGCCCCCCCGAGAAGCTGGGCTAACTGTTCAAGAAGAACAAAACCCTGCGCTCCACCCATACCTCTTCCTCCTGCGACAATAACAGCAGCTTCGGCAACATCGGGAGTTCCCTCGTGCATAACAATCCGGTTCACAGACGAAACAAGAGGTTCATCTGTAAAGCTCTGAGGCTCAAGCTCCATGAAGTCAATATGACCTCTGGAAGAGCAGGAAGAGTCCGTTGTACTTAAAGAGAGGATATAGATCCTGAGGCTGCGTTTGGGAATAAAGGTCGACAGGAGTGAGCCTGAATAGACTGGTCTCGAACAGCCACCCGGCATATCTGCATCAAACTTCATGCAACCTGTGAGTAATGAGGCCTGAAGAGCTACTGAAAGTCGTGGTGCAAAATCCCTGCTCATTGCCGTATCGGCAAAAAACAGGGCAGAACAATCATTACCTTTAAAGGTATCAGCAACAAGCCTGGTATAATATGCCTGATTGTACAACCTCAGACTCTCATCGGCCGCATGATATATAACCCCATCTCCGGTAATGGTGCTTTCAAGCTGCCGAATATCCGCTGGCCCTGCAATAATTCCTGACACCACAGCCGCTCCCTGTAACTCGGCAATTTTCTGAACCCTGTTCCAGGTGTCGATAGAGGTTTGTTGTACAATACCATCTCGTTGTTCCAGAAATACAAGAAATTTATTCATCACTGCATGTGCTCTTCTTTTTTCTCCTCCGTTCAGAACAGATGACGTTCTTGACTGAGAAGCCTGATCAGCTCCTTTTCATCCGAGAGAATACGGCATAATTTTTTTCTTTCCAGAGGCTCTATATCTTTCATAACAACTAACGGCTCTTCATGAAGAGTGACCGTCAAAAGATCAACAGTTTTTTTTCTTGCTTCCATCACCGCCCGGACGGTAGTATTACGAGGAGTATTCAAGCCTTTTTCCGCACTGAGCAGTACAGGAGAGGTAACAAAAATATATTCAATTCCCCTTTCGATTTCCCGCTCAACCTGGAATCCCTCTCCAGAAACCGTCAGAGCGGTAATTCCACTGACCGATGCCATACCAAGCATCTGCGCAAGCATTGGAGGAACCTGTCCACTTTGAAAATCTGTAGAGTGCTTTCCGCAAAAAACCAGATCTGGCAAGACCGCTGAATAATAAGCGGAAATCGCCTGACTCAACACCCTTGCTGTTTGAAACGGGTCGGACAACTCTGTCGGACAACTCACCCGTACAGCCCTGTCAGCCCCAAGAGCAAGTGCTTTGCGCAACATCTCCCTGGCTGAATCAGGAGCCACGCAAAAAACAGTAACTATACTTTGCTGAAAACACTCTTTAAGACGTACTGCTTCTTCAAGGGCATATTCATCATAGGGATTCATGACCTCATTAACTCTTGAACGGTCTACTGCTCCATCAACAAATCCAATAACCGATGCAGTATCGGGCACCTGACAGAGACAGACAGCAATATTCATTGAAGTTATTCCTGATTATCAGAAGTGTTCTTTAGGAGAGTATAATGGAAAAACGACTAAAGGAGTGAAAATGTATAAAGCCGCTTGATAGCGGCTTTATACAAAAAACAAGTGCCCGAGAGGAGATTCGAACTCCTACACCTTTCGGCGCTACCCCCTCAAGATAGTGTGTCTACCAATTTCACCACTCGGGCTTGTCAATACACTGAAATACTGGATTTCAGTGAGAATAGAAGGACTCGAACCTTCGACCCTCTGCTTAAAAGGCAGATGCTCTACCGACTGAGCTATATTCTCAACCTATAACCAAGGTACAGGAGAGTACCGGAACTTACTTATTCTGGTATCTCTGGCGCTTCTTGTGCCTGTTCTTACGGCGCATCTTTTTGCGCTTGTGTACAGCCATTTTATGGCGTTTTCTCTTTTTTCCGCAGGGCATATAGTAAGTGTCTTTCCTCTTGTTTTAAAGGCTGATAATATAGGAAATTTTTTCAAAACCGCAAACCTTATTTCATAACTAATACAAATTCATCGTATTGCTCAACTCCCAGCATGCAGCGCCAGATGTGTGAATCAGGCATTCATATATTTGAAAAAATCCTTGTTGTCTTTGGTGTCAGCCATTTTTTCGCGCATAAACTCCATGCATTCGATCGGGTTTTTGTCGGCAAGATACTTTCTGAGAAGCCATGTTCTTGAAAGCTCTTCCTGTGTAAAGAGAAGCTCTTCTTTCCGGGTGCCTGAACGGAGAATATCGATGGAAGGAAATATACGACGTTCGGAAAGTCGGCGGTCGAGCAGAAGCTCCATATTACCCGTACCTTTAAACTCTTCGAAAATAACATCATCCATACGCGAACCAGTATCAACCAGCGCTGTTGCAATGATGGTCAGACTGCCACCTTCTTCGATATTACGTGCTGCACCAAAAAAACGTTTCGGCTTGGTAAGTGCATTGGCATCGATACCACCCGACAATATTTTTCCAGAGTGAGGAATGATGGTATTATGTGCCCTTGCCAGTCGTGTAATTGAATCAAGAAGTACCACCACATCTCTGCCGACCTCCACAAGCCGTTTTGCCTTTTCGAGCACCATATCGGCAACAAGAACATGACGTTCAGGATCTTCATCAAAAGTTGAGCTTACAACTTCTGCAGGTACACTGCGAGCCATATCAGTCACCTCTTCAGGACGTTCATCTATAAGCAGGACAATAAGGTAAACTTCAGGATGATTTTTTATAATCGCATTGGCAATCATCTGCAGAAGCATGGTTTTACCTGTTTTAGGCTGCGCCACAATCAACCCTCTCTGCCCTTTTCCGATAGGGGTAAAGATATCCATAATGCGCCCACAGGCTTCAGACTGCTTGGTTTCAAGCTTAAGTCGTTCACGAGGAAAAAGAGGAGTCAGGTTTTCAAAATAGGGTCTTTCTCTTGTAATTTCGGGATCGTTACCATCAATGGTATTAATTTTCAATAATGCAAAAAACCTTTCCCCCTCTTTTGGTGCCCTGACCTGACCTGAAACCGTATCTCCGGTACGCATGTTGAAGCGCTTGATCTGAGAGGGAGATACATAAATATCGTCAGGAGAGGAGAGGTAATTATAATTCGCAGATCGTAAAAAGCCGTAACCTTCCGGAATTACCTGCAAAACGCCAGTATTAACCATAACATTGCCACTTTCAGAATCTGTATTCTTCTGTGACTGAGCCTCTATAATCTTGAAAATCAGCTCTTCCTTGCGTAAGCCCGCAGCAACTACGCCAATCTCTTTGGCTAATGCATGTAACTCATAAACCTTTTTTTTCTGGAGCATATTGATGTCCAGACCTTTAAAAACCGAATTGTTCGACATTGTAATGGTATTCAACGCTTGTTATTTGTAAAAAAAACTGGAAGATTTAGGATTGCATATCACCCCTGATCGGTAGATCCAAGGTATCGACCGATGTCATGAATCATATATGTGAATTATCTTTAACGCTTTGTCATGTAACATGAAAGCAGGAAAAAGAAGATGACAGGGGAAATCTAAAATTGAAATAAAGGGATAATCAAAACAAGAAATTATCGAACAGGCTACTCCCTTACATACATGAAGAATTCTGGTGGTTTGCTTTAAATATAAAATTATTTCAATAAAAAAACTTGTTTTCAGCAACGGCTTTATCATAGGGCAGATGCAATAATATCGCCAGCAAGATAAAAAGAACCTGTCACCAAAATCAGGTCATCCTTGCCAGCTGTTTTACGCAAGTAGTGAAGTCCCTCTCGCCCGCTGCTGAATACTGTCGCCTCACCCCCCAAATGTTCACATAAGAGGCCAAGCTCTTCAGCCGGGACGCTACGTTCCGAAGGAATAGTAACCGGAACAAAGGTGCAGTTGAGACGCAACAGCTCGCAAATAACGGCCCGTGCATCCTTATCTGAGGCAAGACCAAGCATGACGTATATCTTACGATAGGAATCCCGAAAGGGAAGAAGGGCATTAACCGTTACACGCATACCATCCGGATTGTGCGATACGTCAAGAAGGATAGTTGGATGCGTATCGATTTTTTCAAGCCTTGCCCTGTAACCGGTCTGCAATAACCGTTCAAGCCCGGTATAGATATCCTGTGATGCAATACCTGCCTCTTCAGCAACCAGAACAGCAAGAGATACATTTGTGGCATGAAATGATCCGGTAAGAGGAACCTTAAGTGCCGGATACTCTCTTAACGGGCTCCTGATATCAAGCTCAAGGATTCCCGGCTCTGCAGAAAACGCACGGCTGACCATATCCTTTCCGATAACAAAGAGTGGTGCCTCGCATAATTGAGCCTGTTGCTCTATCGGCAAGAGGGCTTCCGGCTCAGTCACTGCGGTAAAAACCCGGCATCCTTTTTTTATAATGGCAGCTTTTTCAGCCGCAATCAAGGAGAGTGTCCCGCCAAGCCACTCTGTATGATCCATACCGATACTCGGAATCACCGCATATTGGGGATCAAGAATATTGGTGGCATCGAGCCGTCCCCCCATGCCGGTTTCTATGATAGAAACGTCAACTCCTTCATCGGCAAACCAGGCAAATGCAATAGCTGTTGTGGCCTCAAAAAATGTTAACTGGTTGTCAACGACCACATCCTTGCACAGTGAACAATAGTATGCGACCTTCTCCGGTGCAATCTGCACACCGTTGATACGCATTCGTTCTGTAAAATCAACCAGATGAGGAGAGGTATAAAGCGCGGTCTTCCTGCCACTTTGTTGAAATATCGAGGCAAGTGCAGCAGCAACGGTTCCCTTGCCATTCGTACCGGCAATATGAACCACTAACCCTAATCGCTTGTGAGGTGAACCGAGAAAACTCAGCAGAGTATAAACTCGATCAAGGCCGGGTTTTATTCCGAATCGGTGCAGCGGATAAAGAAAATCAAGAGCTTCCTGGTAGGTCACCGTTCCCTGCTAACTGTTATGAATTGAAACAAGAGCTGATTTGACAACCTCTTCGACAGTGAGGTCGGGTTTTTGTTCGAGCAGAGCTACAACAGCTTTTTGAACCGTAATTCTGGAAAATCCCAACATGACAAGAGCATTGATGGCATCTTCCCGCAACCGGGACGATTGAAGTGTGGCTGGTGCGGCTAAACCGCTTAGTGGTGGAAGTTTCAGAATTTTATCCCTCAATTCAAGAATAATCCTTGATGCTGTTTTCTTTCCGACACCGGTGATACCGTAAAGTCGTTCGGGGGTGTTGTTGAGAATGGCTTCGTGGACATCCTGAACAGGTAATCCTGAAAGAACTGCCAAGGCAAGCTTTGGTCCAACGCCAGAAGTCAGCAAGAGCAGCCTGAAGAGCTGACGTTCTTCTTCCTTTGAAAAGCCATAAAGCTGAAGAGCGTCTTCCCTGACAGAAAGATGTGAAAATAAAAGCACTTCGCTGCCCGGCTCGGGCAGCTGGCGATGTGTACTTGCGGAAATCAAAAACCGGTATGCTATACCAGAAACCTCCACAACAGCTTCTTCCGGTAAGAGCAAAGCCAGCTTGCCGCGAAAATATGCAAACATTAACGATTTTTAATAGTAGCCCGGCATGAAAACTTTAACCATTCTGTACAGACTTTCCGGAGTGCATGTGATACGATGAAGATCAATATATATAGTGTATCAACACTCTTTTTTCTGTCATTCAGCCTTGACGTAGCTGTTTAAAAGGCGTGTCAGCTGAGACTTCTTTCGGGATGCTTTGTTGGGATGAATGTAACTTTTCACACCAAGTCTATCGAGCTTCTGAACAGCTGAGCGGTAGGCGACTTCGACAACTGTCTTGTCAGCGCTGGTATCAATCAGTTTCTGCATGGTTTTCACAAGAACTTTCAGCTCTTTTTTCCTTGATCTGTTCCTGGCATTTCTTCTTTCTGACTGCCGCAGTCTTTTCTCAGCCGATTTGTGTAAAGGCATATAAGGTTGCTGTTAGGATAAAAAATTGTTGAAATAACAAATGGTTTGCAATATAAAACAATCAAGCAACAAATCAAAAGGTAACCGGGGAAAATCGGAAAAGGATTGCGCTGACCTCCTTTCTTTTTATTATATTTCGCCAAATTTCACTCATACTAATCAATGAATACTATGAGCCTGATGATCAGCGTTTCCGGGATAAGGGGAATTGTTGGCGAAAGCCTGACTCCGAAAAATCTCACCTCATTTGCAATGGCCTTTGCTTCCTGGACTTTACGGAAAAAAGGGGGAAATAGTCTGGAAAAAAAACCACGAATAGTCATCGGCAGAGATACCAGACCTACTGGCGAGGCAATCGGAAACCTTATCAGCAATACGCTGGTGCTTTGTGGATGTGATGTCATAGATATCGGTATTGCAACAACCCCCACTGTTGAAATCGCCGTAACTGCTGAAGGTGCCGATGGCGGACTGATCATTACAGCATCACACAACCCTGTTGCATGGAATGCACTGAAAATGCTCGACAACCAGGGTGAGTTCTTAAGTGCCGGAGAGGTTGATGAACTGCTTGAAATTGCAGAAAAGGAGCTTTTCCTCTTTGCGCACTGGGACACCATCGGCACCATCTCCCAGAATAACCGGTATGATGAGTTGCATATCGAAAAAGTCCTTCAGCTCTCCTGTATTGATAACGCAGCAATTGCCGCCCAGCATTTGCGTGTGCTGGTGGATTGTGTCGAAGGTGCTGGCTTTTCGATTGTGCCACAACTTTGTGAAAAGCTTGGTATCGAGAGCATTGTACCCTTTGCATGCAATGGCAGTGGCCTGTTTCCAAGGAATCCCGAACCAATAGAGGAAAATCTTTCCAGCACCATCTTTGCTCTCAAAAAGAGTCAATGCGATTTCGCCATTGTTGTCGATCCTGATGTTGACCGGCTTGCACTCATCTGTGAAGATGGTTCTCTTTTTGGAGAAGAGTATACACTTGTCGCCTGCGCTGATTTTTACCTGCGACATAAAGCAGGAGCTGTTGTCAACAACCTCTCAAGCAGCCGCGCACTGCGCGATGTTGCAGAGCGACATGGCGTGGATTGCTATAGTGCAAAAGTCGGCGAAGCCAACGTCACTGAGGTAATGAAAAAAATGCAGGCCGTCATTGGCGGTGAGGGAAACGGCGGGGTTATACTTCCCGAACTCCACTATGGCAGGGATGCCTTGGCTGGTATTGCGCTTTTCGTCCAGGCGTTCACACTCTGGCGTGCCGAACACAAGAACGGTAAGTTATCTCAATTCAGGCAAGAGTTTCCAGAGTACTTTATGTCAAAGCAGAAAATCTTGCTTGGCTCAACTGACCGTAGCACACTTGAACAAATATTTATCGATATTGCCCAGCACTACCATACAGCCAAAGCAAACACTCTTGATGGACTGAAACTTGATTTTGCTGATAGCTGGGTTCATCTTCGACCATCAAATACAGAGCCTATTGTGAGAATCTATGCCGAGGCTCCGTCAAAAGCTCGGGCCGAAAAACTGGCAAGCGAAGTCAAGCTTGAGATAGAGAAACGGACGCTCAAGTTGTGACCCTTCCCAGTCAGGTATTTATTTGTCAGTAAAATCCATGAGTAACGAATCGACAAAAAAAAGTTTCAAGCCCCAGCAGGATGAAACACTTCAAAAGAAGAGAAAAGGTTCGGTTGACCTCTACATTGTCTCCCGCCTTTTAAGCTATTTAAAACCCTATAAAACTCTTATCAGCGCGGCTATTGCGCTGACAATCGCGGGATCATTTCTTGGTCCGCTGAGACCTTATCTGACGAAGATCGCTATTGATGACTATATCGCCAAGGGTGATCTCAAGGGGCTGACACTGATCAGTGTGTTGATTGCGGGATCAATTCTTCTTGACGGTATCAAGCAGTATATCACAACCTGGTGGACACAGATTATCGGCCAGAAAGCTGTATTCGATATCAGAATGGATATTTTCACTCACCTGCAGAAACTGCCGGCGAGATTTTATGACCGAAACCCCATAGGACGACTGATCACACGATCAACCAATGATGTCGAATCGCTGAATGAAATGCTTTCCAGCGGAATCATCACTATTCTCGGTGACCTCCTGCAGCTCTTTTTCATTGTTGTGCTTATGGTATGGATCGACTGGCAGCTCACTCTTATAGTCCTGAGCATTCTGCCCCTGATGATCTATGCAACCATAACATTCAAAAACAGGGTCAGGGCGGCTTTTCAGGATGTCCTCACTCATCTGGCTCGACTGAACACTTTTTTTCAGGAGCATATTACCGGGATGACAATTGTCCAATTGTTTAACCGTGAAGAGCGCGAATTCAGCAAATATGCCGGTATCAATGCCGATCACCGGGATGCCAATATCCGGACAGTCTTTTACTTCTCCATCTATTATCCACTTATTGAGGTTCTCAGCGCTGCTGCCGCAGGCCTGGTAATCTGGAACAGCGGTATACGACTGCTCAAGGCAGATCTCACCATAGGAGTAGTTATCTCATTTGTTCAGTATATCTGGCTTTTTTTCCGCCCGCTTCAGCATCTTTCCGACAGATTCAATGTTATTCAAACCGCCATCTCAAGCTCAGACCGAATTATCAGACTGCTCGATGAAAAGGAGGGCATAGAAAACCCGTCAGGTTTGCACCATCTTGCTACGTTCAGAGAGAGCATCACATTCAATAATGTCTGGTTCGCCTATGACCAGGAAAACTGGATACTGAAAGATATCTCATTTGAAATCCGGCATGGTGAAAAAATTGCCATTGTCGGGGCAACGGGAAGTGGAAAAACCACGCTTATCAATATCCTCTCCAGGCTCTATCCCTTCCAGAAAGGCTCGGTGACCATTGACGGCATTCAACTGCAAAATATACCGGAACCCTCGTTGAGAAAACTTGTTGGTGTTGTCATGCAGGATGTCTTTCTGTTTTCCGGTACCATAAAAGAAAACCTTGCATTCGGCAACCCTGAGGTGTCTGACGACGCCATAAGAACAGCAGCAAGAATTGTAGGTGCTGACCGGTTTATTGATCAGCTTCCAGGCAATTACGAATACAAAGTGCTTGAAAACGGTACAGGACTCTCTTCGGGACAAAAACAGCTGATCGCCTTCGTCCGTGCACTCCTCTACAATCCCGAAATTCTTGTCCTCGATGAGGCCACAAGCTCCGTTGACACTGAAACTGAATCACTTATTGACCTGGCAACTGCCCGTCTCATGAGTGACCGCACCTCCATTATCATTGCCCACAGACTTTCTACCGTTCAGAAAGCAGACAGAATCATTGTGCTGCACAAAGGGGTCATCAGGGAAACCGGCAATCATCAGGAACTTCTCGCAAAAAGAGGACTCTACTACAAACTCTACCTGCTGCAGCACCCCGAACAAACCATCTCCAGAGATAAGTGAAATTTACAGGCTACTATCCCTGAGTACACTGACCGGCTCAAGTTTAGCGGCCCTTGCTGAGGGTAAAATTGCAGCAAGAGTGCTTATTATAACGGTTACACCGATCACAAGAAAAAAATAAACAGGATTATAGGACATACTGAAGCCTGTTTTGGTGATTGGACCCTGGGAGCTTTCGATAGGAATACTTGCAAACAAATTGATCGAACCAATAGCAAGTACTCCTCCGGCAAGAGCTCCGGCGAGACCCACCATAAATCCCTCAAGCACAAACATGCTGACCAGCTGCAGTGCAGAAAACCCCAAAGATTTCATGATAGCAATGTCCCTGCTCTTTTCAAAAACTGTGGTTACAAGAATATTTGCCACTCCGAACCCTGATACAACACCTACAAAAGCCACAAGAGAAAAAACTATATAGCCGATACGTGCAAACAGGGAGAGCACACTTGCATTTTCCTCCTGCCATGTCAAGCATCGATACCCGGTTATCTTTTCAAGATCTCTTGCCAGAAGAGCATTATCAAGGGGTGTATCAACTTTCAGTGCGATGCCTGAAACCTTATTTACCGGCAATCCCTCAATGATTTGACCAAGCTTTAAAGAGACCAGAACACTATTATCGACCGCATTAACACCGGAAAAAAAAATAGCGGCAACCTTGCATTGCCGGCTTTTTCCCGACGCAGAAATGATAATAACCTCATCATTCAACTTGAGGTTCATATCCCTCGCAACAGTACGTCCCACAAGAAGCGCATTACTTGTTTTTTCAAACATGGCGATGTTACCAGCGAGCAGTTTTTTTCCGATACCACTGATGGCATCTTCTTTCTCAATCAGAACGCCTTTAAGGAGAAGTGGCTGGTTGCGGCTTCCTTTAACAGCCATAACCTGTGAGTCAACATAGGGTGAGGCTGCAAGAACATGTTTTTTATACTGCGGCAAACTGAAAACAGTGAGAATCTGACGATAATTCCTCACCTCCTCCCGCTCCTGCTTCTGGATATTATTGTCAACAAATGCTACCGCTTTGGGTCTCTCGGCCTCAAGGATATTTACCGGCATCGGATGCATTTTTTCCCCTTTAACCGTTATATGTGGCGCAACATTCACAATGGTCTCAATAAAGGAATCAAGCAAGCCTCTGGTAAGCGAATTGGTAGTAATCAGCACCATTGTACTGATGGCCACACCAAAAATAGTAGTCAATGTCTGGCGTCGACGTCCAAGCAGATGACGCACAGCTATATCAAACAATGTTTTCAGCATGGCAATTCCACTGAGAGATACGGTAAAAGGTTATGGTATATTTTTATTAAGTTATATCTTAAATCTAACGTATTACAAATCCCTGCAAGGAAAGTATCCTTTCTGCATGATCACTTGAATGAGCCAGAGAACAAGCAATATAACAATTGAGCGCAAGCAGAGCCACGTAGATCTATGCCTGCATGGCGACATTACTTTTAACCGCAAAACCACAGGTTTTGAACGGTTCGAATTTGAGCATAATGCCCTTCCTGAAATCTCTTTCTCTGACATTGATCTTTCCACAACCTTTCTGGGCAGGAAAATCGGTGCGCCGCTGATGATATCTTCCATGACAGGCGGATACAGTGAAGCCGCAACGTTAAACCAGCACCTTGCAGAAGCCGCTGAGCAGTTCAATATCCCCCTTGGGGTTGGCAGCATGCGACAGGCACTTGAAAACAGTTCATACCGGGAAAGTTTTACGGTAGTGAGAAAATATGCCCCGTCGGTACAGATTTTTGCAAACATCGGCGCTCCAGAGATTGCAAAAGGGTTGTCGGAGACCGAAATAACCATAATGCTTGAGCTTCTGGAAGCTGACGGACTCATTGTACACTTGAATGCTGCACAGGAACTCTTTCAACCTGAAGGAAACACTGATTTCCGACATGTTCTGGAAAAGCTATCGACCATAACCGCTAAAATCCCGGTTCCCGTTATAGTCAAAGAGGTCGGAAGCGGTATTTCGGCATCTGTAGCCCGCCAGCTGATTGAGGCCGGCGCAAAAGTTATTGATGTCGCCGGCGCTGGCGGCACCAGCTGGCAGAAAGTTGAAGAGATCCGCTATACAAGAGAGTTCGGTCAGGAGAACCGTTTCAGTTTATCTGCTCTTGAAGAGCTGCTGAACTGGGGAATTCCTACGGCACAATGCCTGCTTGATATCAACGCACTTAAACGAGAGTATCCCGAATTCAGCACCATTGAAATCATTGCTTCAGGGGGCATAGAGTGCGGCATTGACATTGCTAAATCATTGGCACTTGGAGCGCAGCTTGCCGCCTCCGCCAAGTATATCCTCAAAGCCCTTCACGAAGGAATCCTTGTGGAGAGTATTCAAACATGGCTTAACGATCTCAGGGCCACCATGTTCCTGACCGGCGCAGCCAACACAGCGCAGCTTCGTACCAAAAGAGTTATCTGTAAACCATGACTAATCTCATAACAAATATGACTGTAACACAACAACTTGTTGAAAATAAATACCATATCTACCACTCGAGGATCAACGATGCACTTGGAAGGTGTTTTGACGCAGAGCTTCCGGCCACCCTTTATGCGCCAGCCAGGTATATTCTCCAAGGAAATGGAAAAAGAATCCGTCCATTTCTGACACTGCTTGCTTCAGAAGCAGTATGCGGTTCTTCGGATAATGCTCTGGATGTAGCCCTTGCGGTTGAAGTCCTTCATAACTTTACCCTGATACACGACGATATCATGGACCAGGCGGAACTCCGCCACAGCAGGCCTACCGTGCACAAGCAATGGAACATCAATGCCGCCATACTGACTGGAGACATGATGATTGCCTATGCCTACGAACTTGCCTTGCAAGCCAAAACCAACCGACATGCAGAACTTATCCATATTCTCAATCACGCCAATATCACAATCTGTGAAGGCCAGGCACTCGATATGGAACTTGAAGAGAAAAAAGATGCCACCATTGCTGACTATCTCGACATGATTTCAAAAAAGACCGGTCGTCTTATTTCAGCTGCCCTTGAAGCTGGCGGTGTTGCTGGCAATGCAACTGAGGAGCAGCTTCAGAGTCTGGTACTTTTCGGCGAAAAAATCGGCAGAGCATTCCAGATACAGGATGATTATCTCGATATTATGGCTGTGAATGGAAAGTCCGGCAAAATCGCTGGTGGTGATATCATCAACGGCAAGAAAACCTATCTTCTTCTGCGATCTCTCGAATTGACCTCAGGAAGTGATCGTGATCTTCTCTACTCAATCATCATCAATAAAGGCATCAGTGCCGACAGGGTTCCTGAGGTAAAAGCTGTCTATGAACGCTGCGGTGTTCTTGAAGAGACTGCGGCACTGATCAACAGTGATACCGAAGAGGCACTGACAGCAGCAGATCATCTCCCTCATGCCGAAGGAAGAGAATACTTGCAGGGGTTTGCAAACATTCTCATGAAAAGAGACTTTTAATCTTTCCATGCGCTCTCTCAGCCACCACGTTGATGGATAACACCATCCTGCTGCTTCTCCTGACCCTTATTCCGGGCATCGGGCCGGCAAAAATCAAGGCAATCACAGCTCATCTTCATAACAGAGTAACCGATATACTGCACACCGATGTGACTGAACTGATGCAAGTGCCGGGTATCGGAGAAGCTCTGGCTCGACAGATTTACAGTTTTCTTCACCATAGAGAAACCCGACAGGCTGCAGAGAGTGCCGCTGAAGAGCAGATTGCCAGACTGCACCACTACAACGCAAAAGCTATAACAATTTTTGATCCTGATTATCCTCGCCTTTTAAAGGAAATATATGATCCTCCTCCCTGCCTCTTCGTGCGAGGAAGAGTTCCTGAGGCAAACGCTCTCTCCCTTGCTATAGTTGGCACCCGACAGGCATCACTCTACGGCAGACAAAGCACAGCACTGCTCTGCCGGGAACTGGTCAACTTCGGGGTTATCATCTTCAGTGGAATGGCCTATGGCATTGATACGGCAGCACATGCCGCGACTCTGGATAGCGGAGGTATGACCGTCGCAGTGCTTGCAAGCGGTGTTGATACCATTTATACCGATCCGAAAGGAAAGCTATGGCCAAGAATTATTGAAAATGGCGCGCTTATTTCAGAAGAGTGGATTGGTTCAAAGCTCTCTCCAGGAAAATTTCCGAAACGAAATCGCATCATATCCGGAATCACGGACGGAACAGTTGTTATTGAATCTGATGTAAAAGGAGGGGCACTTATCACTGCAGCCACGGCGCTTGAACAGAACCGAGAGGTGTTTGCGGTACCAGGAAGCATATTCTCACGAACATCAAGGGGAACAAACAAGCTTATACAGCAAGGTCAGGCCAAAGCTATCATGAGTGTGGACGATATCATAACCGAATTTGGAAGGCAATTCATACCATGTTGTTCCGTGAAACCTGGGCTTCAGCATGACTCTCCGATCTCCCACCTTTCCAGCCAGGAAGAGAGTATCATGCAAAGTATGGGTTCTGAACCCATGCACATCGATACACTTGCAACAGCTACCAACATTGATGTATCTTCACTGCTGGTATACCTTTTTGAACTTGAAATGAGAGCTGCTGTCGTGCAGCAACCAGGACAGTTTTTTCAGAAAAAAAGTTTCTGAACCGGCAATTTGGTGCTATAAAACTTTTTTTTCACATCAAAATGGATAATCAGTTGGGCTTTTCAGCTTTTTAACGGTTTTTTAGCCGGGAATTCTTACCTTTGGATGTATAATTGTGTCCACTTGGATATTATACGGTATCGACTCATTTACATGATAACCTTAACCATGAAATTGATGAATCATTCACAAAGATTTATGAACGTGTGTCGCCGTATTATTATGGCGGTTGCCCTGAGCCTTGTGCTTGTTGCTCCCCAATCGTTTGCTGCACAGGAGAGTGGAAAAGTCGGTGTTGTAGATTCCGGTAAAATCTTCCAGCAACTCCCAGAAGCAAAACAAGCTGAATCAACTCTGCAGGCCGCTGCCGGGCCACTGCAGAAAGAGATTGCAATGAAAAACCAGGAGCTTCAGAAAGCAATCGCAGAATACCAAAAACAAGCTCCTTCATTGAAGCCGGCTGCAAGAAACCTGAAAGAAAAGGAACTCAACGCCAAGAGTCAGGCTTTACAAAAATTCCAGCAGGAACAAAGTGCCGTTTTTGATAAAAAACGTCAAGACATCATCGGACCAATTCAACAAAAGCTGATCACTGCGATTAAGTCAATAGCACAAAAAGATGGCTTCACGGTGGTCCTTGAAAAAAGTGCAGCGGCGTATTGTGCGTCGGAGTACGATATCACCTTCAAGGTGATGAACGAACTGAATATCAAGTAATGATATCCTGAGTTGAAAAGATTTACTGTTCTTTTTCTGCATGGTATTGTCATCATGGCATCGGGATGCGGCGATCCTCATAAGGAACGTCGCTCTCCCGAAACAGGCTTTATCGGAGTCAACCATCCTGTACAGGAGAGCTGGAGTGTCAAACTTACTCTTACTGAATCCGGTGTAAGGAGAGGAATCATTGAAGCTGGCCACGAAGAGGAGTACAGAATTAATACAGGAAGTGAACATCATCTTGACAAGGGTATCAGAGTTACGTTCTTTGACATCACGGGCAATCAAACGACAATCATAACTGCCGAGAAAGCTGTGGTTCACGATAATCAGGATATTGAGGCTCAGGGAAACGTTGTCATCTCTTCCGAAGACTCGACGGTCATAAAAACCGAGTATATTCAACGGAGCAGCAAAGATAAAATGATTCGTTCAAACAAGTTTGTTACCATTACAAAGCCAGATGAAACCATCAGTGGCCAAGGTTTTGAAAGCGATCAAGCCTTGAAGAAGTACCGGATCTTCCGGGGAAGCGGAAAAGGATTTATAAAATAATATTGAAGGTTGCCTGTTCATGAAATTACATGTTTTAAAATCAAAAATTCATAACGCTATAGTTACAAGCGGAGATCTCGAATATGAAGGAAGTATCACTATTGATACTGAGCTTCTGGAAATGGTCGATATGATTCCCAATGAAAAAGTGCTTGTTGTCAACAACAATAACGGTGAGCGGTTTGAAACCTATATTATCAAGGGAGCTCATGGCTCGAGAGAAATTCAGCTCAACGGAGCAGCTGCCCGTTGTGCCCTGGTTGGCGATGAGATCATTATCATGACGTTTGCCATCATGGATGAAGCTGAAGCACGCATCCATAAACCTATGGTTCTTATTGTCGACAAAAAGAACAACCCTAAAAATCGACACCATGTAGGCGAGGAAGGCGAACAGTTATCGTAAATACCAAACACCCTCACTGATAAATAATGGCACTTGCAATAATCATCATGGCCGCTGGAAAAGGCACACGAATGAAATCGGATCTACCGAAGGTGCTGCATCTGGCAAATGCACATCCTCTTATAGAGTATGTGCTCGATACATCATACGCCCTTGATCCAGAAAAAATTGTGGTGATCATCGGACACCAGGCAGAGATGGTCAAAGCAGCCACTGCAAAATACCGGGTAAGCACAGCACTTCAGGAACCACAGCTGGGAACAGGTCATGCTGTCATGCAGGCAGAAACTCAGCTCAAAGATTTTGATGGAGAGGTGCTTATCCTCTCTGGAGATGCTCCCTTGGTCAGTGTCCTGACCCTTCAGAACCTTATTGCATTTCACCATGCACAACATGCTGTAGCAACCGTTCTCACGGCAGAGCTGGATGATCCAACAGGATATGGAAGGATTATTCGACAGGAGAAGAGTAACAATGTCCTGAAAATTGTGGAACAGAAGGATGCTTCCCTGCAGGAACTTGCTGTCCTGGAAATCAATTCCGGCATTTATGTTTTCAATGCGCATACTCTTTTTGAGGCCCTTGGAGAGATTACGACAAACAATGCTCAAAAAGAGTACTATTTGACCGATGTATTTGGCATCTGCTTCCAGAGCGGCAAGCGGGTTTGCGCTTTCAAAACAGAGAATCCTAACGAAATTATCGGCATCAACACACCTGAACAGCTTCTGGAAGCTGAACGACTGCTTCTGAAACAATATGACACTTTAAAAAGGTAAAAAACCAGAAGGCCTTTTTAAGATATCGTGAATATCGAAAATCCTATTTACTCAAGGAGAGTGAAAAAATCGGATTTAGCGGCTGTTTTATCGAAAGTTAACACCCAGTCACAACCAGATGACAGAGTATCAAGGGCTATTAATAGATCAGATAGATCGATATTTTTCTTGCGGGCAAGGGAAATAAAAGACCTTACTGCAGACTGGTCGTCAAAAACCAGTATGGGAAGAAGCAAGAGCTCTTCAAGTACATCAAGAATTTTGAATCGCGGGATTTTATAGACAGACTCAAGAACCCAAAGCAGTTCAAGAAGAACCAAGATCGAAACAAAAAAATTCTTTTTTTCCTCCTCTGCTTTTTTGAACAAACGATAGACGGATTCAGCCTGACACTGGTCGTCACATACCAGAAAACGAACAAGAATATTGGTATCAAGGGCGTTCATTCACAGCTTTCTTGTTGGAATTTACTGCGGATTGCCTCATTAATCGCTTCTATTGAAAGCGGTTTTGTGTCAGGATTAAACAGTTTTCCGTAGAGATCATCAACATTTTTTTTGAGAGGTGTGACAAGAAGTTTTCCGTCCTTTACACAGGAAAACTCAAGCTTATCGCCAGAATGCAGTCCCAGCATATCCCGAACCTCTTTCGGAATTGTTATCTGGCCTTTATTCGTCATGGTTGCAATGGGCATCTGCATACTCCTTACTTTATTATCCATTCCTTACCGGTAAGTAAGGAATGATAAGACAAAAAAATGAAAACTTCAAATTGAGAAATTCCGCTCTTATAAGAGTATTGTATTGCAGTTATTTTCTGGAGCGGCGAGGTTTTTTTGCCTCCATCTCTTCCACCATTTTCTGGCGGGTGGGGCCGGCGTGGGAATTTGGAGAGGAAAGATCAATATCCGTGCTGTCGGCCTGTATGCCGCTATCATGCATTGAGTAAAACTCTACAAGATTTCCGTCGGGGTCCATGACAAAAAATGCCTTACCCTCCCGGCGATGAGCTGGTCGGGTAACAATATGAACTCCCTGGTCTTCAAGATAGTAGACAGCTTCGTCCACTTCTGCATCGGAAGCAAGTCTGAAACCAAAATGATCAACCCTTATATCCCTTGCTTGAGGAGATCCAGGCGTTTCCGCCTTGACAAGCACAAGTATATCTGAGTTAAGGCGCAGGTAGGAGATGTTTGCCCCAACCCTGTGATCAAGCTTGAGGCCGAGAATACCACCGTAAAATTCTTCGGCCATACGCAAGTCATTGACACGAAGGGTAATCTGATTAATCCCCGTCAGTTTCATCATCTTCTTCAATGGACACAACCTTTTTTTCCGCCGGTTTTTCTATGGTATAATCGTATTTATGATCAAAGTATTCAGTCACAGCCTTATGTGATGATTTTTCACGGCATTCAAATTCAAGACTTATAGCTATCTGTTCCGGAAATATCTTGTCCGATTCAGATTCACTGCTTGGGTTGCGGATCATCTCCTTATAGGGGAGAAGCTTGTCTTCAAGTTCAGCACGCTCTTCGTCGTGTAATCTTTTTGCTTTTTTTGATATCGCGACTACGGTCTCGTATAAATTCGAGTGCGCACTTCTCAGTTTGTTCAGGTCAACAGGTTTAACCGCCATTGCACTTTGTTTTACGTGTTTGAAAGAAATTCAGTGATTATTGCCGTAACAGTGTCAACTGTCTGATCAAGATTATCATTAACTACGATCTTGTCAAACCGGTCTGCATATCCCAGCTCAAGCCGGGCTCGCTCAAGCCGGGCTTTCAGACTCTCTTCATCTTCACTCTCCCGGCCTTGCAGTCTCTGCTTTAAAACATCCATACTCGGAGGCTCTATAAACAGCAATAATGAATTATAAGGAAAAAGCTTCTTAAGATTCAGTGCGCCCTTCACATCAAGATCAAGCAGGATATGGAGGCCTGAATCAATGACTTCATGTGTTTTATCAAGCAACGTACCATAATGGTTTCCAAAAAAATACTCATGCTCTATGAAACCACCGGTACGGATACCCTCTTCAAATTCTTCCCTGCTTAAAAAATAATAGTTTATACCTTCTGCCTCACCTTTCCTTTTCTCGCGTGTTGTGGCAGAGACAGAAAATACAATATTCGGTATCCGTTGAAGAACCAGTTTTGCTATGGTAGATTTACCAGTACCCGATGGAGCTGAAAAAACAATAAGTTTTCCCTGCCGTTTCCGCTCTTCAACCATGGTCTTTACTCTATATTTTGCAGTTGCTCCCTGATTTTTTCAAGATTCTCCTTAATCTGGACAACTTTTTGGGATATTTCTGCATTCTGTGATTTTGATGCAATAGTATTTGCTTCACGCAACTGCTCCTGCAAAAGAAAATTCAGTTTCCTTCCGGTACCGCTGTCATCATTCTGCAACTCTTCAAGAAAAAACTTGTTATGACTGGCAAAACGTGTCAGCTCCTCCGTAATATCAAGCTTGTCAGCCGCAAGCACCAGCTCCATTTCAAGACGATCCCGACTGTAGGTCAAATCCTTTCCAGCGATAGCCTCGACTTTGGCAGCAAGCCTTTTTCTTACCAGCTCAAGATTCTCGGCAGCAAGAGTTGTTATGAGTGAAAGTGTCTTTTCAATTTCAGCAATTCTTGCAGTAAAGTCTACTGAAAGCTCCTCACCTTCCCTGCGGCGCATTGCCTTAAGCCGGGCAATAGCTTCCTGCAAAAGATTCTTGACAAAGAGCCAAAGCTGATCGGAATTATCAAGCGAGGTAGTCCCGTTATCGAATATTTCAGGAAATCTTAGCAGATGGTCAAGAGTTACGGGAGTGACAAGATCTGCTTCTCTGATGAGAGTATCAAGCAGCTCTTTATATGCCCTGACCTTTGTTGTATTGATAGTGACGGAAATCGGATGTTCCTCGTCAAGCTGGATTTGAATAAACGCAGAAATTTTTCCCCGCTGAAAATGCGCCCTGATCATCTCCCTGACTTCAAGCTCATAAGAGAGTAACTGGCGCGGAAGCTTTACACTGATCTCTGCGAAACGGTTATTGACCGATCGTAGCTCAACAAGAGTACGGGCACCGCTTTCAACTGACTCTGCACTGCCGTACCCGGTCATACTTTCCAACATAGTTTCCCTGTCTGCATTCTTTGTTAAAAAGATAACCTGCAGGGCTTAGTCACCCTGCAGCGATAAGGCGAAAAAGTTCAAACTGCCATATTACTTGCGAAGGTCAAGCTCGGCAATAACTTTACGGTAACGATCAATATCGACATTCTTCAGATAGTTCAGCATTTTCTTGCGCTTTGCTACCAGCATGAGCAATCCTCTGCGAGAGTGCTTGTCCTTGGGATGCAGCTGAAGATGACCGGTCAGGTCAGTGATCCTGCGTGTGTACAAGGCAACCTGAACCTCAGATTTTCCTGTATTCTTCTCAGAAGCACCAAACTGGGTAATTACTTCTGCTTTAAATTCTTTTGTCAGGCTCATATCTCTTCGTTTGTTATGTTAAATCGGTTGACCTGCAATATAATATTATTAACAATACAACTCCACCGTTTTTTTATCTTTTTCAAGCTGTATTTTCAGCTCTTCCAGTGATGCAAACTTCATCTCATCCCTGATAAAGCGGTGCAGGGTAAACCTCAGGCTGGCTCCGTAAAGATCACCACTATATCCCAATATGTTTGCCTCCACTGTTTTAACCCCTTCTGCAGAGACCGTAGGACGTACCCCGACATTCATCATTGCATTAAAAAGAGTACCATTGATCTCCGTCTGAGCCTGGTAGACACCTGAACGTGGCAGCAGCTTGTCCTGGTAGGAAATTTGTAGATTTACTGTTGGAAAACCGATATCGCGTCCGAGCTTCTCACCATCAACCACTATTCCGCTAATCATGTAGGGAGAACCGAGAAATTCATTGGCTTCTTCAATCATTCCAGCTTCAAGCAATCTCCTTATTCTTGTACTTGAAAAATGTTCATGGCCAATGAGGATCTCATCGACAACTTCCACATCAAAACCAAGCTCAACACCCAGATGTTCCAGCGTTCTCTGGCTCCCGCTCCTGTCACGACCGAACGCATGATCATAACCGATAATGATGGCTTTTGCACAAAGCAGCCTGACCAGAACATTCCTGATAAAATCATCGGAGGTGCGTGATGCAAAATCCGGGGTAAAGCGGATAATGAAGAGCAGATCAATATCTTCCTCTGCAAGAAGGTTTATTTTTTCTTCAAGAGTGGTCAGTAGTCCAAGCGGGCCGGAAACTGCTCCCTTAAGTACTCTTCTGGGATGTGGCTCAAAAGTCACAACCACGCTTCTCAGTTGATGAGATCTTGCTACAGCAGCCATATGTGCTATGATCTGACGGTGCCCTTTGTGCACGCCATCATAGGAACCGACCGTCACCGCAGAATCCATGGGAGTCAATTCTAAAGGAGAGCGGGAACCATAGCTGAAGAGCTGGTCATTGTCATACTCAACAATACGCATACCTCTTTTTCTTCTCCCTTCACCCAGGCTGGGTGGTTGATGCATGCCTAAGAATATCTTCAATAGTGCCAGTCACTGATCTGGCGGAACTCAGTTCATAAGGGCCGATAGATACCCGTCTGAGGGAAGCCAGATAGCCTCCAACACCAAGGGCTCTACCAAACTCATCAGCAATAACCCTGATATAGGCACCTTTGGAAACATGAAGGATGAAATAAACCATCGGAAGTTCAACACGGGTAATCTCAAAACGGTGAATAACAATCTCTTTTGCTTTTCGCTCCTTGATCACCTCTCCCTTGCGGGCATGTTCATATAAACGTTTTCCTTTATGCCAGGCAGCCGAATACATAGGTGGCTGCTGCATGTGTCTCCCTACAAATCCTGATGCCAGGGTGCTTATCTGCTTCTCGGTAATGTGGTCTGGACTGCAGAAACCAAACTCCGCAGTTTCAATATCATGGCTTTCGGTCATGACACCGAGCTTTATAGCTCCATCATAAACCTTGTCAAGCACTTCGAGATCAATAATTTTTTTCGTTTTCGACCCGGTGGCGAGAAGAAGCAGGCCGGTTGCTTTTGGATCAAGAGTGCCGCAATGACCTACCTTGCGCTTCAAACCACAATGGCTGTAGGTATTCCTGATTTTAGCCACCACATCGAACGAGGTCCAGTCAAGTGGCTTGTCAATCAGGAGAAAATCACCTTCATCATGACCAGGCTCCTGGTTAATCACTTTCACCGGAACCCTTTCTCACTTCATTCAAAAGCTGCTCAATCCTGTTTGCACGCTCATAGAGATGATCCTCATGAAACTGAAGTTCTGGAATGCGCCTGAACTGATGCCTAATCTTCGAAGAAAGAATCATTCTGATACTCTTTGTTTCATCCTCCAAAAATGCCATGGCTTTCTCCTGCTGCTTATCCGTACCGATAATAGAAACATAGACCCTTGCAATGCTCAAATCACCGGTTACCTTCACATCAACAATGGTAACAATCGCCCCACCCCGAGGCATCTCCTTTTGAAGGATTGCTCCAAGCTCCTGCTGCAGCAGTGAAGAAACTCTATCAGTACGTATCGACATAGATCAACAATAAACGATTCAAAGTTTTCGTTTTTTCTCAACAATCTTATAGGCTTCGACAATGTCGCCGACCTTGATATCATCATAGTTCTTAAGGCTCATACCGCACTCATAGCCGGCATCGACCTCCTTGACATCATCCTTGAAACGCCTGAGCGCTGCAAGCTGTCCTTCGTAGATCTGAACACCGTCACGAAGCAGACGAACCTTGGAGTCACGGAATATCTTGCCATCAAGCACATAACATCCGCCGACATTACCAATTTTCGGCACCTTGAAGAGCTGGCGAATCTCAAGAGAACCAAGGTTCTCTTCATGGAGTTCTGGAGAGAGCATTCCTTCAAGTGCTTTCTCTACATCTTCAAGCACATGGTAAATGACACTGTAGAATCGGACATCAAGATCTTCCTTTTCTGCAAGTTTTTTGGCGTTGACATTCGGTCTCACCCTGAAACCTATGATAATGGCATCAGAAGCTGCGGCAAGCAACACATCAGTTTCGGTTATCTGACCGACACCCTGATGAATAATCTGCACCTTGACCTCTTCATTCTGGATTTTCATGAGGCCATCAGCAAGTGCCTGGATAGAACCATCGGTGTCGGCCTTGATAATGACACTCAACTCTTTCATCAGCCCTTCCTTGATCTGGCGGGCAATACTGTCAAGTTTGACTCGCGTACTGCGACGGAAATCATGCTCACGGCGTATTACCTGCCGCTTCTGCGCCAAGTCACGCGCCTCCCTGTCCGTCACCATTACCGTCAGGACATCACCCGATTGCGGAAGATCTTCAAATCCAAGAACCCTGACCGGTTGTGAAGGATTGGCAAACAGAATTCTCTTGCCTCTTTCATCCATAAGGGCACGAACCTTACCCATGGTATTGCCTGCAACAAAAGGATCGCCAACCTTGAGAATTCCTCGCTGAACAAGCACGGTAGAGATGACTCCCTTGCCCTTGTCAAGTTCAGATTCTACAATAATACCACTTGCCTTGATATCTCTAGAAAAATTACCTCTAAGCTCACGCATTTCAGCTTCAGTCAACACTTTTTCCATAAGCTCGGCAATACCGATACCCTTCTTCGCTGAAATTTCCTGACACTGATACTCTCCACCCCACTCTTCAACAAGCACACCGGCTTCGGAAAGCTGGGTTTTAATCTTTTCGGGATTAGCTTCAACCTTGTCAATTTTATTGAGCGCGACAACAATCGGAACTCCCGCCGCCTTGGCATGGTTGATTGCCTCAATGGTCTGAGGCATGACGCTGTCATCAGCTGCTACAACAAGGATAACAATATCGGTCACCTGTGCGCCTCTCGCCCTCATGGCGGTAAACGCTTCATGGCCGGGAGTATCAAGAAAAGTTATTTTCCTTCCGCCTTCAACCGTGACTTCGTAAGCACCTATATGCTGGGTAATACCACCGGATTCACCAGCAACAACTTTGCTGCTTCGGATATGATCGAGCAGCGAAGTCTTTCCGTGATCGACATGTCCCATTATAGTGACAACAGGAGGTCTCGTCTGCAAATCAGCTTCCGCATCCTCCTCAACAATAACCGCAGTAGCCTCAACCTCAGAAATAAACTCAGCCTCAAAACCAAATTCAAGGGCTATCAGTTCAATCGACTCCCTGTCCAGGCGCTGGTTGATGGTAACAAACTTGCCAAGCGCAAAACACTTCTGAATAATATCCTTAGCTGTAATCCCCATAAGTTCGGCGAGTTCATGCGGAGAGGCATACTCAGTAACCCTTACAATAGAGCGCTGAGACTCACGGAAAGCCTCATCCACTTCGTGCTCACGCTCACGCTCGGATCGACGAATCTTGCGAAATTTCTGGCGTGAACCAGTGCTGCTGCGGTCGTCAATACCACTGATAGTTTTTTGAATATTTGCAGAGATGACCTTATCGTCTACCTCCGGCTTCTTTTTCTTTTTTCCTTTTTTCTTTGAAAGGGACGATGTGGTTGCCGCAACAACTGGCTTGGGCTTGACATCACTAACAACCTTGGCTGGCTTCTTGGCGGGAACAACTTTCTCCTCTACACGAACTTCCTCCGTGACCTTCGGCTCAAACTCAACTTTCAAAGCATCAGCCTGCTCCTTGAAATTCTTTTTACGGTTTTTCTTGTTTCTTCCAGCGTGTATATCAAGAGTACCAAGTACAGTAAGGCCACCCATCATCTGCGGAGAGTCAAAAGAGACCAGATGCTCGTTGACTGACGGTTCCTCTTTTGGAGAGGCTGGTTCTGGAAGTTCTGAGAGAGCTGGAGGTTCAGGGAGTTCTGGAAGATCAGTGACTTCAAGGACAACAGGGACAGCTGGGACTGCAGGAGTGACTGCGGAAACTGGGAGTTCAGGGACAACCGGGAGTGCAGGAGCGACTGCGGCGACTGGGAGTTCAGGGATAACCGGAACTGCAGGTAGCTCAGCGACAACTGGAACACCAGGGACAACTGAGACTAATGGAACTAATGGGAGTTCAGCAGTCACTGGGACTACTGCGGCAACTGGGGGTTCTGGCTGCGAAGTAATTTCTATTTTGACAGCCGGAGCTACTTCAGAAACCACCTCTTTTTTGGCTTCAACGACAACAACTGCTGGTGCTGGTGCTGGGGGAGGAGTTAGGGTTTCGCTGAGATGCTTCTCTTTTTCATAGGTTTTTCGTGACTGTTCCTCAAGTCTCGACAAGCGCTTCTCTTTTTCTGCTCTTATCTTTTTGGTCTCATCGACCATTTTCTTTTCAATACTGAAATGACCAAAAATCTGGTCGTGCATATCTTCATTTACCATAGAGGATGTAGAGGCCACTTTACCCCCTTCCTTCTTGACAAAAAGTAATACTTCCTGCGGACTCACCTGCAGATCTCTTGCTATATCACTTATTCGATATTTCTTTTCCATGTCCTCAAGGGCCATTACATCCTCCTCTGGATTAAAAAACTCTATACTCTTTATCAATGTTCCGCCAATGACGGTGCTCATGACTCATCAACCACTACATCATCCGACTCAGGCTCAGCATCCTCATCAAAAAGACCCTGCAAATCCGATTCGGTAAACTGTTCTTTTACAGTTTTATAGATATTTTCGGCAATTTTTTTCCAATAGCGCTTCTCTTCCTCAGTAACTTTTCGTTCCCTCGGTTTCACGCCTGTCTTGTAGGTTTTACCAAAAATAGTCTGTTCTTCAGGCTTGGCAGGCCCGAGAAGTGCCTGTTCAATCTCATCAACTCCAGCTTTCAGCACTTTTTTAGCCGTATCAAAACCACTGTCAAGAAGCTGGTAGATCATATCATCACCAAACTCTTCGCGGAACTCGATGATATCAATGTCGGTAGGATCTTCCATCGACTTGTCAATCACATCGCGATAGACATCTATCTCATAACCGGTAAGTTTTTCCGCCAGATGAATATTATTCCCATTCTTTCCGATCGCATACTTGATCTGATCAGGTTTAAGCATCACCCTTGCCTTTCGGGTTTTTATATCAGCATGAACCGTCAAGGGATCAATTTTTGCGGGTTGCATCGCCCTTGAAATATAAATCTCCGGCTCATCGGCGTAGTAGATAACATCGATATTTTCGTTATTCAACTCCTTCACAATACTCTGGATACGCTTTCCCCGATATCCAACAGTAGCACCAACCGGATCAATCCTTGCACTTGTGGATTCAACAGCAACCTTTGCCCGTTCACCGGGAACCCTTGCAATAGCCTTGATCACAATGAGACCATCAAGAATTTCCGGTACCTCATGTTCAAAAAGTTTATACAAAAAGCGGTCATCAACTCTCGAAACAATAACCTTCATTCCGCCTTCAGCTTTTTCCCGCTCAACCGTACTGCCATCATCCAGTCTTACTTTTGCTTTCTCTCGTTCTATACGCTTGACATAGAGTTTCATCCTCGGTGTTCGGCGCGGATTATCTTTTTTCATCATCTCCGCCTTCGGTAAAACAAGCTCTACACGATGATCCTTCGATGTGTTATAAGTAAAAATAACCTCATTGGCACGAATCTGATAGACCTCTCCCGCAACAATTTCACCGACTTTTTCAAGACACTCTTCATAAACAACAAGACGCTCAAGATCCCGGACTTTTTTCTGTACCGACTGCTTGATAATCTGTATGGATTTACGGCTCAGATAATCTTCAAGCTTGATCGGTCCCTCTTCATAGAAATCGCCGATTTCAAGAGAGTCGTCAATTTTTCTTACCTCATCCAGACTGATTTCGATACTTTCAATATCAACTTCCTCAACAATTTTTTTCAGAATATAGACCTCAAAATCACCCCGTTCAGGGTTAATGAAAATGTTGGATTCAACTTCAGGATCATAATCTTTTCTGAGCTGTTTCTGAATAATATCCTTGAGAAGATCGGCAATATCCATTTTTACAGCCGCACTTTCAGTGCGCTTGTCAAGAAAGATCTTGGACTGTTCGATTTCGCCAAACGCACTGGCGATCTGCAACCTCCTGTCCTGTCCCTCATCTTTTATCTTCTTTTTGACCATCTCTCTCTTAATTGTGCATGTTGAAAAGAAAATTTACTAACCCGCAGCACCATACCCTATATCTCCGCATCAGGAACCGCACGAACGACCTGATCGAGATAAAGTCTGATTCCTTCAATGATCGGCTGATGCCCCTTTTTTTTATTTTTTTCCGGCATAATAACAATCCATGATCTTCCCTCTTCTGTAAGTGATACATCCAGAAGATGACCATTTAACTCAACCCGATCGCCGTTTTCGGCAGTAAAGGTAACTCTCATAAATTTCCCGACATGCCTTAGATACTGTCGGGGCAGTATGATCGCCTCACCAAGACCGGGAGAAGAGACAACAAGATCAAAATTTTCGCCAATCAAATCAAGCAACTCCTCATCACCTTCAACACGCTCCCGAATCCTTCGGCTGATATAGGCACACTGATGAATGCGAATACCATCATCAGCATCAACCACTATCTCAATTTTCCGGTTCCGCTCATTGCCTTTTACCTTAACATCAATCAAATACGCTCCTTCACCCCTGGTACCGACCGAATCAGCAATAATCTGGAGAACACAATCTCTGATGCGCTCTTGCATGAAAACCCCACACTAACTTTTTTATTGAAAACAAAAAAGTGGGGTAACCCCACTCTCAGATAAGATAATGCCACCCGGTCGTCAAATCAAGTGCATCAATGTACAAAAAAACAGATCAAGAGCAAACAACCTTATTTTCCAACATGCAGCTCTTTATCGTTGAGATGGCTTTCAATCACCTCATAGTCAGCCTCCTCAACACCTTGGCGTGAAGAAAATGAAGCCGGTGAACTTCCGGAATGTTTGGCATTACCCGTGATAAAAAAACGCAATCCAAACTTCAACACGCGCATAATCACACGCATGACCAGAAAGAAAACAATGACTAAAAGAATAAATCTCACCATCGCAAAAAAAATATTATTTCACCAGCCACATGGCATGCTGTTATGTAAGCGGAGCATCCATAACTCAGCGATTCCTCGATAAATCCCGGAATGACAATGGTGGAGGCGCTAAGCACTCAGTAAGCGAAGAAGCCGGTTTTCGTTCACCCGATATTTAAACACCTGAATACCGTCAACAAAAACAACCGGGATTTTATCCCCGAACTCGGCAAGCTGTGCTGGGTTATTGGAAATATCTATTTTTTCCAGATCGAATGCGACAACAGCATCAACTTTCCGCAGAACTGCCATCGCCTCATCGCACAAGCAGCACTCAGGCTTACCGTAAAGCGTCACACTATGTCGATTGATACTCATAGCTTGATCAACTCCCTCGCAGCCGGTTCGCGCAAAATTTCAAGCACTGCCTCCAGGGAAAGTGTCGTCTGGTCTGAGGTAACAAGATTCTTCAATGAATACAATCCGCTCATATACTCTGTGGTACCAATAAAAAGCGCATAGGCGGATCTGATCCTGTTCGCCTCCCTCATCTGAGCTTTCATGCTCCTTCCTGCAAGGTCGATTTCGGTCTTTATACCCGCCTTGCGTAAACGATAAGCAATCTGCAAGCCATGATCTCCAAGCTCCATACTCTGTACAACAACATAAACAAGAGGGGAATCAGGATTAAGAGCTGCAAAAAGTCCCTGTTTATCCATCGTCATCAACAGCCTCTCCATACCCACCGCAAACCCGGATGCAGGCACTTCCGAACTACTGCCAAGCTCACGGGCAAGACCATCATAACGCCCGCCACCGCCAATGGCATCCTGTGCACCAAGCTCTGAACTGGTCACCTCAAAAGCGGTGTGACAATAGTAATCGAGTCCCCGAACAAGCCTATGGTCTATTTCATACGCAATGCCCCGTTCTGCGAGGTAAAAAAGTACCTTCTCAAAATCCTGAACTGCCTCTTTATGAAGATAATCGTATAACCTCGGAGCCCCTGCAACAATCTCCTGCACAGCCGGATTTTTTGAATCAAGAATCCTGAGAGGGTTTTTTTCAAGCCGCTCTTTCGACGCATCATCAAGCAGATCGTGAAAAGGCACAAAATAGTCCTGCAACGCTTCCCTATAGCGCAACCGATCTTCGGTATCACCGAGGGTATTGACCCTGAGCTTTAAACCATGAAGACCAAGCGACTCAAAAACCTGCATCATCAGCGTCATCACCTCTGCCACAGCTGCAGGTGATGAGACACCGATAAGTTCAGCCCCGAACTGGGAAAACTGACGTTGCCTTCCTGCCTGAGGCCTCTCCTTCCGAAACAACTCACTGATATAATAAAGCTTATGCACTGGAGCCGTCGAAAGCAGATTTTTCTGAAGTGCCGCTCTCATCACACCCGCGGTCATTTCCGGACGTAACGTTAGAGAACGCCCTTTTGGATCGGGCTGAAAGGAAAACATCTCCTTTCCAACAATATCCGTTGTTGCGCCTATACCTCTCTGAAAAAGCTCGGTATACTCAAAAACCGGAGTCCGTATCTCGCTGAATCCGTAAAGGGATGCAAGAGAGTGGACAATCCCTTCAACATATTTCCATTGAGCAGCCTCTTCCGGAAAAATATCCCTCGTGCCCTTGACAGCCTGGTAGTGCGACATACTATTATATTTGAGGGAAATCCTTTTCCTCTTCCCTGAAAAGCTCAATCACCGCAGCAGGTGATGAGGAAAGAAGAAGTCTTTGACGAATATCTTCCCGGCCTGCCAGTCTGGTTATACGACCAAGAAGCTTCAAATGTTCTGCAAGCATCTCCTCCGGAGTTGCAAGAAGAAATACAATTCGAACAGGTTCATTATCGATTGAATCGAAATTCATCTCGTTGCGAAGCGTCGCAAACGCCATAACAGGCTCGGTTACTCCGTCAGTTTTAGCATGAGGCAGAGCTATACTTTTGCCGATACCTGTCGACATCTCCTGTTCACGCCGCAGAACATCCTCCCGAAGCTTGCCGATATTACTCACACCAGCGTGATCGGCAACAATGGAAACCATCTTTTCAATAACCTGACCTTTGAGAGCCAGATCAAGGTTTAAAACAATATATTTTTCGGCAAGAAGGCCTTCAATTTTCATGTTAACAACCTCTTAGGGTTAATACTCCTGATCGATGGGAAAATGTTCCCTGCTCCTCAAATTAAACGGATAATATAAAAAAACATTTGTCCTTCCCTCAGCACTCACCACCCGGCACCTTTAAAGATGAAAGGTAATCAAGTAGATAAATGGCGATACAAACATGATGGTATCAAACCGGTCAAGCACGCCACCATGACCGGGAATCAAACCTGAAGAGTCTTTTACCCCGGCATCCCTTTTAAACATTGATTCTATCAAGTCACCTGCAGGGCTCGCCAAGCCAATCAACAATCCTGTCAACAGGGCTGTCTGCATCGGCAAGTGAGGAACAAAACGACCATAGATCATCGACGCAGCAATGCTGCCCGCCAACCCGAACAAAAAGCCCTCCCATGTTTTATGCGGGCTCAGACGCTCAAACAATTTGCGGTGAATAATTTTTCCACCCATAAGACTCCCGCCGAAATAGGCAAAAATATCAGCTGACCAAACACAGAAAAAAAGAAGAAAGACCATAATTTCCCCTTTCCCATCAACAGCGCCAAGGCGAAGTCGCAAAAGAGATCCAAAAGAGAGATTGACATAGAGCAGTCCGGGAAAGATAGCGCCCAGATTAAGCAGAGGAGAGCCATCTTTCAAAAAAAGCTCCATCACCAGAAGAGCAAGAACCACAACAAGCAAAAGCTCCCAGACCTCAGCAAACGGCTTGTAAAAATTATACTGGAAAATCATTGTTATCAGGAGCACAATCCAGAGTGCTGGCGGATGAGCCTTATGCAAAGCAAGACGATGAAACTCAAAAACAGCCAACAAAGCCAGCAATGAAAAAAAGCAAAAAAACCAGAACCCACCGAGCTTGACCAGCCACAGCAGAAGAGGTATACCTGCAAGGGCCACAATGACCCTCTGCAATAAATTAACGCTTAGAAGCTTACCCATACATCCCTTTTTAAACAACTGATCAGCCTCGTGATGCAGGCTGTGTTACCACAATATCCGAACTCGTAGAAAATGCTGCTGAGAAGCGCAAAATCACAAGAATAAACAAAAACAAACTTACCGCAACAACCAGCCACCACCAGAGCGCACCAAGCACAGTATACGGCTGAACCCGCGGCGCCAAATCCCCGCTATCGGTGAATAAAAGAAGAAGCAGAGCTGCGAAATTATTAACAAGATGCACAGCAAAAGGCAGAGCCAAATTACCTGTTTTGATGGAAATATAGCCAATATACCACCCAAGCAAAGCAAGGGGAAAAAGATTTGCCGCACTCATATGAAAAAATGCAAAGAGAGATCCTGTCAAGAGAACAGCAGCTCCGGAAGAGATGGATTTACTATAATTCTGCTGGATATAACCCCTGAAGAGCAACTCCTCACAAACAGCGGGAGTTACAGCAAGAACAAAAGCCACGGAAAAAAACTCCGGAACAGAACGCACCAAGGCAAGTTCCCTGATAAAAGAGTCCATCATATCGCGCTGGCGAACCACTTCTTTACCGGCATCACCCAGAGCAGGCCAGAGATAGAGATCCTGAAGTGCAGTGATGGTATACAAGAGGGGCTGAAGAAGAAAAATACCCCCAACAGCCAAAAGAGCTGCACCGAAGTTAAAACTCTTCGTTATCCCTAAAAAAGCAAGGCTCTCCCAGGAAAAAGGATTTTTTCTGCCCGTATGCCAGGCCGCAAGCAGGATAACAGGCAGAGCAAGCACAAGAAACTGCCCAACTGCCTGAATGATGCGCAATGTCGGGAGCATAGCCCTGTCGATATGCAACAAGGAAACAGCCGCCGTACTGCCACCGTTAACAGTATAAAAAAGCAGTGCACCGGCAAGCGGGTAAAGCACCATAATGGCGATCAAAAAAAATGTATTGGCCAAAAAAGAGAGTCTCTTCGGCGCAAAAGGATCGGAAGAAAATGTCTGCATTGTTTATATATATCCGTTACAATGAATTCTTTGAACCCCCAATAATTCAGGTTCGATCAATGAATATCCTGATATTTGATGCAACACCGCACTGGTCGGGTGGAGCAACCAGAATTTTTTTATTCAGTAAAGAGCTGACACAGCGTGGTCACAGCGTAACGGTCTGCTGTTTACCTGGGAGTGGCCTTTCGAAGCGCCTCCCCGAAGAAAACATTCCGGTCTGCACCGTCAATCCAAAATCCGATGTCAACCTCCTCATCATCCCAAAACTTATAACACTTATTGTAAAGAACAGGATTGATGTGATAGAGATCTGTTCCCCAAAATTTTACTGGGTCGCCTCACTGGCTGGCAGGTTAACCAACAGAAAGATTATTCTCACCCGTAATGTCCCGTACAGGAAAAAAGGGGTAAAAAAAGAGATCAACAAGCTCCTTTATGATAAACTTGTTGACAATGTTGTTGCTATTTCAGATAAAATCAAACGTGAACTTATGGCAGATTTCTCTATTCCTGAACATAAAATTACAGTTATTTATGATGGAATAGATTTACTACGGTTCAGCAAACAAACAAAAAGTGTCGAGCACGAAAAATTTGTGATCGCAGTCATAAGCAGACTGGATGAAAACAAGGGTCTGGAGTGTTGTATCAATGCAATCCCAATAATAGCACAAAAAATCACTCCTCTTCGTGTTTTGATAGTCGGAACAGGAACTATTGAACATAAACTCAAAGAGTTAACAAAAAAACTCAACCTGATGGATAGCGTCATTTTTACCGGCTTCAGGAAAGATATCCCTGAAATACTTGCCGGAGTTGACATCACGATAATGCCGTCACCTGAAGAGGGCATGTCCATGAGCGCACTGGAATCCATGGCTTCAGGGAAAGCAGTAGTCGCAACATCAGGCAGCGGTCTGACCGATATCATAACCAACAACAAATCAGGTATGATTGTAAAGCCCGACAACAGCAACGAACTGGCAAATGGAGCGATCACATTATTACAATCTGATTATCGCCAGGCAGGAGAAGACGCAAGAAAAATTGTGGAAGAGAAGTTTTCCCTCCAGAAAGTCGTTACCCAATACGAACTCTTACTTGAGCACATAACAAAGTAAATCACCTCTCACTCCAGTGACATGAAACCGAAAAAAAAAGATCACACTCTCTTCCGTCAACGCTTTGCACGCACCCTGCAGTTTATAGGAAAACGACAACAGAGAGAGCCATCTCTTAAAGGTACTCCCGAAAGCATCGTCATCCTTGCTCGGGAGTGCTACGGAGACTGCATTTTGCTGACCCCCCTTATCGGCAGCCTGCGAAAAGAGTACCCTGAACTCTCCATATACATTATCGCCTTCAGCCAGATTATCTTCAACTTTTTCACTGCTGACACTAATGTTACTGCGGTCTATCATGCAAAAAGAAACATCAAACGGTATTACAAAGAGATTCTCTCAAAAGAATTTGATCTGCTTTTCAATCCAAAGGACCACCCCTCAACCCATTTTCTTATCCAATCGATGCTTATCCGTGCCCGACACAAGGTTGGTCACTTCAACCCTGATCATGAAGGCCTTTTTGACCAGCTCATCACCCTTGAGCCCAACAGCCATGAATCAGTCAAAAACCTCTCTTTGCTGAGCGCTCTCGGTTCAACTTCCCGGCTGCACTGCAAGCCATATCTGCCGCCTATGCCGGTGAGTAATGAAACCGCAACATTTTTGCAAACTCTTCATCCCGGTAAATATATCGGCATCAACATCAGTGCCGGACACATCGGCGGATACCGAACCCCGGAGCAATGGTCTCGGCTCATACAAAGTTTTCCTGACGAAACCTTTGTTATTTTTTCAGCTCCCAAAGATCTTGAAGAGAAAAGAAAGCTTGAAACACCCCATCCCAACGTCCTGACATCACCATCAACACAGAACATCTTTGAAGTTGGTGAAATTGTCAAAACACTTAAACTCCTTATAACGCCAGACACCTCATTAGTCCATATTGCAGCATGCTCAGACACCCCGATAATTGCCCTCTATCGTAAACATCTTGCCGACAGAACCCAATTCGGCCCGTTAAGCAGTTTGCAGGAGATTATTGTATCATCAACAGCCGACGTTATTGATATTGACACAAATGAGGTAACGGAGGCACTGCGGAAGATGTTAAAAGAGTGCTGAATGAGAAACAGCACTGAGCGCTCTTTCCCCCAATACTTAGTTATTTGGATTTATAAATTATATTAAAAGCCATGATAAACTAAACAAGATCAGGTTGCTTATGAAGTTCGGTATATTGATGAGAATGCTGCGGTATATGGCCCCATCCAAGGGCAAAATTGTTTTGGTGGTTATTGTCAGCATTTTAACCTCATTGTTCAGCGTTGTATCGATCTATTCTATTCTTCCCCTGCTGAATGCTGTTTTTTCAACTGCACCCGCAATATCGCAAAACGCCGGAGCACCAAAGGCAGAGGTGAGTAATCAAAATACCCTGCAAAGCATAGGTGCCAAATCATCCACTCCCGCACAACAACCACTTCAGCTCTCAAAAAATGCCACCAGTGCAGAAAAGTTGAAAAACTGGGCACTGATTGAATTTCAGCGGATGTTCGATGCACCAACAAAACAATTGGCGCTGCTGAAAATCTGTTTTTTCCTGATTCTTGCTTTTGCCCTGAAAAATTTTTTCATCTACCTCAATGGGCAAATTATTTTTCGGATACAGACCAAAACATCAAAAAAACTGAGGGACGAAGTGTTCCACAGCATCATAGAGATGCATCTCGATTATTTCAACAAAAACCGCGTTGGCAATCTGATGAACTACGTCAACAATGATGTAGAAAACGTCAACAACAGCATCAGTTCAACATTTGTCAACTTTTTGCAGAACCCCTTTTCAATATTTGTCTATATCGGTGTTCTTCTTGCTCTCAGCTGGAAACTGACCGCTTTTGCATCAGTCACCTCTTTGTCGATTTTTTACGTTATCAACTTTATGGGCCGAAATATCAAAGGCCTTGCACAGAACTTCCAGACTAAAATGGGAGATATGAACTCCGTTCTCCAGGAAAAGTTCAACGGCATAAAGGTTATCAAATCAACAGCTTTTGAGGGAATTGAACTTGCCCGGTTCATGTCGTTCACCAATGACTTCAGGCAGTTGAGCATAAAAATGTCAAGAATTCGCAATATTATCAGCCCGCTCAATGAAACGCTGCTGATCGCAGCCATTGCCATGGTTCTCTGGTTCGGAGGTCTCCAGGTATTCGATGGAGTGATGAGTGCCAATGAACTGCTTGTTTTTGCGTTTACCCTCTACTCCACCATGGGGCCGATTAAAATGCTCGGTGATGCCAATTTATCGATTCAAATGGGCATGATCTCTATTGAACGCCTGTTCAATGTGCTTGATACAAACACCAATGTTACCAATGGAACCCGCTCAATCAGCAGCTTTGCCAATACTATCACCTTCGAAGATGTCTGTTTTAAATACAACAAAGAGCAGCCGGATGCACCCAATGTGCTCAACCATGTCTCTTTTGAGATAAAGAAGGGTGAAATGGTTGCACTTATCGGCCAGTCTGGCTCTGGAAAGTCAACAGCTGTTGATCTTCTGCTACGGTTTTATGATGTCGATTCAGGCCGCATCACCATCGACGGTATTGATATCCGTGAATTTGACTATAAGCAGCTCCGCCAAATGATCGGGATTGTCAGCCAGGAGGTGATTTTGTTCAACGACTCAATCGAACAGAATATTGCCTATGGTGTCCACGATGAGATCACCCACCAAAGGGTGGAACAGGCGGCAAGACTGGCAAATGCACATGAGTTTATTCAGGAAAAACCACAACAATACCAGACTATGATCGGCGACCGCGGTCTTCAGCTTTCAGGAGGACAACGGCAGCGTATTGCTATTGCACGGGCCATGGTAAAAAACCCTGAACTGTTGATTTTTGACGAAGCCACCAGCGCACTGGACAATGAATCCGAAAAAATAGTCCAACAGGCTATCGACAACGCCATGGAGAACAGAACCGCCCTCGTGGTAGCTCACCGCCTCTCCACCATCAAGAACGCCGATAAAATAATTGTTATGGAGCGCGGTAACGTTATGGAGTCCGGCAGCCACCAGGAGCTTATAGAAAACAATGGTGTTTATAAAATGCTCTATGACATTCAGTTTGCAGTCAAGCCACCGGCTCCGGAAACAGTGATAACTGCCTGACAAATCAAACCTGCCATAGAGAGGTGTCATGCTCATAACCACCATCCTGCTGATACTTTTGACTTTTTTTGCGATGCTTTTCATGGTACGCTATAGAAAGCATCGCAAAAAAGGAGTTGAACGGAGAGGTCGGGAAACCTGGGCAATCGGCATCTATAAAGGCCCCTCACCGACAAAACTTTCCCCCCCGACGGATATTACAAACCCGATACTTTCGGCCAATGATGTCACCGACACAAAAGCCCGTTTTGTCGCTGATCCCTTTATGATTCAAAACAGCAGTGGCTATTTTCTCTTCTTTGAGGTGCTGAATGATAAAAGAGATATGGGTGAAATCGGCTATGCATGCAGTAACAACGGGGTGCAATGGGAGTACTGCAGGATAATCATTAAAGAGCGCTTTCACCTCTCCTATCCCTATGTTTTCCTGCATGAAGGTGACTACTACATGATTCCTGAATGCATGGGATCAGGAGGTATACAACTCTACCAGGCAATGAATTTTCCTGAAGGATGGAAACATACAAAAACACTTGTCAGAAGAAAAGGAGGAGTTGCACCATTTGTTGACCCTTCAATTATTCACTATAAAAGCCGGTGGTATCTGTTCAGCTACGATGGAAAAAGCAAAAACCTCCATCTGTTTTCAGCAGCTACACTCACAGGCCAATGGAATGAACACCCTAAAAGCCCCGTGATCTGCAACAGTCCACACTATGCACGTCCAGCAGGAAGAGTAATCATCAATGATGACAACATCTATCGATATGCACAGGATGAGGTACCAAACTATGGAACCAAAGTCTGGGCATTCAGAATTTTGGAACTGACAGAAGAGAACTATCGAGAGGAACCAGCATCAGAAGAGGCTGTTCTGCAACCGGGGAAGGAGTGGTGGAACAGGGATGGCATGCACACTGTTGATGCACATGAGACCAGGGCAGGAGAGTGGATGGCCATGGTTGACGGGTTCACGATCAAACCTATCTCCCAATGAAACAATTAAAACTGTCAACTATAGGGCAATATTATACCTACAGGGAAGAGTCTTTATTTCCACTCTTGATATCCAGTCTGGGATATGAGATTGTGTGGGTTGATCCTGACAAATGTGACGTATTGATAATCGGGAAACCAATGCATGCCGTAAAATGGATTTTAAAAAAAGGCAGTTTTGTTATCCTTCCCGATTACTATCATACCTTTATCAAAACATATATCAAGAAGAGGCATTACAAGCCACTGACGCTCTTTCACACCTGTGAAAACTTACGGCATGACAGTGTCAAGGCAGACTATTCAATATCTTTTGACTTTTCAGCAGAAAAGGAGAGGCATTACAGGCTGCCATACTGGATGGAGATGGTAGACTGGTCGCATGAAGGTTTGCTGGGAAATAAAAATAAAAGATTTGGCAAACTGTTCAGTATCAGCAGAATGATGCAGCCACTTGGAGGTAGTTTTTTATCCAAGCCTCGAAAAGCAGCTCTATTTGCATCTCACCTCGATGGACCGAGGAAAAAAATTTATCAGGCTGTAAAAAAAGTCATTGCTACCGATGGATTTGGTAAATACTTTGATAAAAATATCAGCAATCACAGCAATAGTGGATTTGAAAAATACAATATTCTTAAGGGGTACTCCTTTAATCTCTGCCCTGAAAACAAATTATATCCTGGTTATTACACAGAAAAAATACCTGAAGCATTCCTTGGAGATACCTTGCCACTAACATGGAGCGACAAACATGTATCAGTAGATTTCAACCCAAAGTCGTTTATTAATCTCGAACACATCGATTGGACGAATTCAGAGGTATTGCGTGAGCTTTTACTTTCGGAAAAAGAGTTAGCCGCTTATGCGGAACAGCCTTTACTGCTTACGCCACCTTCAATTGAGCCGTTTAGGGGATTTTGTCGTAATCTCCTTCGTCATGCCATGTAATTTCCTTTTTTTACTTACCTTCAAGAAAATGTTGTGATCATTGTCGAAATCTTATTTGTTCATGGAGAATCAACCCCGAATTTTTGTGGCAGGGCATCAGGGCATGGTTGGGAGTGCCATTGTTCGCACTCTCATTCATAATGGACAAAGGAATCTCATTACCCGTAGCCGCTCTCAGCTGAACCTTACTGATCAAGCTGCTGTCCGCGATTTCTTTGCATCTGAAAAACCAGATCAAGTCTATCTTGCTGCGGCGAAAGTTGGCGGGATTCATGCCAACAATACCTATCCAGCCGAATTCATCTATAACAACCTCATGATTGAAACTAACGTTATTCATGAGGCGTGGACAGCTGGTGTTAAAAAACTTCTCTTTCTTGGCTCAAGTTGTATCTATCCTAAACTCGCGCCTCAGCCTATGAGCGAAAACGCGTTGCTGACAGGAACACTTGAACCCACAAACGAACCTTACGCCATTGCCAAGATTGCTGGCATTAAACTGTGTGAAAGCTATAATCGCCAGTATAGTGAGAGCCACGGTACCGATTACCGCAGTGTGATGCCAACAAACCTTTATGGCCCGGGTGACAACTACCATCCCGAAAACAGCCATGTCATCCCGGCACTTATCCGCCGCATCCATGAAGCCAAAATAAATAACTCTCCTTCAGTCACAATCTGGGGTTCAGGCACTCCTCGCAGGGAGTTCCTGTATGTGGACGATATGGCCACTGCCTCGGTGCATGTAATGAACCTGGAACATGCTACTTTTGCCGCCCACACTCAACCAATGCAAAGCCACATCAATGTAGGTTATGGTGAAGATATCACCATCCGTGAACTTGCCGAAACCATATCCAATACTGTAGAGTTTAAGGGAGAGATCAAATTCGACACCAGTAAACCAGACGGTGCCCCACGTAAATTGATGGAGAGTACGCGCCTTAATGCATTAGGCTGGAAAGCCAGGGTCACTCTTGAAAATGGGTTATCTTTAGCCTATAACGATTTTTTGAACTCTTATACATCATGATAAAAACACAGAAAGTCGCCTTTATTACCGGCATCACCGGACAGGATGGATCATATTTAGCAGAACTGCTGCTTGAAAAAGGTTATGAGGTACACGGAATCAAACGTCGTGCCAGCTCTCTTAATACCGAACGGATCGACCATCTCTATCAGGATCCACATGTAAACCATCGCAACTTTGTGCTCCACTATGGTGATCTGACTGACAGCAGCAACCTGACACGAATTATTGCAGAAATAGAACCCGATGAAGTCTATAACCTTGGTGCACAGAGCCATGTCGCGGTCAGTTTTGAATCGCCGGAATATACAGCCGATGTCGATGGCATGGGAACCTTGCGGCTGCTCGAAGCAATCCGCTTTCTTGGACTGGAAAAGAAAACCAGATTTTACCAGGCATCAACCTCAGAACTCTACGGCTTGGTTCAGGAGATCCCACAGCGGGAAACAACACCTTTTTATCCACGCAGTCCCTATGCGGTAGCCAAACTCTACGCTTACTGGATAACGGTGAACTACCGTGAAGCTTATGGCATGTACGCCTGCAACGGAATTCTGTTCAACCATGAATCCCCGCGCAGGGGTGAAACTTTTGTAACGCGAAAGATTACCCGCAGCCTTGCTAACATATCACAAGGATTTGAGAAGTGCCTCTATATCGGTAACATGAATGCCCTGCGCGACTGGGGACATGCCAAGGACTATGTCCGAATGCAATGGATGATGCTGCAGCAGGAAAGTCCCAAAGATTATGTCATTGCAACAGGTGTCCAGTATAGTGTTCGCGATTTCATAACAATGGCTGCAACTAAGATTGGCATTACCATTGACTTTGAAGGAGAGGGCAAACAGGAAAAAGGTATTGTCACTGCTGTAACAGGCGATAATGCGCCAGCCGTCAAGGTGGGAGATGTCATTGTCACGGTTGACCCACGCTACTTCCGTCCGGCTGAGGTTGAAACGCTTCTTGGTGATCCTTCAAAGGCTAAAGCTGACCTTGGCTGGGTGCCTGAAATTACGCTTGAAGAGATGATACGAGAGATGATCGAGCACGACCTTGACCTTGCAAAAAGGCAGGCCTTATTGAAAACACACGGCTACAATATTGCAGTCAGCATGGAGAGCTAATAATGGTGTCGAGTTATAATGAGAGAGATTAGTCATGTCTATCGCACAACCTGTACAACAGTCACCCAGCCTCCAGGTCTGGGTGACTATTTGAGGGGCTCCATAGCATTAGCAATCCTCTCATATGAAAAAGGATTTACACTCCATCTCGACTTAAGTCACCACCCGATTGGGCGCTATCTCATCCGCAATCCATCCTTTTCCACTCACACTACTGAGATTACAGAATTTTTTAATGATCGTGTTTCACTGCTACCTGATTATATAGATCAAATCATGGATGGTCAACACCTTGCATTATCTACTCACCTGCAACCTGATATAACAAAAATTAACGAGCATGTCCGCAAAACAATCAGTGAACAGTTTGTTTTTTCAGAAGAGATAGACATTGCTTCTTCTGAAATTATCAAAAGCATTACCAATGATAAGTATATTATTTTTCATATTCGGGTTTCAGATGACAAGATTCATTCAAAATATAGAAATATTCCGGATTTATATTCCTATCTTGAAAAAAAGTTAATTCCTGAATGGGGTAATAAAATAATTGTTTTGTCAAATAATGCTGAAATAAAGCAGGTCTTATCCACGAAATACAGCTTGCCATTTATTAATACCGGATCAGTTCATTTAGGTTCATGCGATTCAAAAGAATCCGATATAAGAGACACTATAATTGATTTTGCTTTAATGTCAAATGCAAGCGCCATATACTCCTGGAGTGAGTATTCCTGGACAAGTGGATTCAGCACTTGGTGTGCATGCATCTTCAATATTCCTTATCATTCTATAAGAATTAAACCTAAGGATTTCTCGGATTTTTTCAAATTCAAAAAATACTTTAAATCTAAATCTTAACCGGGTTTTGCAGCGACGGGAACTTTATGAATTTTGTATGCCGACATTACCTCCATTGCTTCTTACATCTTGCGTAACCGCCTCCGCCAAAAATACACAAGTTATAGATCAAACTCTTCGTATTGAGTTAACTATTAAATCAATAGAAAAATGGCTCACTATCGCTGGTGATTTGAAGATTGTTATTTGTGACGGTTCTAATTATAATTTTACGCCATTAATGCGCCGTACTTTTACAGGCAAAGCAATTGAGTGTCTTAATTTTAATAATAACAGTAAGGGAGTAGCACTCTATGGCAAAGGCTATGGTGAAGGGGAGATTATAAACTATGCACTTGAACATTCCATGTTTCTCAACAATGCGGAATATTTTGCTAAATGTACATCCAAGCTCTGGGTTGATAATTTTCTGGAGTGTCTGCAATACTGGAACAATACTTTTTTAAGTGATTGTGATTTTTCTTACTTGAAAAACAGACAGCTTATCAAATTAAAATCCATTGATACGGCTTTTTACCTGGTTAATAAACTCTATTACAAGGATAATTTCTCCAGTGCATATTTAAATGTCAGAGAAGAAGAACGTCATTGGCTTGAACACTGTTTCAGGGATATTATAATACAAAAGAAGCTCAAAAAATTTATGCTGCCCGTTGCTCCGATCGTTCGAGGCGTGTCAGGAACAAGAGGATCAGAAAACAGATATTCATTATTAGATAAAGCAAACGATAAGATAAAGCGTTTTTTTGTAAAGAAGAGTAAGCTGTATGTTGATTTTATTGCAGAGAATCCAGATTTTAACAAATTTTGAACGCATATATCATCTAAAGTAAAGTTTTTATGTCAGTTACATTTGAAACGAAAGTATGGGAAAATGACTGGAAATTAATAATGAATACCTCTCGCCTGCAAGAGACAATTAATCTCTGTCAATATAATTTTGATGCTAGAATTTTATACATAAACAATGTCAGTAATCGTCCATTGGTTGAAAACAGAGCGAAAACAATGATTGACGATGGCATTCTTGATAAATATGTAACGGTAGATGAATTTTCAGAAGCAGCCCTTGATTATTTTAACCTTAGTAAACAGGGATTAGGTAAAGGGTATTACTATTCAATTGCGGAGTTGGTTTCCATTTATTTAACTGACACCAAATATTTGTTACACTTTTCAAGTGATACAACCATTACACCAGAAGTGCCAAAAGATTGGTTAAAAACAGGAATTAATGTTTTGGAAACAAACCATCATGTTAAAGTTTTTAACCTTACCTGGAATCACGATTATGAAGCTGCCAAAAAAGAATCAGAATATGAAGACAGTAACTGCTATTTCGGGTATGGCTTTTCTGATCAAATGTATCTAATTCGTACAGCTGACTTCAAACAACGCATCTATGAATGTTATGACAAGGCTTCGGATCGCTATCCCAAGCATGGCGGAGAGTCGTTTGAAAAAAAAGTTGATTCATGGATGCAGCAAAATAATTTTTTACGGGCAACGTACAAACATGGTAGCTATGCTCACAAGAATTTTACAAAAAGTAAATTACTGACAAATATTTCAATTTACTTTAATAGACCAAACTTATTTAGATAGTAAAGGGTATGCCAAGCTATACAGATATTTTATGCACTTCGATGCCTGTGTATTGACATCTCACTTTTCTGAATATGTATATAATTTATTCCATTTTTTGGAGCTTATTATTTTTCTATAAAAAAACTTTACCCTATAATTCAAGCCATGTAAATCAAGAAATTTACTATAGAATATCTGTGCAATTGTATTTGCTAAAATATATTCACTCAGAGAAGATGCCTTGACAAGATCATGATATATTGTTGATCTAAATCTTTTATATAAGGACATCCTAACCTTTCTGATATCAACAGAAGTATTATATAAATAATCGCACCATTTATTGATATAATGTAATCTGCTGTTCATCATAACTTCAGAATTTGTTGTTTGATTTCCATGACTGCGCCATACATAGACCTCCCTGTCAACATAGGTAATATGATAACCTCGCAAAAATATCCGTAGTAACAAATCATCATCCTCATATCCTCTAAACTGTTCGTCAAAACCATCAACATCAATAAATGTACTTTTTAATAGTATCATTGCAGAGGGTAACACATGTATATCTTGAGATAAAAAGGAATATATTGTTCTGTTATGTAAATCAATAAGTCGGTTTTTTGGTCTTGACATTCTGGAAATTATCACTCCATCAGCTTCCGCACGGCAAAAGTTGGCATAGACAACTCCCTGCATATAGTTCGGTTTTTGTTTTATACCTTCTATCAATATTTGGTTATGCTCTGGCAGCAGGATATCGTCCTGATCTAAAAAACAGAGGTATTGTGATTGTGAAATCATGGCACCGGTATTTCTTGCACTACCCTGCCCTCCATTTTTTTTTGATTTGTAAATAAGTTTATATTGAGCCGAAAGCTCTTCTATCAAATTGGTTTCTTTTTCATTCGAACCATCATTTACAACAATAATCTCATGAAACGGGAGTGTTTGATTAATAGCAGAACGTATTGCATCCTTTATATATTTTGAACCATTATAAAACGGGATTATTAAGGATATTTTTTCCATATCTTATCCACGAATATGTATAAATTTAATAGTTATGTGGAGCAAATTATTGCAATAATATTGCAGCAAAATATCTTTTAGCACTCCTCCGTACCATTCTTCGTGTACGTTTTGAAAGCGCTTTTTGAACTTCAGTTCCAGATTTTTTATTGATACAATTTTTTCTAAAAAGCAATTGAGGCAGATGGTGTTTGATAAGTATCAAAAACCGCTTATATTGCCGTCTTTCATAAAGCAGGTTATCTCTTTCCAAGTAATCAATTAATAAATTTGTAGCTGCCACCTGTCGAATCTCTTCATCCAGAACAGCATGTATTAGTTTTTTTTCTACCCTGCATTTTGAACAAATCATTGTATCACCATTACTGGATTCATTATATTCATGCTGCCTCCAGACTGAAAGTGTTTTTTTCTGGTAGAAATAAACCGGAAATCCTGCAATCATAATTCTTAGATACATATCCCAATCATCATGTGGTTGAGTCCACGGATCAAAGAATCCAGCTTTCTCAAAAACAGAGTAATGAATAAGAGGAGTTGAGGAATAAATAAAATTTCCTTCTGCTAACCATAACAAGGTATTATTGTTCCTTGTTTTCTTGCTATAGGTAGCAATGGTAGATGGTGCATATTTACTCAACGACATTGAATTATGGTCAATAAGGTCAACTGATGAGGCAACCATGCAGGCTTCTCCTGAAACAGGGATCATAGCAAGCTGTTCCTGCAACTTCTCCGGATACCAGTAATCATCCTGATCAAGAAATGCAAGATATTCGCCAGCGCATTGTTTAATGGCATAATTTCGAGTTGCAGCTACACCTTCATTCTGCTTTGAAAAAACTTTGATTCTCGGATCATTAGGGAGCATGCTTATAAAAGCTTCATCTCCACCATCATTAACCAGAATAAGTTCCAAAACACTGTATGTCTGATTTAGTACAGACAACACTGCCTTTTCAAGAAATAATAAATTCGGATTATAAACAGCAATAATTGCAGAAACAGAAACTTTCATATTATCAGATATCATTTTCTTTTATAGAAAATAAAAGTGTCGAAATCGAACTTTGAAAAGTACAACAAGTTAGCAGTTTAATTTTCAGGAGTTGGTTTTTTTTGAACAATTGCCGGACATTTTCTTTTTTTTTTATAACTTAAGCGTGAATGTATTTTTTTTATCCTGATAGTTTAGAGGTAATTGATCAAACGTTTTTCCATAATCAGCTTAACGTATGATATCGAAAAAAAAGTCGTTTGGGAGGATTCTTGAACGGATACAAGAAAAGTCCTCCATAACAGAGCCTGAAAGCCAAAGGAATGAATGATTTTCTCAAGAAAGTTCCACTTTTCTGGGTAGTACTCAGCCTTTCCGCTTTTCTGTATATTCTCAACTTCAGCATCAATGGTATTTGGACAGAAAATGAGAGCTTGTATGCTGAATCTGTACGTGAAATGGTCGAGAAAGGTAATTTTCTCGATATCAACTACAATTACCAACCCCGTTTTAATAAACCACCTCTAACCTACTGGCTGATAGCTGCATCAACCAAGTTGTTCGGGATGAATGAATTTGCTATCCGACTACCTATAGTTATTCTTGCCTTCGGTACCGTCCTGCTTGTCTGGGCGATGGCCCGTATGCTCTATGGCGAGAAAACCGCACTCCTTGCACTTGGCATGCAGGCTGTCAGCATTCAGTTTATTGCAGGCAAACAATATGCCTCCCCGGAAATACCACTTGCCTTTTTCTTTACGCTTACCCTCTACTTTTTTCTTAAGGGAGAACTTTCCGGCAACAGCAGAAATTACCAATACTCAGCTCTTGCACTTGGATTGACCGTTCTAACCAAGGGATATCCATACATTATAGTCATAGGGGGTATCATGATCCTCTATCTGATTATAAAATCAAACTTTCAATGGAGGGTGTTTATTGATAAAGTCAAGGAGCTGAAACCCTTTTCCTTTATCCTTATTACCAGCATTATTGGATTAAGCTGGATCGTCCTTATGTATTTGTATTACGGACAGGATTATCTAACTGTCCTGTATCAGGAGACTTTTGACCGTGGCCTCTCAAATGAGCCTTTTGATATGGAAGAGCTGTTTTTTTATCCGTTGGTCATGATATGGAGCTTTTTTCCCTACTCACTGCTGTTTGTCTATGCCTGTTACCATTATCTTTTTACGCTTCGAGCACGAAAGGATATTGCCTTTGGCTTTTCGTGGATTTTGGTCATGCTTGTTTTTTTTACTGCATCTCACGGAAAATTACCCACATATTTTATACAGGCGCATCCTGCACTTGCCCTGATTTCGGCTCACTTTATAACTCGTTATGAGCCAGCAGGTAGAGTTTCTAAGTCACTCTGGAGCCTTGTATTTATCCTTCCGGCTGCCATAGGAATTATTCTTGGTACAGCGATCATCGTCATCTTCAAACTTTCTTTTTTCTACCACTTGATCACTGCCTCGGCATTACTTCTCATTATCGTTCTCTCTCTTCCTCATCAAGTGGGTGAGGATAATGGAACGGCAATACTCGATTTTCGCCATCTCCTTCCTTTTATCGGCACCTTCAGTGCACTGCTTGTTTTTAGCTTAGGGGTTCTTCCGGCACTTGAAGAGCGACGTCCGATTAATAGTATCGGCCGTGTCATTAATCATGAACAGCAGATCCCGAAACAGGTACCCCTCTATCTTGAGAATGAACTGATCCATAACCTACCTTTTTACGCTGAAAGAAAAGTGATCCCTGGCATAGCAACGAATGCAGTACTTCAACAAAAGAAACCACTTTTAGCATTGATTCTAACAAAAGAGACACCGGACTCTCTCCTTTCATCGGTAATATGGAGAGGAGATATCTATAGAAGGAGAAGCAGTGAGTCCCGACTATTGCTTTTTATGGACAGTTATCTCAAAGCCAAAGAGGGAGACATGAGCGGTTTTACCAGTTACTCTCTTATCTATAAAAGGGAAAGAAAGTTTGTTGAATCTTTGATAGAACAATAACAAGTTATTTTTGCGCTATGCTTAGCCAGCCATTCACCTCATCAACATCACTTGCAGACAATGCACCTGCACTATCCTTTAGTTGCAGGAGGTTAAGAATATACTGGTAACGGGCTTTTGAAAGATTCCGCTTACTTTCTATCAACTTCTGCTGGGCATTAAGCACATCGACGTTGCTGCGCTGGCCCATTTCAAATCCTTTTTTTGTTCCTGTCAAAGCAATGTCGTGCGATTTCACTGCCTGATCATAGGCTTTAATCTGAGCGATAGCTGTAATTACCCCGTTGTAATACTTCCGTATATCAGATTCAACACTTCGTTCCTGCCAGCTGAGCTGTTCCTGAGCTTTTAAGCGCTTTGCCTGAGCCTGACGTACCGAAGCACTGACATAGCCACCGCTGTAAATCGGAACATTCATCTGCAGACTAATTGAATTTGTCCCATAGGTTTGATTAATGGTATAATTAGTCCCGCTTTCCGAGTAATTTCTATCTAAAACCAAATCAATTGTCGGATAGCGTGATGCTCGTTGTTTTTCAACCTCACTTTTCGCAATCTGAATTTCCTGCTTTGCTGCAGCTACATCACGATTATCTGAATGAGCAAGTTCTATCCAGGAATCAACATTATCCGGTTCCGGTCGCGCCAAAACCATTTTTTCAGGAACAAGCTTAGAGAGCTGCTCCGAATATACCCCAGTCAAACGACTTAACTCCCTCCGACTGAAATCGAGACCATTGACAATATCAACACCCTCAGCAAGAGCAAACTCATAGTCAGCCTGAGCCTCATTAATTTCGGTAATCGTACCCAACCCTTTTTCATACCGACGCTTGGTCTGCTGAAGCTGTTCAAGAGATGCTTTTATGTGTACACGACTGAAGTCAAGATTATCCTCGGAGAATAAAGCATTGCAATAAGCCTCTGTGATTCTGACAATTAAACCAAACTGCTCCTTCTGAAGCATGGCATCACTTTTAGCCACAACAGCCTTCGCTTGTCTGTAATCTGCATAACTCGACATATTAAACAGTGGCTGACGAACAGAAAGATCGTAGGTTCTTGAATTGTAAAACTGGTTCTGATAATAAGGACCATACTGTGTCGGTTGAATACTTTTTGTCTCATCCCTGCCCTTCAAAGCACTCATATTTACTCTTGGACGAAACTCAGCTCTCGCTTTGGCAATCTCCTCCTTGGAAGTCGAATGATCAGCCTTTGCCGCGCGTATCTGGGCATCATACTCCACAGCCTTCTGGTAAGCTGACGATAAATTAAGCGGCTCTGCGTAGAGAGGCAGCGTTAGAAACAACCCTGCAACAAGCATCAAACTCGCCAATAGCTTCATATCAAACTCACTCATAACATTTTAGTAATCTGAGGCACAAACATCCCGGCACATCAACCAATCCTAATCCTCTTTCATGGAAACAGTAATCCGCTTGATCAAGGGATCAACAAGATAGGTCAACAGGGATCTCTCGCCTGTTTTAATGACAATCTGCACAGGCATACCGGGCTGCATCTGGCGATTCCCCAAGGCTTTCATCCCTTCAGGAGTGACCATAACACGTGCAAGATAATACGATGCGTTTGGCGCCATGGGGTTAACCCCCGGATCCGTCACTATATCTTTTGAAAGCGATTCAACCACTCCCTTAACAACAAGCTGAGGCGAATGGGCAAACGAGAAAAAGCTCACATCCACTGGAAGACCCTTGTGAATACTGTCGATAAACTGTGGTGAAACCTTTGCGTCAATAAGAAGACCCTCATGAAGCGGCACAATATCCATAATCTTCTGACCAGGCTGAATCACAGCTCCTACAGACTGCACCTGCAAGCCAACCACCTGACCTGAAGCTGGGGATCGTACATCCGTATCAGCAAGTTCCTCAGCAAGTGCTCTTGTCTTTTCAGCATCAGCCTCAACTTCAAGCTGAACCTGCGCCAACTGTGAAGCCGTATTGGTCCTAAAATCCGCAATCTTCAATTCAAGATCACGCTGCTGACTCATTGGTGCATAACCCTCCTGCACCAATGATTGAATGTCGGCCAGTTGATCCTTGAATATTTTCAGCGTCAACCTGCGCGACAAAAAAAGTTGCCGTTGGTTCTGCATATTCTGCTCAGACAATGCCCGGTCATGATCATTGAGCAAGTCCTTATGAAAACTGATTGAACTCGCGCCATTCATCTCCGCAAGCAGGCGATCCACCGTCGCCCTTGTGCCCAAATAGTGCTGATGAACCTCATCATAACGGGCCTTTGCCGTCTGGGAGTCAAGCGTCATCAAAACATCCCCATCCTTCACCATCTGACCTTCTTTAACATAAACCTTCTCAATTCTTCCACCACGAAGATTTTCAACCACTTTTCGCTTGGTGGCAATACTCACCATCCCCTGAGAAGGAACACCCTCATCGAGAGGAGCAAAAGCCGCCCAAAGCAAAAAGCCGCCAAATCCAACAAGCAATACCCATATACCAAGCCGGATCGGGCTACGGGTATCACGATACTCACTACCATCTCCTTTTACTGGAACAGGCCTCCTCAATGCCACCATATCACGAATACTCATTGCTATCCTTTAAACATTTCTCAAAATAATTAAATTCAGGCTTCAGAAAGTACAGGCTGCGCAGTTGCAGGACGCAAAGCAGCCAAAACTGCATCACGCGGACCGCAACGAATTATTTTTCCATCCTGCATCACCACCAATATGTCTGCCGCACCAAGAACACTCGGACGATGCGTAATAAGAATAACTGTTTTACCGGCCTTTCTTAAATCAACGACTGCCTCAAGCAAAGAGCGTTCTCCGGCATCATCAAGATTGGCATTGGGCTCATCAAGCACAATAATTGCCGGATTACCATACATTGCCCTCGCAAGACCAAGCCGTTGGCGCTGCCCTCCTGAAAGCATACCGCCAGCTTCGCCTATCTGCGTATCATAACCACGCGGAAAGCGTAAAATCATTTCATGAATACCCGTGCGTTTTGCCGCCTCAATAACTTTTTCGGAATCAACTTCGGCAAACCGGGCAATATTATCAGCAATGGAACCATCGAACAACTCAATATCCTGTGGAAGATATCCGATATGAGGTCCAAGTTCCATTCTGTCCCAGCTTTCTATTGGCTCTCCATCAATAAGAAGACGTCCTGTACGATCCGGCCACACACCAACAATACAACGGGCTAACGTCGATTTTCCAGAGCCTGAGGGGCCAACCACCACAGCGACCCTGCCAGCAGGAAATAAAACATTCAGGTCATGCAAAATAGGAGTTGGCCTCCCCTCGACCGTAGCAGTAAGATTCTCAAGTTTAATTTCACCAAGAGGATCCTGATGTTTTGCACCTGGCTCACGCTCTGGAAAATCTTCAAGAAGTTTCTCAAGACGAACAAACGCTGTACGGCACTGCACAAAAGGCTTCCAGGTAGCCATCACAAGATCAAGCGGTTGAAGTGCTTTCGACATCAGCACATTTGCCGCAATCATCGAGCCAGCTGACATCTTGCCCTCAATAACCATCAAAGCACCAGCTCCAAGTGTGAGCGACTGCAAACTGTATCTGACAAATTTAGCAAAAGACTGCTGGCGATGCTGCCGTTCAAGTGAAGCATCCGCTTTAACAAGAGATGCGTCATGGAGCTTGAACCAGCGCTCACGAAAATTTCCAGCCATACCCATAGCATGCACAGGCTCTATACTGCGAAGTTTATTCTGCACAAAACGATAACTGTCGTTACCAGCTTCAGCCGCATTCTCAATCTCTTTTGTGCTCAATCGATGGCTCTGCCAGGTCAGACCAAGCTGGATAATGGCAAAAGCAATAGAGAGCCAGCCAAGAAAAGGGTTCAGCAAGAAAATAACGGCAATATAGACCGGAGTCCAGGGAGTATCGAAAAATGCAATCATACCATTAGCCGTCAAAAACTGACGAATATTGGTTAAATCAGAAAACGCCTCAACAACATTGTGACGCGTACGGTTCAGGTAAGCCTGAAAACTTGCATTAAATACCAGAGAGTTAAGCGCTTCATCAAGCCTGACACCTACCCGCACCAAAAGGCGCGAACGAAGCCACTCCGCAAAAGCCATTACCCCATAAAATAATAACAGAAACAACGTAACCATAAGGAGCGTCAGCTCACTGCCACTCTTCATGACACGACCATAGACCTGAAGCATGTAAAGTGTCGGAGTCAGCATCAGCACATTGGCAATTAAACTGAAAATGCCTACCCATACAAACTCTCTCCGAAAAGTCCATAGCTGGCGAGTCAGTGCACTGCGATCAAAAAAATCAGGTTTCATTGAATTTATCTACTTCCGGATAAGAGTTAGCTGTGTGGCTGCTGGCTTGAAGAGGGAGGGCCTGTCTGGGGCGACTGCAATGCAGCCAGTACCTCCTGACAAGTACCGAAGCGCTGCACCTGTCCATCAACCAGGACAAGCATGTGCTCTATCGCCCCAAGAATATTCAAGCGATGCGTCATCACAATCACCGTTGTACCCTGAGCCCTCAGCATTTTTATCGCATTGAGCAAAGCGGCATCACCCGCTTCGTCAAGGCTTGCATTAGGCTCATCAAGCACGACAAACTTCGGCATTCCATAGAGCGCCCGGGCCAGTGCCACCCGCTGCCGCTCCCCACCCGAAAGAAAAGAACCATCGTCCCCAACCTCGGTGTCATACCCCTTTGGAAGCTGCTCGATAAAACGATCAAGACCTACCATACGGCATGCCTCACGCACTTTATCAGCATCAGGTTCCCCAAATCGAGAAACATTTTCAGCAATAGTACCTTCAAACAACTCGACAGTTTGTGGCAAATAGCCTATATATTGACCAAGCTCCTCTTTGTCCCACTGATAGATATCATTTCCATCAAGGCGCACCTTTCCCTGCATTGATGGCCATATACCAACCAGCAGCCTTGCAAGGGTTGTTTTACCAGAAGCAGAAGGCCCAACAATAGCCAGCGAACCACCTGGTGCAACCCTGAAACTTACTCCTTTTAGAATTTGTATCGTACTTCTGGGAGCACCTGCAATAACGCCCTCTACAGACAGAAATCCATTTGGTGCCGGCAAAGCCATCCTTTTTTGGGGCAAAGGAAACTCTTTAAGCATCCCTTCAAGACGGTTAAAGGACTCAAGAGTAGCCTCAACCTGACGCCAGCTGCCGATAATCTGCACAAGTGGTGCCAGCACTCTGCCACCAAGAATTGATGCCACAATCATACCTGAACCATGCAACTCACCCTTCAGCGTCAACCAGCATCCCATGCCAAGCAAAAGTGAGCCCAAGAGACTCTGCACTAATTTTGAGAGAGCCGCATTAGTCCCTGCATGGTCAGAAGCAACCGCCTGCTGAACAAGAAATTCCTGTTGACGACCCATCCACCGCTTGTGAATATCGCCAAGCATGCCCATCGACTCAATGACCTGTGCATTACGGATAACTCCGTCAGCATAGCCCTGAGCACTGACCGCGCTCCGGTTTGCAGCAAGAAGCGGTTGACGGATACGACGCTCGTTAACCACTCCGATCGCAAACTGTGCAAGAGCACCTGCCACAGCAAACCAACCGAGACCAGGTGCCATCCAAAATATCAGCACAAGAACAAGAAGAGCAAGAGGAGCATCGACAACTGCAAGCAGGGCCGGAGATGGAAGAAACTCCCGAACAGTTTTAAGATCACGCAACGCCTGTGCCCCCCCGACGGGGAAATTCAACAGGCGTGCTGAATAAATTGCACCGAACACGCGTGCCCGCAACCCCTTATCGAACTCCATGCCCGCATCATGCATTATCTGGCGGCGAACCCACTCCAATGCCTCAAGGAGGGCATAAACACCGACCACAAGAAGCGTCAGCATAAACAGTGTTGTATGACTACGGCTGTTGACTACGCGGTCATACACCTCCATCATATAGGCACTCGGTGCAAGCACCAGCACATTGACAACTATACTGAAATAAAAGGCCTGCTTGAGAGAGGGTAATAATGCCGCAAGAGCTTCGCGCAACGGAGATTTTTCTTTAAAACCTTTCACAAACAATGAGACTGAAATTCATAGAAGCACATAGTTTTCTTTACCATTGAGACAAAAAGCATAGAACAAACTAAAAAATAACAAGAGGCCTGGAGAGATAAATTATCAAACCCTCAGACCTGCGAAGGCAGTGCTGCAATCAGAGCCTGCTGATAAGCATTGCGTGCTGTCTGGGCAATTGCAAGTTGAACCTGCAAGCGATTAATTTCAGCATCAGCGGCCTGAATGTTTACAAGTTGCGTTTTTGCCTCTTCAGCCAAGTCAGCAACAAGATACTTTTTGCCGTTAACAGTTATAGCCGGCTCTTCTTTTTTAACTTTAGCCATAAATTAAATCTCCTCAACTATTCTTATTTTTTAACATTAATACACGCTAAATAAACGGCAACCCTAAATTACTCACATAAAAAACCCAAATAGAGTCCACTGCTTCCCCAACTCTTCACCACGCTGGAGCATAGTAATTTTTCGACATCTATTACTACACAAGCCGTAAATGTACAGCTTCTGGAAACAAAAACCAACCAATTAAATAAGCTGATCATGCAAGTCCCTTTACCCACTCCAGTTGACGGGGCAAGCATACTCTCTTCATATCGTAGTTCGTTTGCGCAAAAGCTCGGGAATTTGCACCCAATCTTCCCCTTTCCAATGGATCATCGAGAAGGTTGCAGACTTCAGAGACCAATCCAGAGCAATCGAAAAAATTCACCAGTCGCCCGGTATCATCGTGTCGTATAGCCTCATGCAACGGCCGGGTATCGCTCGCCACAATCGCGCACCCTATGCTCATCGCCTCCAATACACTCCAGGAAAGCACAAAAGGATAGGTAAGATAGATGTGAACCGTTGTAAGTTGCAAGAGCGAAATAAAATGCTGATAAGGGATAGTACCTAAAAAATAAACCCTTGCCCAATCAGCATCACTGATTTGCGGACGCACCTCACTGATAAAAATATCTTTCCATTTTTTCTCTCCATCAGGCCTTGCGCCATAACTTACATCACTCCCACCCACAATCACAACCCGTGCATGAGGCCTCAACCTCAGCAGTTCCGGAAGCGCCCGCATAAAAATATGGTAACCCCGGTAGGGCTCCAGATTGCGATTCACAAAAGTAATCACCTCATCCTTCTTCGTTAACACAGGATTACCATTGATCGCAAGGCTGACCTTCAGATTAGGCGCAAGAACATCAGTGTCAATACCATCATGAATCACCCTGATTTTGGAACGGAAAAAATCAGGAAAAGTGCTTGCCTGCCAGAGTGTAGGAGATATACCCGCATCAGCACCGTTCAGATGCAGAATATTGTTAAGATTCTTCAACCGCAATCGGCAAACATCTCCCTCATCTTTTGCCAGAAACTCAGGGTCAAATCCCACATCACTCCCTGTCGGGTTGTAGTAAAATTCGCAGTAGATCCCCAGTTTTGCCAAAGGCCAAACCTCTTTCAGAAACAAGCTCTCGCCCCAACCAGGATGAGCAATAATAACTTCAGGCGCATACCCTTCAGCCTTCAGCCTCAACGCTGCCCGAAAACAGGCCTCTCCCCTTATCGTTTTCGTCTCAAAATCGCTGACCCAAGGGTGTACTCCAGGGGTTGTGCCTCGCTCGACACCATAGAAGATCATCCTTACACCTTGCCACATTGCTGGGACTGCCTGCTGCATGGTAAACGCGGTCACCTCATGCCCCTCTTGCACCAAGGCTGGAGCAAGAAACTTGAACTGCCCTGGAAAATTCTGATGAACAAAAAGAATCCGCATCGCTTTCCCCTAATTCCTGCCAGGCTCAGCCTGCGCAAACCACTCAGGCCAAACACCCATCGGCCAACCAGCATGTTTAAACTGCCGATAGACAATCGCCAGCCACTGCCGTAACTCCTGCATACTCATCTGCAGCTCCGCCACCTCATCGTCACCAAGTGGAAAAAGCAAGGCAGCGCTCTCTGGCGAACAAGAGATATCAACCCTCTCCGGCAAAATCCGAAGAGAACCTGCCCTATAACGCACAGGTTCAGAAGCCTCATGCTTCCACTCGGCATCCCTCTGCTGACAGGAGAGCAGCAACCCCATATCAACCAGGGCCGAACGTGAAACCGACCTCTCAACATAACCGGTAAGCGCACGAACCAACATAAAGGAGAGACGCTGGGTCAACCAGAATACAACAGGCTCACCCTCCTTCAGCATAGCCGACATACAAATCCGATCCTCAACTTCGCTATACCTGCACGTAACTTTTGTAAGCTGCATATTTATATTTTTAAAAGAGGTCATTAATTTTTACACAACGTCTATCAACACATTACGCATCAAGTCACTATCCGCTCACAAAAATCTATCCATACATCCGTAACACAAGTTTGTTCTGCGCATCTTTTATCCTTGCATCAATGGCAATTGTCATTTCCGCAAGGATATCCCTTCCCTCTCTATTCGCCTTGCGCGCGTTCATCATCATGGTATACATTTCAGAAGTCATGATCTTTGAGATTTTTGTCTCAATTTCCAATATCCTTTTTTTTATCTGAATAATCATCCGACGAGTTCTTTCCAGGTCAGCGTGAGTATCATCGCCCGTTACGGCCTCGGGACTTTCTTTCCATTGGTCAAAGATGCGCTGCATTGCAATGGTGTCTTTTCGTGCATACGCCTCATTAAGCTCAACCATCATTTTGGTACGCAAAGGGCGAGACCCTACATCCGCGCCCTTATCGGGATGAATGACAGAAGCAATCCTTCTATAGATTTTCTTTACCTCTTTTAATTCCTTAATCGAGTGCGACTCTGGCTGTTCCCCGATGCTTACATCGTTAAATGGCTCAGCTGAGTTTTCAACTGGGGTTTCAATTTTTGAACTTTTTTGCTTAACCTGATTATAAGGAATATTCTTGACCATTAACTCGGCAAGTTCTGCATTGAGCCGGTTAAGCTCGACATACTTTTGACTAACTTCAGAAGAGTATCGTTGCTGAAATTGCTCGAAAGCATGGTTGATCTCCTCAAAAGTACGCTCTTTTTCCTCAAGGACACGAGAGAGTTCCTCCACCTCAGACTTTTCCTTCGCAAGCTCAGTTTCCGCTTGTGTCTTCATTTGTATAATTCTGCATAAAATTTAACAGTAACTCGAAAAAGTTCACCAGAGTATTGTGATAAGAGCATACAACTAAAAAAATGGAATTATTGCAATGCCCATTCTGTTAACCATTACTGATATTACTGTTACTAAGTTCTGACTATTTCAAATAATAAAAACGACACAAGAATGCCAAGCCCCAGCACATCTTCTGCCACAACTATTTTTGCTCTAAGCGGTATAAGCACGCTTGATCCCTTACTCAGTGAAGATCATGAAAAATGGAGCCCTAATTCAGGATCATTGGTAGCCCTTACCTACAGCTTTCCCTGGTTTAACGAAGCAACTGCTTATTGGCAATCTGATTACAGTGTACATTCAGAACCACAGGCATCACAACATTTCGGATTTAATACCGCGCAAATTGCCGCTGCAAGTAATGCATTCCAAGCATGGGCCAATGTTGCCGCTGTCACATTTACACAGGTTGCCGACACTGCAAGTAACGTAGGAGATTTCCGCTTCGCGTTTTCATCGGCAGTTGACAACAATACCTGGGGATATTGTTTCTATCCTAACAACTCTTTGGCAAATGCCGCTGATGTCTGGATCAATCCACTCTATGCAACTCAAAGTGACTGGTCAAATGAGTCATATAACTATTATGCCCTTATGCATGAAATTGGTCATGGACTTGGTTTAAAACACCCCGGTAATTATAACTCTGGGGAGCCAAGCACTTCCGGCCCTTACCTGCCTGCATCCCTGGATTACCGAACCTACTCCATCATGTCATACAACGACCTGAACTTTTCATTTCTGGATACAACCCAGCATAAATATATCAATATATACCCTGAAACCCCGATGGTCTATGACATCGCGGCAATTCAGTACCTTTACGGGGCGAATAACAGTTATCGAACTGGCAACGACACCTACACCTTTGATCCATCTCATCCCTTTTATATGTCCATCTGGGATGCGGGAGGCAATGACACTATGGACGTATCAAATTTCAGCACCAATTGTACTATAGACCTGAGAGCCGGCCATTACTCTTCCATTCGCTATAACAATTCAGGAACGGGAGCCAATCTTTATGATGGCACCAATAATCTTGGTATTGCCTTTGGCGTCACTATTGAAAATGCAACAGGAGGTTCAGGAAATGACTACATTATTGGCAATAATGTCAATAATAAGTTATCAGGTAGAGGAGGAAATGATACTTTTATTGGTGGAGGAGGAATCGATACCATTGATGGCGGTCAAGGAATCGATACCATTGTCTTTAACGAAAATCAAATCCACTACACGATTGTGCCAGCAGGAAGCGGTTTTTCCATTAAAGATAATCTCAGCACTGATGGCACCATTATTGAAGTCAATGTAGAAAAGCTTCAATTTGCTGACCTTTTACTGGCAATACAAACAATACCAACCGAAAACCTTCTTGAAGCATACCGTTTATACAAGGTATTTGACCGTGCACCGGATTATGGCGGATTAGGGTTCTGGTATAACGCTCTGAATAAAGGTGACTCATTAACACATGTTGCGGAAAACTTTATCAACAGCAGTGAGTTCAAGAGCATGTATGGCACAAACACAAGCGATGGGAATTTTGTCACACTTCTCTACCAGCACATCCTTGGCCGTACTCCTGATCAAAGCGGTTACAACTACTGGGTAAACAGCTTGCACTCTGACACACGCGCTCATGTCCTTACACAGTTTTCCGAATCAGCAGAGTACAAAGCAGACATTATCGGCATAATCGCCAACGGGATTATCTATCAGGAGTATACTGCCTGAATCGAAGCAAGGTCATCAAGCAATCTGCAGCGCTTTTAAAATCGGCAACTTTTTCTCAGCAAAGATCTGAGCTCTATTGGTGAGCTCGGCAAGGTTATCTTCCGTACTTTCCAACGTCTTACCTTCCTTGACAATCTTCTGACCCTGCACGACAAGAATCTGCCAAACAAAGTGCGCCCATTCAATTGGTTGTTTTTTCCCCTGACTCATCGCAAGAAGAAAGAGTTGCTGAAAACGATCTGCGTCAACACCTCCACCTGTAACCGGACTCGCCAGATAGGTGATGTCTCCGCTACCCCTTGCCTTATTGATGAGAAATGCGTTCAACTTATCACTATGCTTTTTTGCTTTTCCAGCAACCGCATCATCCTGCACTGCCGCCAGGTGACCCGTCCCGGTCAGCACAATAGCCGCCTGCAAAATCTGCGCAAATACAACACCTTTATCCTTGACTGCCTGTTCAATCTGCTCGATGGTTTTTGTTTTATGATCGGCTAAAACATCCAGAATCGGATTATAAACCGCATCACTCATTGACGCTTCCCCCAAAGAACCTGAGACCCTAAGAGAGATATCCGAACGATGGCTAACAAGCATAATTTTCTGCTTGCGCAAAGCCTCTCGCTGATCAATTGCTGACAACTGGCGCAAACCTTTAACCCAGTAATCTCTACGAAACTGTTGATTGATCATAAAATCACGCACACTCTCACGAAACATCGAATCAGGAATTTCCTTCAGAAATGCTTGTTGTTCCGGGGTGAGATTAACAGCATCAATATGGTCCAGGTAATGCGCCGAGCAAGCGTAACTCACCTTTGCCGGCGACAGCCAATCCGCAAAAGTAGCAAAATGCATCGGATGCCAATCCTGGTTGAAATATTCATGAGCCAGGTAGTGTCGGTTCTGATCCTTGATTTTTGAAATTCTATCCCCAATCAATGGATTAGCCCGCGCATAGATAGGGTTCGTCGCTAACAACTTTTCACTAAAATCGATAGCACCATTAATACGACTGACAATCCCATGACCTTCAGACCCTATTATCTCCGCATGCTGTGTCATGAGATGACGCATTGGAGCAAAAGTAGCCCACCCCGGCAAGGTGTTGTAACTGATATAGAGAACACCGCCAACTTTTAGTTTGCGACGTATAAAATCCACAATCACACCGCGATTCTCATCTGAAATCCAACTCCAGATACCATGAAGACCTATAAAATCAAAATCAGGAAGATCCTGACGAGCACAGAATTCAGTGAAAGAGTCGTCATATAAAAAGGCATGAGACCCTGCGGCACCAGCAAGATCCTGAGCAACACCTGCTTGGGCAGGATTAAAGTCAGTACCATACCATTGCGTCACCGACGCAGCAGCATGAATGTTCGCACTCAACCCCTGACCAAAACCCAACTCACAAGCTGTTCCAATTTCAGGGCATACAAACCCGGAGTTGAGAAAAGCCAACTTCAATCGTAACGTATTCAATTCACTGTAATACCCAAAAGTGTAACCAATATCGGCCACATAACCTGCAGTCCAGTCTGACATAAGCAGAATCTTTCGTTGATATAATAAGGTAGGTTTTATAGCTACAGCCCTATAAACAGAAAAATGCCTTAAAAAGATACTGCTTTTTTGTTCTTAAACTATTCAAAGCCTGACGACCTTTGTGAGATCCTTGATATTTTTGGGGTATGGAACAAATAAATGTTGTCCCTCATTTGTTTTTTATAAGGGGGTGAAAGGCTTGTATCAGGCGCTGGGTGCTGTTGGCCATATTGTGCAATGTCTCACCCACATGGCGGGCCCGGGCAACGTAATCATTATAGAAAACCTCATCATCGTAGAGCTGAATGATCCTATCCACCAGTGGCTGCAACAATGCAAGCTTAGGAAGTGATGTGTAAGGCTTTTCATGGCATGCCTCGGGAAGCTGAATTTTCATACCTCCATTCCCGATCATTTCAGGGCTGCCACCACGATCAGTGACAATAGCAGGAACTGCATTCAGCATTGCCTCAGCTAACACCCGAGACCCACTTTCCCACCAGAGACTTGGTGCAAGGAGCAAACGTGCCCTGCCATAAATAGGCCGCATATCATTGGTATTTGGCGTCAAAAGAACATTATCCAGTTGCTCACGAGGCGATGCACCATTATAGCTGGTAATTTGCTGAAGCAATGAATGCCAGTTACCGCGAGATTCTACCACTTCAAACTGAATATCAGCTCTCTTTTTTTCAAGCAACATTGCCAACTGAATGACTATACCTGCACCCTTTTCAAGTGAGGGATTGATAAAAAGCAGATTTTTACGAGTATGCTCAATTGCCCTTACCGTTCCGGGTTCAATGAATGTCCCTACTGGAACAGGTTTTATTCCCTCCTGTCGTTCATAAAAATCAGCAGTTGCCTGACTGTCGGTAATGATAAGCGAAACATCGCGATACCACCTCTTTCCACTATAGTTACCGTTAACCAAATAAGCAACTGAGGGAATCCCTCTCTGTCTGGCTTCATCAGATATCAATAAATCCAGTGTCTGACCTCCATAAAAAAACACCAGATCCGGTTTGAAGGCATCAAGCGTCTGTACATAAAGCGAATACCATCGATCCTCCTCCAGAGAGGTCATTTCAGAACGCTTTGAACTTTTAGTAACAAGGAGCTTATGCTCAAGGGGGGAATCGACTACCTGTACAATTTTGTTTTTTTCAGATGCGGCCTTGTCCCAATTTTCCGGGAATCTTGAAATACCTTTATCCGAGTCAAACACCGTTGCCCCCACGACAGCTACGTCGTAACCTTTAAATGCCAATTGTCGAAGCATTTCGCGTGCTGAGATAGAAGCACCACTCGATGTATCCAAGAGGCAAAACGCGTTTGCCCATAAAATACGGGGTTTACGCTGTTGCGGCTTCGCTGGCATGGCCTTATGTTTTTTGATGTGCGGTTTTGCCATAATAAATCAGGAATTCACATTAGCAATTTTTCGAAATGAATGTCGTCCCTTAATAGGCTTGATAAGACTTTTCTTCGACTATGGCACTGCCAAGCAGCTCATTGATTTTTCGTTTGATGGCAGCACGTTGGTCATTACCGAAATAGACATCCCTTGCAAGCTGAACAAAACGATTGTCAAAGGATTGCCGTCGCTCACAATCCCGCTTGCCATCTTCCACATCCCATAACCGCTCGTTGATCCCTTTCAACTCATCGACTAAAAGCAACAGGTGAGCTGGAAAGCGATTAATATCACCTATCACTTTTCCGATCTCTTTCCTTTCGCGCTCAACGTTGGAAAGCTTCGACAAATCATTCAGCTTTTCAGCCTTGATCTGCAAAATAGTCAGTTTGTCAAATACTTCTCCCCAAGAGACGGGCAGCAGAGGCATCTCTTGCCATACATTGATCATGGTGTTATCCCCATTGTTTAATAATACCTTGCATCAACTGAAAACAATCTGTTTCAAACCATGACCATTGACCTTGATGTGATCAGAAATCCCCAATAACATCATCGGACCATCTTCACGTTGTTCAATATATTCCACCCAGCACTGGTAGCCAAGGGGCATAAGAAAGGTAGCTATCTGACGAAGCTCCTCCTCTGTTGTAATCGGCGCGCAAACGACTGCGGATTTCGTTCGCTTTAATGTTTCAATAGCAGATTCGAGAGCGAGAAGATGCGGCATCGGTGCAAAACAAAATAATACTGAAAGCACGTGCAGCTCAAGCGCATCAATAGCCTGAGCCTCAATCCTACGCTGTTTTTTCAGATTACCCCATTGCAAAGGATTGGTCTCACAGAGAGTGTCTTCACCTGGTATTAACAATTGTGTGGTATTAGACGGCAACGAGCCGTGCCAGTGTAACTCAATGTGGTTTGCCCGATCAAGCATATCCATACCAATAAGAGTGCGACGAAACGAGCGAGGCTCAAATAGATGCAAGATACCATCAACACCAAGCTTTTCAGCAACCACAAGAGGAAAGTGACTCTGCCCTGGTGCGATAACAACCGCACTCCCCCCTGGCTTGAGAAGAGAACTGGCCATATTCCCTTGACATATAACGGCACGATCCCAAGTGCTCGATTGACTTTCAAAGGGCAATAAACGTCCGGCCGGAGTTTCACGGTAACGAACTGAGTGGTGCGGCCCATGCACAAATCGCAAGCCTTGATGCGAAGCAGGAGAACGTCGATGTTCCATCATATTCTTCAGTCCATTTAATACTTCACCTGCATCAAGTTTTTCCCATGCCTGAACATAGAGATCCTTGATCTGCTCCCACTCCTTATCATCGTTAACCTTGAATTTCCGGTACCCCGGCAGCTCTTCCCCCCCAGAGATAAGCAGACTATATTGCAAAGGATAATAAGGGTAAGAATCGGGAGGAATTGTCGTCAGCAACCCAACCGTAGGCACATTGGCCGCATCAGCCACATGGATAGCAAATGTATCCACTGTAATCAACCCGTCCACCTGAGCTATAAGTGCTTCAAATTTTTGAGGGGAATCGATCTTGCCTGACAAATCAACAAGCCTTGGATGTTGCAGATTAATTGGCTTATCAATGACAAGCTGTAGATCAAGATCCTTATCGAGCATTTTTTGCGCAAATGTTGCTGCATATTCTACAGGAAAGCTCCGAAGAGGTACGCTTGCCTGAGGGTTAAAAAGAACACGCCTGCCCGGTATTACCTGCAGTAATGAAGATACCTGCGTCCATGCAGTCCAGGGAATGTTAAGCACGTTCCGCTTTCGATCAGCAGAAACAGTTACGGGATCAAGACCGCTCCACCAGATAAACCAATCCACCATCGGTATTTCTGTGATACGAGGAAGCCCAATGAGGCCTGTAAAATCAAAGTATGCATCATAGCGGGCAAACTCTGAAACCGAGGGGCCAGTAGTATGGAGTTCACCAACCCATGGTTCATGGCCAACAATATCGACATTTGCAGGATTACCCGAAGTACATAACAGCATATCAATAAGAAAGCTTGGCAAATGCTGACGAAGAGTCTCGACGACAATCCGCATTGCCGTCATCCCTATCAAGGAGTCACCAAGGTTAGTGCCAAAAGATGCCACTGCGGCTATTCGAAAATGGTGCTTTTGCGGGTAACGATCTTTAAGAGCAGACAATTGAGCATCTAACGGTGCCAGCTCGTCATGCATATGCAACCCTGGTCCGATGAATCGAGTACTGACCCTGCCCAATCTGGGAGGGAAGGGTGACCAGCCCAGTAAATTCTGTTCACTGAAAAGCTTAACATCACCATTTTGCGATGAGGTATCTACCGCATTAGTTTTGTCAACCAGTGTATCAGACTGACTATCGGTATTTGTTAGCTTCTCTCGCTGTTGTGCAAGCGCTTTACTCACGTTATCAAATTCGCCTCCAGTATCAATCATCAATAGTTCCACTGGCACATCGTCACTGATAGATTTACCGCGGTAATGTCGACTGTAACGAGGTGTTGCAACAAAAACATCTTCAGGAACAAGAAATACTCGCATGCTTATGGAGGATTTTGGAGGTTACACCTATAATTTTCAGGTATTAAGACGGACAAATTCTTCACGCTTCAATCCGTTTCCCCAGTCGATGACGGAAACTTCCCGAATGTTTACAACCAATTGAGTATCGATTTTATAGAGCAAAGAGCAAAGCTTGCTGGTTTCCTCTTTCGTAAGAGGGCGATCAGCCCGCACAAAAAAATCAACTTCTTTATTTTTCTGCTGTATCACACGATACTCTTTGATAACAGGCATTTCAGCGACCTCAATTCCTAAAAAATACATCGGCTTTAATTCGCCGTTAGCCTGCATTATCAAATTACGCTTTCGCCCCCACAGCCGGCTGATCACGGGTAACTTGATCCCGTAGTCACACTCTTCACCCCATTCTGCAATATCACCAATATCATAGCGGATGATTGGCATCGCAAAACTGTGGAGGTTGGTCACCAGAACTCGTCCAGCCACACCGACCGGACAAGGCCTCAAATGATCATCGACAATTTCAATGATGGTTGTTCCTGCCACAACATGAAGATGGTCATGCTTTGGACACTGGAAAGCTAACCAGCCTACCTCTTCGCAAGAGTAGCGATCAATTATTTTTGCGCCACCAAAAGCTCTGAGGCAAATCTGCCGTTGATGGGGAGTAACCCGTTCCGATTGAGAAAGAATGTGGCGTAAAGGCAACGTTTTACCCTGCGCAAGAAATATCTCGCCGATTTCTGCAGCTATACGTGAGCCGCACCTCAGATAGGCAGGGCGATATTCCATGAGCCAAACTGCATGTTCAAGAAACGAAGAACTATAGGAGAATCTGTTGATTAAGGTGCCACATCCCTGAAGCGCGACTAATAATGATCCCCAATCAGGATGTACACTATCCGGGTCAGTGCCAATGCTGACTAACGAGAGCCTCGCGTCTCTTTTATGCCATTCATGCTCAACAAGTCCCACTGCCTCGTATATAAGATTATAAGCATCTCTAAGCTTCTCCACACGAACAGGAACCCCGGTTGAGCCTGACGTTGTGCTTGTAAACATATCTTTGTCTGACCAATCGCTGCGCCAAGCTCTCAAGGCTTCAAAATGCTCCTGTAAATCAGTACGCAGCAGGGGAGGGATATTCTCAAAGACAAAAAAGGCTAAGATGTTGCTGTCGTCAGGCTGATAACCAGCCTGTGATAATCGTGTACGCCACCAATCGGAACAGTGCCAGGCATGACGGAACAAATCCTTCAGCTGCGCCTCCTGCATCTTGCGCTGTAACTCAATCGGCATTGACTCTATCGAACGCAACCATGACTTAAACTTTAAAACAGACGCTATATAGGAGTCCGTTTTTACCTTCTCATGCTCCAGTTCCTGCAACAGAAAAGCTCGATTGGCATGAGCCTCAGCATTATCCGGCTGAATTGTCATGGCTGATTTGCAAGGAGAAGTCTCTTTGCATTCGGCTCTCCTTTTTTGTAGCCTCCGGCGATGCGTCATTACTCCATAAATTATCTTTCATTGATCTGAGAAGAGTGTTGCCAGAAATAAATTATTCCTCAAGCCGTACAAATTCTTCCCGCTTCAATCCTGTACCCCAGTCAATGGCTGAAACCTCGCAAACATTTACCATAAGCTGCGTATAATAGTTAACAACCAAAGAAGTCAGCTTAGCAACTTCCGACGCCGTCAGCGGTCGCTCGGCTCGAACAAAAAAATAAATTTCACCGCTTTTAAACTGTATCACACGATACTCTTTGATGACTTGTATTTTAGCAACATCCTCACCCAGGAATATCATCGGTCTCAATTCGCCGTTAGGTAATTTCACCAAATTACGCTTACGCCCCCAAAGACGGCTTATCACGGGAAGTTTGATACCACAGTCACACTCTTCTCCCCATTCAGCAATATCACCAATATCATAGCGGATGATTGGCATCGCAAAACTGTGGAGGTTGGTCACCAGAACTCGTCCAGCCACACCGACCGGACAAGGCCTCAAATGATCATCGACAATTTCAATGATGGTTGTTCCTGCCACAACATGAAGATGGTCATGCTTTGG
>JABDHK010000012.1 GCA_012972835.1 Chlorobiaceae bacterium | reverse complement strand
CTCACCAGAGCGCGTGTTGAGTGCCCCGTTCTGGTCTGCACCCTGCCCTGCAGCAGCTTCTTTTATGTTGAACCGTTATCGTCCGCCAGGCAGGAACATTTGATCCCTGCGCTCAACCGGGCACTGGCCTATCTGGGCGGTGTTCCCAAGAACATTCTCAGCGACAACATGAGGCAGGTGGTGACGAAAGCATCACGCTATGAGCCTCTTTTTACTGATGTTATGGAGCATTGGGCATTGCACTACCAGACCAACATGCAGGCGACCAGAATCGTCCGGCCCAAGGATAAACCTTCCGTGGAGGGCACGGTTCATATTGCCTACAACCAGATTTACGGACGTTTGCGCAATGAGGAATTTACCAGTCTCAACGCCTTGAAGTGTCGGGTACGGGAGTTGCTGGATAATGCCAATGACCGGCTGATGACCGATTATGGCAAGAGTCGCCGGCAGCGGTTTATAGCGCTTGAACAAGAGCTGTTACTGCCACTGCCGGCGACCGATTTTCTCTATAAGCGTGAAACCACGGCCACCGTCAAGAAAAATTACCATGTCATGCTGGGAGAAGACCGCTGCCAGTATAGTGTCCCACATGAGTATATCGGCAAGCTTGTCAAACTGGTCTACGATGAAGCCGTGGTTGAGGTATTTCTTGATTTCCAGCGTATTGCCCTGCATCAGCGCATCGTCGGACGCCGGGGTATCTACAGAACCGTTGAGGAGCACATGCCGGAAGCCCACCGCCGGCACCATCAGCAACAAGGATGGAGTGAGGATGACTTTACCAGCAAAGCCGCCGCTATTGGGCCTTGTACTGAAGAAGCAGTCCTTAGGATTCTGAGTTCAAAGGCCTTTGTACAGCAAAGCTTTGACGCCTGCCTTGGCATACTTCGGCTCCAGAAGAAGTATGGAACAAGCCGACTTGAAGCAGCATGCGGGCTGGCATTGCAGGTTCCCAGCGTCAGCTACCGTCTTGTCCATAACATACTGGAAAACAACAGAGATAAAGCAGTGGCGGCGGCAGAATACCATGCGCCCATGCTGCCGTTTCATGACAATATTCGCGGCAAAGAAGTCTACAATTAACCTCAACCACCACATGACCATGAATACACAGCTAACCCTTGACCAGCTTCGTTCCATGAACCTTTATGGTATGGCAAATGCCTATGAAGCAGCAACCATGCTTCCCGTCCACGAACAGCCAGCAGCGGACACGCTGCTCGGCCAGTTGGTTGATGCCGAACAGCGATTCCGAAAAGAACAGAGCACCAAGCGGTACCTCCTGCAAAGCAAGATCCGCTATCCAGCCATACTGGAACAGGTTCACTGCAACGCCGCCCGGAACCTGACCCGGGATCAACTGCTCAGCCTTGCTGACTGCAACTTTATCGGGCGGGGTGAAAATATTCTTATTACCGGAGCAACGGGATGCGGCAAGAGCTATCTTGCCTGTGCTTTGGGACGGCAGGCCTGTTCACTTGGATATCGCACGCTGTACTTTGGTATGAACCGGTTTCTTGAACGGATCGCACAGACAAAACTTGACGGAACCTTTGTCCGTGTGCTTAACCAAATTGAACGAACCCATCTGATTATCCTTGATGATTTCGGTCTGCAACCACTCGATGCAACAACACGTATTGCACTACTGCAAATCCTTGAAGATCGTTATGGAAAGCAGGCGGTCATGATCACCTCTCAGCTGCCGGTTGCCCAGTGGCATGACGTAATTGGGGAGCCTACAATTGCTGACGGAATCATGGATAGATTAGTCGGAAATGCTCACCGGCTTGAGTTAAAAGGAGAGTCAATGAGGAGAAGGAAATTGGATAAAATTGTGTAAGTTCTAACAGCAAATCTGGCCTCAAAAAGGTGGTACACTTTGCCCCGGAATCGGTGGCACATTATATCGCGGAATACCTGGCACACTTTCACCCGGAATGGGTGGTACACTTTCCCCGGAATACTCATGTTGACACTCTCCTCAATGTCCTGCAACTTCGTTATCCAAAGTTTGAAGTTGTTGTTGTTAACGATGGCTCTGAAGACATGACATTGCCGCTGTTGATGGATTACTTCAAACTGCAGCCGCTTGACAAGGTTTTCAAGAAACATCTCGAGACAAAGCCGGTACGTGCGGTCTATCAGTCTCGTGATTATCCAAACCTCATTGTGGTTGATAAGGAGAACGGCCGACGAGCTGATGCCAATAATGCAGGAGCTGATCACGCACGCTATCCGATAATCTGCCAGATCGATGCAGATTGCGTGCTTGAACAGGATGCCTTGCTCTACATGATCTGACCCTTTCTCTATAACACTAAAGTTATTGCTGCGGCAGCGATCATTCGTCCGGCCAACGGACTCATTGTTGAAAAAGGGAGAATTATCAAGCGTAATCTGCCAGACCGTTGGATACCCTTGTTTCAGGCGGTTGAATATCTCAGATCTTTCCAGTGGGCCCGACTGGGTTTGACTCGTCTCAAAAGTATGCTTTGCATGTCGGGAGCCTTTACCATGATCAGAAAAGATATATTTATTGCTGTTGGCGGGGCGAATATAAACGCCGTTGTCGATGATTTTGAACTTACGGTTTCAATTCACCGATACATCCATGAGCATAAAAATGCGCACGATTTTGAGATTGCCTTCATTCCTGACCCCGGGAACTACAGCCAGGTGCCAGAAACCCTCAAAGCCTTTGCTTCACAACGCAATTTCTGGCAACGGGCAATTCTTCAGTCGCTGCTATGGAACAGGGTAATGGCGTTTAACCCCCGTTATGGAATGGCTGGAGTGTTCGGTTTCCCGTTTTACTTCATATTTGAAGCTCTTTCAGCTGTAGTTGAAGCATGTGCCTATGTTATAGCTGTAATTGTTTTAGTGTTACGAATTGACACTCCGACGACTCTTATGCTGCTCTTTATTTTCGGGGTTGTGTTAGGCACTTTTGTCTCGATTTGCGCCGTACTGCTGCAGGCAACCACAAGAATGCGCCAGGAAAAAACCCGCGATCTCATTCGCCTTTTATCGGCCGGGTTTTTGGAGCATTTCGGATTTCACCAGTTTCATGTTATCTGCCGGCTTCAAGGGATCTATGATTTGCTGGTAAGAGGGAAGTTGGCTTACGGCTATCGTGAGCGATCAAGGTATAAATCGCCTACTGATGATAAAATAATCACATAATCACAAAAAACGATGTTATGAGCATTGTCAGGATAAACCACGTTGCTTCAATTGCATTTGCTCTGGCTTTTGTAGTGATTTTTGGCACCAGCCTCTATATGGGTCTGCATCTATTGGCTTTAAGTGAAAGTTCAAACTTAGTTGAGCGGTCGCTTAAGGTTGAACACAAACTTGATGAAACGCTTTCTATGGTGGTTGACGCCGAAACAGGCCCTCGCGGTTACGTCATTACGGGCAATAAAGTATTTCTTGAGCCCTATTTCGCCGCCATATCATCAACAAACGGCCTTGGCCCGCATATACAGGAGTTGCGTCGATTAACCTTTGATAGACCTCAACAACAACAACAACTCGATAAAATTGAGGCTCTTGTCAGTGTGAAACTTGACTTTATGAAAAAAGTCATTGAGGAGAGAAGGATTGGCGGGTTTGAAGTTGCGAAAGCGTTGATTCTAACCGATATCGGCAGGAAGGTGATGGTGGATCTCCGTCGTGAACTTCGGCAGATGCACAACTACGAGAGTGCGTATCTCCAGAAACTTTCCAACGATGCTGTAAGAAACCTGCGAAATACGTTTATTGCTATGGCAGCAGGGTTCGGTTCGGGTGTTTTACTGCTGTTATTTTCTTTTATTGTCGTCATCCAGGAAGTTAACAAACGGAAACGTGCAGAGGAAGAGCTTCATCAGCTCAATAGAGAACTGAATGAGCGTATTGAAAAGCGCGTTGAAGAGTTGCGCAAAAGCGAAGAGGTTTTTCGCCTGATGGTAGAAAGCGTGAAGGACTATGCCATCTATATGCTCGACCGTGACGGCAACATCATAATCTGGAACAAAGGCGCCGAACTCTTGAAAGGCTACAAGGCCAAAGATATTATCGGTCAAAACTTTTCCCTGTTCTTTACAAAGGAAGATATTAGTGCAGGCAAGCCATCACGTTTACTGAAAACTACGTTGGAACAGGGCAAAGTGCAAGATGAGGGTTGGCGGGTGCGCAAAGATGGCACGCGTTTCTTTGCAAATGTCGTAATGACCTCCATATATAATAATAAGCACCAATTGACGGGTTTTGCCAAAGTCACACGTGATATCACCGTCCAGAAACAAAATCAATTAAGAATTGAACACCTCAACAGATTGTATGCAACACTTTCGCAGATCAATGAAACTCTTGTACGCGTCAAACATAAAGAGCAATTGTTCCCGAGCATTTGCCGTGTTGCAGTGGAGTCCGGTAAATTCGGTCTGGCCTGGATCGGAGTGCTTGATCCTGTCAGTGGTGTCATTACAATCGCAGTTGAGTTCGGCGAGGTAGAACTCTCCCTTCCCTTTACAACGATCAACGTAAAAGAAGCTCCCTTTACCAATGATATCATCGGTTCGGCTGTGGCAACAGGAAAGGTTGTTGCCTGCAAAAACATCCAGACAGACCCGGCAATGCAGCAGTGGCGTGCTATGGCACTCGCCGATGGTTTTCACTCGGCAGCTTCGGTGCCTATTCGACAAGATGGCGTGATTGTAGCTTTGCTTAATCTCTTTTCTCACGATATGGATATGTTTTCCGATGAAGAGGAGATCAGGCTCCTGCAAGAAATCGGTGTGGATGTATCGTTTGCCTTGGATACTCTGCACATGACAGAGCTGCAAAAGCAAACAGAACTATCGCTCAGAGAGAGTGAAAGGCACTTTAAGGATATGTTTACAGGGCATTCAGCTATTATGCTCATTATCAATCCGGATACAGGTTTTATTAATGATGCCAATTATGCTGCGATTGAGTTTTACGGATGGACGATCGATGAACTTCGCAAGTTGCGTATACAGGATATCAATACATCGAATCCTGAAGAGATAGAGCGTGCTATTCACCAAACCAGAACAGGAGAAAATACACACTTTTTATTCCGTCACCTCAGAGCGGACAAAAGCATCCGTGATGTAGAGGTCTATAGCCGGACAATTGTAACCGATGGCAACCCATTTCTTTATACCATTGTTCATGATGTCACGGAAAGAAGGCACTACGAAATTACCACTGAGCTGCACATTGCTCTTCTTGAGATGGTGGAGAGTTCTTCGATAAAGGATCTGCTGCAGTTGACACTCGATAAAGCCGAAGAGCTGACAGAGAGTTCGATTGGCTTTTTTCATTTCGTAGCTGAAGATCAGATAACACTGTCGCTGCAGGCTTGGTCAACCAACACTGAAAAAAATATGTGCACGGCGGAGGGAGATGGCATGCACTATGCGCTGGACAGTGCGGGAATATGGGCTGATGCGGCACGGCAACGTAATGCGGTTATTCATAACGATTATGCTGCTGTCAAGGATCGCAAAGGGATGCCGGATGGTCATGCTGAGGTAAAACGTGAAGTTGTTGTTCCTCTCTTGCGGGACAATAAGGTGGTTGCTATTCTCGGTGTGGGGAACAAAAAAGCTTTCTACGATGACAGTGATATAAAATGGTTGGGTATTGTGGCGGATATTGTCTGGGATATTGTTGCTAAAAAGATAGCTGAGGATGATCGTAAACTTCTTCAGGCACAGAAGTATGCTGCTGAAATTCTTGCAATGCATGACCCCTTGACAAGTCTGCCCAATCGCCGGCTTCTCTCGGAACGGATAGATCTGGCCATTGCCCTTTGTCAACGAAGTAGAACAATGGGGGCGCTGATGATCTTTGATCTGGATAAATTCAAACCTGTAAACGATATGTTCGGCCATGAGATTGGTGATCTGCTGCTCCAGGAGGTAGCAAACCGTACTCTCGGAGTCCTGCAGAGAAGCAGCGATACCCTGGCTCGCTTAGGTGGTGATGAGTTTGTGGTGCTGCTGCCGCAAATTGATGCAAGGGCAAATGCTGAAGCCGTTGCAGAGAAAATCCGGAGAGCCCTCTGTGAATCATTCCATATTGAGGGACATACCCTTAATATTTCGTGCAGCATCGGTATTGCGATACTGCCTGAACATGGGGAGAGTGAACTGACTCTTATGAAAAATGCTGATGATGCGATGTACCAGTCGAAGAGTCTGGGGCGGAATTGTTTTACGGTCTTTTCAGGCGTTTAAGTGCTTCTATGGCTTGGGGATGTCCCTGTTCGGCTGCTAATTGATACCATTGTCTGGCGTCTGACCTGTTTGGTATCACTCCTTCTCCTTTTTCAGTCATCACGGCCAGGTAATACTGTGCGCTTGGATTGCCTTGCATAGCAGAATAGCGGTACCATTTCAGGGCTGCGACACTGTTTTTCCTGATACCCAGACCGTTGGCATACATCCATCCGAGATGGCACTGGGCATGCGCATTTCCCTGATCAGCAGCAAGGAAATACCATTTCAGTGCTTCAGCATTATCTTTTTTTACACCATCTCCGTTGTAGTACATCCAACCAAGGTTGTACTCTGCTACAGCGAGCCTCTGCAAGGCTGCATAACGGTACCATTTCACCGCTTCAGCGCTGTTTTTATGGACTCCCTGACCTTGGTAAAGCATGGCCCCGTAGTTGAACTGACTGTTTGCAAGGCCACCTTGAGATGCAAGACGGTACCATTTCGCTGCTTCAGTGTAGTTTTGTTGAACTCCCTCTCCTTTATAAAAGGCGTTGGCGAGGTTATACTGAGCCTGTGACAGCCCCTTTTCTGCCGCTATTCGATAGTGTTTTACTGCTTCTGAATAGTTTTGTGCAATTCCCTGGCCTTGATAGTACATCCATCCAAGATTGTATTGACCAACGACTAATCCTTGAGCTGCCGCCAGACGAAACCATTTTACAGCTTCACTATAATCTTGTTTAACTCCTTCACCCTTGTAGTACATCAATCCAAGATTGGACTGGGCCAATGCAAACCCGCTGTCAGCCGCCTTACGATAGTACTTTGCCGCCATGGCATAGTCCTGTTTAACGTTACGGCCCTGATATAATATCTCAGCAATACTGAATTGAGCTTGTGGAAGACCTTTGACGGTTGCATCATAATACCATTTCAACACGTCACTCTCGTTTCGGTCGTATACCAGCGTTGGAGTGTTGTAATATCCGACATTGAAATCATAGAACGGCTTCATACGTCCCTGTTCCGCGGCCAGACGATACCATTTGGCTGCTGTGACCATGTTACGTTTAACCCCACGGCCATCTTGGTACAATATGCCTAAATTGAACTGGGCTCTTCCAAGCCCCTGCTGAGCAGCTAAACTGTACAATTGTAGAGCTTGAACATCGCTTTGCGGGACACCCTGACCCATGGAGTACATCCACCCGAGGCTGTACTGAGCAATTGAAAGATTTTGTGCCGCCGCCATACGATACCAGTGAACGGCTAAACTATCACTTTGGGGGAGGCCAAGACCACGCTCGTACATTGAGCCAAGGTTATACTGAGCCTGTGCCAGTCCTTGCATCGCTGCCTGACGATACCAGCGAACGGCTTCCGCAGAGTTTTTGGTAACTCCCTCTCCCATCTCATAAAAAGCTCCGAGGTTGTTCTGAGCAACTGCAATACCTTTTGCCGCGGCCCTATGATACTCCTTTAAGATATCACTGTTACTCAAGGTAATCCCATCACCGGTATTGGAAATGATCGCATAATTTGGGCGAAGTGCAATATCGGTCTGCGCTGCCGCAAGCCGATACCATTGCACTGCTAAATCAAAGTTTTGCGGGACACCCAGACCACGCTCGTACATTATACCCAGATTGTATTGAGCCTTTGCAAATCCATGCTGAGCGGCCAGACGATACCACTTGACGGCTTCTTGATTGTTTTTGGGAACTCCCTTACCATTGGCATAAGCTTCTCCAAGATTGTTCTGACCCAAGGCAATGCCATCAGCTGCCATCATCCGAAAACTTTTTATAGCTTCGATATCGTTATTGCTCTCCAATAAATTGCCACTCTTGATCACGCCGCAATTGTATCGAGCCTGAACTATGCCCTGTTCAGCAGTTAAATGAAGTTTCTCTATGGAAATGGGTGAAATCTCAGCCCTTAGCGATGTAAAGAAAAGGAGAGCTGAAACAACAATTAATAGGAGCTTTTTCATGAATAATAGGCATTTTCAAATCGATTGCACTCAAAATAATCTGTAACCTATTTTTCTACTGACGGATACCACTGTAAACCGTAACGACATTTCCCCCTTGACTCTTCGATGAATTCATGGCATCACCAGCATTTTTCATAAGAGTCAGTTCATTCTTACCATGATCCGGAAAAACAGCGATACCGATACTGCATGTAATAGTGATAGCATGACCATCAATATCGAACGGTTCTTGTAAGGTTTTGAGGATTTTCTCTGCAATGCTGACAGCATTTTCTACCGCACCAATCTGTGACACCAGCACAACAAACTCATCACCACCAAGACGAGCCAGAGTATCACTGCTTCTCTGCAGTATTCCGAGAGTGCGGATTGCTACCTGCTGGAGCAGCAAATCACCAATTCCATGGCCGAGCGAATCGTTGACCTGTTTGCTTTTATCCAGATCAACTATCATCAACGCGGCGATCGTTTTGCTCCGTTTACACAGGCCAATGATCATGTTTATCCTCTCCGAAAAAAGACGGCGATTTGCAAGACCTTTCAGATGTTCCTCACCTTGGTTCCAGGTGAGCACATCTCCCTGTGGATCAAGCATAAACATGGCATATTCTTTTGTAGCATCCACCAGCAGACGGAAATGCTCTTCACTCAATCGCAGCTTTTCGGTGTAATCGCGCAAAGCTGAAGTGCGCTCTTCAACGCGCTGATCGAGTTCGCTGTTGAGTTGCTTCAACGCCTCTGCACTCTGCTTCCGTGCAGCAAATTCACGATTGAGCAGGATTAACGAAAGCAACAGCAGAAGACTACCCAATACTCCACCTGCGGCTATTGAGATTATCGAGTATTGGAGGCTTGCTGCAGCGTCAGTGGAGGCTTGCTGAAGAATCCTTGTCTCCCGCTGTTTCATATTATCAATCAAACTCAGGCTCGTTTTCATCAAGTCATTTTCGATATTGCTCGTTATCGATGCCTTGGCGGCATCGAACCCTCTGGCTACTCTCAAATTAACGACTTGTTCCATCAAACGGATTTTTTTTTGAACAAGCGGTACAAGCGAAGCGATAGAGCTTTGCGCTACCGGATCATCTGCGCTCAGTTGACGAAGGTCCATGATTTGCTGCTGTATGCCGTCAGGTGAAAGCTCGAAAAAATAGGGTTCGAGAAAGTGCTCCTCGCCTGTAATGACATAACCGCGCTCGCTTGTTTCAAGCTCGGTAAGGTGTGCAAGGAGATGTTCAAGGCTGTTGATCGTTTTGAGCGTATGGCTGACTTGCCGGTTACTCTCTATGAGTGTGCGTAAACTGAAGAAAATAAAGGTTCCTGTCCCCAGAATGATAACGACGGCCAATGCGAAAGCTATTTTTGAAAGATGGCGATTCATAGTGTGTTTCCAGGTTTATATCCGGTTTCATGAAACGATAAAACGGAATGCTTTTTCAAGATTTGACCCGTTAACATTTGATCGGTTCACAATGGAATCTTTAAAAACGTCTCCCATCCAATTGTATTGAGATATATAGTATATGTAAATATTTTTACGCGCAACAGCTACATTCAAAGTTAATAAATTGCGCGGATTAATATATTTTTTATATCTTTATTGCTTAATTATTAACAGACTCCTTCAGCGTCAGGCATGGCTGAAAGACTTAGGACTCAAGGTGAAAGAAAATCTTTTTTCCAGAAAAAGCCGTATGCATGCATCCACTGCAGCTGGATCATAAAGAGTTCCTCGGCCTTGGCTGATTTCCGCTAACGCAGCATCTATCCCAAGCTCAGTGCGATAAGGTCGACGCGATGCCATGGCTTCAATGACGTCTGCAATCGCAATAATTCTCGACTCAAGCAAGATTTCTTCGCCTTTCAGTCCTTGCGGATATCCGCTTCCATCCATCCTCTCATGGTGCTGCAGGATTAGAAGAGCGATCGGCCATGGAAATTTAATATTTTTGACAATGTCGTAGCCAGCCTCGACATGGGTTTGAATCAACTGATATTCGATCTTGCTGAGCTTTACGGGCTTGGTCAGAATTTCAACCGGTATGCTGATCTTCCCCAAGTCATGAATCGTTGAGGCCAACGCAATACCATGGATACTCTCTTCCGATAGGCCCATCTCTCTTGCAATCGCCGGGGCCAGTTGCCCTACACGACGCATGTGGCCGGCTGTATATTCGTCGCGCGATTCAACAGTATTGGCTATTGCCTTGATTGACTCTTCCAGACTCTCCTGCAGCTCTTGAGATGCCTGTAAAGCAGCCAGTGCCATTTTTTTGGAAGCGACGATCTTCTCAATCTGCTTTACCTCGCTCAGGTCGGTTGCTACCAGACAAAAAACTGCAGCCTCTTTTCCAACCTTAACGTTACCAATCGAAAGATAAACGGGAAGTCGAGCTCCATCTTCAGTAACCAAAATGAATTCAGCTCGATGCTTTTCTTCAGTCACCATGTTCAGGAGTGATTCAAGAATCTTTCGATATTCAGGAGCCACCCAGGTTTGAAGGTTGCAGCCAATCACCTTGTTCAGGGGAGAGTTCACCATCTGGGCAAACCGCTTGTTGGAGAATAAAATAAGGCCATCAGAGGTCACGGTCAGGGCACCTTCACTCATCTCTTCAAGCAATATCCGATAGGGTTGATCGCTATTGACCAGAGAAAAAATCTGTTCACCCGATTTTCCGTTTACCACCAGAGCATCAACCGTACCCTCGCGAATGGCATCCAGGGCTGCATGGGCTTCCTGCAATGCAGTGCGCAACTCTTCTACTTCCCGAGAGAGCTCTGCCTGAGATTTCATTGCTGTTTCCATAGTTATAGAGATTTTAAATCCAAACCGACAACGACCTTCTCGGTATTTGACAGGTCGCCAATAATACGGCGAAGGGGAGGTGGGAGCTCTTTAATGAGTGTCGGTATGGCAATGATCTGATGCCCGGCAGCCAGTTGGGGCTGCTGATATAAATCAATCACCTCCAGAACGTAGCGCCCGTCAAGTTTTTCTTCGCAAATCTTCTTGATGTTTGCAATCGCCGACATGGAATGTGCGGTAGTTCCTGCGACATACAACCGCAATAGCCATTTATTGGATGGAGCGGTTGCAGATTCTGTTTTTTTATGAACTCTTAAATCAATCGGTTTATCGGTCATTTGCTGCCGTTCATTTTGATTTCCTTTTAGCTTTTACAGGGGTATGCCGTTCATCAACGTTACGAACTTTCCCCATTGCAGTTCGATCGACGCTTAGTTGCGATTGACGGGTTTTTTCCTGTGCAATCATTTTGAGGTTGCCGGCCTCCTGAGCAGCGAATTCAGCTCGCATGGCGGCGATTTTGGAGTCTAAAACATTACGCTTGTTTTCCAGATCAAATTGCCGAAGTTCCATCTCCTCCTGCAGTTTGAGACCCAATGCTTTTTCCTGAGCCAGCATATTCAGGCGTGCTCCGCCTGTTGCGACACCGCCACTACCAACATAAACATCGCATATTTCCACGCCGTGATCTGAAAGCAAAAATTCCCGCACCTGGTTGGAGTGGTTCATGCCTCGTGACTTGAGAATATAGATGCCGCGATTTCGTTCCCCATTATTCTCAAGATCCCTCAACAAAATCCATGTATCAATGAGTGATGAAATATTAACAGCGGAACTCTCTGATGGCAATCCACTCGGCGTCAAGCTACCAAACATGGTCGTGATACCAAGAGATTTCATATGGTCAACAAACTTCATTACTATTCTTTTGACATCATTGGTGTTTGCAATATCCTCAAAGCTTGTAACTGGATCCATAATGACAATGTTGGGGGCGTGTTCAGCGATCAGTTTTTGAGCCAGGACGAGATGCATATCCAGCCCGCACTGGGTAGTCCGCCTTGATTCCATTCTCAGAAGACCTTTTTTTACCCACTGGTCGAGGTTTAAGCCGACCGAGCTCATATTTCTAATGATTTGAGCCGGCGATTCCTCGAAGGAGAAATAGACCGCGCGCTCATTGCGCCGACATGCTGCATCGGCAAAATGTGACATGAAGGTAGTCTTGCCCGTGCCGGACGGACCGGAAACCATAATGACACTGCCTTCGAAGAATCCTGCTCCCCCAAGCATAGTGTCAAGCCTTGGGATTCCGCTGGAAACTCTCTTCGTTGAGACTGCGTGCTCCAGCGTTGAAGAGGTAATGGGTATGAGAGAAATACCCTCATTATCAATGACAAAAGGATACTCATTGGTGCCGTGCGATGAGCCTCGATACTTCACGATACGTAATTTTCGTGAGGCAACCCGATCCTCAATTCTGATACTTAAATCAATGACACAGTCAGAAACGTACTCTTCAATGCCCTGACGGGAAAGGGTATCTGTGCCGCCTTCTCCTGTAATGACCGCAGTAACACCCTTCTCCTTGAGCCAACGAAACATACGGCGCAATTCAGCGCGCAAAACGGCTGGATTGGGCAGACTGCTGAAGAGTGACTCAATGGTATCAAGAACGACGCGTTTGGCGCCAATGGAATCAATGGCGGCACCCAGTCGGATAAACAGGGCTTCCAGATTGTACTCTCCTGCTTCAACTATTTCATCCCGCTCGATATAAACAAAATCGACAACCACTTTTTTCGTTGTAATCAACCCCTGCAGGTCAAAGCCTATGGATGCGACATTGGCGATTAAATCATTGGTCGACTCTTCAAACGCCATGAAGACGCCGGGTTCATGAAACTGCTGGGCACCTCTGAGCAAAAACTCCATGGCGAGCATGGTTTTTCCGGTACCTGTTCCTCCGCAAATGAGTGAGGCTCGACCCTTCGGCAGCCCGCCCTCGGTAATGATATCAAGCCCGTTAATGCCCGTTAACGCCTTGGTGATCTGCGGCTTCGGTTTTGGTGTTACTGTTGGTTTTGGATTTATTTTTGCCTTTGTCATTTTCTCTTCACGTTCAAGATTTCAATTGGCCAGGATATCCGGGATATTCTGCCGCAACTCCGAGCGATAGGGTGAATTGAACTTATCCTTTTTCATGTTGCAGCACATGAGGGGGCGCTTGTTGCGCTCTTGCACCTTGCATGTAAAAAAAAGTACGGTAGAGTCTGCATGTTCATCTTGATCGTACTGGCTTGCGGATAGTAACTACTTATAGTATATATCTAATTTATATATAATCAAATTACTTTTTCGGTAAATTTACCGCCAGAATAACCGAACCGAACCACCACTTTCGGTTGTAATACCAGGCAAGCAAGCCATAAAAAACATAGCTGATGCGCTGCAAATTCGTGATCTTGAAGCGTTATGCCTGCACCTTACAAATAAAAAAAATATGTATAAAAACCGCAACACTATGCATATATTTTACAATGGGAGATAATCTATTGCTCATGGCTAACGAGGAACATTTGCATGCCTTGAGGATAAAACCTGATCTCAGCGGAGCAGATTTGAGTAGTGCCAAGTCTCATTGTGAGAGATAAAGAGTGCATAATCGTATTGGCAGTAAAAACAGGAAAAGCCGTTTTACATTTAGGAGAGATCGAATATTAACACATAACACTCATGTGTGGAATTGTTGGATATATAGGTTGGCAAGCTGCAGCTCCTCTGCTGTTGCAGGGGTTGAAGCGTCTTGAATACCGGGGGTACGATTCAGCTGGGCTGGCCATTTTGAATGGCAACCGAATTTCGGTCATAAAGCAGAAGGGGAGCGTCAGTACTCTCGAAACTGACAGCGTTACGTTCCGTGCCGAGATGCGGGATGCGACTCTCGGCATCGGCCATACACGGTGGGCTACACATGGTGAACCAAGCGATCGCAATGCGCACCCCTTTTTAAATGCGTCTGGTGATATTGCTCTTATTCATAACGGCATTGTCGAAAATTTTTCAGTGCTGAAAACGGAGCTTCTCTCCGAAGGCTATATATTCACCAGCGATACCGACTCCGAAGTGCTTGTTCACCTTATTGACAGAATCTGGAAGAGTAATCCTTCTCTTGACATTGAATCGGTTACCCGCAATGCGCTCCGTCTTGTTGAAGGTGCCTATGGTCTTTGCATCATATCAACCCGTGAGCCCGACAGGATTGTTGTGGCACGCAAGGGAAGCCCGCTGGTGATTGGTATCGGCAATCGGGAGTTCTTTATTGCTTCAGATACTGCACCAATTATTGAGCATACCAATAAGGTGGTTTACCTTTCCGATGGCGAGCTTGCCGTGATAAAAAGGGATGGCTATTCTGTCAAGTCGATTGATAATGTCGCGCAGGATAAAACTGTGACAGAACTTGATTTTACGCTTGAAAAAATAGAAAAGGGTGGTTTTGAGCACTTTATGCTCAAGGAGATCTTTGAACAGCCCGAAGTCATGAACAATGTCATGAGGGGGAGAGTGCATCCCGAAAAGGGCCTTGTTCGTCTCGGAGGGATAATTGACTATCTTGATCGCATGAAGCAGTCAAAACGCATAGTTATCTGTGCCTGTGGAACAAGCTGGCACGCTGCATTGATCGGTAAATATCTTATTGAGGAGTTTGCTCGTATTCCGGTGGAAGTTGATTATGCATCAGAGTTCAGGTACCGAAACCCGATTGTTGGTATTGATGATGTGGTTATAGTTATTTCCCAGTCCGGCGAAACCGCCGACACCCTGGCGGCGCTCCATGTGGCAAAGGAAAAAGGGGCTCTTGTCATGGGTATCTGCAATGTTGTCGGATCCACTATTGCCCGTGAAACCCTTTGCGGTATCTATACCCATGCAGGGCCTGAGATTGGCGTCGCTTCAACCAAAGCCTTTACCGCCCAGGTAATCATGCTCTACATGTTTGCTCTCGCACTCAGCAAGGGAAGAACTATCTCACATGATGAAATGATACTCCATCTCACAGAACTTTCAAAAATTCCTGAAAAAGCCTCACGCACTCTTCTTCTCAATACTTATATCACCGATATAGCCAAGCTTTTCAAGGATGCTCGCAATGTGCTCTATCTCGGACGTGGCTACAACTTTCCTGTAGCTCTTGAGGGAGCGCTGAAACTCAAGGAGATCTCCTATATTCATGCCGAAGGCTATCCTGCAGCAGAAATGAAGCACGGTCCGATTGCCTTGATTGACGAAGATATGCCGGTCATTTTTATTGCTACCCAGGATAATACCTATTCAAAGATTCTCAGTAATATCGAGGAGGTAAGGAGCCGTAAAGGCAGGGTTATCGCCATTGCCAATGAAGGGGATAAAGAGATCAATCGTCTGGCTGAATATGTTATCTCCATACCGCACTCCTCCGCTCCGATAACACCTCTGTTAACGGTTATTCCACTTCAACTTCTTGCCTATCACATCGCCACACTCCGAGGCTGCAATGTTGATCGCCCAAGAAATCTGGCAAAATCGGTAACGGTAGAGTAGTCCGGTAATTATTATCATCCCGGCATTGATGTTATGGATAATTACCATTTTTGCAATAGCAGTTGATATATCATTTTAGCCTGAAATATAAATATCGCTATTTCACTGCTGAAATATTTATGGCTTTTCGTTATTTCTTCTCCTGTACTATCTGATGTTTAATAACACATAATAGCAAATAACATATCACGATAAACAATAAGAAGTGTTTGCTTTCTCTAAAAGAAACTTTCCAAATGCAATATTTTTATTACATTCATCTTAACCCATGAAAATGGAAAGGCATCTAAGTAATTATAAATAAATAGATTATGTCGTCGAACAAATTATCTGAACTACATTCGCAAATCGCTCAACTTCAACAAGAAGCAGATGAAATAATAAAAAACGAGCGAATTGCTGTTCTAAAGGATATTTGGGAAAAACTCAACAACTACAATATTACGATAGAAGAACTTCAGCAGAAGGCAAAACCTACGGCTAAAACTCCTTCTGTTATCAAATACCGGAAGGATTCATATCTTGTTTGGGTAGGAAGAGGAAAAAAACCTCAATGGGTTAAAACTCTGGAAGCAAACGGAGAGAGCATAGAAAAATACAGGGTGCCAGTGTAATATTTAACAATGACATCCAGGTTCTGTTGATTCTGAACCCTTTTCCATTTGCTGTTTTTAGGCCTTTATCATTCAAATGAACCACCACCACGCATTTGATTGATGGTGTTACAAAGGTTCTGTTGCTCATTTGAATATTGGATTTCTCAAAAATTTCTTTGTAGCATTAGGTCAAACAATTAAGTGGACAATCAATTATTACTTTTACAGCAGGAGAATTCCCGTCTGAAAGCACTTCTGAACGAGAATGAGGAAAAATTGATCAACTCCCTCCGCAAGAGTGAGCGCTTGCGTGAAAGCGAGGAAAAGTTCAGGAAACTGTTTGAAGAGCATTCTGCGGGAATGCTGGTTATTGATCCTGATACGAATAATATCATCGATGTCAATCCTGCGGCGGCCCGCTTTTATGGCTGTTCTGTTGAGGAACTCAAGCAGAAATCAATTCAGCAAATTCATCTTTTTTCACCAGACATTTTGATGAAAGAGATTGAAAAGACCCATTCATTGACGCCAAACCGCTTTGTTTTTAGCCATCACCGTTTTGATGGTTCTATGCGTGATATGGAGGTGTTCACGAATAGCATTGAAATAGAGGGTAAAGTACTTCTTTATTCAGTAATTCATGACATGACTGAACGTAATCAGGCTGTGCAGGCATTGGCGTTGAGTGAAATAAGGTTTCGTTCTATTGCTGAACAAATTTCCGAAATAATTTTTGTTACAGATCAAAGTGGCATTACAACCTATGCCTCACCTGCAGTTGAAACTATTACCGGCTATAAACCGAATGAGGTGATTGGTCATCGCTTTATCGAATTCCTGGCTGAAGAGGACATGGAGATAGCTGTCAGTTTATTTCAGGAGGGTTTGAAAACCAAGAAGGATTATATACTCGAATTCCGCTACAGAAAAAAAGATGGCACAATCTTTTACGCCGAACTTCATGTGCAATATTATGAGAATCAGGGATTTATCGGTTTGTTACGGGATATTACAAATCGAAAGGCGGCGGAAAAGAAGCTGAATGACTCTGTGATGCAGTTGGAACACATGATGAACGGTACTCTGCATGCAATAGCAAACATTGTTGATGCTCATGATCCCTATACCGCTGGCCACGAGCTGCATGTAGGTATCATTGCTTCGGATATTGCCAGGGAAATGGGATGGCCCGAAGAGAAATGCGAAAACCTGAAGTTAATAGGACTGGTGCACGACATCGGCAAAATCTCTATTCCTGCGGAGATCCTTTCCAAGGGCGGGCGGTTATCCCCGATTGAGTATGAACTCGTAAAAACCCATGCTGAGCAAGGCTATCAGATACTTAAAAATATTGAGTTCCCTATACCAATTGCGCTAATCATCAGGGGGCATCACGAACGTATGGATGGCAGCGGTTATCCTCAGGCACTTAAGGGGGATGAAATTTTGCCCGAATCTCGCATTCTTGCCGTTGCCGACGTCTTAGAAGCCATGTCTGCACATCGACCCTACCGCTCCTCATTAGGCGTCGAAGCTGCCGTCAGTGAAATTGAGACACAGCGCGGTATCTTATTCGATCCTGAAGTGGTTGATGCGATGCTCCGTCTGATTCGGGAAAAGTGTTATCATCTCCCTCTCTGATGCTGCAATATTTCCTAATCGAGTGTCCGATTCGTTCGATTTTACCATATCAACGTAGACGGCAGGGGAGGAAGAAGAATTGCAAGATTCTCTATTTAGCCTTTTATTAATTGTAAATTGTATATCAATATCAGACCTTAATCCAAGAATATAAACCATAGGGAGCAAAAGGGTATGAAAAAAAAATTGGTATCAATGGTTGCCACTGCCATGTTATTATTGCCTTTACTCGGGCATGCAGCTCCTATAAAGATCGGTTTTATCAACTCAATTACAGGGAAAGAGGCACAAATTGGGGAAAATCTGACCAATGGTGCAGCAATGGCAATTGAAGAGCTGAAAGCAAAAGGTATTCAGGTTGAGTTGATCAAGGAGGATGACGGAGGTGATCCGAAAAATGCTCTGGCGGCCTATGAAAAGCTGGTAACCCGTGACGGTGTTATCGGTGTTGTGGGGCCTTATACTTCAGGTTCTGCAAACGTGGTTGCTTCAAGGGCTGACCAGTATCAGGTACCTCTGCTTGTGCCTGCTGCGGCAAAGGAAGATATTACCATGAAAGGGTATAAGAACGTTTTCCGGTTGAATGCTCCGGCCAATGTCTATTCAAGTGTTCTGATGAGTGCTGTAGCTGCGTATAAACCGAAAACCATAGCCTATGTCTATGCCGCTACTGATTTCGGTGTTTCAACGGTTAAAACAGCCCAGGAAAATGCCGCAAAAATGGGTTTAAAAGAGGTTGCCAACGAAAAGTACCAACAGGGACAGCCCGACTACCGCCCATCTCTCGCAAAAGTTAAAGCCGCAAATCCTGATCTTATTTTTCTTGTTTCCTACGATGCCGATGCTATTCTGCTGATGCGTCAAGCAAAAGAAATCGGGCTTACTCCAAAGGCCTTCCTTGGTGCCGGTGCCGGGTATACCACAGCCCAGTTTGCCCAGCAAACCGAAATCTCCAATCTGGTTGTTTCGGCTACCCAGTGGACTGATGATGTCAACTGGCCAGGCGCAGCGGACTTTGCCCGTCGCTACCAGGCAAAATATTCCAAAGAACCATCCTATCATGCAGCATGCGCCTATGAAGCAATGAAAATCATGGTTGTAACTGCTTCAAAATCAAAAACACCCACTCAACTTCGTGCCGGTCTGAAAGCTGGAAGCTGGAATGGTATTCTTGGACCGGTAAAATTTGCCGACTACAGCGGATTTACCAACCAGAACAACCACCCCATGCTTGTACAGCAAATTATAAATGGCAAGTATGAAACAGTCTATCCTGCTCAATTCAGTAAAAAGAAACTGATCTATCCTTTCACTCGATAGATTGCAGGCACGCAAGGCGCCTCTGTAAAGTTCCGGAGGCGCTTTGTTATATTCTCTTACCGGCAGTTTATCAGAAACGGAGAATCGTAATGTTTTTTCTTCAATCTCTACTCTCAGGAATCCTTACAGGCGGGGTCTACGCTCTGGCTGGCATAGGCATGTCCCTTGTTTTCGGTGTCATGAATATCAGCAATTTTGCGCATGGCGATCTAATGATGCTGGGAATGTATCTGGCATATTTTGCCTTTACCCTGCTGCATATTGATCCCTATCTGTCGCTCCTGCTTATCATTCCAACCGCTTTTCTTTTCGGGTTTATTATTGAAAAACTGTTTATTCACCGGATTATCAATCATCCCCATCAAAATCAGATACTCTTGACCATAGGTCTTGGACTGATTATGAGCAATAGCGCACTTCTGGCATTCACCAGTGACCCGAAGATCCTGACAACAACCTATTCAAGCAGTGCATTCCATTTTTTTGGTGGTATCTCTTTATCCGTACCCCTGTTACTCTCCTTTGTGATTACCTGCGGGATTATCGGAGTCCTTTTCTTTTTTCTTTCAAAAAGCACTACCGGTCTGGCTTTATGGGCAACAAGCCAGAACAGGGAGGCTGCTCAACTGATGGGCATTAATGTAGCAAAGATGAGTGCCATAGCATTCGGTCTTGGTACTGCGTTGGCTGCAACTGCTGGTGCTCTGATAGCTCCGACCTATTACATTCATCCGATGGCTGGCCATACCTTTCTTCTGAAAGCCTTTACAATTTGTGTGCTTGGGGGTCTTGGTTCGGTTATCGGAGCTGGAGTCGGAGGAGTTATTATCGGAGTGGTTGAGTCAATGGCATCGACCTACCTCTCAAGTGACTGGAAGGATGTTGTGGTTTTCATTATTTTTCTGGCTGTGCTGCTGCTTCGTCCCCAAGGATTGTTCGGCAAAAAAGGGGAGCAGTAAATGAAACAGAGTGCAATTATTGTGATTATTGCAGCTGTAGCTGCCCTGTTGCCGCTGATGACAGGGGAGAATCCCTATGTACTTGGAGTAATGATTTCAGTGCTGATGATGGCGGCGCTCTCTTCGGCATGGAATATTCTTGGCGGTTATGCGGGGCAATACAGCTTTGGTCATGCAGCCTACTTTGGAGCAGGCGCCTATACGACCATGATTCTGATCTCTACATTCAATGTAAACCCTCTTGTCAGCATGGCGGCGGGAATTATCATTGCCTGCATTATAGCCCTTATTACCGGAAGCATTGTATTCAGGCTTCGCGGTCATTACTTTGGTCTTGCCTCAATCGCTGTTGCGGAAATTGTCCGTCTTTCGGTGCTCAATGTTGATTTTTCCGGCGGAGCACAGGGGATTCTGCTTTCTGATCTCTCCTTGTGGGGACTTGACCTGAACAGCAAAAATCCCTTTTATTACGGTATGCTGATAGTACTTGTCGTTACCCTTGGCATAACACTCTATCTGCGGAGATCAAAAACCGGCTTCTATCTTCAGGCAATCCGGGAGGATCAGGATGCCGCCGCATCTCTTGGCATTAACCTCTCGTTCTATAAAAACAAGGCGTTACTGATTTCGGCAGCGTTAACATCTGTTCTTGGAAGCCTCTACGCTCTCTATATCCGTTTTATTGATACTTCAGCGGTGCTTGATCTTCGACTCTCAATTGAAATTATTCTGACAGCAATTATCGGCGGTGTCGGCACATTATGGGGGCCGGTTCTGGGTGCAGTGCTGCTGGTACCATTGGCCGAGATGCTGCGTTCAAATGTGATAGGGGAGACTCTGGTCAAACATGGTATTGTTTCGGAAACCTCAGGACTCGGTCTCTTTCTTAAAGATAACCTGGCTCATGCTCATGTCCTGGTCTACGGAATCATAACGGTACTTTGCATTCTTTTTCTCCCCAAAGGTATTCTCGGACTTTTCCGGAGGACTAAATGATCGGGCATATTCTACATATCAATCATGTTTGTAAAAATTTTGGGGGCAACGTTGCTGTTTCGGACATAAGTTTTTCTGTTGATGAAAAACAGATCTTTGGGCTGATCGGGCCTAACGGAGCCGGAAAGACAACCTTGTTCAACTGCATCACCGGTTTTTACCCTGTAACCTCCGGAACAATCATTTTTGATAACAAAAAAATCAACAATCTGCGACCGGATCAGGTTTGCCATTTAGGGATGGCCCGAACTTGGCAGAGGGTGAAGCCGCTTGGCAGCCTGACGGTGCTTGAGAATGTTATGATTGGAGCCTTTTCTGTTACAAATGTTACCAGAGAGGCTGAAGAGATAGCAATTGAACAGTTGGCTTCAGTGGGACTGAGCGATTATGCTGCGAAATTTGCAGGATCTCTGCCGATTGGTCTCAAGAAAAAGCTTGAACTTGCAAGGGTACTGGCCACCCGACCGAAAATGCTGCTTCTTGATGAAATCTGCGGTGGATTGAACCATACTGAAACCGATGGCATTCTTACAATCATCCGTGAGGTTCGAAATAAAGGTGCAACCATTGTTTTTATCGAACATGACATGAAAGCGGTTACCTCAATCTGCGACTCGATTGTTGTTTTGAATTCCGGCGAAAAGCTTGCTGAAGGGAGACCGGAAGAGATAACCAAAAATCCTGAAGTCATAGCAGCCTACCTTGGAGGTGGTCAAAATGCTAACGATTAAAAATCTGCATGCCGGGTACGGTGAAATGCCTGTTCTGAGGGATATCAGCATTACACTTGCAGAAGGGGAGATTGTCTCCGTCGTCGGCAGCAATGGTGCGGGTAAAACAACCCTTCTCAAAGCAATTTCAGGACTCATAAAGTCAAAGGGCACAATTACTTACAATAACGAATCACTCCATAATCTTGCTGCGCATACGATTGTTCAGCGGGGAATTGTACATGTGCCGGAAGGCAGAAAGATTTTTCCTGAAATGAGTGTTGTTGAAAACCTGATTATGGGAGGCTATCTGCATCAGAATGATCGCAAACAGAACATGGAGCGGGTTTTTGCCTTGTTTCCAAAACTTGCTGATAGACGAAATCAGCTTGGAGGCACAATGTCGGGCGGTGAACAACAGATGCTTGCAATAGGAAGAGGATTAATGGGAAACCCGAAACTTCTGCTGCTGGATGAACCAAGCCTCGGATTGTCGCCACTCTTCACCGAGGTGGTTTTCGGCGCAATTCAAACCATCAACAAAAGCGGTGTGACCGTACTTCTTGTTGAACAGAATGTCTATCAGTCGCTGAACATCAGCAATAAAGGGTATGTTATTGAAATAGGAACAATTGTGCTGACAGGAACAGGCGAAGAGCTGCTGAATAACCAAGATGTCAAGAAGGCTTTTCTGGGGATGTAAAACATATCCTCCTCAACTTTTTTAAGTGCCTCCAAAAATTTAAGATAGAGAAGTACTCATTCTTGTCACTGACTTGTGTTGCTGGGTGATGAGAAATTTTTTTCAGGAAATTATTTGGCCAAAGTTATCGTATTTGCTAACTTTGCGCATAAGTTATGAGATTGAATACTTCCATCCCAGTATTAAAGATATTGTTGATGGGTGGCCCTCCAGTATCAGGGCTGATTACAGAAGAATTTCGCTTCTTATAAAGGAATATGGCCCAAATATGAGGATGCCTCATACCAAAGCGATGGGGGGTGGCCTTTTTGAAATGAGGCCTAAAGGGTGGGATGGTATCGGCAGGGCGCTCTATTGTTATCTACAAGGCAAAAAAATTATAATTCTGCACGTCTTTATCAAAAAAAAACAGACAACACCATTAAAAGAGTTGAAGGTTGCCAGAAAAAGATTACAAGAGATTGAAAATGGATGAACTTAAATACCAGCCGGTGCCATACGATGTTGAGGGGGATATTGCCAAAGACCTTCAAGACAAGGATTTTCGTAGAGAATATGAAGCACTTGAACCAAAATACGCACTCATCAGGGAGCTATTATCTGCACGACGAGATTCTGGTATGACGCAGGAAGCAGTAGCTCTGAAAATCGGAACAACCAAAAGTGCGATCTCCAGACTGGAATCCGGCAGCAAGCACGCACCATCCATTGCTACGCTCAGGAGGTACGCTGAGGCAGTAGGCTGCGAACTGGAAATCAAACTAAAGCCAAAGCAGCAATCGCAAAAGATCTGACTACTTCAAATGAATTTAACCAATATGGAACGTGTTATTGTCCAGTGTGGCAACACTGAGACCTATGAAATCGTACCAGCAAAAAAAATAAGTGATACTGATAAGTATTTTTCCAATACCAAGTTATTGCAAGCTCTTAAAGAAGCTGAGGAGGATATTGCGGCAGGAAGTGTACGAGAGGTAAAGGATGTCAAGCAGATATGGGAAGGCATACAGTAAAGTCTACTGGCAGAGCTGATAAAGATCTTCAATACTTCTTTCGCTTCAAGGTCATTATGGAAACCTCAATTGAGCGATTTATCGGCGATTGGTTTGAGTATTACAGGACTTAAGTGTTTATTTTTCTAGCCGTTATAGGTTGTATTGTCTGCAATGGTGTTCTTAACCCATTGGGTAGAGCTGTTTTGAAACGATAATTCGATAATGCGTTATAAATATTAGATGAAGCACTTTTTCATTACTAATCGCTCAATTTAGGGAAAAGTAACCTACTTTACATAATATATATTATATGAAACTAATTTACGCAACATAGTTTTGTGTGGTGTTTTGTTGTATAATATATATTATGTAAAGTAGGCATAAACCATAACGACTCCTGCAATTCCTTTTCTGCTTAACTCCGCATTGATTCCATATACAGCAACATGCAGTGGAAAGCGTTTTAATAAAGGGAGAGTTGACCTGACGCTGAAGGCCGAAGGAAGAACCTTTCTGTTTGAATTCAAGGTGACCGATAAGGAGCCGCTTGAGCAGATCAAAACAATGAAATATTACGAGAAGTATTCCGGAGCGCGCTATCTGATTGGTATCGTCTTTGATCCAAAAGCAAGAAATGTCAGCAAGTTTGAATGGGAGAAGATCTGAGTAAATGCCATCTACCAGTCACCTGATGATCCGCCACCACCAAAACCGCCGCCCCCACCGCTGAAATTATCGTCGTTACTGCTGCTACCGCCCCCACCAAAGAAACCTCCTCCGAATCCTCCCCAGAAGAATCTTCTGAAAAACTGATAAATAAGATAGATAACAGCAAAAATAATGACCAGCAACGACATTGATGGCTTCTCTCCATTGCGATCAGCCTTTGGTTTTGCCTTGTATTCTCCATGTGTTGCGGCAATAATTGCAGAGACTCCCCTGGAAAATCCCTCGTCAAACTGACCAGCCTTGAAGGCAGGAACAATCTCCTCCCTAACAATACGACCAGCCGTAAGATCAGTCAGCTTGCCTTCAAGACCATATCCAACTTCAATACGTACCTTGTGGTCATCCCTTGAAACGATAAGCAATACACCATTGTCAGAGCCTTTCTGGCCTATCTTCCATGCTTCGGCTACCCGAATGGAAAAGTCCTCTATTGGGTCTCCTTGAAGTGATGGAACGGTCAGGATAACAATCTGGTTGGACTCGGCGGCTTCAAACTGCTTGAGCTTTGCTTCCATCTCCACCCTTGCAGGAGCCGATATCATTGCGGCATTATCATTTATCCGCCCGGTAAGCGCCGGTACAGCAATCGCAGCCCATACCGTGCTGAAGGTCACAAACTGCAAAATCACAACCAGGAGGATCGCAGCCATCCACGATCCTCGCATTGAAGTTATGCTATGTTGCTTATTCAGAATTTCACCCCCGGAACTGCTTTGGCAGCTTCGTCCGCCTTGAAGTACTCCTTGGCTTTCAGTTTCAGCAGAAGGCTGTTTGTCATAGAGTTCGGAAACTGCCTGATTGAAAAATTAAAGGTCTCTACCGCTGCATTATATCGTTGACGTGCAACACTGATACGGTTTTCAGTCCCTTCAAGCTGATTCTGAAGGTCCCTAAAGTTCTGGTTAGCCTTGAGTTCTGGATAGCGCTCGACCGTTACAAGCAAGCGGGAAAGTGTTGATGAGAGATTTCCCTGTGCTTCCCGGAATTTTGCCATAGCTGCAGGATCACTGAGCATTTCAGGTTTTAGCTGAATGGATGTAGCTTTTGACCTCGCCTCAATTACCGCTGTCAAGGTCTCTTTTTCAAAGTTTGCAGCTCCCTTGACCGTCGCTACAAGATTCGGCACAAGATCGGCCCTTCTTTGCAATTGGGATTCAAGGTCGCCCCACGAGTGATTTACAGCCTCTTCATTCTGCTGAATACTGTTGTATCCGCAGCCGGAAAGTGTACTAAAAAAAAGAAAAAACGCTATAACTCTTGCCAATGTACTCTTCATAAAATATATCTCCCCTCTCTTGTTATTTTCAAGAATTTTTAATTGCTGGAACATCATCTTCATTTTTTGAAGCCGCACTCTCAACCGGTTTTTTTTTTGGTTCAGGGGCTTCAACCGCTTTATGAAATTCATCTTCAAGATCAGCCTGTGCTTTTTTAAACTCCTTCATGCCTTTCCCGAGGCCTCGCATAAGTTCAGGAATTTTTGAAGGACCAAAAAACAACAACACAACAAACAAAATAAGCAGTAACTCCTGTCCACCCAATCCAAACATAGCAACTCCCCTTCACATTAATTATCCAATAATCCCCTTCTCTCTTCTTCAAATATACAATTGATACGAGTTCTAAAGCAAAAGATATTTTCCTGCAATCCCTTGAACTTAATGCAACGAAGCAGACTTCCCTGCCGTAAGCTCAACCAGATCGGACACAACTCCTGCGGCCTCATTGAGCAAGACATCCTTGCTGATATCTTTTGCTGAATCCTGTTCCTGAATCCACTCTTTTTCAATCCGTTTAATGGTTTCAATTTCAGATTTGAAAGCAGAATCCTGGAGCGATACCGCCTTCTTTTTACGAATCTGGTCAAGAGTTTTCAGATCATGCAAATAATTTTGAAACAATACAGTTTTAGTTGAACGTTCCACCTCTTTTTGGCGAAGCAGAGTGATCTTTTCAGTGGTAATCTCGGCAGTTGGTTTATACGATGCTTTGGAAATAGTACTCCAGGGAAGACTGCTGGTGTAGGTATCCTCACCAATAGTAGCAGTATCGATCATTGATGGCATGAGAATGTCAGGCTCAACCCCTTTATGCTGAGTACTTCCTCCAGAAATTCGGTAAAACTTTGCAATAGTAAGCTTTATCTCTCCGAGTTCAGGCGATTTTTCAAAAAAAGTAATTGGTCTTACCAGCTTGATAATACTTTGAACAGTGCCCTTTCCAAATGTCCTCTCTCCAATAATAACACCACGATCATAATCCTGAATTGCCGCAGCAAAGATTTCAGATGCCGAGGCACTGTAACGATTGACCAGTACAGCAAGTGGGCCATTATACTGTTCCTGCATATCCTCGTCATTGAGCACCGTATTGCCTCCATTGGAATTGCTAATCTGAACAACCGGACCCCTAGGGATAAACAGTCCGGTAACTTTCACAGACTCTTCAAGGGAACCGCCGCCATTACTGCGAAGATCAATAACAATCCCGTCAACATGCTCGGCCTTCAGTTCATTCAGAATACGGGCCACATCACGGCTTGTACTGCTATAATTAACAGCGTTTTGTTGCTGACCTTCAAAATCAAGATAAAAAGAGGGTATGGTAATAACACCTATTTTCTTGCCATTCTGTTGTATGATGCCTTTCTTTGCAGCCTGTTCCTCCAGATCAACCTTGTCTCGCAAAAGTTGAATGATTTTTGCTGGACCACGACCAGCCTGACTTGATGGAAGAATTTTAAGGCGAACAACTGTACCTTTTTTACCCCGGATAAGCTTTACAACATCGTTGATCCTCCAGCCAACAACATCAACAATTTCAGCTTTTTTCCCCTGACCAACGCCAATGATTTTATCTCCCTTTTTCAGAAGATTGCTTTTAAATGCCGGCCCTCCTGGAAGAACCTCATTAACGACAGTGTACTCACTTTCAGTCTGCAGTTTGGCGCCGATCCCTTCAAGAGAGCGACTCATGTCGATCTGGAAGTTTTCATACTCATCGGGTGAAAAATAGCTTGTATGAGGATCGAAGGATGTTGTCAGAGCATCAATATAGGCTTGAAAAGCATCTTCCGGCTTCTGATGGCTCAGAAGGTTCAGTCTGCTTGTAAAACTTTTCACAAGGGCATTACGAACGGTTTTGTTCTTTTCTCCAGAATATTTAAGATTGAGCCACTGGTATTTAAGCTCTTTTTTCCAAAGCGAGGTAAGCTGACTTGTGTCAGTTGACCAGGAATCGGTTTTACGATCAAGAGCAAGGGTTTCAGGTGTTGAAAAGTTAAAATGCACGGTATCAACAGCTGCTTTCATAAACCGCATCTTCTCTTTTGCCCGCTTCAGAAACAGGTTATAAATGGCAAACCCGGCCGTTGTTTTACCAGCAAGTAATTCATCATCAATTCGGGTTCCGTATGTCTTTCTTAAGCTTTCTACATCACTTGCCAGAAAATAGCTCTTGCTGCCATCAAGATTGCTGAGGTAACGATTAAATATCTCCTGCGAAAGAGAGTCATTAACAGATACCTTTCGATAGTGGTTCTGCAGAAGATATTGACTTATATATTTGCATGCCTCATCCTCAGCAGCAGTTGGTTTGAGGGTAATCGTAGCTGGAACTGGAGCCGGTGTAACGGCATTCCTGGCAAAGACAGGAACTACAAATCCCAAAACAAAAATAAAGAGATAAAGAGTTCTTTTTAGCATAGGAGATGATAAACTATCGTTAAGCCGGTGCCTATGAATAAACCCAGACATGGGCAGGTGGAATATTTTGCAGAACAAAACGCTTTCTCTTTTTACTTTCAAAATTAACTTGTTCCAGGGGGTCATTGAGTCCATAGGTAAATATGACGCACCATGTTAACAATCCCTTGGTGTAGAGATCATTTAAAAGGGGAATAAATGACGATTTGAAGGGGTTGTTAATGAGTGGAATAGAGATCACTAATCCTACCCGCTCGTCAATTTTTCTTAACTGCTCCAATGCGCACGAATTAACAATGTTCAGATGAGGATAATTTGTTCTCAGCAAGGCACAGAACTCCTTGTCAATTTCAACCAACACAGGGTTTAAGCTTGAGATATGCTGTGTGATTGCGCCAGTTCCAGCTCCGATTTCCATAACTGCGGTGTGTTCTAACTCTTTAACAGATTTATACATGGCATTCCCTAAAAATCTGGAAGAAGGTATTACGGAGCCCATAGTTATTGGATTTTTTAAATATTTTTTCAGAAACAGAATTTTCTTGTGCATTTAACTTATCTATTTATAGTGACTTAATATATAATTGCTGCAAATCAGGGATTTTAGTGACCCCATAAGGTCACCCGCCTGGCAATACTTTGATGGCCCACACAGAGAGGCCCTTGGCTTATAAAATAACAAAAGCCCCTCTTTAACAAGGGGCTTTTGTAAATATAACAACTTCTGTTGACCACATTTGACGATAGAGCGTTATTTCTTCAGCAAAATACTGGCAGCTTCGTTCAATTGTGGCAAAGAATTATTTCTTACTTAGCTGCTGCAGGAGCTACTTCTTTGGCTTCAACTTTCTTTTCAGCTTTCTTGGCGGCTTTCTTTTTGACAACTTTTTTCTTGGCTACTGGAGCTTTCGTATCGGCTTTCGCATCTGCCTTGACATCAGCTTTTGCTTCAGTTGTTACAGCTGGCTTTGCTGCGGCCTTATCTGCTGCCTTGTCAGCTGCAAAAGAAACGCCACCGAAAATCCCGGAAGCTGCAAGTAATACGACAACGCCAGCAATAAAATTCTTTTTCATTATTATTCCGTTTGTATTAAAAAAAACTGCAACTATTTTTTTCCCTTCCTACATTAATACGCACCACGCTCACTTTTCTTTCAAAAAATCGTTTCATCTTGAAAAAAAATGAAGTTTACCCTTTCCCAATCAGGCAAAGAACAGTAATAAAAACAAAGGAACAAATATACTATGGAACAGAGGAAACTGGGAACACAGGGCTTAACCGTGTCGGCACAGGGTTTAGGCTGCATGGGAATGTCCGATTTCTACGGGCAGCATCGGGACGAGGCAGAATCTATTGCCACGATCCATCTTGCCATATCGTTGGGGGTCAATTTTCTTGATACCTCTGACATGTACGGACCGTTTACCAATGAAGAGCTTATCAGCAAGGCTGTCAAGGGGCGTCGTAACCAGGTCATCGTTGCGACCAAATTTGGTATTATGCGCAACACTCCATCGACAAGCGGTGGCTGGGCACCTATCACCGGCATAAGTGGCAGACCGGACTATGTCCGATCGTCATGTGATGGATCGTTGAAACGACTGGGAATTGACCATATCGACCTTTACTATCAGCACAGGGTAGATCCGGATGTGCCTATTGAAGAGACTGTTGGCGCAATGGCCGATCTGGTTTCGGCTGGCAAGATACGTTATATAGGACTTTCCGAGGCTGGTGTCAACACTATACGCCGAGCTCATGCCGTGCATCCGGTGAGCGCTGTACAAAGTGAATACTCTCTTTGGAGCCGTGACCCGGAAGATGAAGTACTGCCAACCTTGCGAGAGCTTGGGATTGGTTTTGTCTCTTACAGCCCGTTAGGCCGAGGTTTTCTGACCGGACAATTGAAAAGCCCTGACGATTTTGCTGTCGATGATTACCGTCGCAACTCTCCCCGTTTTCAGGGAGAGAACTTTACGAAAAACCTTGAACTTGTTCAATATTTAAAAGAGCTTGCCAGTCGAAAAGGTGTTACTGCAGCACAGTTGGCCCTGGCCTGGGTGCTGGCTCAAGGTGAAGATATTGTGCCCATTCCTGGAACAAAACGCAGAAACTATCTTGAGGAGAATATTGCCGCAGGATCGGTTGTTATCAACAAGCTCGAGATGGCTGAAATTATTGAAGCATTACCAAAGGGGGCGGCTGCAGGAGCGCGTTATCCGGAAAGTATGATGAAGATGGTCAATCGATAAAGACGCAGTAACAACAAAAGCCAGACAAAACTTGCGCTCTGTCTGGCTTTTGAAAAAAACAAACAAAGCTCAGTAGCGATCTCTTCTTGGTGACCTTTCTTCACGAGGTTTTGCTTCATTGACCGTTACAGTACGGCCATTTAAATCTTTGCCATTCATTGATTCAATAGCTTCACGTGCCTCACTCTCTTTAGGCATTTCAACAAATCCAAATCCTTTGGAGCGACCTGAAAACTTGTCATTGATTATGCTCGCGTTTGCAACTTCTCCAAATTCAGAAAAAGAATCACGAAGATCATCTTCAGAAACAGTGTAAGCCAAATTGCCGATGTAAATATTCATTGTTTAATCTCACTAACATGTGCATTGAAAAATAGAGATACCGGCAAGTAACCAAGGCACAAATTACTTGAATAGCGACCAGCCAACCATTGACTGACTTCTATGTCAAGTCTAACGTAATTAATGATCGTTTTCAAAAATAAAATGCAGAGATCCTTTGGTTTTGAAAAAAAGTTGAGTCTTTTTTTGTAAAAACCAACTCAGTTGCCATAATAATACCGCAAAAGTCAATCTGTTATCTATGAAATTCAGAACGACAAAAAGGCAGGAATTTTGGTTCCTGCCTTTTTGTTTTAGCCAATTATCTTCTGCAATACTGCGTTCTAATAATTACTTCTTGTCCGGTACTTCACGCTCTTCTTTCACGGCATAGTTGATCAGGTAATCATAGAGCCTTATAAGACGAGAATTCTGATTGTTCTGATCGATCCAGTGACCAATCATGCCAATCGTCCGAGCCAGAACAAAGAAACCGTTCAGTGAGTATTCAGGGAAATCAAGGTCAACCAAAATACAGCCGATGGTACCGTCAACGTTCAGGATAAGATTGTCTTTTTTGGCCGTGGTGATCTTTTCAACCTCAAGAGCATAGTCAAGACATGGTGTGTGAAGCGTGGTCTTGGTTGTCACGTATTCAACCAGGTATTTTACCCGTTTGTCCGGATTTTTCACGCTTTTCACCCTGTGGCCGATTCCAGGAACAGGACCTACATTCTGCTTCATCCATGAAAGAAATCCCGGGATGTCGTTCGGATACTCCTTGACACCGTATTTGAAATATTTACCTGCATTGGTAACTGCTCCCCCAAATCTCGGGCCGATCATAGTCATTCCTGCTGAGACCGCCTGTGGCAAGTCGATCCCTGCGCAGGCCGCAATAATGGAACCGAATGCTCCGGAGACTGCCGGGCCGTGATCGGCTGAAATCATGATAATGCGCTTGATGATCTCAGACTCTTCTTTTGTAGGAAGTTTCTTGTTCCACAGCAAACCGATAACATCCTCAATGCCATATCCTTTCTCACAGAGTTCTGATGCAGCATAGCCAACGTAACGAGGCTCCTCACCACGATCGTCGGAAATGGTTGTCCGAATAAGGGGCTCAACAATAACCTCACCCTGTTTCATGATCTCCTGGACACTCGGAGGAAGCTCAGGAAGCAGCTTCTCGTCAAGTTCCGGTTCCGGTTGGATAACACCTGTTGCCTGGAGTTCAAGGTAGACCTGCTTGATTGCCTTGCTCAGACCGCCAAATGTGTCGGGGACAAGAGCGCCAGCTTCACGCAGTGCGTTGATTTTGGAGCGTGCCGAACCAAGACCTTTCTTGCCCTCCTTGGCACCGGCATGACCGAACTTCATCCCCTGTGGCAAGACATCCTGGCAGGTTCCGCCAATTGCAGCAATCAGCTTGATCCGTCTTTTTTCGGCTCCATACCATTCCGCGGCTTCTTCTTCAAGAGTTCCACCAACTTCACCAACAATAACTACCGCCTTGGTTTCCGGATCGTTCTCGAACATTTGAAGGTAGGTAACAAAGTCGGTACCGGGATAAGAATCTCCACCGATAGCTACGGCTGAGGTAATGCCATTGCCGTTCTGTGCGCAGAGCCACATGGCTTCGTTGGAGAGTCCACCTGATTTTGTAATGACACCAAATGAGCCGGGACGATAGAGATTACAGAGCTTCAGGTTTTTGAACTCGCCGCCAATAACGCCAAGACGGCACTCCCCTGCCGACATTATGCCGATTGAGGATGGTCCGTTGATAGTTTTACCGACCTCAAGTGCATGTTTACGCAACCGCTTGGCATCCTTCTCCGGAACACCTTCGGTAATCATGGTAACAAGCTTGATGCCTTTGGAATCAAGAGCTTCAATTGCTGACTGATATGCTCTTGATGCACCGATATAGATAAGCGCCGTATTAATTTGAGGATTTTCCTCAAGTGCTTTGGTGAGCGATGCATAAACTGTAACGTTGTTCAGTTCACCGCCCCTGTAAATCTCTTTCTGCTGACCTTCTTCCGGTGGATAAACAAATGCCTCTACCGTCAGTGGCCGGTTGATCAGAAAGTCGAACTGGGCCATCCGCTTTGCAGCATTCAATCCGGCAACACCGCCAATGATGACCGCTCGTGTATCCCTATTTGCTAAAATACTCACGATTCTTTCCGGTTTATAAGTTAGAAGTTTCTCTTTGGGGTTCCTGAGATAGCGTCCTTTTATGAATTCAAGGCAAGGTCAACGATATCGGTCATAGGCATGCTGCGGTCATAGACATGAATGTCAAATCCCTCTTCCTGCAACTTTTTCATTGCAGCAAGACCCTGATTCTCATTCGGGCCGCCACGTCTTACCCAGATTTTTACATTTTCAAGGTACCCTTTTGATTTACTCTCCCGGAATCCATTTATAATCCCGTTAAAAGTCGCCTTTACATCGGTAAAATTAGCTATTGCTCCACCGACAATAATATGTTTGATGTCCGGCAGCATGCAGATAGTTTCTGTAAGAGCCTCAACTGCCCAGTCCGGTGGATCACCAGAATATTCAGCATAATTGGCAATTGATCCACCTCTTGCGACGACAGCATCAGAATAAAATACGGAAGCGCCACCGCCTGCCGTAAGCAGTGCAATGTTTCCGCCGGGAACTTCAACCAATTTGACCGATCCCTTGATACGGGCATCGATATCCATGATCTGCTGTTCAGCTTCGGTGAATGGACGACCGATTTCTGAAACAGGTTTGAAATCCCAGTCAGCATGACGGAATCGGGCATCCCAATCAACGTTCATGACCGCGTCAAGAGCCGCAAACCGCATATCACTCTTGCGTATGACAAGCGGATTGATCTCAATCGACTGCGCATCTTCGACGTCGAAACAGAGAATGAGTCGTGATATGATTTTAGCGACACGTTCAGCGATTTCACCGATGAAGCCGGCTTCAAGTGCGACTTCAGTAATATGTTCGATACTTGGAGTTTCATCGAGAGGGATGAAAAGACGTTTGACCGTATCCCAGTGTTCTTCGATATCAACTCCACCCTTGTTGGAAAGAAGAATCTCGGCCCCATCGCGATTACCGGCAATGGATATGTAATACTCCTCGTCATGATCAAGCATTTCCGCAACAATAACCTGACGGACAACCGATGTACCGATTTCGCGTCCAATCATCTCTTTTGCTGCCTTAAGAGCTTCGTCAAGGTTAAGCCCAAGTTTGACCAATCCCAACTTGAATCGCCCGCCGATAGCTTCATGAGCTTTAACAACGAGTTTTGATTCTCTCAACCATTTATTAGCTTCTCCAAGCTGCTCGAGGCGGTTGGGATCCATGATAACAACATAATTTGGCACAGGAATGCCCCATTTGTTGAATAGCTTCATGGCCGGCCCTTCAAGTATTTTAGCCATACTATTAGGTATTTGTATGTTAATGGGTAGAAAAACCATGCACGGAAATGTGCAAGATTTTAAGTTAACTATATTTTAATTTGTTCAAAGGTTCTAAATTTTTTTTCTCCCCAAATCATCAAAAAAACAACTTTTATGACTGATTTCGTGCTCTGGTGGCAGAATTTGCCTTCACAAATGAATCCTGTAATTTTTTCTGCTGGCGCTTTTGCCGTTCGCTGGTATGGCATGATGTACATTGTGGCGTTCGCTATCGTTTATCTTCTTACCCGTTATCGTCTTGACTCCGAGAAGCTTCCTTTTGAGCGATCCTTTATCGGAGATGCCCTCACCTGGGTTATGGTTGGTGTGGTTGCTGGTGGCCGTCTTGGGTATATCCTTTTTTACGGAATGAGCGATTTTCTACACGATCCCTTCGGTAGTATTCTTCCCTGGGTATCAGCTCCGGGAGGATGCCGTTTCGCAGGAATTACCGGTATGTCATATCATGGAGCGGTGATCGGAGTTATTCTTGCAGTTTTTGCATTTACCCGTTCTCAGAAAGCTGGTTTTTTGGAAACATTTGACCTCTTTATTCCTTCAGTGCCTATTGGCTATACCTTTGGTCGTCTTGGCAACTTCATCAATGGTGAACTCTACGGCAGGGTAACCGACTCGGCATTTGGCATGTATTTTCCTCTCGCTCCCACCCATCAACTTCGCCATCCATCTCAACTCTATGAAGCATTTTTTGAAGGTATAGTACTGTTTGTCACTCTCTGGCTGCTGCGCAGAAAATCTCCTTTTACAGGCTCTCTTTCAGCTCTCTATCTTTTCGGGTACGGTTTTGTCCGCTTTTTTATTGAATATTTCAGGGAACCTGATGCTCAGCTCGGCTTTGTATTTTTGAATTTTTCTATGGGGCAAGTGCTTTGTTTTATTATGATGATTGGAGGTATTGTTGTTTTTCTGGTCAACAAACCTTCATTAAAATCAATGGGGACTAAGTAGCACCTCTTCCCCACTGCCGAAACAACGACGCCTGACGATGAGCATCACAATAATGGAACTGAGAGCCGTTGAGCCAACCAGCATCAGCATAACAACGATTTGATAGCGAATGGCAATAAGCGGATCAGTTCCGGCAAGAATCTGGCCGGACATCATGCCTGGAATAAACACAAGGCCTACACCCATCATGGCATTGATGGAAGGAATCATGCCTGCTGAGACGGCATTTCTGAATATATTGAGGCTGGCTTCACGGTAATTGGCTCCAAGAGAGAGCTGCATTTCCACAAGCTCTTTCTGTTGCCGCATATCCCTGAACATCCGCTCCAGAGAGATTGCAAGCGCCGACATTGAATTTCCGATCACCATCCCTCCCGCCGGAATGAAGTAGCGTGGTTCCCACCATGGAGTAATTCCAATAATCAGCCCGGACACAAAGAGCGCCGTTGCCAGATAACTGACAAACATCGTGAAAAATGTTGGAATGATATAGGGTATCTGCTTTTCCCTGACCCTTCCTTTGATAATAAACATGGCCGAGACAACCATCACCATAAAAACACTCACTACAAGAAATGGGTTTGAGGTTTTTAAAATATAGGTGAGCACATAACCCATTAAAAAGAGTTGCGAAAAGGTGCGCAACGTCCCAATGGTGATGTCGCGATTAAGGCCGAGATGGTAGATGAAAGAGGTTGCCTGAGCAATGAGGATAAAGACCAAGGCAAGCAGCAGTTGGCCTGTTGAGATATTAATGATCTGATTCATGGAGATGGAGTGATCGATGAACAAGCTTATAGATCAGGGGACGCACTGTTTCGGGTTTGTAATCAATATGGGTAACCGTTATCAATGTCTTATGCTCTTCGGTGTTCAGGCGCTCCATAATGGAAAAAACCATTGCGGCACTTTCATGGTCAAGGGCAGAAGTTGGTTCATCGAGCAGCAGCAAAAGCGGTTCCTGCAGGAGAGCCCTCATAAGGGCCAGCCTCTGTTTCTGTCCTATCGAAAGCTTCATAGCTGATTGAACGGGACTGATATCGGCAAGGTAAAATTTGCACAGCATTGCTTTCAGCTCCTCTGTTCCCGGTCTGGTTTTACCTGCGTTGATGGCAAAGGAAAACGGCAGAAGCAGATTTTCCTCAACTGTAGCATCAATCATCTGGGGAATCTGGGCAACATAGCTGACCAGACTTCGCAGTTTTGCCGGGACTATGGAGGTAGTGTCATTACCCTGAAAAAGAATGGAGCCTCCCTGAGGCTGGTTCAGGCGACAGATCAGCCGCAGGAGTGTTGATTTACCTGTTCCGGAAGGGCCTTTTATCAGAATAAACTCCCCCTTTTGAACGGTAAGATTGAGACGGTCAAAAACAAGGGCCGTTGATCCTTCATAGGCAAAGGATAGATTCCTGATTTCAAGAAGCGGGGGCATAATGTCATCCCAAATAATTTCCTTACACAACCCTATACCGAGTAAGGGCAAAAGAGAAAAAAACAATGCTTGCGAGCATTATGACGTAGGGCAACCCATCGGAGCCAAAAGCATCCATAGTGTAACCGATTAAGAGAATACCCACAGTTCCCCCTGCCGCCTCCATGAGGGAGTAACCGGCATTGGCTGCTACCAGGGCCTCGCCCTCATATTTATCACCAATGAGAGCAAGTGACGTTGAATATATCGCACCTATAACACCACCCCAAATAAAAAGAAGGATAAAAGCCTGATAATTCACATAAATCGCTATGGGTAGATAGACGGCACAAAGCATACTCAGAAACGCCGCGATTACAATGACATAGCGACGATCGATATAATCAGATACCCAGCCCATAGGCGCTTCAAGCAAGAGCGAACCCATCATAAAACAAGTAAGCAACAGAGCTGACTCTTGTAATGTCAGTTGATTTTTAAGCCCATAGAGAGTGATAAAAGCAGAGACTCCAAAAAAGGATACTCCGGCCATTGCTATAGCAAACATCGGCCCCTTGGCATGCATGATACTTTTCCAAATATCACCGCTTCCTTTAAATTTGAAGGAAGGGATATAAACGAAGCCCATTATAATTGGCAATAAGGCCAAAAGACTGATCGATGCCGTCAGAATAAAATAAAATCGCGGACTCATTCCATGTAATGTAACATCAGAAGTAAGTGTTTGTTTTATAATAAAATCCTTTATATCAGGTGGTACCAGGGAGAGTAATTTTCCGGCATATTCCAGCAGTATTGGACCCATGGCCAGGCCAAGAGAGAGAGAGGTGCTGTAAAGAGCAACCATTAAACCCTGGTTTCTCTTGAATTTAAGCCCGACAATCCATGTCTGAAGCAAAATCAAAAAAGAAAAGCATCCAACGCTGTTAAGAAAAACAGCTAATGCCCAAATGAAGGGGTTAGACGTATATGCCAGAAGAAGAAGGGATGGAATACGCAAAACCGTGGAAAGGATAAGTCCGGTTTTCATGCTTATGAAATGCAAAAGCATTGGGAAAAAAAAGCTTATCAAGATCGAGGCGATAGTCTCCAAAGACATGATCAGCCCGATGAGGGTGTTCGATATTCCATTGTTCTTAAGAGTAGTGGGAATTATGACTACTGACAGGCCCATTGCAACAGCAAGAAGGAGTGTTGCCGATGCACTTAGAATAAGGGCGATTATCGATCTATTTTGCCCGTTTCCTGCGGATTGAATCTGATCCGGATAACTATCTTTCATAGATTATCACGTTTTTTCAGGCACATGTAATCCTCATAAATCTTATGGCGACTGTAGTTCATTATTTTTGAGAAATTCCGCATAAACCAGACAAGAGCTGATATTAAAAAGGAGACAAAAAAGGCTGTCACCATCGCCCGAATCGTCGCCCGCTTGATTGGTTCAAGCCTTGCAAAATAATTGTCGGCACGTATATCAATACCAAGAATACAGGCAAAATGGTGGTGAGAATCATATACTGGAATGTAGGCGCTTAAAAAAGAACCCCATCGATCTGAATAGGGCTCCTGCTCGACAACACTGATATGCTCTTTCAATGCTTTGAGAATGAGCGGGCTCGCTTCAGGATAGGGTTGCATGATATGCGATTTTGTTTCAATGCCATCATGATTTTTCATGCCCGGAGGAGTGGGATCAAGCACAAAAAAGACCCTGTCATTTTTCATGACAATGGTATAGACATAGGCTATAGTGGAATCTGCCTGTAAGGTATTTTTCAGTGGTTGCAGTGCCTTGAAATATGCAGCCGAATTTTCCTGATCCCTTGATATAAACTCTCTATGACTGTCACCATCAATAAACGATGCGCATACTGCCGCTGTGCGCAACAGCCCCTCACGAATTTCCCCTTTCTGGGCATTGAGCGTGTGAACGTAAATAAAATATGTTGTTAAAAAAATGGCACAGAACGATACTACCCCAATTATAATTGCTTCGGCAAGTGGATAAAACCGGTATTTCACATCAACCCATTCCGGTTTATTGGTGGTTATGCTCTCCTCTTTGTGATGCATGGTATTCGAGCTATGTTTAAAAGCCATTCATCAACTCCACACACTCAACGGTACACTGTTTCAGAGGTTTGTGTGTGGCGACATGGCAACAATAACTTTCATCGATCAACAGTTTTTTGATAAACCATTGTTTACTTTCAAAAATAGCATTGTCATCGTTAAGAATAACCTGTTTCAAGGGGACTAAAAGACCTTTACCAGAGCACTTTAAAACAGCTTCCTTTTTGGTCCAGCAATCAAAAAAAAGATGATTGGCTTGATCCACTTCATGGTGCTCAATAAGGGCTGCTACTTCCGGCAGCTCTTTAGTAAAATCACTGATATCAATAGACCGAATTTTTTCAATATCAATTCCTATGGGTTGATTGCTGGTTACTGCAAGAACAACGATATTTTCGGAATGTGAGATATTAAATTCCGGCCCCTCTTCAAGAAAAGGCTTGCCAAAGTCAGAAAGCTGCAGAGAGTAAAATTTATCGACCCCGTTATCAGTATAATGATCCTGTAACGCCCTCATCAGCAGCAACTTACCAAAAAGAGTTGCAACCCGGTCCTCTAAACGTTTATATCGGAGTATTGATGAACGAAACCCTGCGGGGATAAGTGCAAGATAATGGTCAAAAAGTCTGTCAGAGAGAGTTGATCCATAACGGGCAAAATATATTTGCGCGCTCATTGCAGAAATAAACTTGCCACTGAGTTAATCGGGATGTGTGGTTGAATCAGAAAGTATATATGAACACCTGGGGCATTTCTTCGGTGGCTTCGGTCGAGGATCAGAAGCAATGAGAACAAGGGCTCCTATGAAAGGAGTTAAAAAAAGACTGCAGAAAAAATAGCCCCAGAACCCAAACTTTCTGTTTGAACCAATAAAAGCAATGACAAAACAGAGAGCAATGTATAACAGTTGAAGAATCATGATCTTTCCTCTTGGAATTGAATTCACTGATAGATCAATGCTGATAAGGCACTATAAGAACGACTTCGCTCTTATAGTGCCACTTTCCGAAGAGTATGCAACACCCCGCACTATTCAGCTTGGGGTTACACTCTCCTCTTTCTTCAAATCAGCAGCAACTCTCTTTCCTTTCGTAAATTGCTCGGCAAAATAGTCCTTGACTTTGTTTGGGTCGAGATCAAGAAATGTTCCACCTGACTCAAAGTGCTGTATAAATACCTTGTAAATCGCATAGGTGGAAGCGCCTGAGATAACCGGCATGGTTACCGCACCTGTTGTCTGACCAATCAAAGGAATACATTTAATCAGACTGGCCAGGGTGCCGCCCAATGCTACAGGGATAAACCCGCCAAGCAGGGTTGTTATCACAGATTTCCCAACATCTCTTCGAAATGGAATATCATACTCTTTGGCAATAGTCCTGATCATATCAAGCTGCACTCCTATCAGTGCAACTAAATCAACTAATGGCAACGGAACAAGTCCTATACCCATTGATGTCAGAATATGATTTTTTGCATGCTTATAGAGACGCTTGTCGCGATCAAGTGTATCGTTTACACTTTCAGATACCACCTCAGCCGTAGCTTCAACTGCATTGTCTTTCATAAGTAATCCCCTTCCTTAATTGTTATGTAAAGTTGATTTCACTTATTACTCATAGGTTAAAGATATAAAATATTCAATATCTAAAGAAATGTTATATATAAAATCTGTTTTATCAGGGTATCCCTATTTCAGGTGTTGGGGTAAATCCCTTTGCATCAATACAGGTACCTGATTCTGAATCTTATAGATAACAAGGGGCTTGTCTTCAAGATTGCCGGTGCTGTCGAACTTATACCTGCCATTGGCACCCTCCCATACTTCCGAAGAGCGAATGGCATAGGACAAATCGAGGGGGTTACGTGATCCAGTGAACTTGATTGCCCTGGCAAGGATATATAATGCATCGTAGCCTTGGGCCGCCCAGGTATCAGGGAACTTGCCATATCGCGCAAAATACCTGCTCACAAATAACTGGTTTTCGGGAGTCGGGGATTGGGGATTGTAAAAATCCACAAACATGGCACCCTCATAGGCTGAACCAGCATGAGTGCGCATTTCGGGTGTATCGGCGAAAAAACCCACAAAGGGAATATTTAACCCTACTTTACGAGCCGTGCGTAAAAAATCCCCTGCCGCGGGCTCGATTCCGCTAAAAAAAATCAAATCAGCATTAGTCATTTTCAGATCATTGACCAGTAACCTGAAATCAACGTTTTTACGGGAATAAGAGGATTGATAGGCTACATTGATATTTAATTGATCAAGGCCGGCTTGATATTGATAGGCCATATCCTCACCGAAAGCATCTTCTTCCCATATCACAATAACGTTGCGATAGCCACGTTCTTTCGTAAGCCGGGCAAGACGCCATGCAATCCGATCACTGGAGAGTATGGTGCGATTGATATACTGGAATCCGTGCGATGTCATATCTGTGCTGTTTGCACCAATCATAAGATGCAGTAAGCGGCTTGACTCAAAGAGTGCCGATGCCTGGATGGCCGGCCCGTCATCATAGTACCCGATCACAGCACTCATCTCTGGTCTGTTGGCAAACTCGATGGCTATATTTTTCTGCTTTACGGGATCAAAACCATCATCCCGAATAACCAGACGAAGAGTATATCCCCCTGCGAGCTTTCGGGAGTTGATTTCATCCAGGGCAAGCAGGATACCATCATGCATGCCATCCTGATTTATGGCAAATGGCCAGCAAACACCCACAACAACCTCTTTTGATGGTTGGCTCAATACTTTGAACCGACCTACTCCTTTCTGTTCATAAGAGAGAAACTGCGGCCACAATGCAAGTGCGATCAATCCGATTGCAAGCAGGGTAAACAGCAGCCTCTTCATCGCTTAATCCTTGCCTAAAATAATCGGCAGGCCTGATTGGCCTGAACCTATCACAACAACCTTGGAATTTGGTGATTTTGACAATTCCTGTGTTGCCCGTATACCTTCCCACTTGAGAACCGAAGGAGTTAAACTTTTGTTTACGGTATCGTTATATATACGAATACCCTCGGATTCAACCTGTAAGCGTTCAGATTCTTTTTTAGCAATAGAGAGCCGGAAGACATACTCGCCTTCTCGTTGCTGCTGAACCATTTTATCTTCAATAGCACGTGAAATCTTGGAAGGAAGGGTGATTGATTCAATGGGCACATCATCAACCTTCACAAAACGGGCAGCAAGATGAATCTTTGATTGCTCACTGACGAGCAGTTGTATGGCCTTTTGTGAAGTGTAAATCTCCTCCGGTTTGTACTGCCCGAACAGAGTCCGGATAACAGATCGTATATCAGGACGGATTGCCACGTTGACATAGTCCGGCCCTACGATCTGATGGAGCAAAGGGAGTGTGGATGGTTCAAGATAGTAACGAATCGTGTAGGTTACCTTTACAGTAAGGCCATCCAGGGTCAAAACGTCAATCGAATCATGAAACTGTTGCTTTCGGGTGTTATAGATGTACATCTTGTTAAAGGGCAAAATCACGTGTACACCCTCAGGATAAACCGTATCAATAACAGTACCCGCCCCTAACCATCTCCACAAGACCCCTTTCTCGCCAGAGTGGATAGAGATGACAATTCGATTAAAAAAGAATACAAAAACAAGACACAGCACCAAACCTGTTGAGATCAGTGGCAGGAGATGTTGTCTTAAAAAAGATCTGCTATAGGAACTGAAACTGGCAAGCCATGCACGAAGTGATTTCATTACAAGCATTCCTCACATTTCATTACAGCTGCATACTATTTGTAAACAAATGTAATATATATAAATAGGACGAAAAATACCAATTCAATACTTATTTCATCAAGGTCAAGAGCTTGGGCAACAGTTTTTTTATGCCCATTAAATAACATTTAACTGATAATAATAGTATTATTTATAGTAAATAAATTTCCACTCATTGTCACCTTCACCAACTTCTTTCTATTTTTTAAACTGCTAAATTGTTCTTATCCTTAGTATATACTATAGATATAAAATCAGTTTACTTCAATAGAGCACAATACTTGATTGCCAACCATTCATGGGATGTGTGCGTAACATAACAATCCCAGACCACAAGCATTATGTAACACTCTGCAAATGAGTAATTGAAATTAAAAGTTATGCCTCATCACAGACGCCGTTTGGCTGATACCGATTTTAAACCCAAAAAGGGTGAGACTCCTTCCGGGGTTCCGTTTCCTTATATCACCACCAAACCTGCTTGCTACGATGTAGAAGAGTTTGTCCAGATAAAGATTGATGTAAACCTTCTAAAACAATCAGGTGTAGATTATCCAATAAGCCAGCAAGTGGCCTCCGAGCTTTTGCTTGGATCGGCATGGTTTTCCAAACTGTACAACAATAAAAATCTAACGGCTGGCAACCATTATGTTGAAGGTTTGACCGATGTTCTTGAGGAGCTTGAAATACACAATTATACGGGCCTCTGCCCGACCAATGTCCTTGAGGTATCACCGTCGGCAGGTTCATGCGCTGTTGCATGTCAGTACTGCCTGGTAACCGATGGTAATCACGTCAGGCCAATTACCGTCTATACAAACTACACTGAGCGACTGGCTAATTCTCTGGAGCGCAATCGTAACAATCCGATTTTTTACTATTTTTCGCCCAAAACCGAGGCATTCTCTGAACCGCACCTTTTCAATGGTATAGCGCACGACATAATACGAACCTTTGTACGCCACTTTGACCGATACCCCGACTCAGCAGTGCGTATTTTTATTGCAACAAAGGCTGGTACCAAACACCTGCAAGTCCAGCATAAGGGCGATTCCCTTTTCTCTCTTATGGCTCTCATAGCATCAAGAATTCAACTGAACGGCAGTATTGGCATTATGCCTCACTATCTTCGTGATGTGCTTGAACCAAATGCCGCATCCATTGAAGAACGGCTTGATCTGCTTGTTCAGTGCCGGAAAATCGGTCTCTATGCCGAGTCAGTCCTGTGCCAGCCACTTATGCTTCCTTACCTGACTGATGAGAACATCCACAACTACTTTTCGCTTCTGGCGGTGGCTGGCGTCCGAAACATCAAACCTGAATTTCTTACAACCGAAATAAGAAATCTGGTTATTCTGGCACAGTATATCAATCATTTCGACCCACACCTCATCGGTGAGTTTTTCCAGCCATATCTGGCGGAAGACAATCAAAACCACATAAAGCAGCGCTCACGACTGGCCCCAGAACGTAGTGTGTGTGTTGAGTATCTCAAAAAAATTCAGTCAGCATCTGAAGAGCATGGCATAACCATCAGTCTATGCAACTGGGTAAAACATGAACTGGGTGCAAAGGCTGAATGGGTTCGTACCATCGATCGGGCTTCAGCTGCAAACGGGTACCGCTGCCTGGGTTACCAGAGTGCTTTATTCCCTGATAACAAAGGCACAGTCTAAAAAGGCATGCATTATTCCCACAACATAGATGAATATTTCAGGGATTTAGCACTTAAGCAACCTGACTCCCCTGCGCTTATTAGTGATAACGGTTTGGTCACGTATGCCGAACTGGACGCTGCTGCTGAAAGAGTTGCAATGGAACTGCTGAGCCGGGGTATTGAATCACAGGAAGCAGTCGGTGTTCTGACTGAGCGATCTGCCGGATTACCCGCTGCCTTTCTCGGAATACTCAAAGCTGGAGCTGTCTATGTTCCAATGGTTGCGGAGCTGCCTCCTGCCCGTCTCGGAAATATAGCTGAACAAGCTTCTATTCGGCAATTAATTGTACTCGATGGAATAGAACCGCCCCAAGCACTGCTTAATGCCGTACAAAGTAATTGCTCAGCCGTTCAGTCAGATGTTGTTATCCGGCCAGAAGAATTGTCCAAAGAGTGGCAAGGAATCACTCACCGATCTGAAATAAACTCTCATGCAACTGATCTGGCAGCGATTCTTTTTACCTCAGGATCTACCGGCACTCCGAAAGGAGTAATGATCAAGCATGATGCCTGTGTCAATATGGCTCGCGGTCATATAGCTGCACATAAAATATCAGGCAAGGATCGCATTCTGCTTGCGACCTCACCAGGTTTTATACTTGGTTTTCGCGAACTCTGCCTTCCATTGATCTCGGGAGCAGCTTATGTCCCCGTATCCCGTTCAATAATCGACAACCCGGAACATCTACTCGAGTATATGGGTAGACATCTTGTTTCGATAGCAATGTTTACCCCATCCTATCTGCATCTGCTGAAGAGAACGGTACCAAATGGACTCCGCTGTATAATTACGGCTGGTGAACGCCCTAATATCGATGATGCAAAATATTATGCACAATTTGTTGATTATTGGAATGTACACGGAGCTACGGAAGTTTGTGGTGCGATTTGCATGCATCGTGTTGATCCTGAAGAAGAGGGGCTGATTCCAAGTGGCCGGCCATTTGCCAATAATGCTGTTCATTTGCTCGATAATTTTGGTAATGAGGTGCCGAAAGGAGAGGTCGGAGAACTCTATGTCACCGGCATCGGTATTTCGCCAGGCTATCTCAAACAGCCCCAACTGAGTGCCGAATTTTTTGTTGAAACACCTTTCGGACGTGCTTTCCGCTCACACGATCTCGCTCGCTGGAACAAAAACAGTGAGCTTGAGGCGCTCGGACGGGCAGACAACGTGGTGAAAATTTCCGGACAATCGGTCTCGCTCGGCGAAATTGAACTTGCATTGCGTCAAAACCCCATCGTGAGACAGGCCGCAGCCTTGTTCCTGCAGGGGCGACTTGTCGCCTGTGTGGAGTGTGCTGATACCAATCAGGCAGAAGAGATTGATTGGCGCGAATTTCTAAGGAAAACGCTGCCATCATACATGATACCTGCCCAGGTCGCACTCCTGCAAAAAATCCCGATTAATTCAGCAGGTAAAGTCGACCAAAAGGCCTTGCTTGATATCGCGGACTCTCTTTATCGCAAAGAGTTTGAACTGGCGGGAGGGATGCCGCCTCAAGGTGAAGTGGAAATTTTAATAGCAGGGATCTGGGAAGAGCTCCTTGATGTGCGGCCGATCATGCGGGAAAGCAATTTCTTTGCAGTTGGTGGAACAAGTCTTATGGCTATTGCAGTAAGCCAGCGGTTGCGAATGACGGGATATAAGGTCACTGTTCAGATGGTGTTGAGTTCTCTGACGGTGGAATCACTTGCTGCACACATTGTAATGTTACAGGATCAATCCTCCGGCATTAACGATGATACGCCAGCTGAAAATATTGCCACCTCTGATCAGGAAGATTTCTGGATTGCCTCGGAAATCGGCATATCAGCGGCAGCCTCTCATATTGTGCGGATTCTGAGAGTCCACGGTCGGGTGCCTCAACCTGGGGTATGGCAAACGGCATGGTCACACATGATTGAACGACATGCCGCCCTGCGCTCTGCATTTTATATGGATGAAAAGAGAGAGCTTCGCTGGAGAACTACTCCATTCAATGAACTTCATGGTCATGCATCATTGTTGCAGGATCAATGCTCATCAATTGAGGTTGCCAGGGAGATCGTGAAACATTGGGCAAATGAGCGCTTTCTGCTTACAACTCCACCACTTGTCAGAGCGGGCCTGATCACTCTTGAGCATGACAATGAAACACTTTTCTGGTTCGTCATTCACCACTCGGTAGTTGACGGAACATCAGCCCGACTGATCCAGGAGGATTTGCTTGATCTTCTTGCTGACAGACCTATACCCGCAGCGCAAAACGGCATCGCCATGGCAAGTCATGCTGAACAGCGCTACTTTGCTTCCGATCGCTTTGCCGGTGACCGGGAGTTCTGGGGAAACAAACTTGAATCCCTTATCAGACGAGGCACCAGAGCCTTCGATGAATATGTAAGGGAGTCACACCGTCAACGGGCCTCGTTACCCAGCGGAAGAGGAGCGAAACCGCTTGCCGAACAGCTCGATGCTGTAACAGTGAAGAGGCTGGGTCGCCTGGCGAAAAAAAATGGAGCCGGTATGCATGCGCTGTTACTCTCACTCCTTGCCGTCGAGATCAGACGACGAAGTGGAGAGGGAGACATCATGGTTGGCAGCGGAATATCGATCCGTCCGGCTGGAGGCGAAAACGCCATCGGGCACTTCGTTAATGTTCTTCCTGTAATCCTCATGCAGAAGGGCAACATCCCCCTCTCAACTCTGATTCAAAGCACCCAGTCATCGCTCACTGAAGCAGTCGAACATGGCACATATCCTGCAGCTCTTCTCTATCGGGAGTTCCGGCACAAATATCCAGACCTTCGTTCGCGTTCACGTGCCTCTCTCTTTGATATCGCCCTGACCGCTATTCCACCAAGGATATGCATCGATAATGTTGCCGGTATTACCCTCGAGCCATTGACTCTGGCCGGAGAACTTGAACACCCGGCTGCAGGTCTTGATCTTTCGTTCAGCCATGAACCCTGCCCGGAAAGTGGTGGCGGAGTGAATCTTCTCCTGACCTGGAATCCTGATGTTTGTTCCCGGAAGAGTGCCGAAGGGTGGCTTTCTTCGTTCGCGGCATGGGCACGATGGCTTGCTGAAAAGCCTGAACGGATTGAAGAGCCAATTCCTGCACTGCTTCCCCAGGAAAAAGCTCTTCTTGAACAATGGGAACAAGGAGAGGAGATCGCTCGACCTAAAAGACGCTGCTTTGAAATTTTTCAAGCAGTGGCAGAGAAGCATCCAGAGCGACCGGCCATTGTCAGTCGGGAAAGGAATAAAACCTTTAAAGAGATCGATGAACGTTCCAATGGTATTGCTCATCGTCTGATAGAAGAGGGCGTCGAAAGAGGAAGCAGGGTTGCTGTGCTCGCCTCCGGCCCGACTGACATCCTTGCAACCGTGCTGGGAATATGGAAAGCGGGTGCAACCTATCTGCCGCTTCCCGGTGAATATCCTGCAACCCGACTCTCCATCATGGTAAAAGATGCAGGGGCGGAATTTCTTGTCGTTCTTGACGGGCTTGCCATACCGCAACTTCTCTGTGATTCTGTCGCCCCTGTTATCCGACCTGAGGAGTGCAAGGCATCCAGCAAACGTCCACACATTGATGGCTCACCGGATGACATTGCCTACATCATTTACACATCAGGCACAACAGGAAAACCGAAAGGGGTTCCTGTAACACATAGAGCCTATATCAATGCCGTTCTTGGAGTTGCCGAAAGAGTTGGTTTGCAGCCTGAAGACCGGATGTCATTAGTCTCCAGCATAGGCTTTGATGCTTCCCTTTGGGAGCTGGGACACGGGTTATTGAATGGAATCGCTCTGGTACCTGTATCACCAGCCCTGAGGGAAGATCCCTGGTTACTGAAGCGTTACTACCGGGAAGCCGGTGTCACTGTCGCCTTCCATGCTCCCTCATACCTTCGAGTCAGCGAAGAGCTGCCTTTTGAGGGATTGCGCATTCTGCTTACTGGTGGTGAGGCGCCAAATCATAACGATGTAAGACATCATGCCGACCGGAGTGAGTTCTGGAACTTTTACGGACCGACAGAAGCCACCATCGTTGTTGCAGGAGGACGTGTGATGAGCGATCACCATCCGGAAATTCCCATAACCGTAGGACGACCCCTCCCAAATTTGCGTATTTCGATAAAGCGCAGTAACGGTTCTCAGGTGCCTCCCGGTGTTGAGGGTGAACTTTGGCTTGGTGGTATGGGGATTTCGCATGGATACGTGAACCGTCATGAGCTGAATGCAGGGTGCTTTGTATCGACACCTGATGGACTCTTCTATCGTTCAGGAGACTATGGCCGATGGACAGCAGATGGGCAAATAGAGATCAGCGGACGTATTGATCATCAGATCAAGCTGAACGGACAACGTGTTGAACTTGGTGAAATTGAGCAGACACTGTGTAAGCATCCAGCAATCCTCAATGCATCTGTTGTTGCAGAGGAACTTGATAGTGGCGTTAAGGTGCTCTTGGCATTTATTCAGCCAAAAATTAATGAATCCCCTGCCGAGGCTTCGATTAAGGCATTTCTTGCTGAACGGCTTTCGGTACACATGATCCCGGCAAGTATCATATCTCTCACGACCTTCCCTCTTACACTCGCAGGAAAAGTCGATCGGGATGCGCTTCTCGCTCTTGCAAAGCAGCAGGATAACAGGGTTGATCGCGAGATACCTCAGGGCCCACTTGAGCAACACATTGCGGCCATCTGGAGTGATGTGCTGGGTCAACCCGTTACCCGACATGACAACTTTTTTGCACTTGGAGGAAACAGCCTGCTTGCTGTAACCCTGGCACACCGTATCACTGAGAGTCTTGGGCGAAAAGTTTCAGCTCGCGCTCTCTTTGCTGCTCCGGTTTTTTCGGCTTTTGTTGAACAAATAGAGTCATTGCCAGCTCTTGAGGAGCAAGAGATTCTGACTATCACTGATCTGGCATCCGAGGGAGAAAAAGAGTTCTGGACTGCAGAATCTGCAGGATTGGATACCCGTACATTCACCATTCCTGTCTGCTATCTCGTCAACGGGGAGATCACTCAAGATCGCTTGCAGAACGCCTGGTCAACTCTGGTGGCACGCCATGAGGGATTGCGTACTTTTTTTGAGGATGATGGGAGCGGTCAGTTGAAACGCAGGGTTGCAAAAGAGATTGACGATACACTTGAATTTGCAGCAGTTGAATCCAGTGCCGCAGCACTGGCTCACATCAGGCAAGGTCAGCTCAACGCACTGCCTATGCATGTTGCGCCGCTCTGGCGCGCGGGTCTCGTTGAGGCTTGTGATGAACATAAGCGTTATTTCTGGCTTGCACTGCACCACGCTGTTGGAGATGGCCAATCGACAGGCACGCTTTTCGATGAATTGACCATAGTACTGGCAAGCGGTGATCTTCCCGTACCCTGTAAGAGTGGAACGGTGTTTGCGTACCGGGAGCAGGCATACTTTGCTTCTCTCCATGCAAACAACGACCTGAAATACTGGAAAAGCGCGTTACAGGAAATCCCTGTTACCGCTTTTGAGGAGTGGCCTCTTGATATGCCACGCTCTTCAACAAACCCACCTGGATGCCATCGGCTTGAACTACTCCTCGACTCTCAGACAACTGAAGGCCTGAAAACTCTTGCACGAACCCATAAAACAACCCTGCACGCTCTGATACTTTCACTGCTCGCTTTGGAAGTGAGGCGTCGTACAAGACGTACTGATGTTGTGATCGGCACAACTGCATCCCTCCGGGAATCAGCATCTGATGCCAACATAGTCGGTTATGGTGTAAACATGCTTCCCCTGCATCTCAAGACGGGAGCAGGGCAATGTTTTGGTGATCTTTTGCAAGCAACACAGCACACTCTTGCTGAGGCTTTACAGCATGCCCGTTTACCATTTTCTCATATCTACCGTGCATACTGGAATGATCATCCAGAGATACGGAATCCTCAGCGTTATCCACTTTTTGATATCGCTGTAACTGAAAACCCAGGAACACGCCGAAATAGTGCATCCTGCCGCTTCACAAGGGCAATAAATGCAACAAAATCCCCTCAGTATGTGCACACTGATATATCTCCCGGACAGGATATGGTGCTCATTCATGAGAATCAGGAAGGGGGCGAACTCATCCTCCAATGGCATGTCAATGCGGCACTTTACTCCGAAGAGAGCGCACGAATATGGTTAGATGCTCTGAGCGGATGGGCCCGCTGGCTTGCCGCTGATCCTCTCCGTTCGGCACAACCACTGCCACAGCTCCTGCCGGAAGAAGAAACACTCCTTTTCGATTGGGGAGATGGCGAAACCGTTGAGCGACCGCACTTACGCTTTCATGAACTGTTTGAAAGAGTAGTTGACCGACCTGGTCAGGCCGATCGCCCTGCTGTCATAACCCGAAACAGCTCCCTCTCCTATCGGTATCTTGAGGAGGAGGCCAATCTCATTGCCCACGCTCTTTTGTACCAGGGTGTCAAACGAGAAATCGTTGTGGGTGTTCTGACCGGACGATCCCCCCACCTCCCTGCCGCTGTTCTTGGTATCTGGAAAGCTGGCGGAACCTACCTGCCGCTGGCATCAGAGCTGCCACAGGAACGACTGATCTTTATGGTGCAAGATGCTGCGGTGTCGCACCTTATAGTGCTTGACGCTCTTGCCGTGCCTGAGCAGTTAGCTGACAAACTGCCAAATGCATTGCGCCCTGAAGAGTTATCAGAACCGTTTCGACAGCAACACTCAACAAGAGTAATCACTGCAGGCTCTCCCGATGATACAGCCTACATTATTTATACTTCGGGCTCGTCCGGAAAACCCAAAGGTACGCTGATCAGTCACAGAAGCTTTGTGAACATGACGCTCGGTGCTGCTGAAATATCAGGCTTGACTCATGTTGACCGCTGTCTGATGTTTGCTTCTCCATCGTTCGATGTCTCGCTGTCAGATTTCGGTGTGCCATTTGCGTGCGGCGCGGCGATCTGCCATGTGACCAATGAAATCATTGAATCGCCAAACCGTTTGCTTGACTTTGTGCGGGAAGCAAGCATCACTCTTGCCGATATTACACCAACCTACCTTGCGCTTTTTGAAGGAACACAACTGCCACCATCCCTCCGTACTCTCATCACAGGCGGCGAAGCACCAGTGTACGGCGATGTGCAGAGATATGCCTCAAAGCTTCACTATTTCAACGCATACGGCCCGACAGAGAATACCATCACCAGCACAATGGCTCTCCTGGATGCAGATAATCATGATTTTATATCGGCGGGCAAACCATTGCCGAATACAAGCCTACACATCTGCGACAGGCATGGAGAGCTCCTTCCTCCGGGGGTCACAGGCGAAATATTGCTTGGCGGGATGGGCATCAGTCAGGAATATCTGAACCAGCCAGAACTGACGCACTCAAGTTTCATAACGACGCCTTCTGGCTATCGCTACTACAAGTCAGGTGATCTTGGCCGCTGGCACAGGAATGGCATAGTTGAGATCATTGGCCGTATTGACAGTCAGGTTAAGATGAACGGTATCCGCATTGAGCCTGGCGAAATCGAGCATGCGTTATCCACCCATCCGGCACTCTCTCAAGCTGTGGTTCTCCTTCATGCAAAGCACGAAGGAGCAAAAAGTCTATGGGCATTTGTCCGTCTGAAAACTGGCGCACAAATGCCTGATATCGCTGACTGGCAAAAGCACCTCAGAGAGAGAGTGCCGTCCTCCATGATTCCATCCGGAGTGATTCCTGTAGAATCGATTCCATTGACTGTTTCGGGCAAGGTTGACCGATCAGCACTTCTTGCCCTGCTGGAAAAACACTCCTTACCATCAGGGTTGACGCCACCTCAAAATGAGCTTGAGTGTTGCATCGCTGAAATATGGGCAACCATACTGGGGAAAAGTCCCATACATCGTGAAGACAATTTTTTTGCACTTGGAGGGCACAGCCTGCGGGCAATCGCGGTTGCTCACCAGCTTGAAAAAGCCCTTGAGTGCGAGATTCCAGCCAGAGAGCTTTTCGCTGAACCAACGCTTGCCGGATTCGCTGAAAGAGTGCGCATGGCTCAACCAACTGAAGCAGGAATCACTCTAACAACCGATCTATGCACGCTCGGCCAACGCGAGTTCTGGACCGCTGAACAGGCAGGAGTCGACACCAGCGGGTTCAATCTCTCCTTAAAACTTATTGTGCAAGGGAATACAACATTATCAGTCAATCCATGGCAAGCGATATGGAATAAACTTATCAAAAGACACGATGCGCTGCGCACAAGCTTCCATGAAGACGAATCCGGTATTCTGAGACGTTTCATCTCAAAAAAACTGGATAAGAGCCTTGAATTCCAGTTTGTGACCTCTTATGATGAAGCACACCAAATTATCAGTAGTCGACAGAGTGCACCTTTGGTCATGAGCACTCCGGGTCTCTGGCGTGCAGGCCTGATGGAGGTTGAAGGGTGTTTGCCGATTTTCTGGCTGGTCATGCATCATGCTGTGAGTGATGGCCTTTCACTTGGTATTCTCATCAATGAACTCTCTGCATTGATCAAAGGTAAAATACTGCCTCCGCTGGCAATCGGATTTGATTATAGTGCCGCCAGGGAGGTCGCATATCTCAAGGGCAGAGAAGCTCTTCGTGATGCAACTTACTGGAAAGGTGTCATTGCAGAACTTCTTATAAGAGCACCCGAGGCTCTCGGTGAATGGCCTCTTGACAAGCCACGGGCAAAAACACGTTCAGCCACCTCCTGCCCGGGAAGCCATTGTTTTCGAACCCGTCTCGACCGGAGCACGGTCGATGCGCTGCGCACCATTGCACAGAGAAACAAGGCGACGCTCCATGCGCTCATGCTCACCTTGCTTGGAGTTGAAGTACGGCGTCGAACCGGACGCTCAGGCTTTCTGCTGGGTACAGCAGCCTCAAACCGCCAATCTGCAGCTGAAGCGCAAACAATCGGCTACTTTATCAATATGCTCCCTCTTGCATGCCATGGTGCCGAATCACACTCTTTCGAGCGATCGGTTGAGACTATGCAACAGAATCTTGCTGAAGCACTTCAGCACTCCCGCTACCCTTTTGCCCGTATCTACGGTGATTTCCGGCAGGAGCATACTCATGCAACAAACCCTGGCCGTTATCCTCTCTTTGATATAGCTGCCACAGAAAACCCGGCTGTAGAGATCACATCTGAATCAGATCTCATTTTTACCGGAATTGCACTTCCGGAATCTGGTGAGATAAGCTATGAGCTGCGACGCAATGGGCCAGCACAGGATCTCGTGCTTGTGCATGAAGGAGTGCCAGATGGTGGCCTTATCGTGACATGGTATGCTAATGCCGCCATCTATACGGAGGATACCGCCAATGGCTGGTTTGATTCACTTGTGGGGTGGATGAGGTTTCTCGGGGGAAAAGTTTACCACAACGAGATAGAGCTTCCTCGTCTTCTGCCTGAAGAAAAACAGCTGCTCGACAGGTGGCAACAGGGCCCTCTCCTCTCCTGGTCAGCGACCTCCTTCCCTGAGCTCTTTCGCAGGATAGCAAAAACGCATTCTGAACATCCGGCAATAGTAACCGATGCTGGCATGCAAAGCTACAAAACAGTAAACTTTAGGACTGATGCCTTGGCCAATGCCCTGCTCAAACTTGGTGTAAAGCGTGGGGAAACGGTCGGTGTTTTTACTGAACGGTCAGCTTCCCTGCCAGAAACTGTTCTTGCAATCTGGAAAGCCGCTGCCTGCTACCTGCCATTAACGGCAGACCTTCCGGCAGAACGACTTGCCTTTATGGCCCGGGACGCAGAGCTGCGCATCATCATTGTACTCGACACCCTCCCTTTGCCTCCTGAACTCAGTGGTGGTAACTTTATTACGTTACGCCCTGAAAACATTCTTTGTGGCACAGTTGAGACACCGGAGATCAACCTGACAAGCAGACCCGATGACAGGGCCTATATCCTCTATACATCCGGCTCAACTGGTCTTCCAAAGGGAGTTGTCCTGCTTCATGAAGGCCTGCTTAATCTTGCTCTGGGAGAGGCTGAAATCTTCGGTATGACCTGTGAGGATCGCTTACTGCAGCTCTCTTCACCATCCTTTGATTTATGGATCAGTGATCTGGTTATAACATGGTCAACCGGCGCGGCACTGGTGCCAATAAGGCGGGAAGAGATGAACGATATTTCCGGGATGCACTCTTTGCTCAAGAGGCTCGGCGTCACTATTGCAACGATGTCACCATCCTATCTGCGCCTGTTCGAACATTCAGACTTTCCCGGGTTGCGCATTATGATGACTGTCGGTGAGCAACCGATTCCGGAAGATGCACTCTTCTACGCAACCAGGCTTGAATACTTTAATGGCTACGGCCCTACAGAAAATACAGCTGCGTCAGCATTAGGCCGCATCCATCCTGATACCGAGCAGATTACAGTAGGCCGTCCATTGTCGAATATAGCAATCTACATCGTCGATGAATGCGGCAACATCCTGCCTCCCGGTGTGATAGGAGAACTCTGGCTTGCTGGAGCAGGGCTTGCAGCAGGTTACCTCAACAGGCCAGATCTCACTGCGGCTTCTTTTGTGGATTTTGCAGGCGAACGGTGCTACCGTACAGGCGATCTTGGCCGCTGGCTCAGATCAGGTGAATTGCAAATCCTTGGAAGAAGAGACACACAGGTCAAATTGCGTGGTCAGCGCGTTGAACTTGGCGAAATCGAGCATCGGCTTATGAGCTGTCCAGGCGTAAAACAGGCGGTCGCTATAGTGGAAGCACTCCCGGACCACACCCAGGTGCTCCGCTCGTTTGTCACAATGGATTCGCAAACCGCAACTCCAACTCAGACAGAGTGGGCCAGCTATCTCTCAGAAGCACTCCCCTCGTACATGATTCCGGCCTCAGTCGTCCGAATCGCAGCCCTGCCGCTCAATGCTGCCGGCAAAGTTGATCGCCAGCTGCTCCTCAATGGTGTTGAAACAAGTAATGGTTCTGCCACTTCCGGTACAACGCCGAATAATGGCTATTCGCAGCAAACAGCACCACAAAACACTGCTGAAAAAAGAGTCGCGGAGCTCTGGCAACAGCAGCTCCATCAGAAAATGGTTGCTCGAGAGCATAATTTTTTTGAAATCGGGGGCGACAGTCTTAAGGCCATTGCTGTGATAAGCCAACTCCGTCGTGAATACCAGTGTCATGTCAATAACCTTTACGAACATCCCGTTCTTTCAGATTTTGCCCTCTGCTGCCGACCTCGCCCTGACCACCTTCGCTCGATTATTGGGGCTCTCTCTGCCAAATATGCTCATGATCTGGAACTTCAAGCGGCAATCGAGAGTGAACGTGAAGAAGCATTGCGTCCTCAGCGCATACTCTATAAAGCCCGCATTTGCTCTGATCTTGAGCATGAACTTGTATCAAGGAACTCGTACCGTCATGTCCTGCTGACCGGCGCTACAGGTTATCTCGGAAGTTATCTCCTGCGGGAGCTACTTGCCGACCAGACGATCAATGTAACAGCGCTGGTACGCAGCACGGACAATCAATCGGCACACGCAAGGGTTGGAAAGGTTCTGGCATGTTATTTTGGAGGTGAGACTGGCTCTCAGTTACGTGATAACCCACGCCTGAAGGTAGTGGCTGGTGACCTGCGACATCCGGAACTTCTTCTTTCTCACCATGATTATGACCAACTTTCTGATAGTGTGGATGCCATTTACCACTGCGCCGCCAATGTCAATCATATAGGCCTCTTCCATGATTTTCTTGCCGACAACGTCGATGCAACACGCCACCTTGTAACACTGGCTGCACGCCGGAAGCCGACCCCCTCAGACCTTCACTTTGTCTCGACCATGTCGGTATTCGGCAATAGCGCTTCAGACAGCTTCAGGCTCTATACCGAGTATGACTTTGCCCCGGAAACACCTGACGATAACTACTACATCCGAACCAAACAGGAGGCCGAACGTCTGGTGATTGCTTCACGCGGGGAGTTGGCAAACGCCTGCATCCATCGAGTTGGAAACATTGCTTTTGCGACCGACAGCACAAGGTTACAGCAAAACATCCGGGATAACGCCTTCTTCCGGCAACTGGTTGCCTTTTTGCGCCTTGGAGTCATCCCTGCGGAGCTCAATGCATCACTCAGTCATGTCGATGTGGTTGCACGCTCACTCATGGCGCTTGCTGACACAAAAACATTAACCAATGAGATACACCATATAGAGAGTTCACGCCAAGACCGGCTGGCCGATATTATTCTTGTGGTGGAGGGAATGGAAAAAATCGTCCACTCCTGCGACATTGGCGAGTTCCTTCAAAGGCTTCAGCTTGCGATTGATGAACCGGAGATGGAATCGGCCCTTGCAGAAACTGTTGAAAATTACAGCCTTCAATCCGACTCCCCACTTCTGGGCAAAACAGATAAAGTGGTGGTTGCCTCAGACCGGACGCAATTGTTGCTTGAAAAGCTGGGTATCACCTGGCCTGCAATCCCCGTTGAAGGAGTGCAGGCGCTCATGAATGAGGTTAAGAAGGGCATTACAGCTAATGAGCAGGGGCCATTAAAGGGGCTATAACAAAAAATTGAGTCTAAACCATACCCAATTCAAGTTTGTGTTTTACTTTTTCCCAGCCGGGAATTACAGTGTCGAGGAGTTTATAAAACTCAGTACTGTGATCATGGTACTTCAAGTGACACAGTTCTGCCAGACATCTGAAATGTATTTTAAAAACAGCATGACAAGGATGTAATCTTTGTACTGTGCCGGATCAACAACACCCCTGAAGGTGTCGCACGCAGCCCACGCCGCATTATTGATATCCTTCTGATCGATTTTGATACTCATATTGTATTCCTGTGGATTTCTAACTCATTTTCCGTGTCTTTCCGTGGTTCCTTTAGCAAACTGCATTAATACCATTGAAATATATTGTTTCCGCTTTTCAGCAAGCACACTCGACAAGGTCTGTTCACGAACAGCAAGCGAGGCCATCTCAATGATATTTTGTTGTTTTGTTATTGAAGGCACGAAAACCTCCAAATCCTCAAGGACATCCTTGCTGATCATCTTCTGAGCTGTCCCTATTGCCCTGCTTGTCAAAAATACCTGTGCTTCCCGCTGGCTGATATACCAGTTCAGATACTCCGGCAAAATCTTTTCGGGCTTGGTAATCCTGATTTTTAGTAAAGGAGCCGCCACAACTGCCTTTCCGGGATCTTCAAGAAGAAAGACCACGCAACCGGAATACAAGATCTCCTTTGCAAACGAGGTGACGCTCATTGACGTTATCCAGATCAATCCGGATCACTCCATCGCACCCTACAGTATTATCATCAAGCAGATCCTTCATCTGGATGACCGCCACATTACCATCTCTCGATACGTCAAGACGAGACCTGAACGAGTACCCCACCCGCACAGTTGCTATATCTTTTATTTTTGCTTCCACAAAATAGGCTCGATTATCTAAAATGTTATTTCTGCGATTTAAACAAACCACGAAGAAACTTCAAATATTTATTTACGCAAAAATATCGTTTTTGCGTTTTATAGGTACAAGGGAAAAAAATCCCGCATAATGGAATAGAATAGAATAGAAGGCAATATGCAGTTATAAAAATACGCATTATATTCTCTTTACTTATATTGAAAGAGTTGGTGGAACTCACGAATGTGAGTAGCAGAATAGGGTTTGGGATAAACACAATGAGATGCTGCGAGCCGTTATCTTTATGACAGGGAGAACACAGTGAATCTGCTTCGGCTTCTGCAATTACTGGAAAAAAAGCCACTTCACCGGCTTTTGCTCAGTGCGGTTCTCTCTGCATTGAGTACCACGGCTATCCTTGCACTTGTTACCTATGCAGCTCAGAAAATTGATGTAACAAAAGAAAGATTTGTTGAGCTCCCCATAGCCGGGCTCTTTTTTGTATGCGTCATCATCTACGTAGTCTCTGACAGTCGGATGATTGCCAGGTTTGCGGATGATATTGAACAGGCGATTGACTATTTGCGGATGCAGCTGATAGATCGTCTTCGTCATGCCGATCTGTGGAAACTTGAACACTTTGGCCAAAGCAGGCTGTTCGGAAGTATCACTCAAAGCTGCAAGGTCATCTCTTCGAACTCTCAGTACCTCGCCATGGCGTCACGATCAATCATACTGACCGTGACCATTCTCCTCTATATCGCAACAGTATCACTTTTGTCCTTTTTCCTTCTGACCTTTTTGCTGATTGCCGCTGCAACTGTCTATTACAAATTAGGCTTATCTGTAGAGAAATGTCAGAAGGATCTGGCCTCTGATGAGTCAAAGCTTTTTGAATGCGTTTCAGACCTTCTCGACGGATTCAAGGAGCAACGCCTCTCCAGCGCTCATAGTCAGGCCCTTGGCAAGGATTTTGGCGAACTTTCAACACACACAGTCACAACTCGAAGCGAGTTGCACCGGCAAAGCTGGCATCAGTTCGTATTTGGTGAGACAATGTTTCACGTTATGCTTGGACTGGTTGTTTTCGTAGTGCCGATTTACTCCCCCGCTGTCAGTCAGGAGTTGGTGAAAATATCAGCCGCAATCCTCTTTATGATAGCGCCAATTTTTGGCCTGATGCAGTCTCTGAGTGTTTTAAGGGCGGCGACAGTTGCGGCAAATCGCATGATGGAACTCCATGAAGAGCTCAAGACACTTGAAGAACAAGGCACTCATTCGGAAGCTGATGCAATTCATGAACATTTCTCAGTGATACGAATGGCTGATATTGAGTTTTCGTTTCCGTCACAATCCGGAGAGAAGCCCTTTGCCATAGGACCACTCAATGTTGAGTTCAAAAGAGGTGAAATCATATTTGTGACCGGTGGCAATGGTGCGGGAAAATCAACCTTCATTAAACTCCTGACTGGCCTCTATCATCCTGATCGCGGTATTCTGACCATTGACAACAGGGTGATCTCGTCCGACATGCTTGCAACGTATCGTGCTTTGATAGCGCCCGTCTTTTCAGACTTTCACCTCTTTTCCCAACTCTATGGTATCGAAAAAATCGACAAGCTGGCAGCTGAAGAGCTTTTGAACTGGATGGAGATGGCGCAGGTTACAGGAATCAAGGAGAACAGATTTGCACGAACCAATCTTTCAACCGGACAGCGCAAACGCCTTGCACTTGTTGCCGCGTTGCTTGAAACAAAACCGATTCTCATCCTTGACGAATGGGCTGCAGATCAGGATTCACACTTCCGGAAAAAATTTTACCACGAACTTTTACCAGAACTTCAACGTCGAGGTCTCACCATCATCGCTGTGACTCACGATGACCGCTATTTTGATGCTGCCGATCGCATACTCCACCTTGAGGAAGGCCGGATAACTGAGTTACTGACAAACAAGAGGGAGGGAAAATGAGACTCTTCAAAACCGTAGTTCGTGAAATTCCTGAAAATCTTGCATCGGTTTTATTTGTAAACACCTTGTCAGCGATTGCAGCAACATCAATCGTAGCACTTGTTTCGGCTGCCACCAAAGAGGCGGCGAACGGCAGGATCAGCGGCCGCCTCCTCCTGATGTTTGCAATCAGCATCTTGCTGTTTCATGTTACGCAAATCCATATACTGGTAACCTCATCAATTGACAGTGAACGATTGATTCACAAGCTCCGGGTTCGTCTGTTCAACCTTGTACGCAAAACTGACCTTGTAACGATTGACCGGATTGGTCGCGCCAATATACAAGGTGTGCTGACGCAGGATACGCAAATTCTTGCGGAGGTACTGCCAATGCTGGTGATTGGTTTCCAGCATGGTATAATACTGCTCTTTCTTGCCATCTATCTTGCCTGGTTATCACCGTTAGCCTGTATCCTTGCATTTGGCCTTGCTGGCCTTACAGTTTCAGTACGCTTCAAGCGCGTTCATGCACTGAGAACATTCATGCAATCAGCTGCAGCAGCCGAGGGAGCTGTCTTTAATGGTCTCACGGAACTCCTGAATGGCTTTAAGGAGGTCAGGATGAACGGAGCACGAGCTGACGGGGTGATCAATACTCTTCGTGAAGCTTCTCACAAGTCAAGAACAACAAACTCATTACTGAAAGCCCAGTGGGGCCGCAATTATGCCATCATTGAAGCAATGCTCTACTCTTTGGCCGGATTGATCGTTTTCGTTGTACCACTGTTTGTTGCCGGTTTTTATGAGGTGGCCCTGCCTGCAACTATTGCCGTTCTTTTTATAGCCGGACCAGTGAGTACCGTTTCTTTTGTCACCCCGATGGTAACTCAAGCCGAGTTGGCACTTGAAAACATTGAGACGATGGAGAACAAACTTGGTACTGCTGCAGATGCAGCATCTATTGAAGAGGTTGGTCATCTTGACAAAGATCCGTTATCGATAGCACTGCATGATGCCGCACTCTCATACCGTGACGCGTCGGGTTCCCCGTTATTCTCTGTCGGACCACTTACAGCAGAGTTCAAAGCCGGACAGATCACCTTTATCACCGGTGGAAACGGATCAGGTAAATCAACACTTCTACGCCTGCTTACCGGCCTTATCCCACTTGACAACGGCTCCATTGTTGCCAATGGCATACCAGTAACAACTGACCAGATGCAGGACTACAGGAACAGAATTTCCGCAATTTTCTCGGATTTTCATCTTTCACGACGACTCTATGCTGTAAAAGAGCCCGATCCCATAAAAATCAGCACATTGCTGAAGCGCCTCGAAATGCATGACAAGGTTACAGTTCGTGATGGTTCTTTCAGCACTATAGATCTCTCAACAGGACAACGGAAGCGCTTGGCTCTTATTGTTGCAGAGCTTGAAGACAAGCAGGTTATTGTTCTGGACGAGTGGGCTGCAGACCAGGACCCTCACTTTCGTCGCATCTTTTATGAAGAGCTTCTCCCTGACCTCAAGGCTCGCGGCAAAATCGTTATCTGCGTAACCCATGACGAACGATGGTTCCACATCGCAGATCGGATTTACAAGATGAATGAAGGCCGGATCGAAGAGCATCAGTTGTAAAGGGACTACCCGACGCACTTCGAGCTGCGCGACAAGCAGGCTGAGGCCCGGGCTGCACAGCAGGTTTCAAATTATGGCCTTATAGAATAAGAAAGTATATAGTCCAGGCCGGCGTAGACACTCTCTGCAGAACGATTCAACGTTAATTGTGCAAGAATTTTTGCAAGTGGATGCAGCTTGCCAACAAATGACTGGTTTCTTGACAGATACTCATGAAGAGGTATATAGACATCGTCACGTATTGATTTTATATCAATATTGACAAATCCGGCTTTGGAGAGTTTCTTATTATAGGATGGGATTAAATAGTAGTTTTCTTGCGGAATATTAAATTTTCCTGCGACAAGGCTCCATGAAAGCCAATGCTCTATTTGACTGAAGAGGTTCTTGGGGTTTTTTGTTGGTAAAATGTCCGCTGTCACAAGCCTTCCACCTGGACGCAAAACGCGGAACGCTTCTTTGAAAAAATCCTCACGGGTTCTATAGTGGAAAGCACTTTCCACGGAAACAACCAGATCAATGGACTCATTTTCAATTGGCATCTCTGTTGCCGAACCTTCTCTTAAATCGATTGATTTCTCGAGTCCCGCATCGGCAACATTTATCCGGGCTCGCTTAACCTGAGAATTCGTAATATTCAGCCCAATGATTTTCTCGGGTTTCAAGTTCCTTGCCCAGAGGATGTCCTGATCGCCAAAACCATACCCACAATCCAATACAGTATCACCTGGACCCATGCCGCCTCTTTTCGCCACCAGAAGAGCAAGCTCTTCACTGGCTTCATCAATTGTATCCACATCACGCCAATAGCCAAGATTCAGATATAAAGCATTCTCAGTAAGTGAAGAGGTACCAATCAAATCATAGACTTCCGTTGTCTTCAACCCATGGAATGGATTGAAAAGCCAATTCAGATATCTAAAAAAACGATCTGTTGTGTTGTCTGACATAGTGATAATTTGTTTTCTGGACTATTTCCTGCTTCACACGGAAAGCATGGCTATAATGGTTTAATGCAATTTTTTATTTATTTTTACTTTATAGGAATATAAATGTACGCTCCCCATGGCGAAAACACAACACATCATTCGACCCACTGGCGGCTCTGAGTTGAGCTATAGGGAAGAAGAGCGCCTGCAGCTCAATGATCTGAGCAGAGAGGATAACCACTCTACCCCAGAGGAGATGATCCGGATAATCCAGGAACTCTCTCTTCACCACACCGAACCTGAACAACAGCAGAAGGAGCTTGAAGAGAGTCTCTTCCGGTACACCGAGCTTTACGAATTTGCTCCTGTTGGCTATCTCACCCTTACTCGCGACGGCAAGATTGTGGAGGCAAACAGGACGGCCAAAAAGATGATGGGTGCAGAGAGTTGTATGATTTGTTGCTGCTGAAGATCATTCTGCCATTGAGGCATTGCTTGACAGGGTTTTCAGCACAATAGTCACCGTCATCGGTGAAGTTATACTTTTACCCACCGATAGCAACCCCCAACTACTCTCACCACCCAGCCTTACTGTTCAGATGACGGTTCGCCTTGATGCTGTCATGAGTTACAGCTCTAATGAATGCAGGGTTATTCTGTCGGATATTACACAACGCAAGCAGGCTCAAGAGATGCTCTCGAAAAGCAGTGCCAGATTTCTGAAATTATTTCAGGAGCATGGCAACATCATGCTGCTTATCGATCCGGATACTGGAAACATCATTGATGCCAACCATGCGGCAGCTGCATTTTACGGTCGGTCGATTGAAGAGCTTAAGCTGATGAGTATAAGGGATATCAACGCGAGTCCGCCTGAGATTGTTACCAGTGATTTGACAAAATACCGGGTTGAGAAACAAAACAGATTCATGAGAAAGCACCGGAAGGCGGATGGCACTATCCGGGATATGGATGTTGCAAGCAACCTTATTGAAATACAGGGTAAGGAACTCTTTTTTGCCATTTCATTGCTGGGCGGCACTATCGGCGTTGAATCGGAAGAGGGAAAGGGAAGCAGGTTCTTTTTCACGCTGCAACATGAGCGTATACTCGGCTGAGAATGGGCAGACGGCCATAGAGTTGGCGGCAAATCACCCTGAAATCAATATTGTCCTCATGGACATCAAAATGCCAGTGATGAACGGTTACAATGCAACAAGAGAAATCAAAAAGAGACGCCCCGATCTACCGGTTATCGCACAAACGGCATATTCCTCCAAGGGAGATCAGGAAAAGGCATACAAACCCTCCCGTTGTTATATTTTTTTCTTCAACGATCAATACAAGGTTCAAACGAAATTATTCATTGTGTGGTGCGCATACAGTTTCTCTCATAAAGTACACAATGCACCAGGTAAAGCAATAACAGGACAGCTTGGTTTTGGAAACATAAAACCGTGAATGGAAGTTTATTTAACATCAGATGTAAAAGCTGACAATCTGCGATTGATTTCTGTCGCAATAAAATTCACATGCGGGAAGGAGAGCATTGAAGAGTGATTGCCAGGTGACAACAGAATCTCCAGACCACCGTTGGCCAGTTGAGTCCATGCCAACTCAGGGTTTTTCGCCAGTAATTCGCTTTGTTCAGTAGCCTTGAAAAAAAGAATTCGTGCTTTGTGCTGCTCTGGGTTCCAGTTCTGCATATTGGCAAGGTTCTGACTAAAGACACGAAACAGGCTATTTAAGTCTCTTGCTGTAGCGCGCGGCATCATCCTTTTGCGTATCTGATCCAGCAGGAGGCCCATTCTTTCATCGTGGTTCAACTTTTTCATCCGCGCAAGATCAGAGGCATAATCCCTGTCAGCAATGTCAAGCGACAACATCCATGCGCAAATTTCAGCCTCGGTCTCTATTCGCACAGGCATGTGTCCGGGTCCGGGAGAATCAAAAAGGGTGACCAGCGCTGCCTGGTGACCTGACATCTGATAAAGCCGGTCCAGTTCGTAGCAGACCAGTCCTCCATAAGAGCTGCCCGCAAGCATGACAGGTTTATCTATCCCGGCTTTCAAGAGTGATGTATAATAGTGTTGAGCCTGACTGCGAATCCCTTCGATGGGAGGAGATTCGTCCCACAATCCTGAAGCCTGAAGCCCATATACGGGGTGCCTGGTAGCGAGCGCTTTCAAGAGTTCAGAATAAAAGAAAATACCGCCGCCTACGGCATGAACAAGAACTATAGGCGGGAGACTGTCATCCCCCCTGGAAAGAAGAACCAGACAGAACTCTCCTGTGCCATCTGCAGTTTTTTGCCCTTCACCTGCATCAAGAAGTGCGGCAATTTTTGCAGGTGTCCTCTCCTGCATAATATGTCGTGGCGTGACAGGAATACCGAAGGCATCCCTGATGTGTGAGGCAAGGCGTACCGCCATGAGCGAATTTCCACCGCAAAGGAAAAAATCCCGATGGCGCCCCAGCGTAACCGGACCAAGAAGTTTTTGCATGATGGAAATAACTCGTCCTTCTGTTGAAGTCAGGTTTGAAGGTACGGGTGGTTGATCATCATCACTCTCTTCGACTCCATCAGGGAATGATGAAGTAGTTATTGATGGTGCATTCAGCCAGTATCGCCGACGCTGGAAAGCATAACCAGGCAGAGGAATCCGCTGCCCTCTTGAACCCTGCAGAGCAAAGAGCTTCTCCAGGTCGATAGATAAACCCGCCGACCATAACGTTCCGGCACTTTCGAGTATACGCCGCCAATCAGCATCGGGGACGGCATTACCGTCAAGACTTGACACTATGGCACGGTTATCCGGTCTGCGGGTATCTCGCAGGGCTATGCTGCATAAGGTGTGCGATGGCCCGCACTCGAGAAAAGCAACTCCTGGACGTTCCCAGAGTGTGCCAAGTCCATCGGCAAAGCGCACACATTGACGCATATGCTCCGTCCAATAGGCAGGGCTCTGCAATTGATCGGGCTCCAGATAACGACCCGTAATGTTAGAGACAATGGTAATGCCTGGAGTTGGTGGACGACGAGGTACGGAGGCAATCGCTTCAAAAAAGGGCTCAAGAACTGGCTGCATGAGCGAAGAGTGTGCTGCCAGACTCACGTGCAGGAGCTTGCACTGAATCTGCTCTGCTTTCAACTGCTTCGCAAATATCGCTATCTCTTCCGCCGGACCGGCAACAACAATCTGGTCAAAAGCATTGACGGTGGCAATATCGAGAGATCCCGGCAGTCGTATGGCAAGTTCAGCCTCAGTCAGGCTCACCGCAAGCATTGCCCCTTTCCGTTGAGCCTCCATGAGTCCGCCGCGCAGAGTGACAAGATGAAGTGCATCTGAAAGGGTGAAAACTCCTGCAACACAGGCTGCTACCCACTCCCCAAGACTGTGACCGATCAGCAGGTCAGGCGAGAGACCAAGATCCATCCAAAATTGCGCCAGAGCGTATTCAAGTGCAAAAATAGCGGGCTGACCTATTCGGTGGTGATCAAGCTGAGCTGCTGCACTCTCATCGTTCGGGGAAGCAAGAAGCAAATGGCGGATATCGAGCCCGAGGATGGGTTGGAGTATATCGGCACACTGATCAATAGAGGCTTTGAACTTTGGTGCAGAACGGTAGAGAGCGAGGCCTATGCCGGGTTTCTGTGCTCCCATGCCAGGGAACATAAACGCGACACTTTCTGCACGCTCCACAGTAAGGAGCGGCTCAGAAAGTATCTCTTCGGCTTCAGAGGAAGTTGAGCTGCAGAGTACCCCCCGGCATTCCCAGTGACGCCGCCCAAAGGCCAGTGTGTGCGCTACGTCCCTCAGGCTTGCACCGACATGGTGCTTCAGCCAGGCTGAAAACAGCGCTGCATTAGCCTGAAGTGCCTTTTCGTTCTTCCCGGAAAACAAGAGCAACCGCAGGGTACCTGAGTCAACCTCTGGGTCACTCAGGCGAACAGGAGCCTCTTCAAGTACAGCATGAGCATTAGTTCCTCCAATACCGAAGGAACTCACTGCTGCACGAAGCGGTGTACCACTCCCTTCAAATTTACAACTCTGTATAGAAACCTGAAAACTGTTGTTGGCAGGCCATTGAATCTGCGGACTGGGTTTTTTGAAATGAAGCGTTGGCACAAGAGTACGGTGATGCAGACAGAGTGCGGTTTTGATCATTCCGGCAGCTCCGGAAGCTGCATCAAGATGGCCGATATTGGTTTTAACAGCCCCAAGGAACATTGGCAACGTTCGCCTGGCATCAGCTGCATAATTTTCCGCAAGTGCCGCTACCTCAATTGAGTCACCAAGCTTCGTTGCCGTACCATGGGCTTCTGTATAGAGTACCGTGTGCGGTTCAACTCCTGCCCGTTGAAGAGCATCGCGAATAACAAGGGATTGTCCGCGGATGCTTGGCGCTGTAAAGCCAATTTTGCTTGAGCCGTCATTATTTACAGCAATCCCCTTGATAACTGCATAGATATGGTCACGATCCGCAACTGCCTTTTGTAATGGTTTCAAGAGAACCAGTGCCACACCGTTGCCGCCGACCATACCTGTTGCCTCAGAGTCAAATGCACGGCATTTGCCGTCTTTTGACAGAATCCCCTCAACCTCGTATCGATATCCGTCGATCTGTCGTGAATGCACGCAGGCACCGCCTGCCAGGGCCAGTTCGCACTGACGATCCCGAATTGCTGTCACGGCCTGATGTATGGCAACAAGAGAGGTCGAACAGGCTGTATTGACACTTATACTCGGGCCGCGAAGTCCCAGTTTGTAGGAAATACGGGTTGGAGCAAAATCCTTGTCGTTGGAGATCATGACTGCAAAACCACCGAGTGCTTCCATGACATCGGCATGCGGTACAACGTTCTCAAAAAGGTAGGTATTTAAACTGGAACCAACGAAAACGCCAACTCGTGAATCAATTCGCTCAGGGTCAAGCCCTGCGTCTTCAAAGGTGTGCCAGGCCTCTTCAAGAAACAGACGCTGCTGGGGATCCATGACTTCGGCCTCTCGGGTAGAGACCGAAAAAAAATCAGCATCAAAGCAATCAAACTCCGGGAGTATACCGTTTACTGCAACATAATCAGGGCTTTCAACCATTTCGGGTGGCACACCTCTGGCCAGAAGCTCTTCAGGGCTGAACGTGCTTAAACAGTCACGTCCATTGTACAGGTTTTGCCAGAACTTTTCAACGTTTTCAGCCTTCGGGAAACGTCCTGCCATACCAATAATGGCAATTCCATCAGAAAATTGATGCTGAAAGAGCTTTTCCGGTGCATCCTGAGGCATAGTGCCGTTATCAAGAAAGGCTGCCTGCTGTGCAATAGTTGGATAGCGAAGCAGATCCAGAATAGTGATCTCTTTTCCGCTCTCCTTCAATATCTGATCTTTAAGGCGTACCAGCATCATTGAATGGCCGCCAAGGTCGAAAAAGTTCTCTTTCACAGATGAAACGGGATGCTTGAGCACAATGGCCCATGCCCGGGCAACGTCAGTTTCCAATACACTGCTCTTTGGTGGTATGCTGCATGGCGTAATCTCATTTGAAGAGTCGCTCTTAAAAAAAGGTATTGACCTCAAGTCAATTTTGCCACTGCTCTGCCGCGGCAGACTTTCAAGCATGACAATATGAGAAGGGATCATATATGCCGGCAGTAAAGCGGAAACTGCCATGCGAACCGCTTCAGAACTGATACCGGTTACACCCGTTTCAACGTATGCTATAATATGTTCATCCTCAAGACGCACAACTGCCTGTGCGACACCTTGAACACTCAAAAGGGCATGTTCAATCTCGCCAGGCTCTATGCGATGTCCGCGAAGTTTAATCTGGCCATCAATACGCCCCACAAACTCCAGTGTTCCCCCTCGCTGCAGGCGTACCTGGTCGCCTGTCCGATACCATCGGGTCTCACCTTCGTCCGGCAGGGTTACAAAACTGCTGGCCGTCGCCTCAGGATTTCCGAAATATCCCAAGGCAATTCCTGCACCTGACAAGTAAAGCTCACCGATATTTCCCGGCAACGTTCGCCGGCCAGCCTGGTCAAGCACGGCGATGTGCGTGTTCTCTATTGCAGTGCCGATTGGAGGCAGGCCGGACTCACCCACCTTTGGTTCGAGTCGACACCACGTTGAAAAAACGCTGTACTCAGTAGGGCCGTAAAGGTTAAAAAAGCTGAACGAAAGGTTTGGTGGCGGATATGAGTGAAGTGTCTGCCCTCCAGTACTCATCACGCGAAGCGGATTCATTGCAGGCCATTCCAGAGTGAGAAGCTCTTCGGCTAATGGTGTCGGACTGAAGTGAACAGAGATATGATGCTCTATCAACCAGTCACGCAGAAGACGGGGATCCAGACGAACTTCATCGGGCACAAAGACTATTGTGGCACCAGCGAACAATGAGGGCCATATTTCGAAAAGACTGGCATCAAAAGCAAGTGATGCAATTTCAGAAACGCGATCAGCCGTTGAGAGGGAAAAGTTACGAATACAAAAGTGAACCATGTTACACAAGCCGAGCCATGGAATATTCACAGCCTTGGGAATACCTGTGGAGCCGGATGTAAAAATCATGTAAACCGGATCTTCGAGAGCTGTATGTATAGCTTCAGGCAGTGTCGAACTTTCATTCCATGCAAGCGGCCCAATTTCAACTGTCGCCGGAGCCAGCACTCCAGCGATTTCATTTCCGGCATAAGAGATGACAACATTGAGACGTGCCTGAAACGCCATCGTTCTCAATCTATCCGCAGGGTGAGAGAGATCAAAAGGCACAAAAATCGCTCCTCGACGTATCACACCGAGCATGGCCGCCACATAATCTTCACCGCGAGGCAACATCAATCCAACCCGATCACCCTTGCTTATGGATAAATCCGCCAGTTTTGACGAGATGATTTCTGCCCGCCTCGCCAACTCCCTGTAGGTGATACTAACACCCATTTGTTCAACAGCTACCTTATCAGGCCTCTCTCTCACAACTTTTTCAAAACCTGCCCATGGTGATTCATCTGAAAGCGCAACAACGGGGCCGCTGCACCAGAGATCCAGCATCTCCCTCTCTTTCGAGGCAACAAGAGAGAGGGATTTCAAAGAAGCATCAGGCGTATCGAGCATTGCTTTCAAAATGCTTTTATATGCCTCCACCCAGCGCTCTACGCTTTCAGGACGATAGAGCGTGCTGTTGAACTCAATCTGTCCTGCAAGTGCTCCATCCCTCTCATCGAAATAGAAGGTACAGTCATATTTGGAGATTGCATGGTCACCCATAAGATCAACCGCCTCCACCTCAAGACCGCCAAAAGAGAATCGGCTCTCCAGAGGTGGCAAATAATCGTATGCAACTTGAAAAATAGGATTTATACTCAACTCTTTTTCAACCGCCATTGCATTGACGAGGCGGTCGAAGGGCAGATTGCAGTGTGACAGCGCCTCGGTATTGGCACGTATGACATCAGCAACGAGTTCGGCAAGCAGCATATCGGGGGAAACATTGAATCGAAGCGGAACAACATTGACAAACATACCGACAACTGGCTCCAGATCACGACGGTTGCGGTTGGCCAGCGGCATACCGATAACCAGATCACTGCTTCCGGAATAATCAGAAAGAAGTATAACCGTAGCGGCCAGTGTCAGATGGTTCAGTGACGCACCCCACTGTCGCGCCCGGGCACGCAAACGGATTGTCGTTTCTTGGTCTATAAGCAAAGGAAGGGATGAGCCAGTAAAATTTTGCACGGGCGAACGCTTGAAGTCGGCAGGCATGGTGATGCAGGCTGGTGCCCCGGCAAGTCGATTTCGCCAGAAGTCCAGATCCTTGTCCATCGCCCCACTTCGTGACAACTCCGCCTGCCATGCAATATACTCCGTGTACTGCCACTTCAGAGGCTTCAACAACAATGGACGACCAGCAAAATGCGCTTCATAACCGGCAGAAATCTCCTGCACAATGATCCCGATCGACCAACCATCCACCACAATATGGTGAAAGTTCATGCAGAGGATATGTTCTTCAGGGCCGATTCGCAATAGCGTAGTTGTCATCAAAGGTGCCAGAGAGAGGTCGAAACAGTGTCGTGCAATCTCGTTGGCACATTCCTGCAAAAGAGTCAAGCGCGACTCTTCATTACCGCCGGAAATATCACGCTCAAGCCATGGGGCTGGCATATCGCGTATGATTTTCAGTCGCAGGTTTTCTCCATCATGCAAAAAGGAGGAGCGGAGAGCCTGGTGACGATGAACTACATCGTCCAAAGATTGACGCAAAGCAACCTTGTCAAGCTTCCCCCGCATGCAGAGGGAGAGAGGAATATTATAGACAAAATTAGGCCCCTGCAGTTGATTAAAGAACCACAGGCGCTCCTGAGCGGAAGAGGGGTCAGTCAACCATATTTCAGGTTCCTCTTGTATCTGCCCGGTTACATGAGCGAGGAGTTCCTCTTTATGTGTGCTGATACGTTGGCGCAGTTCAGTAGTAAGTGCACCTTCGGGTGCCTTATAGTGCAACTTGCCGTTTTCTACGTGCAACTCAATGTTGCTTGCCGCGAGCTCACTCAATAAACCAGCAAGATTCATAGTTCCCCCTCTTCCCATTTTTCGTTGCCAGTAACAACACCCAGCCCTCCATCAGCTTCAGGCACAAGAATCGTTTCTGCCAGATATGCTATCGTCGACTTTTTAAAGAATCTCTCCATTGAAATCTGACATCCGGTAAGTTCCTCGACTCTTGCAGATGCCTGGAGAGCGGAGAGGGAATCAGCGCCAAGTTCGATTAAGTCGTCATCAATACCGAGACCTGTGTAACCAAGTACTTCTCCCCATACTTCTGCCATGAGGATCTCACTTTTTGTACTTGCCGCTCTCAAAGGAGTCTCCTGTTCAGGTCGCGGCTTGCGTGAGGATTCCTTATCATCTGCAGAAGCAGGGCTCTCGGCTTCAATGGGCAGCACAACAGGACTCTCAGCGTATTGCCACTCTACCGTGCTGATAGAGAGTACAGGTTCACGGGAGGCAAGTGAACGAAGGAATACCTCAACACCCTCAGATGGGGTCATGGCAAAGGCATTCAGAGGAGTCGCGCCTCCCTCTGCTGCCTGTTGCAGCTCCTCTCCAGAGCCCAGACGCAATAGAGTGTACCCTTCAACCTGCACAAGAAGGCGGCCTGACTCATCATAAAGGTCAATATCAAATTCGAGCATTTTTTCGCTATTCCGACGCAAGCGAACATGGCTGACGATGCGCGGCACCAGTGGAGAAAAAACTTTCAGTTTTTCGTATCGCCAGGGCATAAGCTCAAAACCCTCTTCGATAAACGCTATGTAGTATGAAATGGCGATATCAAACAGGGCGGGATGCAGCGGATGATCAATAAGGTCACCACTAAAGTGTGAAGGCAATTCGAGCCTTGCAAGAGCTTCATCACGGCCTTTCCAGAAATCACCCTCTACCTTCCATCTGGACTGTCCAGAAATGACAATTTGTGGCGCTTTTCCATTTGTCGTTTGCCGAATTGGTTCTACTGTTTCACTGCAGCGGGCCTCAATCTCCCCGATAGATCTCCGTGAAGGGAGTTCAGCAATCACGGCAAGCCTTGCACGGGCATGTTCGTAGAGGGCCTTTCCATCATTGGACTGGAGAATGATTTCGTTGCTGCTGCGGAGCACCTGCACCACACGCAAAGACTCACCACCATAGATCATGGGTTGGCTCAACGTGACGTTATCAAGTTCGATCGGGTCAGTTAAGTCCAGAGCCTGCATGAAAAGCTCCAGATAAGCGGTGCCCGGCAACATGGCGACTCCATTGACAAGGTGTTCGCCCCAAGGCCAGAATGTGACGGGAGTGATAACCCATTCGCGTAAAAGTGTGAGCTCCCCTGCACTGCTTACTTTTCTCTGGTTCGATCTCACAGCCATTCCTACTGAGGCCCAACTGTCCCACTGGACACTTGTCCAGATTCCGGGCTGTAGAAGTGACTGTGCTTTTGCAAAGTCGTCAAGCCAAGTGTTAGCGGCAGCATACGCCAGCTGTCCCAAACCGCCAAGCGATGCAGTAAGAGATGAACAAAGCAGAACAAAGGCAGGTTCGCGGCCACGTAAAACTTCTGCCAGTGCTATTGTGCCCGATACTTTTGCTCGCACAACACGTTCGAGCTCCTCGATGTGTGTTCTTGCTATGAGGCAGCCGCCTGCAACTCCGGCAGCATGAATAACACCGTCAATGCCTCCCCATTGCGCAAAAATATTGTTCACTACCGCAGATAAAGCGTCGACGTCCGCAATATCAAGAGCTGCTGTCACTACTTCTGCACCATCAGCCTCAAGACGCTGGATAGATTCGCTCTCAAAGGAATCTGGCTGGTGACGTGAAACTAAAACAAGACGCGCTTTGGCTGCACGGGCAAGATGGCCAGCCAGGGTGAGTCCAATACCACCTAATCCACCCGTGATAAGGTATACCCCCCTCTCCTTAATGCGGGCAATACCGCTCAGTGAACTCTCGGGAGCCAACTTCACATGGGTGTGTCGCCAGAGTTGGCCATGTGAGAGCGAGAAGATACAATCAGTGGATGAAAGGGAGGAAACAGCAAAGGCTGCATAGAACGATGAAGAATCGGTACTATCGGGATCAACGAAGAGTAGCTGGGTTTGAAAATTGCTGTACTCATGGGGAATAACTGCACATGCTGCTTTCAGATAGGCACACGATGGAACAGGCAGTGCATCGGGTCCGCTGTTGTGCTGTGGGGAGAAAAGCATTAGTTTCATACCTCTCTGGCCCTTTGCCATCGCCATGATACGTATATCAGCCAGAAGAAGATCCAGACGACGGGTGTACTCAGCTGCTCCACCTGAGTCATAATCGAGTGCAGCCAGATGCCAGCAAAGCAAAGGCAGTTCATCTTTCCGGGCAAGATCGGAGATTCTGGTTTCAAGATCCTCTGCTCCCCTGGTGTCGATGAAAGGGATTCCTGCTTTGCGCAAGGCATCCTGCCAGCGCATGGCTACATGACCTCCATCGTGAACAAGCAGGATTGTTGACCCCGAAAGCTCCGGTAAACTCCTTAAAGGCACACGCTCGCATCCCTGAAAATAAAACCACTCGTCAAGAGGCAGCTTTTCGGGTTTGCCGTGCTTGCTTTCCACTTTTTTTGCTTCATAAGACTGCGCTTCAACCCAGTAACGCTTGTGGTCAAAAACGTATGTCGGGAGAGGAATGCGACGAACGGGGCCTTGAGGTAAAAACCTTGAGGCTTCATCCAGATTTCCCGCCAGCCAGGCCCTGGAAAAAGCACAGGCCCGCTCAAACTTGCTCTGCTCTCCAATAATTGATAGCTGAGGCATGCCTGTTCCAGAAATAACCCGGCCATCGCGATCAGTACGTAATATATCCATTTCAGTAAGCCTGCGTAGTGAGGCTACGACCTCTTCATGCGAATCGGCTATAAGTACAGTACGCATTTGAAAACAGCGACGTCCTTCTGCAAGCGTAAACCATAGATCAGCAGCATCAATATCCGGAAATTTTTCGAGGTGCCTTGCCAGCGATTCGGCCAAGGCAAGCAGGGATGGTATGCTTCGAGCGGAAACAGGAATACACCAGAGATTCTGACGGGGAGATAGAGATTTCCTGTTCCTTGGTGCTTCCTCCAGAATGGCATGGGCATTGGTTCCCCCCATCCCGAATGAGCTTACGCCAGCACGCCGAAGCCCCTCCACAGGCCAGGGAGTGAGCTTGTTGGCAACACGAAAAGGAGTTTGATCGAAATCAATTTTTTTGCTCGGATGAAGGCAGTGCAAGGTTGGCGGTATAAGAGCGTGTTCAAGCGCAAGCGATGCCTTGATTAATCCCGCCACCCCGGCTGCTGTGTCGAGGTGACCGATATTGCTCTTTATTGAGCCAATGTAGCACCCGCCTGCTTTGGGTTTGTCTGGGGAATAAGCTTGACTCAGGGCCTCTATCTCTATCGGATCTCCAATCGGGGTGCCCGTGCCGTGTGCCTCGACGTAGCGAATATCACGAGAGCTGAGGCCAGCCCTTTCCAGAGCTGTACGAATAACATCACGCTGACGGTTAACTCCAGGTGCTGTAAATCCTACCTTGTCTGCACCATCATTATTGATAGCACTCCCCTTGATGACGGCGTGAATGGTGTCGTTATCGGCGATGGCATCTTGCAGGCGCTTCAAAACAACAATAGCAGCGCCGCTTCCGCCGACTATTCCCGCTGCATCCTCGGAGAAGGCACGGCAGTGCCCGTCAGGCGAAGAGATGCCTTCTGCCTGATAGAGGTATCCGTGTATTTCTGTTTGCAGGGTAACGCCACCTGCGAGCGCCATGTCACACTCCCCGTCGAGAAGAGAGGCAGAAGCCATGTGTATCGCAACCAGAGAGGTCGAGCATGCTGTGTTGATGTTTACACTTGGGCCGCGCAAATTCAGTTTATAAGAGACCCTGGTGGTAATAAAATCTTTGTCATTGGCGAGACTGACGGCATAGCTGTCGGCGCCAAAGCCGTGACTAAGGCGGGAAGAAAGGTTGTTGAGCAGATAAAGGTTCATACCCATACCGCCAAAAACCCCGATCTCTCCCTTGAAACGACCAGGATCGTACCCTGCGTTTTCAAGCGCATGCCATGACTCTTCCAGAAAGATTCGCTGCTGGGGATCGAGAATTTCGGCTTCCCTGGGTGTATAGCCAAAAAAATCAGCATCAAAAAGTTTTGTACCTTCCATATAACCATGAGCGGGCACATAGTCCGGTTTTTGGAGGATACTCATCGGTATACCTTCCTCCGCAAGCTCATCCTGAGAGAAGAAACGGATGCTTTCCCTCCCAGCGACCAGATTGTCCCAAAGCTCTTCAACGTTTGCTGCACCAGGAAAACGACCCGCCATCCCAACAACGGCGATATCACCCCGTCGCACACTTCTGACACGCCCTGAGCTCACAGGGATTTCGCCTCGCACTCTTTTTGCCATGCGGGCTACAGTCGGGTGGGCAAACAGTTCTACAAGCGGAACGTTGACACCAAGTTCTGTCTGTAATCGCGTCTGAACCTTTAGCAGCAGGATGGAATGTCCACCGATATCAAAAAAGTTTTCATTCAGACCAACTCCCGCCTTTCCAAGCACCTCGACCCATATTGCTGCGATATTTTTTTCCAGATCATCGACAACGGATGATGAGGTGACTTCACTGGGACGAATCATTTCAGGTTCAGGCAGCGCTGAAATATCAATCTTGTTATTGGCTCTCCTCAAAAATTCAGGGACAAAAACAATCGAAGCTGGCATCATATAGTCAGGTAACCATTGTTCAAGCCACTCGAGCATTGCCCCCTGCGACGGAGTTGTATTGCTCATCGGTACACACCAGGCGACTATGCGGTTGCCTAATCGATTATCATCTATCGCCATAACAAGCGCCTCTGCTATGTCGGGATGGCGGACAAGAAGGGCTTCGATTTCGCCGGGCTCAATACGAAATCCTCGAATCTTTACCTGCCGGTCAAGGCGCCCCAGAAACTCGATACGGTTATCAGGTCCGATGCGCACACGGTCACCAGTCCGATAGAGACAAATAGCTCCATCGGTGCTATTGCCGGACCACCGGCCACCCTCTGATGTACGGCGCCAATAACGGAACGACAAGGCCGTTCTCTTCTCATCGTCTACATAACCATCTGCCAGGCATACACCACCAATGCACAATTCACCGGCAATACCCGCACCTGCCTCAATACCTTCATTATTGAGTACACGCAGGATCCGGCCTGGCATAGGCAAGCCAATAGGAACAATACCAGAGGCTGTGTCGAGGCGTGACTCTTTGGTAATCACATTGAATGTAGAGGTTACAACAGCCTCAGTAGGACCGTAGGCATTAATCAGAGATATTTCTCCGAGATGAGCTGCAAGCCACTCCTTTGCCAGTGAAACCGGCATGGCTTCACCTCCACAAATGACCAGACGAAGGCAGTTAGGAACATAATCAGGACGACTTTTCCAGAAAAAAAGCAGCTCGCGTAGATATTGGGCAGGAATGTCCACGCAAGTCACACGAAAGGTGGAAATTTGATTGCATAATTCGTCAAGAGTCCAGAGTTGTGCATCACGGATAAGAGCGGTACCGCCAGCAAGAAGTATAGCAAAGAGCTGTTCCCACGATGCATCGAAATAGGTTGAAGCAAAGACGAGAGAGCACTCCTCCGACGTTAATCCATAGGCGTGAACAGCACTGCGACAGTGTGCTTCAAAAGCGCCATGACTGACTGAGACACCTTTGGGAACTCCCGTGGTTCCTGATGTGTAAATAATGTAAGCTCTCTCTGCTAAATCTGTTTTCGTCGCTTCCTTCACCGATACGGCTTTAGGTGCATTATGACTGTTCATCACCCGACACGTTGGATGACTCCAGCCTGAGGCATGAGAAAAACCATCGTCATGCCAGAGAAGCAGAGCACGGGAGTTGTTGATGATATGATGCAAGCGCTCTTTAGGTATATCGATATCAAGTGGAGCTACAATAATCCCCTCTGCCAGAGAGGCAAGGGCTGTAACCGTCCATTCCAGTCCTGGCTTGCATGCCAGTGCCAGCACATCTCCCTGTTTCAGCCCGAGAGCTACAAGTTGACCACGACGTTCGTCGGCAAGACGTTGCAATTGAGCATAACTGGTTTCAAGGCCAGCAGAGATAATCGCTGTACTCTCAGGCCTGTTTCTGGAGTGTTCAAGGATCCAGTCAGTGATTCCCCGCACTGAGTGTTCAAGCAGTTCTCCCTGAAAAACCTTTTCCAATGGCTCCTGCATCAATTCTGGCATAAGGTTAAGTTCACCGAGATGCTTTTCATGGCACTCTACAAGTTCTTTAAGGATGATTTGAAATTGATCGTGCATTCTCCTGACGCTTTTTTCCTCCCATGCATCTGATGAGTATTCGATAGTGCTTATACCTCCGCCCGGCTGCAGAAGGATGTCCATTGTCAGCTCAAACATTGCACCACTTCGCGATAAATAGAGCGGCTCGACGGATAGTTCCTGAATCGCCGGTTCAGCAGGATTATCACTTACCATGTAGGAAAGAGAGGCCTGGACAAGAGGTGGCCGTGACGGAGTGCGTTGAAGACAGAGAGCTTGAACGAGGTGGTCAAATGATACTTCGTGGCTGAGGAGCATTTCACGCACAGCATTTCCTGTGCGTTTCATGACTTCAAGCATGGTCGGATTCCCGCTGAAATCGAGCCTGACGATACAGGTGTTGACGAAAAATCCAACAGTACGAAAAAAGCGTGCTGACGATCGAAGAGAGGTGGGAATTCCAACAAGAAGATCATCCTGACCAGTATGCAAGTGCAGCAAGATCCCGAAGGCTGCAAGATAAACCATGAACGGACTCAACCCCGCCCCTTTGGCAATCTCCGAAACGTGATTGTGCAACTCAAGATCATCATATTTGTTGACCAGAAGGTTCCCCCTGTACGAGAATGTTTCGGGCAGCGGCTTATCAAACAGAAAATCAAGATGCGTCGGAGCGCCAGATAATCTCTTGATACAAGATTCCAGCTCAAGACGGTATTCACTGCTTTGCCGAAGGGTAGTTTCGTATTCTACATATTCATCATATGGCTCAGGTGCTGGTAGTAGGTTTGGTGTACGTCCTTCCACAAGCGCATTGTAGAGATCGAAAAGTTCTGTCCGAATAACATCAAGTGACACACCGTCAGCATTGATGTGATGCAAATCGATCAGAAGTGCATGCTCTTCAGAAGCAATGGTATAGATGCAGACACGAAATAACGGACCTTCATCAATTTTGAACGCAGAGGCATGTTTTTCCAGATAGTGCTTCTGCCATTGTACTCCTGCTTCCACGGTACTGAAGTCGTGCTCATAAATAACCAGCGCATCGTGGGATAAAAGAACTCTTTCCGGTTCCCCTCCGATAGATGGAAATATGGTTCGAAGAGCATCGTGACGCACCCAAAGAGCCCGTATAGCCGTCTTTAGCAAACACACATCAAGGCTACCTCGAATTATTATGTGCAGAGGAACAATATAAGCTGTGCTTTCAGGCTCCATTTTCTGGACAAGCCAAAGACGTTCCTGAAGAGTGGAGAGAGTTTTTGTACGCAAGCACTTGGAGGCGCTCGACATTTTCCTGACGGCTTCGGTGACCAGTTTGATGAGGTTTTCCTGCTGAGCCATCAATCCTTTTTTTTGCTCTCCCCTGCCGCGCAGAATATGTTCCGACGGTTGAGTCTTTTGAGTTGGGGATTTATGCAAGCTTCCGTGTTGGTTAATAACTGCCGACAAACCAGCCACAGTAGGATTCTCAAAAAAATCAGCCATCTCCAAACGTATACCGAGATGTTCCTGGATACGCGACATCATACGTATAACGTTCAAGCTATGTCCGCCAAGGACAAAAAAATCGTCATCGAGACCAATAGCCGTCAGACCAAGAATCTCTTCCCATATTTTCAATACTGACTTTTCGAGTTCCGTATAGATGATGACCTCACCCTGTTCCTGAATAAGATCCTCTGCATCGCAAGGATCAGGTAATGCCTCGTATTCAACCTTCCCAGCGATGTTCAACGGGAGCATGTCGAGCCGAACCCAACTGTTCGGAATCATGTAGTGCGGAAGCTTTGAGGAGAGAAACCGTCGGAGTTCCCGTGGTTCAAACTCCAGTCGCGGAACAACATAGGCTACAAGCGTGTCGTTGCTTGTGCGCTTTTGCACAACGGCTGTCTCAACCGAAGGGTGCATTTTAAGCACGGTTTCAACCTCGCACAGTTCGACCCGGTAACCACGAATCTTTACCTGCGTATCCCGCCTGCCATGAAATTCGATGTTTCCTTCCGCAAGCAGACGTCCAAGATCACCGGTCCGATAGAGACGCTCCCCTTCACTCAACGGGTTCATGACGAACCGTTCCGCAGTCAACTCCGGGTGACCCAGATAGCCTCTGGCAAGACCTACACCAGCAATATAAATTTCGCCAATGGCGCCAATTGGCATTGGATGGCGATCTTCATCAAGAATCAGTATGCGCATGTTCCCAATGGCCTTGCCGATCGAGACTCGATCGGCAGAAAACTCTGTTCCGGCTTCAAGTCTGAGATAGGTCGAAATTATCGACGTTTCAGTAGGACCATAGGCATTAACGAAGGTTCGGCTTCGAACGTGATATGCAACATCTGCCGGATTGGCAGCGTCACCCGACGTTCCCAGCAAACGTAACGGAGTCATATCCACCTGCCCCAAAGTGCTCAGGTAGGTAGGAGGTAATAAGCCAACAGTCACATTTTCAGTGCGGAGAAGATCGAGGAATCGGTCTGAATCCAGAATAATCTCCTTTTTTGCAATGACTAACGCTGCTCCTGATGCAAAAGCAAGGAAATACTCCTTAAGCGAAGCATCGAACATTGGACTTGCAAAGCCAAGGATACGGTCACTTGAAGTCACCTCCCATGCCTGGATAAGTTCTTTGATTGTATTGACAACACCTCCATGTTCAATCAGGACGCCTTTCGGATTCCCGGTTGTACCGGAGGTATAAATGATATAGGCCAGTTGACTTAATGACAAAGGACGGGGGGCTCTGGCTAATTCGTCCGAGCATCGGGCCTCTGCAATTGGAACAGAGCGGACACCATGGAATATTTCGTTCCTGTACCGCTCACCGACAAGCATCAGTTGGCAGCCGCTATCATGAAGAATAAACTCCATCCGCTCGCGCGGTATATCCGGATCCAGTGGGAGATACGCACAACCTGCCTTCATGATGCCAAACATCGCCATAATTGATAATGGCTCCCTGTCACAGAGAACCGCTACTGGCTGTTCAGGAACAGTTGAGCAATCAGCTGACAAAAACTGGACAATACTACTGGAGGCTCTTTCCAGTTCACCGTATGTAATGCGTTCCGCACCACAGATTATGGCTAACGAACCCGGAGCTTCGAGTGCACGCTCGCCGACTATATCAATAAGTGTCTGGCCGGCAGTGTCTGAAGGTCTGATGAAGGCCGTTGTGACAGCATGTGGAGAAAGCTGGATGTCACGAACAAGGGGATTGGCATCCAGAGCGACATCGTGAAACATCTTTTCAAAAGCCCATGCCATCTGGCTCGCTTCAACTGCTGAAATAAGAAGTGGATTATAATTAAAATAAATATTGACCGCTTCTGCCTCATTATAGTCATCGACATCGATCGAGAGTGTTTCATCACGCACACCGAGATCAAGGCTGATGGTACGCATCGGCGAAGCTCCAAAAAGAAGATCAAAGTCAAGTTTTCTGTAGACAAATGTTACATCGAAAATTCCCTGACAAAAACCATCAACCGAACGGCACCGACGCAGAATTTCTCCATAGGGAAAGCGCTGGTGGCGGTAACAGATTCTGGTTTCAGACTTGATTGTAGCGGCAAGATCAAACAGAGTTTTATTTTTGTCAATTAGAATTCTCAGCGGCATCATACCCATGAACAACCCAACAGTTCGACGGAATGCATGGTTGCTGCGATTCAGGATAGGAGTACCAATCACTATCTCTTCGCTACCGGTAAAACGGTGCAGATAGGCAAATAAACATGCCAGCAGAAACTGGGCAGGAGTAACACCCATTGTCTGACAATGCATAACCATAGAGTTGTAAACCTCTCGTTTGACGCTTAGTGTGCAGCGCTCTGTATGGAGAAGATCACCTTTTAATCCGTTTTTACGCGCGGTAAACGGCAGTGGCTGAGGCAAGGTCTGAAACTTTTCACTCCAGAATATATCGTCTTTACTGAACTGGGCGGAAGCTTCGTAGATGCGGTCCTCTTCAAGAAAATCAATGTAGGAGTGCTGCTCAAACTCTGGCAGACGGTTGTTTTGAAGCAATTCATTGTAAGCAGCAGCAACACTGTCATTGAATACTGTAAGCCCAAAACCATCATTGGCAATGTGATGGAATTTTTGATACCAGAAATAAAGCTCCTCACCGAGATGGAACAAAATATCACCGTGCAAAATACCCTGAACGAGAGGGATCGGGCGGGAAAAATCCCCTAAAACCCATCCTATCGCAGACTGAATTGGATCAGGATGGTTTGAAAAGTCGAACTCTTCGAAGGGATAAGGACAGCTATCGGGTGCCATAAACTCCTGCCTGGCTCCATCTCCATCAATGTGAACCAGCATCCGTCTAACATCGTGCACTCCATGTGCAAATTCCAGACTTTTCCGGAACAGCACAGCATCAAACGGGCCACTGATAATACAAATTGCGCCCATATTGAATTTTGCAGTAGCGCCATATTTGAGCGCATCAAGAAAGATTGCCTGCTGCGGCAGTGATAGAGGGTACATTTTCATAATACAGCTCGATTGAAAATGGGTAGACCTACTGAATGGATTGTCTTTGAGCAAAGTCGTTGGTGCGCTTAGGGATCTGCCTGCCACAAAAATAACATACTGTCACAGCTTGATACTATTCATGATTATAGCGGTACAAAACTTACACCGTCAGATAAGTATATAAATAATATATACAATTTTGACGTTAAATCACCGCATTATAGATGCAGTAAAAATAACTATTATGGGATTTTTTGCTTGAGAGCACCAAGCCCCAGCTCGGTTTCCCTGGAGAAAAATGTAGCTTGCTTTTGCGGACAGTTTGGCTCCGATCAGTTTCCTGGCTATGATAGCAGTCCATCCGAAATGACCATGCCGCATAAAATCAGGAAAAAAAAGAATTTTTTTGAGATCAGCAAAAATATCGATATCTGCTTCATTGCAAAGCAAATACAGTAATAATACGAATCAAATCAAATCAATCCGAGGCCGGCTTCACCATGAATGAACTGGTACAATTAGCCGGTCGACAGGCTATAAAGACCGGAGTATATTCGCTTTTGATGGAAGGAGCACTTAAGCATCTCTGGGAATTTAAAGATAACGCCTCAGGAGAGAATGCTATAACTGAATATCTGATTCGGCGTGATGGCAATGCCAAAAAATTGCTCTCCTTCAAAAAGGAAAAAAATAAAGTACTCCCTGTAAATGATGGAAAACATGAACAACAGCCAGTAAAAGAAAAAGGAGAACAAAACAATGGTTCCGACCATTCATGACTTTGATTGCATCCTCATCCAAAAATCAATTCTGGTTCCTATAGGTTAAATTCACTTTTGCCGGTTATTTTTCGAAGGTTGGTCAAAGATCAGTGTGAGTAAGTCCATTTCTTTTTTGTTGTTTTGCGATGCTATCTCGTGGATACTCATTGAGGCTTGGCCTACAGCGATTCCCTTACTCCCAAGTTTTGCGATGAGGCTTGAGCTATTTTGCCCTGCAACTTCAGCAACTGTTTCTAATCTTGCCGATTCCAGCGCTTTAATCATGTTCATTCGGGGATTCAAATGATCACCAGCAGGTGCAAAAACAGCAATCAAAGTGACAATAAGACCTGTCCCGATAATGGCGAGTGCGGGTTTTCGTGAAAAGTAGCCTGTAAAAGATTTCCAGTTGGCGATGATGTGCAGGATAACCCCGGCGGTCATACCCCAGCTCAGCCATTCATGAATCGGTTTGATAAATCCTGTTTCAACTTTGAAGAACATAAGGGTTCCCGTGACGGCAAGAATGACGAAGGTTGCTGTGGCAAGCGGAGTGGCCCATGATTTCATTGAGGTGCTCATTGTGTGTCTTATTTTTGATCTTAACTTGTGTTATGGATTACACCTTTATGACGACAAAACATCATGAACCATGCGGTGGGAAACGGAAAAATAATAGTCTGTCCGAATTTTTATGCCGAGAAAACCACGGCTGTTGATCATTTTCTTGCTGAAAAGCCAAGTTGGGCAATGCTTGTCAATAATTTCGGACAGCTTGGGGCTTGATGCTGCTTTCATTGCTTTTCATGATCAGGTTTTTGTGCTGTGCCGAGCTGGGACTCGGCTTCCCTGGAGAAAGATGTAGCCTGTGATGGTTATAATCACTGCGGCAATTGCCCAGATAAAGAGAGCGAATCTGGAGCCTCCTTCATACATGCTGAGGATTCCGAAAACAAAAAAGATGGCTGATGCCCCTATTTTAATTGCTTTTTCGGGCAGTTTGGCTCCAAGCAATTTTCCGGCTATGATAGCCAGTCCATCCGAAATCACCATACCGATCGTTGAGCCGATCCAGACGGGAAGAAACGGATGTGTTGAGGCAAGGGTAATGGTTGAAAGCATGGTTTTATCCCCTATCTCTGCCATGAAGAATGTTGAAAAGACAAGCCAGAAGGGATGAATGGTTGTTTTACAGCTCTTCTCGTCTTCATCAAGATGATCACCCCTCAGTGTCCAGAAGCCAAACGCTATAAAAGCAATACCCGCAATAAACTTGATCCATTCGGTAGGTAGCTTGTCTCCAATAAACCAGCCAATACCTGCGGAAACAACGTGAATGGCAAGTGTTGCACAGAAAATCCCCCAAAGGACAATCCACGAGTTGTAACAAGTTGCAAGCGTCAGGGCTACAAGCTGGGTTTTATCGCCAAGTTCTGCACTAAAAATCATGACAAGCGAAAGCCAGAAGGCATCCATAAAGAGAGGGATTATCAGTTGGGCAAAAAAAAAAGGAATAACTATGCTAAATATAATACGTTTCAACCACAACTCCCCCCAATAACTTATTCAGCAAACCATCAGGCAACTGAAAATCTCTTTACCGAATGCCTGGCAAATGAAAAGATACCAATAGCGATTATAGAACAGTGTAACTATTATTATTAGATGATGTTATAGGGATTTTATACACGTTTTTATCCTCCAGACTTCAGTAAAAACAATACAACAACATTGTTAAGTTCTTTTTTATAAAGAGAATACAGTAGTAATACAAACAAAATTTGTCGCCAGAATTCGAAATATATGTGCATAAAATTACTTTTTTTTTGGAAATTCAATTCTTTTTAATTTTTATTAAAGGATTGTTAATACTTCCCTATTCAAATCATATCAGCAACAAGTGAGTATTCCGGGGAAAGTGTACCACCCATTCCGGGTGAAAGTGTGCCAGGTATTCCGCGATATAATGTGCCACCGATTCCGGGGCAAAGTGTACCACCTTTTTGAGGCCAGATTTGCTGTTAGAACTTACACAATTTTATCCAATTTCCTTCTCCTCATTGACTCTCCTTTTAACTCAAGCCGGTGAGCATTTCCGACTAATCTATCCATGATTCCGTCAGCAATTGTAGGCTCCCCAATTACGTCATGCCACTGGGCAACCGGCAGCTGAGAGGTGATCATGACCGCCTGCTTTCCATAACGATCTTCAAGGATTTGCAGTAGTGCAATACGTGTTGTTGCATCGAGTGGTTGCAGACCGAAATCATCAAGGATAATCAGATGGGTTCGTTCAATTTGGTTAAGCACACGGACAAAGGTTCCGTCAAGTTTTGTCTGTGCGATCCGTTCAAGAAACCGGTTCATACCAAAGTACAGCGTGCGATATCCAAGTGAACAGGCCTGCCGTCCCAAAGCACAGGCAAGATAGCTCTTGCCGCATCCCGTTGCTCCGGTAATAAGAATATTTTCACCCCGCCCGATAAAGTTGCAGTCAGCAAGGCTGAGCAGTTGATCCCGGGTCAGGTTCCGGGCGGCGTTGCAGTGAACCTGTTCCAGTATGGCTGGATAGCGGATCTTGCTTTGCAGGAGGTACCGCTTGGTGCTCTGTTCTTTTCGGAATCGCTGTTCGGCATCAACCAACTGGCCGAGCAGCGTGTCCGCTGCTGGCTGTTCGTGGACGGGAAGCATGGTTGCTGCTTCATAGGCATTTGCCATACCATAAAGGTTCATGGAACGAAGCTGGTCAAGGGTTAGCTGTGTATTCATGGTCATGTGGTGGTTGAGGTTAATTGTAGACTTCTTTGCCGCGAATATTGTCATGAAACGGCAGCATGGGCGCATGGTATTCTGCCGCCGCCACTGCTTTATCTCTGTTGTTTTCCAGTATGTTATGGACAAGACGGTAGCTGACGCTGGGAACCTGCAATGCCAGCCCGCATGCTGCTTCAAGTCGGCTTGTTCCATACTTCTTCTGGAGCCGAAGTATGCCAAGGCAGGCGTCAAAGCTTTGCTGTACAAAGGCCTTTGAACTCAGAATCCTAAGGACTGCTTCTTCAGTACAAGGCCCAATAGCGGCGGCTTTGCTGGTAAAGTCATCCTCACTCCATCCTTGTTGCTGATGGTGCCGGCGGTGGGCTTCCGGCATGTGCTCCTCAACGGTTCTGTAGATACCCCGGCGTCCGACGATGCGCTGATGCAGGGCAATACGCTGGAAATCAAGAAATACCTCAACCACGGCTTCATCGTAGACCAGTTTGACAAGCTTGCCGATATACTCATGTGGGACACTATACTGGCAGCGGTCTTCTCCCAGCATGACATGGTAATTTTTCTTGACGGTGGCCGTGGTTTCACGCTTATAGAGAAAATCGGTCGCCGGCAGTGGCAGTAACAGCTCTTGTTCAAGCGCTATAAACCGCTGCCGGCGACTCTTGCCATAATCGGTCATCAGCCGGTCATTGGCATTATCCAGCAACTCCCGTACCCGACACTTCAAGGCGTTGAGACTGGTAAATTCCTCATTGCGCAAACGTCCGTAAATCTGGTTGTAGGCAATATGAACCGTGCCCTCCACGGAAGGTTTATCCTTGGGCCGGACGATTCTGGTCGCCTGCATGTTGGTCTGGTAGTGCAATGCCCAATGCTCCATAACATCAGTAAAAAGAGGCTCATAGCGTGATGCTTTCGTCACCACCTGCCTCATGTTGTCGCTGAGAATGTTCTTGGGAACACCGCCCAGATAGGCCAGTGCCCGGTTGAGCGCAGGGATCAAATGTTCCTGCCTGGCGGACGATAACGGTTCAACATAAAAGAAGCTGCTGCAGGGCAGGGTGCAGACCAGAACGGGGCACTCAACACGCGCTCTGGTGAG
>JABDHK010000011.1 GCA_012972835.1 Chlorobiaceae bacterium | reverse complement strand
CACACTATTCTCCGGTACGGGTGGCACATATTGCTCCGGAATCGCTGGCACACTTTACTCCGGTAGAGGTGGCACACTATGCTCCGGTGTGCTCAGTCAACAATTACCTTCTCTTCGTTGTAAGCCGAAATAACTATAGATACCGGTGTGGTCAGAGGAGACTCACTTATTCGCTTGAATTCCCTAAACTGAATTCCCTGGTGGTACTTTTTTTGCTCAAGAGCACCAAGCATAATGAGCAGAAAATAGATGCCATGCATCATAATGAAGTAGATAAGGATGATCCTGATCAGGATATCCAGAACAATCATCAGATTGATATTCATGATGCCACTCGTTCTTGATCACTATTGATCAAACTTCGCTCCTGAAGCACAAGTCGACTGACCTCCCGTGCAAATTTATCATCATGAGAGTATGCTTCTTTCAATGCTGTTATGCCCTCATTGCCGAGTTCTGCCAGTGCGTTGGCAGAGTTATAACGAACCCACCAGGCTGAATCGCGCAGGCCGCCAAGCAGTATCGGTATGGAACTCTTGTTTTTCAATAAGCCTAACGCGTTGGCTGAGGTTGCTTTTACCTCCCATGCACTGTCGTTCATGGAGTTACAGAGGGCAACCGTTGCTTCGGTTGCTCCAATATTGCCAAGTGCTTTGGCGCTCTGTATGCGCAGCTCTTTATCAGGATTGCAGAGGTATGTAAGTATAAAGGGAACAGCTTCGCCGACATGCAGCAAACCAAGCGCACTGATGGCAAATACCTTGCTCTCATTCTTCGCTGTAGGCAGGGAGAGGTAGTTCATAAGAGGAGAGATCGCCTCTCTGCCCATCTCATAGATAATCTCAATCGTTCGCTCAATAGGCCACTCGGATGGCAAGGAGAGATGTTCAAGAATAGGGATGATTGTGTCGATAGCCTTTATTGTTGCAAGAGAGTGTGCAGCCGAAAACCTAACCATGAACACCTTGTCTTCAAGTGCATGAACAAGTGGAGGGATATTGGCCTGAGAATTGGCGATGTAGGGTAAAAAGGTTGCTGCCCTCTGACGCTTTCGCCAATTCAAGGAATGCGAAAGTTTTTTAAGCTCCAGGTTTGCTAATTTGTTCAACTCCTTAAACGAAAAGAGCTCAATGCACTTTAATCGCGCAGACTCACCAAGTTCTTCAGCAAGTTGAGCAACAAGACCAACAAGAAGTTTCTCTTGCCCTGAAATTATTATCTTGAGGGCAGGCCACCTGATATCTCCTTTCACATAACTCAAGAGACTTAGTCGTAAATTTTTACGTTGTTCCTGAATTTTTGCCTCGCGACGAATCGTCAGGTTATTAACAAGTACAAGAGCTATCGACAAGAGTATCACAATGCCGGTCAACAGAACAATGGCATAAGCAAAGAGAAGAAAAATTTTCATGTTAAATCGTGCACTCGTTCCAGGGTTATCAGATTATCAATGGTGTTCACCAATGACCATTTTGGCTGAAATCCAGTCATGTTATGAAGCTTGTCGAGCACAGGTCTACGACGCATTATTTCATCGATTTCCATGCCATAGGCCTCCACATAAGAGAGAAACTGAACCTTGGAGCTGCTGCCGGCTCTTTGCACAACGAGATTCGCCAGATCAAGGATGGAGATCTCCTGGTCATGACCGACATTCACAATTTCACCATTAGCCAAAGGGTTCGAAGCCAGGAGATCGAGGGCTGTTACTGTATCGCGCACATCACAAAAAGAACGGGTCTGGGATCCGTCGCCATAAACCGTAATTGGCAGATTACGCACTGCCTGGCGAACAAAAGTAGGTACCACCATGCCGTATTTTCCTGTTTGATGATGACCGATGGTGTTGAAAAGACGTGCAATAACAACTTGGATGCCGGATTTGTACATATATGAGTAGGCAAGAAACTCGTCGGCAAGTTTGGTGACGGCATAACACCAGCGTAAGCGAGCGCCTGATCGGAGAACAATATCGTCTGTTTCAGAATAACTGGTGTTTGTATTAAATCCATAGACCTCCGAACTCGAAGCAATGATGAGTTGTGTATCTGGTCGAACTCTTGCGACTGCCCGAAAGATCCTTTCTGTACCTTCAATGTTGATTTCCAAAACGTGCCGTGGATCTTCCAGTACCTTTTTTACGCCAACAATAGCGGCCATATGATAGATGCGATCAGCCCAGTTGACTGCATCATTCAAATCATTCCACATCATGATATCGGCCTCTGCAAATCGGAAGGCCGGATTATGAAGCAGGGCTAAAATATTCTTGATTGTGCCAGTAGAGAGATTGTCAACGACATAGACCGAATCGCCTCGATCCAGATAAAAAGAAGCAAGGTTAGAGCCAATAAATCCCGCCCCGCCGGTAATGAGTATATTCATGTTACCCTCCTGATCTAAATTATGTATAATCAGCTAAAAGGAAATACGAAGTCCAAGCTGCCCTCCATTGTATTGATAGTAGTAACCCTGCTTACTATGCCAGAGTTCAGTGGTTATTCCTACATTGTTTATGATCCAGAACAAACTATCAAACTGTATATATTGTGTTTGTATTGTATTGAGATTACCAACAGATACTACGGAAGGTTCAATGCCTTGGGAATAGGTAAAGCCAAGTCGATTGTTCTTTTCGCTTATCCACTGCAGCTGAGCTCTGTTTGCGAATTCAGCCTGACTCTTGTCGATCGTAGAGATTGATGCGGTCCAGGCAATTCGAAACTGTCCGGCATTTTTTTCTACGCCAAAAGTGTATATATTAAGTAAGGAATCGGAATAATTTCTTTGAGTTGTGCCAATGGTATAACCGAAACCATCAGGGAGTTTGCCATTCCAGGCAAATCCAATAGAGTTTTTTGCCAGAAATTCAGCATTTGCCGTATACCCTCCATCAACATTGATCACTGCAAAGGTAAACGGGTAGGCATAAGAAAACGATATTGACTGATCCGATAGGGCAAACCGGTTAACATTTTCAGCACGAACATTCAAAAGCCCGTAAGCTTTGAGTGGTAGAAAGAGGTTTAAATATTGAGAGTGCCAGTTTGGTGCGTTATTGGTCAAATGGTCGGCAGTATAACCAGCCTCCACGTAGGGCGATGAATCAAAAATCGATGCTCTTGTTTGAGCAGACTCCTGTGCTGTCAGCGGGCTTGAGTGCAAAAAAACAGACCATAACGTAGCTGTCCAGAAAAAAAAGATACACCGATTTTTTTTTAAGGCACAATGTAGGCCAGTCAGCAAAATAACTCATCTTGTTTGGCTTTGGCGTTGATTTTAAAGCGATCCTCGGACATTTTCAACGGTATAGGTCTTCTGTCCTTTTTGGGGAGTGAACTGGAATTTCTTTTCCTTGAAAAGCCTCAGGCAGATGGCAACAACTTGTGGGTCAAATAATCGCTCACTTGCCTCAAGTATATTTGCCAGTGCAATATCCAGACCTACTGCCGGACGGTAAGGTCTCGGACTGGTAAGAGCCTCAACCGTATCGGCGACCGCTATGATCCTTGCCTCATCACAGATACTGTCCCCTTTAAGTCCGTTAGGATAACCGCTGCCATCAAGCCTCTCATGATGCTGCAAAACAGTTTGAGCCACTGGCCAGGGAAAGTGAATGAGTTTGAGGATCTTGAAGCTTTCATAAGCGTGTGTGCGTAACATTGCTATTTCAATATCATTCAATGTTCTGGGTTTGGTCAAAATCTCGGCTGGTATGGTATATTTGCCGATATCGTGCAGCATGGCGCTCATTCGCAACCCGTCCATATTAATTTGCTGGTAGTTCAGTTCTATGGCAATAGCTTCGGCAAGTTCTGAAACCCGCTCCTGGTGACCCGCAGTATAGGGATCTCTGGTCTCAACCATGGCGACCAACGCGTTAACAAGATCATCCATGCTCAATGCAAGAACATTTTTATATTGCGCGATGACTCTTTTGCTTGAGATATCACGAATATCGCATTGTATGACTTTTTTATCGCTGACCTCATAGACATTACTGATAAACTCTACGTCTATAGACTGGCCGTATTTTTTTCGCAAAGGGAGATTTTCGTAACGGAGATAATTTTTCTCTTTCAGTTCATCAAAAGCCTGCAGGGCAACCTCCTTGTCGAGCATAAAACCGATTTCCCAGAGCTCTTTGCCGACAAGCTCTGGAGCAGAAAAACCCAGCAGATTCAAAATAAAGGGATTGGTATCGACGATTTTTCCGTTCTTGTAGTCCAGAATCATGATCCCGTTCTGCGCATTCTCAAAAAGCTTCCTGTATTGTAATTCAGACTTCGCGAGTGTTTCAGCCAGACGTTGTTTGTCGGAGACATCACGAATGTTGCACTGAATTACTTTCTCAAGACCAACATCATAAACATTGCAGACAAATTCAACGGGGATGATGTGTCCTTGTTTGTGCTGCAGTGGCAGGTCTTCGTAACGGATGTAATTGCTTAAGCGTAACTCCTGATAAGCTTGTTTCGTACGTTCCTGGTCTACAATAAAGCCAATCTCCCAAAGCTCTTTGTCAATGATATCACTGAGCGTAAAGCCCAGAAGATTGATGATATAAGGATTTGCGTCAACGATTTTGCCGCTTTTGAAGTCAAGAATCAAAATTCCATCCTGTGCACACTCAAAAAGTCTGCGATAGCGCAGCTCGGAGGATTGGATGGCAGCGTCGAGCGTTTGCTTGCCCAGTTCTTTTGAAATCATAAAGCCCTCTTCTGTTTGATTGTAGCCGACTTTGGCAGTGATTATTTCATCTCGTTTACTGACTGATTGTTCCCCTTTTTTCGGGGATCGGATATCTCTTCAAACTCGACATAAAGGAGGTCTGAATTCATATCGCCTTGATAATGTTGCGGCACAGTATTGACCATAATCCAGTGATATCGTTTATCATGGGGGTAAGCACAGCCTATTATGACACCCTTAACCTCCTTTCCACTTCTCAACGATCTTGTAAACGGGTCTGTCTCTTCGGTAAATTCCACGCCATCTTCCGAAACCATGATCAAATTCAGCTCCTTGAAGCTTTTGCCTGTCATCTCCTGTTGTGTTAAATAGAAAAAATGCTCAGCCGCTGGATTGACCATGCTGATAATCCTCTCCCTGTTCATGAACAAACACCCTTTGCTTATCTGTTTAAACACAACCAGAAATCGATGTTCAATATCAAAAAGCTGAAGTTCAAGCTTCTTTCGAACTGAGATATCAATAAAGGTGATCACAAGACCATTGATGTGGTTTTCCTGGGTACAGTAGGGCATAATGCGAACCAAAAACCATCGCCCATCAGTAGTGCTGATCTGCTTCTCCTTAAAAACAAGCGTTTCATAGACCACACGCGCATCCTCAAGCAGTTCCGGATAGTTCAGGGTCGAGGCTATATCGGTAAAAGAACGCCCTTTATCAAGCGCAATAAGCTTGCTGATGCCTGTCATCGCTTTGGTAAAGCTTCGGATGTTAAGCTGTTTATCAAGAAACAGTGTAGCAATTTCCGTGCTGTTCAGGAGATTTTTCATATCGTCACTTGTCCGGCCAAGCTCATCAAGCTTGCCCTGCAGCTCCTGATTCACGGTCAATAACTCCTCATTGAGCGACTGCATCTCCTCTTTGGCTGTTGAAAGCTCTTCATTGGTACTTTGCAGCTCTTCATTGGTACTTTGCAGCTCTTCATTGGAACTCAGGAGCTCCTCATTCATGCTCTTGAGCTCCTCCTGCGAGGTCAGCATGTCCTCATGAGTTGCTATCAGCTCGGACCGGAGTGAATTAATCTCCTCAACAAGCTTAGCCTTGTCGGGTGAAAGCTTTTGTTCTGCCAATTGTTTTGCTGTGACCGTTCTCTTTCTCAACTCCCTTTTTTCTGTAAACACTAAAAGAAACATGCCCGCCAGCTGATCAGGTTTTATGACAGGTTCAACCGTCAAATCGACCATCAACGACTTACCATTATCAGTAATCACGACATCCTTGACTGTGGCCTTTTTTTGTGTTCGCACTGCATTTTCAAAAGTGTGACTCAATGGGTATTTGAGCCCTTCACGAACCATGGCAAAAATATTCCAGTTGGCCTTTCCTGATATCGGTTCCAGATAATTGCCGGTTCGACCGTTGATATAAACAATGTCACCCTGGCGGGATGTGAGAACAGAGGTCGGAGCATAGTTCGTCAGAATCAGGCGATCAGCAAAATGCGATATGCTTTCATGAGAATCTTTTGGTGTTTCAGTATATTTTTTGGGATAACTGCCTGAAAAAGAACCGGTAAAGGTTTCAGCAAAATCGAAAAATTTATTTGTTATGTTGTTGGGCAAGCGTTTAAAAATATGTGATGATCCTTCGGTCTGAGTAAATAATTCAGTATTGCCAAACATATTTTCCGCACTGCCCAGAAAGAGATAGCCTTTGGGATTCAAACTGTAATGAAATAAAGGCACAAGCCTTTTTTGAAGTTCAGGTTCAAGGTAAATCATTAAATTGCGACAAATAAGGATATCGAGCATGGTGAAAGGAGGATCCTTTATAAGGTTTTGATGCGCAAAAACAATCTTTTCCCTGATATTCTTATTGACACGATATCCCCCATCTGGACTCTTCGAAAAAAAGCGCAGTAGCCGCTCTTCAGAAACATCAGCGACAATATTCTGGGGGTAGGATCCTTCACGGGCAATATCAATGGCATGTTTATCAATATCAGTTGCAAAAATCTGGATTGTATAATTTTGTTTTAGCTTTAATTTCTCTAACTCCTCCATGAACACCATGGCAAGGGAGTAGGCTTCCTCACCGGTCGAACAACCGGCTGACCATGCCCGCACTAAACCACCCTCAGGTCGTGATGCAAGCAGAAGGGGAATTGCATCGCTCTTCAACTTCTCCCATGAGGAAGGATCACGGAAAAAACTTGTTACTCCGATGAGCAGCTCATTAAACAGCAAATCCGATTCGGTAGTGTTGTCCTGCAGAAACCGGACATAGTCATTGATTCGCTCAATGTTGTGAATACCCATTCGTCGTTCAATACGGCGGTACATGGTACTTTTTTTGTAAAGAGAGAAGTCATTACCGGTCTGGTGTCGCAGAATGAGCATGATCTTTTCAAAAGCACTCTGAGTTTTGTTTTCCAGAACAATTTCGGAATATCTGCCCAGGTGAGGCCGATGGTGAAAAAAGTCAATGATTTTTCCAGGCAGCTGCTCTACGGGAGCAACCACATCGGCCAGGCCTGCATTAATGGCACTGCGAGGCATACCGTCAAACTTGCTCGTTAATGGATCCTGAACAAACGCGCCGCCGCCAACCTCCTTGATAGCTCTTAAACCAAGCATGCCATCTGAACCCATGCCAGAAAGAATGACCCCGATACTGAGCTCCCCAAGGTCATCAGCCAGAGATCGGAAAAAAAAATCAATCGGCAGGCGCAGTCCCCGTGGCTTGACAGGGTCAAACAACCGCAATACACCGTGAAAGAGAGTAAGCTCTTTGTTGGGGGGGATGATATAAACATTATTACTTTTAACAACAGTGCCATCCGTAATCTGACTTACTGGCATAGCGGCCGTTCGTTGGAGCAGTTCAGCCATAATCCCCTTATGCGTTGGGTCAAGATGCTGAACAATGATAAATGCCATGCCTGATAATGGAGGTACATTTTTTAAAAAAAACTCCAACGCTTCAAGTCCTCCGGCTGAAGCACCGATACCGATAATAGGAAAACTTATTTCACCGCCTTGAGCAAGCTTTTCAGGTTCAGGCGGCTGATATTCCTTCGTCTCACCACTCTCTTCGCGAGGCTTGGGTTCTGGTTCCATGAGTTGTAATGACCTAATTTTTTTTGTTATGCATAAACAGTAAGCAGCCAATATAAGTTTACATTTTATCTATGTTTTATAGCTGGCAAAGCGGTAAAATAAAGCTTTCTCGGCGTATTGTGATCGTTATATTATATTGAAGAATATACATTATTTATGTAGAGAATTTATCTGGCGTTATCCCATGCAGTCAAAAAAGCACCATAAGGAATTTCTTGCGGCTCAAACCATGCGGAAGGATGAGTATTTCATTACAACCCTAATCGGTTCTCTACCCGGCATATTTTATGTGCTGGCTGCAAACACACAGTTTGTAATGTGGAACGACTATCTGCGCGATGTAATCATGGGTAAATCGGAAAGTGAGATGGCCAGTATCAGTGCTTTGGAGGTTATTCATCAAGATGACCGGTTGTATCTTCAAGAAAAAATCAGGGATGTCATAATCAGTGGTTTTGAGGAATGGGTAGAGGTGAGGGTTCTTCTCAGAGGCGGCCCCGAATTCCTGTGGTTTCTCCTGAGGGGCAAGTGTGTGTTTTTTGACCATGTACCATACCTTATGGGTCTTGGATCCGACATAACCAAGCTCAAGAGGTCGGAGAACAGACAGATCAGGTTGAACCGCACACTTCTGATGTTGAGCAAGTGCAATGAAATAATTCTTCATGCTCAAGAAGAGGTAAAGCTGCTGGATGCTCTCTGCCACATCATCGTTGAAATTGGCAGTTATCGGATGGCATTGGTTTGTTATGCGGAACTGGACAAGGCCAAAAGTGTCAAGCCTGTTGCACAGGCAGGTTTTGATGAAGGATACCGTGAAAAGCTGATGGTATCATGGGCAAATATTGATCGCGGACTCGGCCCGACCGGAACAGCAATCCGTACAGGGAAGCCATCGCTGACGCGTGATGTAAAGAACGATCCGCATTTCGAACCGTGGCGAATGGATGCAATAAAAAATGGTTACGCTTCAATTCAGGGGTTACCCTTGAAAACAGACAATAAGGTGTTTGGCGCAGTAACGGTTTATTCCGCATATCCAGATGCCTTTGACGAAATGGAGACGGAGCTGCTTACAACATTGGCTGACAATCTGGCGTATGGCATTATGGTATTGCGTGCCGGTAAGACTCACCGACTCGGCGAGGAAAAGTTGCTTCAAAGCGAAAAACGTTACAGAAGCCTGTTTCAGAACCATCATACCGTGATGCTGATCACTGATCCTCAGGATGGGAAGATTGTTGATGCCAACCCGGCAGCGGCAAAGTTTTATGGGTGGCCAAGAGAAAAACTTTACCGGATGTACATACAGGAAATCAATACACTCCCTCCTGCAGAGACAATGGCTGCCATGGAGCAAACCAGATCAGGAGAGAAAAGTCACTTTTTATTTCGTCACCGGAGGGCAAACGGTTCTATTCGGGCTGTGGAGGTGTTCTGCAACAGGGTTAAGATTGCCGGCAGAGATCTTCTCTATTCGATTATTCATGATGTCACCGAGCGTAAACAATATGAAACCGCAACGGCATTCCGCCTTTTTCTCATCCTGAAGGTGGCAACCCATTCGATAGAGGAGCTTCTGCAGGCGACACTTGATGAAGCTGAACGATTAACCGAAAGTTCCTTCGGCTTTTTTTTATTCGTCGGAGAAGATCAGGCCGAAGTTTCCCTGCAGGCGTGCTCAAGCAAAACAAAAAAGAGTATGGAGGATGTGGCAGACGATGCTCACTATGGATTTGATAACACAAGAGGGGTTGACGAGGCATTACGGAGCAGGAAAGCAGTGATACAGAATGATCATGAGGCTCTCAAAGATCGAAAAGGGATGGAAATTGGGGATATCAATGTCAACTGTGAAGTGGTTGTTCCGGTCCTGCGCGAAGAAAAGGTTGTTGCAATTCTCATGGTATGCAATAAGCTCAGCGACTATTATGAGGATGATGTCAAATGGGTGACTCTCCTGGCAGATATCGCCTGGGATGTTGTCGATAAAAAGATTGCTGACGATGAAAATGAAATACTCCGGGAACAGCAATATGTCATTGAAAATTTAGCCATGCATGATTCGTTGACCGGTCTTCCAAATCGTCGTCTTCTCGCTGACCGGATAAACCAGACTCTTGCTCTGGTTCAACGAAACAATACTATGGCAGCATTGATGATCTTTGATCTGGATAATTTCAAAACTGTTAATGATACCTTTGGACATGGTACCGGTGATTCGCTGCTCCAACAGGTGGCAACACGCACTCTCAAAGTCTTGTTGAGAAGCGGGGACTCTCTTGCCCGCATTGGGGGCGACGAATTTGTAGTTTTGCTCCCACAGATCACTACCATAGCGCATGCGGTTGCTATTGCTGAAAAAATTTTGCAAACAATAAAAACGCCATTTAGTATTGACAGCCATGCTATCAATATATCATGCAGCATCGGTGTTGCAGTTTTCCCCAATCATGGCAAGGACGAACTGACGTTGATGAAGCATGCGGATGATGCCATGTACAAATCAAAAAGTGATGGCAAAAATCGCATCGCAGTGTATGAGGCTGATCAACAGGGCTGAGATAGTGAGGGAGGTATTTGGGTAGGGGGATGACTTTGATGCATAACAAGATTAAAAAAAATCTGTACATTAACCATATTGATTTTAATACTATGCCTTAAACCAGAAGGAGGAGAAATGAGCGCAATAGATAGTGTTCTTGAGGTTATGAAAAAAGAGGGCACGCCACTCAACGCTGGTCGGATTACAGAAATCAGTGGGTTGGATCGCAAAGAGGTTGACAAGGCTCTGAAAGCATTGAAAGATCAAGAGCTGATTGTTTCTCCGAAGCGCTGTTTCTGGGAGCCGAAGAAATAATTTTCGATATTACTTGACTTTAGTTAGTATTGTTGTACCGCAAACTCCATACAAACACTTTAGTCTGCATCACGACGATGACTATACAATCATTTGTGCCTGCTTTTTTTATCGTCGCTCTTTTTTCTCTCGGTGCCTGCAATCCTGACAAACTTCCTGTTTCAGATGAGGTTTTAGAGTCAAAGGCCGAAGCTGTAGCTGAGAAAAAAGTTGAAGAAGGCAAGAAAACCTATGAATCAAATTGTGCGGGTTGCCATGATTCGGGGGTCTCAGGCGCCCCGAAACCCGGAGACAAGGAGGCCTGGCGTGAGCGTATTGCCCCAGGCGTCGCCGCAATGGTAAAAAAGTCAATAGAAGGATATGAAGGCAAGTCTGGAGTCATGCCGCCAAAAGGGGGCAATGATACCCTGACCGATGCAGAGGTCTCCAACGCAGTTGATTTTATGATGGTGAAGTTGAAATAAGTGATGGGGTAACAAGCGCATCCTTCAAGCCGGAGCGTCGTTCTATTTTTTTTCTCACTGCTCGACAAAAAACTCCTTCACTGGCCCATATTTCAACGCTATGCTTCGCCCTTGTCAGGCCGGTATAGATCAGCTCCCTTGTCAGGATATCAGTGTCAACAGGCGGCAAAAGCATCAGCACCCTGTCAAACTCTGAGCCCTGGCTTTTGTGGACAGTCATGGCATAAGCTGTTTCGTGGATTGGCAGGCGTTCGGGTGGTATGCTGCGAATTCCACCGTCGGGAGCGGAGAAAAAGGCTTTGAGCGCTCCACCGCTTTCAATGTCGGGAAAGAGTATCCCGGTATCACCGTTAAAGAGCCGCATCGAATAGTCATTGACCGTAACAAGAAGTGGGCGACCTTGGTATCCCCTGCTTTCCGGCTTAATCAAGCTTGCCCTGGCAAGAATAGTTTCAACCGAACTATTAAGACTGCTTACTCCGTAAGGGCCGTCGCGCAAGGCAGAGAGTATGCGGAAGCTCTCGAAACGTTCAAGAGCCTCTGACGGTGATGCAGCTTTCAGATAGCTTTGATATCCTTCGATCACTTTTTTGACCAGAACCCTTTGCAGATCCTCCCGAGGGGGTAGTTCCTGCCAGAAAACACCATCTTGGTCACTACTTTTCAGAAGCGCCAATGCTTCGCCATCCAGACCGGCATTAACTGCACGACTGATCCCGGCAATTCCGCTTCCAGCCTGAAAGCGGTAATTTTTTTCCAGCATCACCATTGAACTGTTTAACGGTGAAAGGTGGCTCCCCTCTCCTGCACTGCAGATGTCACCAAGTACCGCCCCTGCCTCAACCGATGCGAGCTGGTTTCTGTCGCCCAGAAGAATAAGACGGGCTGTTGGTTTAAGCGCACTGGCAAGGGCAATCATCAGGGGCAGGGCAACCATTGATGCCTCGTCGACAATAACCGTATCATAAGGAAGCGGGTTGCGGGCGGAGTGGCGGAATCGGGATGAAGCTGAGAGTGTACCGAGCAGACGCTGAATTGTGACAACATCGTCTGGTATGGCCAGCTTAACCTCATCTGAACAGTCAAGAGCCGGTTTGAAGGCATTGAGAGAGGCTTTCAGGCGTGCAGCTGCCTTGCCTGTTGGAGTGGCCATGGCAACACGGTGCTTCAGTACTCCATAGTGTTCAAGCAAGAGGGCAACAATCTTGACAACCGTCGATGTTTTGCCAGTACCCGGACCTCCGGAAATAACACACAACTGTTGATGCAACGCGATAGAGGCCGCATTTTTCTGGCGATTACTTTTTTCGCCGGTACTTTCGGGAAAGAGGCGGGAAAGAGATCCTTGCAGGATTGTTTCATCAAAAGTGCCGGCAGCTGTTGAGGCTTTTTGAAGAAGTGTCACAGCAAGATCACGCTCATAACGCCAGTAACGATAGAGGTAGAGACGCCCAGCCATATCAAGCACCAGGGGGCGGTGCTCTTCGGGCATGCCAATCGTTGATTTACTCCGTAACAGCTTGTGAAGGGTATCAAGATCCGGCAGAACAATCTCATTTCCATCAAGAGATAGCGTTTGATCGGCATAATCGGAAAGATTAAGGCAGATGTTGCCATTGCCGACAGCAGCACTTGCAAGAGAGAGAAGAAGACGAAATATAGCAGAGCACTCACCATCTGTCTGTGTACAGATAAACGTCGCAAAATGCCGGTCTATTGCCCTTTCCTGAAACATGATGGCCATTTGTTACCCTCCCTCTTCTATTAACATTTGTGTCAACTCCTCAATAAGTCTTGCAGAGGGAAGGTCACGGAAAAAACCTGTGGTTTCACCTTGATTGCGGCTTACCCCGCGAAGAAAAACATAGATCACGCCACCGAAATGGGTGTTGTATTGATAGTTTTTTACCCTCAGGGAGAGGTAACGGTTGAGTGCTACGGTATAGAGAAGGTACTGAAGGGAGTAGAGGTTTATTGCCATGGCATCTTTCATGGACTCTATACCGTAATTCTCTGCTCCATTACCCAGATGGTTTGATTTCCAGTCGAGCAGATAGTAGCGGCCTTCCTCTTCAAACACCATGTCGATAAATCCCATAAGCATCCCCTTGACCGGCCTGAATTGCAGCATCTCTAAATGCAGGGCGAGATCAAGATCACCAGGAAAAACACCGTGACGCGCAAGGAGTTCTCCAAGAAGAGCGGGGGTTAGAAATCTCAGAGGAAAGAAAAACTCCAGTTCCGTTATCCAGCCCCCCCGACGGAGAGAGCCAAGCATAAAGGTGCCTTTTGTGGCGGTAAGGGAGGTCGTGAGGGTGTTCTGGACCATGGCAGTAATGCAGGGCAGCCAGTCAAGCGAGTAGCTGTAACGCTCAATTGCTTTTTCAACAAGATCTGAAATTTTCTCTTCTGTCGGAGAGGCAAAATCAAGTTTTTCAAAAATCCAGTGCATGAATATGCCAGCCTGTGCACCACGGGGAAAGGTAAAGATGCTCTTTTCGCCAGCAACAATCTGTGACTCCGTACTCCCGGCCTGCCGCTCGTCGCGATCAGGAAGTTCAGCATGTTTCTGTTCATGGCGACTGAAAGAGGTAAAACTTGATACCCGCCAACTGGTATCAACAGTGGCGCTGAAGGTGTGCAGAAGAGGAGAGATGCTTGTTGCCCTCTCTCCAACCTGCGAGAATCTTGCTGAAATTTCTTCGATCTCACGCTTGATATGGCTGAAACCGATTGAGCCTTCTGAACTCTCGGCTAATGCCTGCAGCTGCTCTGCCATTATTTCTGATGTAAGGGCCCTCGATTCTCCTGCAAGAGCAGCAGCCTGATTTTCTGCCTGCCTTGTCTCAGCGGAGGCATAAAAAAGATAGTTAAGTGGTGATAGTGCTGCACGGGTTTTGCCGGCAACAAGATAGCAGCGTTTTTTTGCCCGAGTCAGAGCTACATAGAGTAACCTGAGGCTTTCGGCAAGAGACTCTTTTATGGCAGTCAACTGGTGAGAAGCAAACTCGGTAGAGCCGAAATCCTTGACAAGCTGCCAATCCTCATTATGAAACATAACCACATTGCCTCTGCTGCTGACCTCTCCCCAGAGAAAGGGGCAGAAGACTATCGGGTACTCCAGGCCTTTGCTTATATGAACGGTAACGATCTTGACGGCTGATTCATCGGTTTCAAGGCGTAACTGATACTCTTCGGCTTCATTGGCAGTTGCAAGCCGTTCGCTGAACCAGGCTGCAAGGCCTTCCATGCCGAAACCCCGCTCATGCTCCTGTTGATGCAGCAGTTCACAACAGTGCAGCAAATTTGTGAGCCTGCGCTCACCCGTTAAATCCGGCGCACCAAGAAGACGACCGCGCACCCCTTTCCTGGCCATCAACTCCCGAATCATCACCATAAATCCCCTCTCAAGCCAGAGGTTATGATAACCATGAAACTCCCTGAGAGTTTGAGTCCAGGCCTCTTCATGATCAATCAGATCGGCGATATCGTTACCCGAACAGCCAAGCATATCGGTCACCAGTGCTGACCGTATCTTTGGTTCGTTACCCGGATCACACAAGGCAGAGAGCAGGATAGTCACCTCTTCGGCCTCCCTTGTTGCAAAAATGCTCATATCGCTGCGCATCACACTGGCAATTCCTTTTGCCCTGAGAGCATTCAAAACAATTCCAGCCTGCCGATGAGTGCGGACAATAACCGCTATATCCCCCGCTGTAACAGTGTGACTATCTTTGCCAGTTTCGCCTGCTTCCTGCAGGATACGGAGAATCTCCTGAGCAACCGCATTTGAAGCAAAGGTGTTAGCCTCATCGACCGTCAGCATTCCACTTTTTTCATCACTGGAATCCATGAACCATAGTTGCAGCGGTTCAAGATCGGTTGCTTCCGAAGGGGGAGGCTCTTCTGCTGCTCCGGCTTTCAGCGAGTGATAGACAATCCCGTCAAAGATGAAGGGGGTTCTCTGTTGATCAAACACCATATTGAAAGCCTTGAGCAGCTGTGGTGTCGAACGCCAGTTATCCGTCAAGGTGAAGCGCTTCTCTTTGCTCACTTCACGTGCCGCCCTCATGTAGGCAAAAATATCCGCACCACGAAAGCTGTATATGGCCTGTTTGGGATCGCCGATCAGAAAGAGCGGAGCATCAGAACCGGCATAGATCGTTCTGAAGATATCATACTGTACAGGGTCGGTATCCTGGAACTCATCAATCAGTGCGGCACCATACTTGTGCCGGAGAAGTGCAGCAAGTGCCTCTCCCCCACTTTCAGAAAGAAGAGCATGATAGAGATCTTCAAGAAGGTCATCGAAAAAGCGGATATTGCCGGCTCGCTTGCGCAGCGGAAGATTTTTCCGATAAAAGGTTACCAGTTCAGCCTGCAGAGCAAGAAAACAGTGCTCTACACTGGCAAGCAGTGTTTCACACTGGTCGAAAAACAGGTGGGCTGGCGGAGTGCCCTTTGCTTTAGAGCCCTTAACGACTCCTGAAGTGGTGAACTTTACAAAGCCTTCAAAAAGGTCAAAAGGATTGGCGCGTTCAACAAAAGCATCCATCCTGACAAAAAGCGGTTTGAGCAGATCAAGCCGGTATGCATCTGCCGCTCTGCTCAATCCTTTATCGCTTTTCAGCAGCTCCTGAATAGTATCCTTATTCTCCCGCCACATCTGTCCGATCTTCTCACCTGTTTCGCGGCAGGTTGCTTCAAACAGAAGAAGAGCGTCATCACTGAATTCAGGAATAACCTTGACCCCCGTTCCGGTATGAAGAGCCTGCAGAAGAGATTTGAAGAGCTCTGGAGCCTTATGCTGAAGGGCGTAGCCAAGCAGTGGTGCTGAGGCCGTGAAGAAGTGCATCCTCCAGAAATCATCCAGCAACTCCTGCAGCAGTTCCGTTTGATCCGTAATCAGCTCAGTATCGCAAAGGGAGCCACTCTCAAAGAGATTATCCTGCAGTGCCCTGAGACAAAATCCATGAATAGTATAGATCGCAGCCGTATCAAAATTGTTGAGGGCGCGCTTTAGGAGTGCCCCTGTGGGGACACGCCATGGCGTGTCCCCACAGGATTGATCATCCCCACGTGATCCATTGTCCCCACAAAATTCAAGGAGAAATTTATCTTGCGTATCCTTGCCATCAATAACATCGATGGCTTCACGGATACGACTTCGGATTCGGGCGCGAAGCTCCTTCGTTGCTGCCTCGGTATAGGTTACAACAAGGATCTGTTCAGGGCGAAGCTCATGCTCCACCAGCAGACGCAGGTAGAGTGAGGCAATCGCGTATGTTTTCCCCGTCCCCGCGCTCGCATCGATCAGGTTTATACCGGATAATTCAACATTCGCATGATCCAGGATGGACACGCCATGATCCGGGAGTGACATGCCATGGCATGTCCTTACGATATCGATGGGATTATTCATTGTGATTTGGGGACATGCCATGGCATGTCCTTACGGATGGACACGCCATGGCGTATCCGCACACCATTTTTCCGGGTTGTGCAGAATATATTGGGCATGGTTTTGCTATGATTCTTCGTTTTGGATAATGTGGTCATGAAATCTTGATTGCCATTGAAAATATTCGTGTCCGTTTTTATTGCACCATCGTTTTACCGATGATTTATATTGATTTATAATAATTGAAATTGAACCTGCAATTGGTTTGCTGAATTGATTTTGTTGTTGGGCCATGGCATGGTCCAGCAATGGAGATTGCGAGGGAGCAGAATTCTTCGTTGAAGGGTTCCTGGGAGGCAAAGCAGCGATGGATGGCTGGATCGGAGCTTTCGCCTGGGTGGTTATTGAAGGTGTCGTCGCGCCACTCTTTGCGGGCGGCGTCAAGGGAGTTTTTGGCGGCATAGGCGAATGAGGAGCGAGGGAAAAAACGCAAGGGCATGGATTGGCCCTGCCAGTAGTGTTGCAGAAGGCTCTCTAGATGGCTGGCCGCAGAGGGTTCCGCCGTAAAGTGCTTGACATTGTTCGACATCACAAGGGTGGTTTCCAGCGGATAGCCGGGCTCCTTCATGGTGTTGAGTACAAGATGCTCTATCCAGCTTCTCATCTGATCCTTTACCTTCAGTTTTGCGCACCGGTAGTGCAACTGACTGCCGGGCCACACACGGTCAAGCATGCCGGTGAGGCGGAAATCGCCAAGTTGAAGATCAATCTCAAGGGGTGCAAGCGGTTGTGTGCTGCCGGTTATTTCCTCTACCGCTTCGGCAAAGGTATGCACTTCATCAAGAATTTTTTTAAACAGCTCTTCGCCGTGACGTGCCGGTGGAAGCAGGCCCCGACTCCGAAAGAGCGGCAGAAGCTCAAGGGGATCGCCTCCGTCGAGTTCAACCTTCAGAAGCTCCTTTTTCAGTATGTAGCGATCAACTCCCTCAACCTCAAAAGGTTCTCGATCTTCAAGTGGCGCAGCTATTGATTCAAGCTGGATACCAAGCCGGTGCTGAAGAAAAAAAGCGGCGGGGTTATCGTAAAAGCGCAGCAGGCGATCGAGTGGTATTGTTTTCAACTCTTCCGGTGGTTCTTGAAGAGGAGTAGTCATAAAAGGGCGCAGGGCTTTGGCAGCACCCTCTTTTTCAACAAGTGCTCGGTAATTTTCAGCAGAATAGCTGAAGAGCTGGGAGTCGGCGGTAAAATATTCCGGATGAAAGGCCTGCATGCGGTGTCGTACCACAAGGTGCTCATCAGTGGAGCGTCCATCCTGAAGGGAGAAACCTCTTTTTACAGTATCGAGCAGTTCACTGACAAGCACGGAGGGAGAAGATTCGGTGTTGTCCCGGATACTTTGCCCGACATAGCTGATGTAGAGAAGGTCTCGAGCTGAAAGGATTGACTCAAGAAAGAGATAACGATCCTCATTACGAAGTGAGCGGTCTCCACGACAGGGGTTCAGGGCAATCAGGTCAAATCCTGGGGCTCTGCTCTGGCGGGGAAAGGAGGAGTCGTTCATCCCGATAAGGGCGACAACCCGGAAAGGAATGCTCCGCATGGGAAGCATGGCACAAAAGGTAATTCCCCCAGTCATGAAGCCAATTCCCTGCTCCTGCTGTTCAAGTCGTGATCTGAACCAGGAAAGGACAACGGCAGGGCTGACATCTCCGGTAAAATCAGCTGAAGCAGCACTTTCAGCAATCTGCTCGGACAAGAGTGCAATGGCCGTAAATTCCCGTTCTGAATCGGCATCAGGGAGAATAAAGTCATCGAGCAACGCTTGAAACTGCAAACGCCACTCCCCAAGGGAGCGCGGTCGATCAAGGTTTTTAACAAGAGTATCGACACGATGAACAAACTCTGCAAACTTGCCGAGGGTGTCAGATGCGGAAGCGGCAAGATCATCATAAGGCAGGATACCGTTAAAAAGGATATTCTCATCCTGCATGGCATAACCGAGCAAGAGGCGATCAAGTCCAGCCATCCATGAGTTTGCACGATAAGAGGGCAATCCCCGGCTGCTGCGATCCCCTTCATCCATTCCCCATCGGATGCCGGTTGTTTCAATCCAAACCCGTATGATCTCAAGCTCTTCATCATTCAATACAAAACGCCGTTTCACCGGCGGGCTCACAAGCAGATCAATGATCTCAGAGGCACGGAAACGGCTGCCATAAAGAGCAAGCAGTTTCAAAACCGCAGCGGCTATTTCACCCTCGTTCATCATCCGCCGATCAGCAATCGAAAAGTGAAGTGCTGAAGAGCCTTCACCAGAACCGAAAACGCTGGAAATATAGGGTGAGTAGGTCTCAATATCCGGTGTCATAACCACAATATCCCTCGGAGTGAGATCGCTGATATGTTCAAGCATGAAAAGGATATTGTCGTGCAGCACCTCGATTTCACGCAGTGGAGTGTGACAGGAGTGGATCCAGAGAGAGTGGTCGCCGGTATCAAGATTCCTCATAGCACACCCTTCTCCACTTTCGACAAGATTCAGGATATCGGATTGAAGGGCATGCAGCAGGGTTGACTCTCCCGGATCAACATAGTTCTCCTCCTCAATAAAAGTCTCTTCGCTCAGGTCAAGTACCATCTCGGAAAAGTCCCGGCCAATCGTACCGAGCGAAGCAAGCAGCGGATGTCCCTCAGTACGCAAAGCGCGCTCCGGAGCTGAAAGCCTGGCTATTGTCTTTTTGGAAATAATATCGCCCCAGTATTCACGGGTAGGGCTCAAGAGAAAAAGGTTAACCTCGGTCAGCTTTGAAACAGCTGAAAGGATATCAAGATGAAATTTCGGCAGGTATGATATGCCGAACAGGGCAATTCTTTTGGGAAAATCCTCCACTCCCTGAACAGAGGGATTCAACTTCTGGCAAAAGCTCTCTTTCAGTTGTCCGCGATCTCTTCCATTATGCCCTAAAGTCAGCTTACGCCAGAGAGTTGCCTGCCAAATCTCTTCGGCTGCATCTGGAATTGCACTCTTCCAGCGTTGAAGCATCTCTGAACGATAAAGAGTATACTGATCAAAGGTGTCGGCAATTTGTTCTGAAAGCTGAAAGCGTTTTAAACCGTCGTGGTCGTCGGCAAGATAGTGTTGCAGTGTGCCGAAGGGGGGGGTTTCGATCAGTTCCGGCAGAAGACGCATGATTTTCCATGTCATGACCTCAGGTGCAAACATGGAGGAGTCAGGGTGCGGCACAAAAAAGAGTTCAAACAGTTCCTGAACCACTGCATTCGGAAACGGGTAATGCCCATTAGCCCATACTCCAAAACGGGAAGCGAGCTGCATTGAAAGCCAGCGCTGCATTCCCTTGCTCTGAACAACAATCACCTCTCTCGTAAAGGGTGATGCAGGAGGCTCTCGCAAGGTGGCAGCAAGAGCATCAACCAGAACTTCCATCCGGTTGCTGGTAAAAAGATTAAGTCCCAAGCTGATGAATAAAGAGTTTTCCCGTTGCATCCAGTTCACGGGCTGTTTCCACAATCTTTTTATGGTGAGTAAACATGATCACCTGAGTCTTTGCTGCAAGGTCACACAAGGCATTAATGGTTGCTGCAGAGCGTTGATCGTCAAAATTAATAAGAATATCGTCAACAATAAATGGCATTGGTTCACTTGACTCTATCCGCCATTCAAGCGAAGCAAGACGCAAGGCCAGATAGAGCTGGTCGCGGGTTCCTGAGCTCATGGCTGCTGTCTGAAGCCAATTACCATTTGGACGAATTGCGGCCAATACCATTTGACCGTGGTCATCGACATCAGTGCGCAACCCGGTAAATGAGCCAAGAGTCAACTGTGCGAAATAGCGGGAGGCGATACCAAGAACAGGCCCCTGGTTTTCTCTGCGATATCGCTCGGTCTCTTCACTGAGAATTTTAGCCGCAATTTTTACACGGATATATCGCTCGGTCAAACGACGGATTTTCGTCAGAGAGTGCTGCAAATCTTCGGCCAGTTCTGCCGCTCTTCCACTTCCATTCATCCGTTCAAGCTCGCTTTTTTTCCGACCGATGCTTTCCGATAAAAGCTGTATTTCAGGATCCAGCTTATTTATCTCATCGTTCAATCTCTCTATTCTGCCGGGCAGTTCATCAGGGTTAATGGTGTCGGCTTGAACTTCAAAATCAGCAATGGCCATTCCTTCAGCAAGGCGGGTCAGACGTCTTTCGACTTCAAGGAGGGTGTTGTTGAGCTGCGTATAGTGGCTTGAGCGCTCTTCCATCTCAATAAGCTCCTCTCTTGCAGTGCAGCCCGCAAACTGAAGCATTGATACCATCTCCTCTCTGCAGCTCTGCAACACTTTTTCACTCTTAAGCATGGCATTGTCCAAAGTATCAAGTTCTTCTGCATCCCTCTGCAGCACGGCCTCTTCCTGGGTAGCTCTGCCAAGGCGGCTTTTGAGTTCATTGACGGCTGAACGCGCATCAAGGGCAGAAAGATCAGTGGCAATTTTGTTAACCAGTATTTTAACATCTGTTTCAAACGATGCTGCATCCCGGTCAATCCCCTCTATCCTCTTCCGGAACTCTTCGGCTTCTTTCAGTTTATCAAAACACTCCTGCAGAGTGTCAATAAAATCTATAGCTTCAGTTGGAAGAGTCCGGATATTGAGCCCGAGGGGAGTAACTGCATCACTCCAGTCAACGCTCCATTGCTTGAGTTCTCTTTCTGTTTTTATCAGACCTTCCTTAGCGTTTTCCAGCCTTGTTTTGAGATCAAGGATTTTAGCCTCGATCAATTCGTATTGCTTCTGTTGAGTTACAGCACTCGTCATCACTTCCCGGGCATAGAGAAGGATACCATTCAACTCCTCTCCGGGAAAGCTCTTCCCTTTTTGTATGGCTTCGATCTCTCTTGCAAGCTCATTTTTCAACTCCCGGCGTCGAGAGAGTTTAAGAGCTTCATCCCTGACATACTTTTCACACTCTCTCGCCTGAAGTCGAAGATTTTCAAAGGAACCAATCCATGCACGCATTTCTCCTGGTGACAAGGGTGTAAACTCAAAAGAGCACCACAGCTGCTTCCATCGGCAACTCACCTCATTGAGGGTGGTATTGGCAACGGCCTCATGATCACCAATATCAGCAAGTCTCTTTTCAATTTTTTCAATAGCGCGTTTCAGTGAGGCATGCTGCTGAACTCGATCAGCTTCCCGATAGAGCCTGTCAGCGATCTGATCAGAAAGAGTGACCTGCTGTTCATAAGCTTCAGGCAGAGGATGCCGGGGATCGTAATTACGGCTCTCTTCAGCAACATCCTCATGCTGAATCCACTGACGGCGCAGAAGAAGCCATCCCGCATTACGACGATTCCTGTGCCTTGTCAACTCCGCTTCGGTGGGAACATCGGTCGCAAACTCGATATGATGCAACTGCTCCACAACCTCTGCACGCTCCTTTTCAAGAGCCTCTTTTTCAATATTCAGTTGACGTTGTTTGTTGCTGATTACCCGGAACTCCTCATCAAAAAGAGTCACGGTTTCCGGTAAAGGGAGCGCCAGGTGAGCTGTGAGTTCCAGCGGCCCTTTCCACAGTCCAAGGCGATGCAGCGCAGCGTGACATTCACGCTGCGCAATTGCACGATCCTGCCCGAGATTTACTATATCCCTGTCAAGATCACCGGCCCTTTCTGCAACTGAAAGTACAGGGGAAAGCATCGCGGTATCAATAACCGGCAAGAGCTTCTGCAGATCAATGCCAGCCTTCTCGATAGCTTTTTCTCCATCCTCTACCTGAATCCGGGCCTGGCGGCTTGCCTGAAGAAGAGCTTGATATCTTGAAGCAAGGTTGTGCACACTCCTTCGCTTTGACAATCCCGGGCGCAAGCTTTCAACCTCCTGAATTGTTAATTCAGGCTTAATCTGCCGAAGCAGATTTGCTGCAGCAGAGCGGGATGCGATACGCTGTCCGTCACGCTGTGGACGATCATTTCCCGCTTTCAGGTACTCTCCAAGCCGTTCATGCAGCTTCTCAATAGCATCAGCTTCATCAAGGAAAGCGCGGTTAAGAGAGAGTCCACTCATTTTTTCACGGAGCACGTGGCTTCTTGCTTTTTCCTGTTCATAGTGGAGGCGGGCATCTCTCTCACTTTGCTCAAGGATAGTGCGGCGTTCGCTGAAACGAGGAGGAAGTGTGCGTACCGTTCCAAGTTCAGTTAACTTAAACAGCAGATTATTACGATCCGAGAGATCAGGTAAAGCCTGCGTTAATCGTTCAAAACGATGATGCTCCGTTTTGAGCTTTTCCCTGGTGTTCTGGAGATCCGCCAGTTTTTTGAAGGCCTCTTCCAGGTCTTGATGATGCTCCTCCCATTCTCGGCAGGAAAGAATAGCCTCTTTGTATTGATTATTCAGCGCCTTGTGTCGAGCAAGTGCCTCATTGATGGCTTTACTTGAGCCCTGAGGCCGGAAAAGAGTCTCCCCTTCAGCTTCCAGTTCATCCATAAAGGGTTTTAAAGATGCAAGACCGGCTCCCGCAGCAAAGAGGGCCTTGCCAACCTCTCCCTGCTGATCCAGAATGCCTTGTCCTCCCGACACAAGTGTTTCATGATCAATCCCGTAGAGAGCTGTATAAAGGTTCCTGTCAAGTCCGTGCAGATATGGTGTCAACGCTGATGGCTCGATTGGATTGTCACTGCGATCGAACATATCTTTCAGCGTTCTTTTCCGGCGAAAAAATGTCAACTCTTTTCCATTGCTTCCCTGCAGAGAGCCTCCAACAAGAAGTTGGGGATTCTGATGAAGAAAATTATCGCAGGTTCGCACTGGAAAGCCGAAAAACAGAGCCTGAAGCGCTCTCATGGCACTGCTTTTACCAGCCTCATTAGGGCCATAAACTATGTGCAGGCCTGGCAAGACAGAAGAAAAATCAAGAATCTGACCAGAAAAAGGGCCAAAGGCTATCAGCTCAAGGCGGTTAATTTTCATGTTGCCCCCGCTGCTTTATTTTACCCATCAGCAACTCCTCTACCTCTTGACGCAAGGTCGAAAGTTCCTCCTCGTCTGGCCGAAATGGATCACCTTCGCTCAGCAGTTCCGGAGGAAGTTTACTGCGCAGTTTCTCAAATTCCGGCACAAGTTCAACAATGCTGGATGCATCGAGCTTTACTCTTTCAATCGATTGTATCAGGGAAATGAGAGGAGAGTCGGCAGCGAAAGCTGTGCAATGCTCCTCTCTCTTCCGTGTGTTTACCATTACTTTTTCTATCCAAAGATCGCCAAGATTGGCGGCAATAGCCCGAAACTCTTCATTCAACTGAACTCGATTTTCGTGAAGTTGAGTGTGAATCGGTGTTATCCCTTCCAAAACAAGCCGAACCGCAAGCGGACGTCCATCTGCAAGAGCTATTTCGGCCTGAAACATCTCGCGAACAAGGTCGAGTAAGGAATCAACTCTATCGCTTCTGGCAGAATCAATCCGGCAGGTCGCCCATCGGAGAACGTCAAGCTCCCGGTGCTCAACCGATACAACAGCTCCCTCCTCAACTGACACAAGGGTGCATCCCTTTGAGCCGGTTTCGCGAATATTGCGCCCTTGAATATTTCCCGGGTAAAGAACCCAGGGATCACGGCAAATCTCTTCCCGTTGATGAACATGCCCAAGTGCCCAATAGTTGTATCCTTTTGAACGCAAGCCATCGAGCGTGCACGGAGCATAAGTGTCGTGGCCTGGCCGCCCGTTAAGGCTGGTATGAAGAAGCCCGATATTGAAGAGAGCAGAATCACCCTGGGGATAATTCCTGACCAGATCCTCCATCACCGAACGTCCAGAAAAACTCTGCCCATGGATAGCCACACCATAGTGATCAAGGATATGGGTTCCAGCATGCCGGTGAGAAAAGTGAGTGATATTAGCAGGAAGTTGCAGCGAACGGGTAATCTGACTCACAGCATCATGATTTCCTGAAACCATGAAAACCGGTATGCCAGCATCCCGCAGACGGCCCATACGGTTTATAAAATAAATGCCAGTGTTATAGTCCTTCCAGTCGCCGTCATAGAGGTCACCAGCAATCAGCAGGAAAGCAACTTTTTCATCGACAGCCAGCTGAACCAGATTATCAAAGGCCCGGCGAGCGGCCAATCGGATCTGCTCCATCGGAGCATCCTGATACCCTTCCAGCCCTTTTAGTGGACTATCCAGATGGATATCGGCAGCATGCAGAAAACTAAACATAGATCTTCCTTCAAGGTTCAGGTATACTTGGTTACTGTGACAAAATAACTGAAAAACAGACCATCATGATAATTTCGCTGTTTAATGGTTTTATTTTAATAAGTTAAAAGATATCTTATTTTTTGTGCTTACCCTTGTTTCTTGTTGTAATGATTAAGTTTTATTTAACACAGTCAATATACTTTAGTTTTTCATTATTACGCAATAAATCGCACGAATTAATGCTTGATAAAAAAATTATTGAACCATCCCTTTGCTGATAGGTTAAGATTGTGCAAAAAAAAAGTAAATTATGCTGTAAGGGTATTGGATAGTCATAACATAGACCACGCCTCCCTTTTATTTTGAAGTAACGGGTTCATAACATATTCATAACATTAAAACTCTTCACATCCATGGGAACAACAACAACAACAAAAGCTGACCTTGTTAATGCTATTGCACACAAAACAGGTCTGACAAAATATGAAACCGAATCTGTAGTTGATGCGTTTTTTGAAAGCGTCATTGATTCTCTGAAAGCTGGCAAGCGCATTGAAATCAGAGGTTTCGGATCATTCAACATCCGTCACAAGAATCTTCGAGATGCTCGAAACCCAAGATCTGGCGAAAAGGTAACTGTTGAGCCCAAAGATGTGCCGGTATTTAAAATCTCCAAGGAGTTCAAGCACGCGGTAAGTAACAGTCTGAAAAGTGGAAAAGAGGAGTGACTGCTCGTGGAAAGTTGGTTTTGGCACATTCTAATTCATACGATCACATCGCAGTCGATCCATTAGCGGTGCATTGTCCGTGATGGATATTAGTGAAGATGGGCAATGGCCTATTGCAACAAGACCGGTTAGAGCGGAGAGCCTCTCCTGCATCGAGTTCGATGTGGCAATTGGTATGTAGGCTTTCACATTTCCTTCCTTGCTCACAAAGTATACATATACCCAATATATAATAATCAAAATAAACAAGCTAAAAAGCTTATTTATTAAGAAAATCTCAATATTGTCGCATATTTGGATATATTTTATACATATACTCATAAACAGCACGTGTTAAAGCTCAGTCAGACTGTTGATTGTTGTACAGGAACACCATAAACAAAATCATTGAGTCATGCCAGTTCGTATGAGGAAAAATGAAACCGGAGAATAATAATGAAAAAACACATCTTGCTGGTTGCAGGAATTACAGGAATGCTTCTTGGTATACCTTATACTGAGGCAAAGGCATCTGTCAACATAAATATCAGCACAAGGAGTAGCCCCTCATTTATTATCAATTCACCACCAAGCTTTATTTATCTGAGGACACAAGGCTTTTCAGTATCCGTCGGAAGTCCTTATGATATGGTTTACTATGGCAACAGGTATTACATCTACAATGATGGTTACTGGTATCGTTCTTATTATTATCGCGGACCTTGGGTTCTTATTCTCGATAGCGGACTCCCCTATCAGATAAGAAGACACAGATGGGATGATATTAGGAGGTATCGTGATATTGAGTACCGCAGGTCTGACAGTCGGAATAACCGCTATCAGCGTAACGATGATAACAAGAGAAGAATTCTTGATCAGCGCAGCGACGCCAACAACCGAAAGGTTCAGGCTCAACATGAGAACAGAATAATTCAGGGACAGCAGAACAATGCACCTCAGCAGCAGCGGCAGATGCAGAGGCAGCAAAACAACACACCTCAGCAACAGCAGATTCAGGGACAACAGAACCACCAACTTCATCAGCGGCAGAATCAAGGCCAGCAAAACAAAGCCCCTGAGCAACGCCAGATGCAGAGGCAACAAAACAACGCACCTCAGCAGCGGCAGAATCAAGGCCAGCAAAACAACGCTCCTGAGCAACGCCAGATGCAGAGGCAACAAAACAACGCACCTCAGCAGCGGCAGAATCAAGGCCAGCAAAACAACGCTCCTGAAAACAGAAACGGCCCAAATCAGTCCAACAAGGATGATCGGGGTAGAAAGAACTGAATGAATCGTGATGTAGCGATTTCCGCTGATCAGGAGGAAGAAAAGCCCCGATAATTATTTGATGCCTTGATGCATAACAATGACCGGGATCAGCGGATTTTTTAAAGAGGTATCAATAGACCAGAAGATAAAACACACAATGCAGCAGAAACGGTTTAAAGCTTTAGCTACAATAGCAGTGGTGATAGTGATTTTTGTTGCGGTCTCACCACTGCATGCAGCAGAATCTGTGAGCTGGGAACAGTGCGTCAATGAAACCATTAAAGCGCATCCAGACCTTTATTCAGCTCTTGCAGTTTTGCAGCAGGCCGAAGCCGATAAACGCATCACGAAAGGAGCACTATTGCCTCAGCTAAGTTTTGGCGTCAACTCTTCTGAGAATGGAACGACGGGAACCGGATCATCTTCAGCACTCTCATATTCATTTTCGGCACAACAGCTGCTCTATGACGGACACAAAACGTCAAATCAGATTGCCAGTAATGCAGAGGCAATCAAGGGAGCTCAATACAATGTCAATGCTGTTTCAGCCAATGTCCGTTTTGCCCTCCGTTCAGCATTTACACAACTCCTTAAAGCGCAGGATCTTATCGATCTTACCGTTGAGATTGCAGAAAGACGGCAGAATAATGTTCGCTTGATCAGTCTGCGCTATCAGGGTGGACGTGAACATATCGGTTCGCTTCGCCAAGCCGAAGCCGATCTGGCACAGGCACAGTTTGAAGTCTCACAGGCTAAACGGGGCCTTATCCTTGCCCAGACAAACCTCGCCTCGGCACTTGGGCGCGATACACATCATGCAGGAAAAGCAGGGCGCACTCCTCTTGCCGATCAGCGCTGTTTAGAGCAGAAATGGCAAAACGGTAGTACTTCAGAAAAACGGTTCTACACAAGAAGCTTTGCGCTATAGCGCTCTACGTATCGGGCTTCAGGATGAAAGTAATATCGAAATAGTCACAGGCCTTACTGACAGTTCCGTAGTATTACTCCCCGATTCCTCTTTTGTGTTACCGAAAAACAGCACAGGCTCAAACCCGTTCACACCCCAACGGAGCAGAACAAAAAAATGAAAAGCATGCTTGAGCTTGTCGATGTTCACCGGACATACCTGATCGGTGAAAGCACTGTTCAGGCGTTGCGTGGTGTTTCCGTAACGATAGAGCAGGGGGAGTTTGTAGCTATCATGGGGGCATCAGGGTCAGGCAAATCCTCACTGCTTCAGATTCTCGGTCTTCTGGACAACCCTGACAAGGGTGAGTACCGGATTTTCGGTAATAATGTCAATACCATGACGGAGGATGAGCAGGCCGGAGTACGCAATAATGTTGCAGGGTTTGTGTGTCAGCAGTTTCATCTGCTCAAGCGGATGAGTATTGTTGAAAACGTGCGGCTTCCGCATATCTACAGCGGAGTTAAAGGTGATTTTCATCAGCAGGCGGTAGATCGACTCAGGCAGGTTGGGCTCGAAGAAAGAGTTGATCATACACCGAGCCAGCTTTCAGGAGGCGAACAGCAGCGTGTGGCTATAGCAAGGGCTCTGGTTCGTGATCCGTTGATCATTTTTGCCGATGAACCTACTGGAAACCTGAACACAAAAAACTCGATTGAGATCATGAAGATCTTTAAAGGTCTTCATGAAGAGGGTAAAACCATCATCATGGTCACGCATGAAAACGATATCGCTGCCTTTGCTCAGCGTATCATTACCATGAGGGACGGCGTCATTATTTCTGATGAGCGCAAACCGGGATTTGAGGCATCAGAAGTTGCAGAAAAAGAGAGTAGCTTTGATATACATGGCTCCGGAAAAGCCTCGTTATGGCAGGACGGGCGATTTACAGGATTTATCACTCAGGCGTTTCAGGCTATTCTTGCCAACAAGATGCGTTCTTTTCTTTCAGTGCTCGGCATACTGGTTGGAGTAGCATCGGTAATTTCCATGATTGCACTTGGAGAAGGCGCCAAAGCTGCCATGCAGGAACAGATGAAATCCATGGGCTCCAATCTGCTTTCAATAAGAGGTGGTTCGGCCAAAATCAGAGGTGCAGCCCAAAGGGCTGGTGCAGTTGCGCGCTTTACCTTTATAGATGTAGACGAGATCGCCTCACTTCATACACTGGTAAAAAGTGCTGCCGGAGTAGTAACTGGCAGTGGGCGGATCGTTTATGGCAATAAAAACTGGAGTTCAAGCCTCAATGGAGTTGGCTATGATTTCGGTACAATGCGTGCTTCGATACCAAAAGTCGGACGATGGTTTACCCCTGAAGAGATTCAGACCCGTGCAAAGGTGGCCATTATCGGGGTGACGGTTGTGAATGAACTCTTTGGTACAACCAATCCACTTGGCAAGACCATAAAAGTCAACAGAATTAATTTCACGGTTATCGGTATAGCCCCGGCGAAAGGGTTTTCCGGTCCGCAGGATGACGATGATGTTTTGATTATTCCAGTAACAACAGCCATGTACCGAGTGCTTGGTAAAGATTATCTCAGTGGGATATTTGTTGAGGTCGCTTCATCCACATTAATTGACCAGACAAAAAGTAAGATTAGTGCACTGATTATCAAGCGGCACCGCCTGAAAGAGGGCGACGACTCTTTCAATATCAGGGACATGACGGAAATTCAGAAGATGCTCAGCAGTACGACACAAACCATGAGTCTCCTGCTTGGTTCCATTGCTGCCATCTCTCTTGTACTCTCCTATTTTGCCGGATGGGCAGTAAAAACATCCCTGATTTCTGTTGTTCTCGCAACAGCCTTTTCAGCGCTTATCGGAATTTTCTTCGGCCTTTGGCCTGCAAAGAAAGCTGCAGAACTAAAACCGTTAGAAGCTCTACGTTATGAGTAAGCATAGATTTTTCAAAATGTATACCGTTCAAAAGTATATCGATTCAATGCAACGGTAATTCAGAATGATAAAAAGTTATGAAACGGTCTCTCATTATAATTGGGTTAACTATTGTTATTATAATCCCGACTCTGTTTTATTTATTAAAAGTAAATCAATCAAATACAATACACCCGCCGGATGCGATACAAAAGGTATATAATATCGAAATCCCATCTTCAACTTTTAATTTCAACATTTCATACGACATCAATAATCTTGCAGATTATTTAAATAAAAAAATAACAGGAAGTTTTTTAGTAAAAGAACTACTTATTCAACAAAAGAAAAAAGAAAAAATCAGAGTAACCCTTACAAAAACTGATAATATTGTTATTATCGCTAAAGGCCAAAAGCTTGTCTGTATTTTTCCTGTAATTGTCGATGCGGAACTTACCGATAGCCGGTTTGGCAAATTATTAACCGGATTAGTAAAGCCAGTTCATACAAGTATAATCATAACCTTATCAACCCCTGTTACAATAGATAAACAATGGTGTATTGTTACCCATTTTAAAATAGTAAACCATATATGGGCTGTAAAGCCTGTTTTGCAAATCGGGCCGTTTAAAATAAATATGGAAGAGCGACTCAATAAAGCAATAAAAGAAAATAGTCTGACATTAACAAGCCTTCTTGATTCCGAAATATATAAAGCTGCAACGTTAAAGCCATCATTAGTGCCAATTTGGCATGATCTTCAGGAACCTATTCTTATCAGCAGTATACCGAATAATCTATGGATAAAGTTTATCTGCAGTGATATAAGCGGTAAAATAAAAACACATCCCTCACGTATAACCTGCATGACTGCCATGCATGCAAAAATGTTTATTATCACTGATACAACAGCTGCATCAAAAACAAATTTCCACTCAAATTTATTGCCAGAACTGAAAGCGTTAAAAGAAAAAGATGTAGTTGACAAATCCGATATATACATATATGCGTTTACTTCTTTTCGGGAAATAAATCAACAATTAAACAGCTTTGTAAAGGGGAAAACCTTTTCAGCAAAAGGACATAGTGTTACTATAAAAAAAATATACGCATATGCATCAACAAAAGGTTTATCTGTAATAATAATTACTGATAATAATGATTATTTCATACTAAGCGGGAACTTGATGTATGACGCAGCCACACAAACATTAAAAACAAAAAATTTTGATTTTGAGTTCAACCCAAAACACCGACTTCTTAATGCTGGTGTTGATTTATACCATAATCGCATTAAAGATTCTATTGAAACCAAACTTGTAGTCAAATTTAATGCACTGATTCAGAAAGCCCCAAATCTTATTCACAATGCTATTGAAAAAGAAAAGTCCGGAAAAGTAATTGATTTGAATCTTAATAACGTCCAAATCAAAAAATGTATTATTATTATGGACAGAGAGAAAATACATCTTATAGTAAATATAGGTATGGATGCAAATCTAAAATTAAAAAAAATTCAAACCGGGAAAATTATAAGAATAACTGACAGAGTCAACACAAACAAGCATCATGTATATATGATTGGGCGTTAAACATTTTTAACTTTTTCAACAACCGGTCACCAGTGAGATTCTATAACTAAAAGCTGAACTCTGTTCGAATATATATTCCATAGTCATTCATCAGCTGGCCGTTATGAAACCCCTTGGCAAGCGCAATGGTTGCTGTATAGCGGGACTCAGGAAGGCTGAACTGCATTTTTTCCCACGCTTGGTCTGTACCTAACTGCTCAGAAAGCTCTTTGAATCTGGAAAACTTCTGATGGGTAGCAGCTAAAAACTCTTTGTTTTCTCATCACTAAAAAATGGCTTCAAAGCAGCTCTCCTGAAGTAGAGTCAACTTTGAAGCCACCCATACAAAACACACACAACTCTTCAGAATTTTAGTACCACCCACTCCGGCTAATCAGCAACAAAGTGAGCCCTTCTGTTCTGGGCCCATGCCTCTTCGTTGTGGCCCTCTGCAAATGGTTTCTCTTCGCCATAGCTCACTGTCTTAAGACGGGCTGGCTCAACGCCAAGATTAACGATGTAATCTTTTGTACTGTTGGCACGACGTTCACCAAGAGCAAGATTATACTCATTGGTACCTCTCTCGTCACAATGACCCTCGATAATAACTTTCCTGTCTCCAGTTGACTTTATCCAGTTTGCATTGGTTTTTAGCTGTGCGACAGCATCAGCACGAAGCGCTGATTTATCAAAATCAAAAAATACATCAGCGAGACCAGGCACAATAATTTCGGCACGCGGTGGCGGCGGAGGTGGCGGAACAACAACAACAGGCTGTTCATGACAGCAAGCACCCAGAAAGATCATACCCGGAATGAATAATGTCTTTAATACCGATGACGGTTTAAGCGGTTTCATTGTTGCCTCATTTTTTTAGTTTTTTCAGGAAATAATCCTCATAACAGAACTATCAAAGCACCTAAACAGTGGATTTACCGTTTACAGATGTTTCCACCATCTCTTTTTTCGATACCCTTTATCACTACCCATAAATCATGCTGGCAGTCATCACTCAGGGTTTAAAACTTATACATCATTATATACATAAAAAGTATAATAATTTCCATAAATATAATTTATAAACCCAATTATTTGCATTATCTATAAAAATCATAAGCTTAATAAGGCTACATTATAAATGATATTTATATGTGTATGAACTTTCATGAACAGACAACAATGAAAAAAAATTGAAACAAATTTATTCACTACTTTCTGTAACTTTGATAACAGGTTTCTATGCTGCTCCTGCTTCAACTGCAGAAACATATATTAGCGGGAATGTCGGTAGCTTATGGATGAATGATACCAAGGACAGATTCGGGATGTAAGGGTAATGTCTAAAATAACTGAACCGGAGAATAACGATGAAAAAAACCATGTTGATAGTCTTGGGAATTGTAGGAATGCTTTTTGGCACACCACTGGCTGATGCGTAAGCTGGTATCGGTGTAAATATCCGCATAGGAGGACGAAGACATCACCACCACCACTATCGCCATTGGCACAGAAGATACCGGCACTCAGGGTTATCAATATCAACTACAGCCATGAAAGATGTATAGGCACTGTTTATTGATTCCTTTGTTTCCTGCCACTATCTGAGAGAGTTGTCCGTGATGTCAACTCTCTCTTTTTTTGTCTAAACTTTATTCGTGCATAATACATCTTGTTTTGGTATTGATATCGTAGCACAAAACACCATATAAAAGTTTTGATCAGTTATGTTACACAAACGATTCTTTTGCTTAATTTAGATGTACAAGCTCTTTGGTTAAACAATTGTTTTATATGTCTGTACACGAAAAAAAGCACTATGGTGCAGCAAGTTAAATCCTTTTCCTTCAAAAAGCTTTTCAGTTTTCTTGGTCCGGGCTTTCTTGTTACTGTCGGATTTATTGATCCCGGTAACTGGGCAACCAATATTGAGGGTGGATCCACGTTTGGCTACGAGCTGCTCTGGGTTGTTACTCTCGGCACACTTATGCTTATCCTCATTCAGCATATGGCTGCCAAACTGGGCATAGCTACCGGAAAATCATTGGCTGTGAACATTCGTGACTCTTTTCCACAGCCGGTAGCCGCATTTCTTGGGTTTAGTGTTGTGCTCGCCTGCATTGCCACTGATGTTGCTGAGCTTTTGGGGGGGGGAATAGGATTCAGCCTGCTTTTTGGCTTTCCGCTCTGGGCTGGAGTTTTGCTGACGCTTCTGCTTGAAGTATTCCTGATTATCAGCCAGCGGTACCATCGAATTGAGAAGATCATTGTCGGCTTTCTGGGAATTATCACTCTGTGCTATCTTGCTGAGCTTCTGATTGTCAATCCGGATTGGAGTGTGATAGTTCCAAAGCTTGTGATGCCAAGTGTTGGTAGAAAAAGTATCTATATAGCGCTCGGCATTCTCGGTGCATTGGTCATGCCTCACAACATCTTTCTCCATTCAAATGTTATTCACAGCCGGAAATGGGGAGTTTCGGAGCAAGACAAAAGGGAGTTGCTCCAATATGAAAAAATTGATACGCTTTTAGCCATGACTCTTGGTTGGGTTGTGAATTCAGCCATGATTATTGTTGCTGCAGCTGTATTTTTTAGCAATCATATTCCGGTGACCACTATTGAGCAGGCAGCAGCAACCCTGAAACCTCTGGCTGGTCAGTTTGCCGGTATTCTCTTTGCCATTGCTCTTGTTTTTTCCGGTGTAAGCTCTTCCATTACGGTATCCATGGCTGAAGCCAATATTATTACCGGGTTTCTTGGAAAACCTGAAGATCCCCGAACCATGCTCTACAGGCTTTCTGTATTTGTGACAGCAATCCCGGCAGTTCTGATAATTCTGTTGAGTGTCGACACCTTTCGTGTCCTGATTTTCAGCCAGGTCATCCTGAGTTTACAGCTTCCCTTTACGCTAATCCCCCTCATTATCCTTTGCCGTAATGGAAAGGTAATGGGAAGTTTCAGAAGCCGCAACGTTGAATTTGCCGCTGCATCGGCTATTTCGGCTCTTGTTATCGGTCTGAATATCTATTTTTTTTATACAACCCTGACTGGAGGAAGCTGAAATGCTGCTCTACAGAGAAATTCTTGTTGCTATCGACTGTTCAGAGGTTGATGCTATCATTATCAAGCATGTATCAGCACTTGCACTGCAGCTTGGAGCAACTCTCCATCTGCTGCATGTTGTTCACTCCCATACCCTTGATCAAGACCGCTACCTGCGTGAACACTCTCTCGCCATGCTTGAAGGTTACCGAAATAAACTGCAGGCAGATGGTGTTGAAACCCATATTGTTATCAGAAGCGGAGAACCGGAAAACGAGATTCTCTGTGAGATCAAGGAAAATGTGTATGATTTGCTGGCAATGGCAACTCATGGTCACCGTTTGCCGGGAAGAATAGTGTTTGGCAGCGTTTCAAGAACTCTTCGTCAAAAAATCACCATTCCATTGCTGCTGATCCAGCCTGAGCATTGAGTATAACAACTTGCAAGCTCCCGTTTGGCGGTATTGAAAAAAAACAGAGCAAGAATATTGGAATGTTTTTTTTTAAAAATGCGTTAAATTTGAAGTTGTAGGTCAATTAAAAAAATAACAAGGGGGAAACATGAACATTGTTAAGCCGTTATTCAGAAGTCTGTTGATTCCATCGATGCTTTTTATTGGAGCCTGTTGTGGAGAGAAGGCTGTTGTTGAAACACCAAAACCGCTTCCACCGCCACCACCTGTTGTCACAGCTACGCTCGGTGATATATTTTTTGATTTTGACCGCTCAGAAATCCGTGCTGAGGCCCGCGATCAACTGCAAACCAATTACCACTGGTTAGAGGAAAATGCTTCGAGAAAAGTTATCATTGAAGGACATTGTGATGAAAGAGGCACCAATGAATATAACTTGGCTCTTGGCGAGCGTCGCGCCAACAGTGCCAAGGATTATCTCATTAACCTCGGTGCTGCTCCCGGACGTCTGAATACGGTAAGCTATGGTGAGGAAAAGCCTTTTGCTTCGGGCCATAATGAAGAGGCGTGGGCCCAGAACAGAAGAGATCACTTTGTCGCTGAATAAGACGCATTTCACTTTTAACACTAAAAAGGAGCGAACAGCATCATGTTTGCTCCTTTTTTTATTGTGCATAAATTTTTTCCTGAAATATGAAAATGGAAATCGAAGACTATAGTAAAAAGATCATTATATGGCCTCATCCTGAAGTTGTGGAGGATCTCGCCCAGTTGCGCCAAAAAGCTCCCCTGACCCATTGTATTACCAATGTGGTCGTTACAAATTTTACGGCCAATGTTCTTCTTGCGGCTGGAGCCTCACCAGCAATGGTGGTAACCATTGAAGAGGTTGCCGATTTTGTGCACATCGCCCATGCATTGTTAATTAATGTCGGCACTGTGACAACCTTCGACGCTGAGGTCATGCTCAAAGCTGCCGCAACAGCCCATCAAACAAATACACCATGGGTGCTTGATCCTGTTGCGGTTGGAGCTCTGGAGTTCCGAACTTCTGTTGTTGAGAAACTTATGAGGTATAATCCAACCGTTATCCGGGGCAATGCGTCTGAGATTCTTGCTCTCAGTGGATTTGGTGGCGGAGGAAAGGGCGTCGATGCTACTGCATCATCTCTTGCGGCACTGCCTGCAGCTCTTCAACTGGCTGAAAGGAGCGGGGCTGTTGTTGCCCTCAGCGGAGAGGTCGATTATATTACTGATGGCAAGGAGATCATCACTATCCCCGGCGGCCATGAGATTATGACAAAGGTTACAGGTACGGGGTGTGCGCTGGGTGCCTTGATTGCAGCTTTTTTACCTGTAACAGGGAGAGCTTTAAGGGCGGCATCGACAGCCTCAGTGATGTTTGCAACTGCTGGTGAGCGTGCTTTCAGGGAGTCTCGAGGAACTGGAAGTTTTGCAGTGGCATTTCTGGATCAACTTTCAAATCTTGGCTCTACAGGAGAGTAACCCGGGCAGAAGTGACAAGCTTTACCTGTAAAAGGTCAAAAGGGAGCTGAAAATAAATCCAACTCCCCTTTTGGCGCTAGCATCATAATCACAAAATCATCTTATCTACGATGGTAGTAATGGTGATGATGGTGGTGGTGGTGATGCCGTCGTGATGCCTGGGCATCAGTATTGAACGCTGTGAGCACCATGACTGCAATTCCAACAATTCCTGCAAGCTGCAAAAATGTTTTTTTCATCATTATTCTCCTGTTAACTATTGTAGAGACCAAAGAAATTTATTCTTCTACGAGGATTTATACCAAGTCTTCAATTGATATTAGGTTACTGATTTTTTTATACAAATAAAAATCTAAACCCAATCCGGCGAGAGCTTATTTTTTAACTTGCTCTGTCGATGTTGTTTGTTTTACTTTATTCATTAAAAAAGTATTTTATAAGAACAAATACCGACACGGCAGCTATTGACAATTAGGCCACTAAGTGCATATGAAAAATACCCGGATGCAATGAGACACTCACTTCGAAACAAAATAATCTCCCATCTGGAGTTGAAAGGTATGTCAGCCCCGATCGGCACACTCTATAACCTTTCCTTCCATAACCAGGGAAAAATAGAGTACAAGCAATTACTGATGATCGACCTCATAGAGAAGCTGACCGATGAGGCCGAAAAGTACGGATTAGAAACGGTGCTGAATGATGCGGTCATAGAAAGAAAAGTAAGCACAAAACAAAATAAACTCAAAAAAAAATAAAAATTCAATCAATTGCGCGTTAGTTTTTTTACCCATTCGACATAACAATCCATCCATTTCTGCAGGAAGTGTTTGCTTGCTGACCCTATATTACCCTCTTCGTCAAACAGTCCATCTTTAACCTGTATAAATGCTTCTGGTTGGCCAAGAGTCGGAACATCAAGATGCGCAAGGATGTTACGTAAATGCTCTTGTGCCAGAGCTGTACCAAGAAGCCCGATGGAAGCGCCCAAAATACCAGCAGGTTTGCCAGCCCAGATACTTTGTCCATAGGGACGCGATGCATGGTCAATAGCATTTTTAAGCACACCAGGTATTGAGCGATTGTATTCGGGAGTGACAAACAGAAAGCCTTGAGCCGCCTTGAGGTCGAGTTTCATGGATTTGACGGATTCGGCCGGATCGGAATCATCATCCTGATTGTAAAGAGGCAGATCTCCAATTTCAACCTGTTTAAATGAAAAGTTGGAGGGTGCAAGCCGGACAATAGCGTCCGCAAGTTGGCGGTTGAATGAATCCTTGCGAAGACTGCCAACAATAACCGCAATGTGATAGGTACTCATGATGTTATTGTGTTGTGTAATTATGATAAAAGATAACAGCTCTTTAAAATATTGTGTTTTAATAAAAAATCAATACCTTATTCTGTTGCATACGCATAGAGTATGTTCCCGCTCTTTTTTTCTTTTTCCATAAGTCACCTCCCCATCTTGCCTGTATACAATGTTGATTCATACAACCATAACAATTTAAATAATATACCACATGTCAAAAGCCGCATTAGTTGAAAAAATTGCCGAGCAGGCCAATTTAACAAAAGTTGAAGCCGATCGTGCTGTAAAAGCCTTTATCAATGTTGTATCAGCATCTTTGAAAAATGGTGAGGATGTTGCCCTTGTTGGATTCGGAACATTTACTATCGTTGATAGAGCGGAAAGACCGGGACGTAATCCCTTAACTGGTGAGGCAATTACCATTGCCGCCAAAAAAGTGGTTAAGTTCAAACCGGGAAAAACTTTGAAGGATGAAATCGCTGTATGATATCGTCCGTAGCTGAGGATGTTCGACCGATTTATCTGGAATCGGTCGAGCTACACTTGACCTGTCAGAACATCGAATGGGCACCGAGTTCCTGACCCGCAAGGCCCCCTTTCAGTACCCGGGCATAGAAATCCCTTAGAGTATCCTGGCCATAGGATGGAGTTGCGTCGGCATCGTATTTACCTGTTGCGGCATTGAGTACCAGCATTGATTCAGAGGTATAGTAGCGACCAATCCGGGCAAACTCGGCCTTATCTTTAAGCATCGGGAAGAGCTTGGAAAGCAGAGTGAGCACTGGAATAATCACATCAAAAATCAGGATCGGCACTTTTTTAAATTTCGGTTCGCGGCCAAGAAGCTCGAAGAGCAGTTCGCCTTGCGCTTTCGCTGAAATAGCCTTGCCGGGCCCACCAATTGGAAGGATTTTATTTTTTTTGGCAGGCTCTTCGAGGCAGTCAGCCATGAAACGCGCCAGGTCTGCTTCGCTGATCGGCTTGCATGAGGTCAGCTCCCCATTGCCAAACATAACATAGGGCTTGCCTTTTTTCACTGACTCCACCTGCCCGGCAATAGATTTAAAAAAGGCTGTAGGACGTACAATCGAGTAGGCCATGCCAGACTCTATGAGCTCATGCTCGAATTTAAGCTTCGCTCTCTGGAATTCAAGCAGGGGCTTTTGAACACAGATAGCTGAAAGTAGCACAAAGTGTTTTGCTCCGGCGAGCGTGCCTGCTTCAAGAGCATTATGGGTTGCCTGATAGTCAATCATCCAGGCATCCTTTACCCCCCCAGTACGGGAGGTAAGACAGGAAACCACTGCATCAAACTGTTCGCCACAAATTCCATCCTTCATGAGGGATTTCATGGTGCAGACATCCCCAAAGCGAACCTCAGAGCCCTGCAGTTGCTGGCGGGTCAGTTCAACAGTTGTCGCAGCATCAATCCCTGAACGCTCTCGCGCAAAGCTTACCACATGGTATCCTCTCGAGACCAGTTCACGGACAACAAATTTGCCGATATAACCAGTGGCACCAACCACGAAAACACGTTTAGGCGGTTGAGCAGATGTGTTGTCGGAGGCGTATGAATTCCAAGAAAAACTCAATGGTCCATGAAATTTATGTGTTTGAAATCGAAGTATTTTCAGTTAACCAGGCTTTTCCGAGAATGTAAATATATTCATTTGTGATTTACCTGCAAATGCAATCCTTTATAGGGCGGGTCACAAAGCAACCTGCAATAATAATGCACTCTATCACCCCCTGCCCCTCAGTTCTCTGGAACTGCAACAGAGTGTGCAATATAGTTTACAAACAAATGGCTTAGATTCGTATCTATAATAACTGTGCATTTAGTATAGAAAAATGTACATTACCCCCTTTCGCATATGTAATAACAGTACCATCAAATAGTAACTCTTTCTCCTCATGTCGAGCGATTGCGATAATAACAACACTGTCGAGCGTACTTTTGAACAACGCTACCATACATTATTGGCGGTATTTAATAGCATTGATCCCGCATTAATTACCGATCGAGCCGGTATAATTCTTGAGGCTAACCAGGCATTTGCCACTCTATTCGGTAAACAGCTGAGGGAGTGCATCAACATCAATATTGATGAATTATTGACCCCAAAACAGTCTGAGCTCTGGAAAATAAAAGCTGATGAAGCCCTGCGCACAGGGTCAACCGTCTTGTTTGAAGAGGATCTTGACGGGCGATCTGTTCGTTTTTCGCTCTCTCCTGTAACGGACAGCAATGGCACCATAACGCAGCTTTCTATGATCGGTCAGGATATTACCGCATTGCAGATAGCCGAAAAAAGGTCACAAAAGTTGCAGACCTTCATCAGTGCTCTCGTTGAGTCAATTCCCGGCGCATTTTATATGCTTGATGCCGGAGGGCGTTTCGTTGAATGGAATGCCTATGAGCGGGATGTTATCATAGGTAAACCTGATGGTGAAATGACTGATTCCTATGCTATTAAGGGTGTTCATCCTGAAGACAGGGGGCAAGTAACAACGATGATGATGAATATCCTGAAAGAGGGTGGTGAAAGTTCACTGGAAATGAAAGTACTGCTTCACGGTGGACCTGAGTTTGCATGGCATCACCTCTCGGCTAAAAGAGTCATTATCAACGACAAACCATTTTTCATCGGTATAGCCACAGACATCACTGAACATAAGATTTCTGAAGATGCCACTTTGAAAAACAGCGAAGATCGGTTCAGAAAATTGTTTGAATTTCATTCAGCAGTCAAGCTGCTTATCGATCCTGAAACTGGCCATATTATCGACGCCAACCATGCAGCCGCAAAATTTTATGGATGGTCGATTGCAGAACTCCGCCAGATGTCTATGCAAGAGATCAATACCCTCTCGATTGAACAGGTATTGAATGAACTGGAACACAATCGATTATCAGGAAAACAGCATTTGTCATTCAAGCACCGCACGGCTGATGGTTCTGTTCACGATGTCGAGGTGTTCAGCACAAAGATAAATGTTGGAGGAAAAGAGCTGTTCTATGCCATTGTGCACGACGTCACAGAACGCAAGCTTGCTGAGAATCAGCTTAAGCAAATGAGTGTTGCCGTACAGCAAAGTCCCGCCGTTGTTATCATCACCGATCCTCAAGGAAATATTGAATACGTCAACCCTATGTTTACCGAGCACTCCGGATATTCTGCTGAAGAGGCCAGAGGCAAGAATCCCCGAATCCTTCAGTCAGGCATGATGCCAAAAGCGGTGTATGAAAATCTTTGGGAAACAATTCTTTCAGGCGGTATATGGGAGGGTGAGTTGCACAATAAAAAGAAAAACGGTCAGCTCTTCTGGGAATCCGCCATTATTTCAGCTATTCGGGATAGCGATGGTGTAATAACAGATTTTGTTGCAGTAAAGGAGGATATCACCGAAAAAAAACAATTTTTAGATGCATTGATTGCAGCCAAAGAGAAAGCTGAAGAGAGCGACCGGTTAAAATCGGCATTTCTGGCCAATATCAGCCATGAAATACGTACCCCGATGAATGGCATTCTTGGTTTTTCAGAGTTGTTGAAGGATCCTCAATTAACAGGGGAGGAACAGGTCGAGTATATCGATCTCATTCATCAAAGCGGTAAGCGCATGCTGAACCTGATCAATGATCTCATCGATATCTCCCGTATTGAAGCGGGCGAAACAAACATGCAAATAGCTGAAACCTCAGTTAACCAAATTATCCATAATCTTTGTGTCTTTTTCAAGCATGATGCCGAAAAAAAAGAGTTGCGGTTGCATTGTACAACTCCTCTGCCTGATACGGAGAGCCTCATTGTAACAGACCAGTCTATGCTCCTCCAGATATTGACGAACCTTGTCCAAAATGCCCTGAAATTCACCAAAAAGGGTGGTATTGATATCGGCTATACAAGAAATAATGGCACCATCGAGTTTTACTGTCATGATACAGGGATCGGCATCCCAGCCGATATGAAAGAGAAAATATTCGATCGGTTTCATCAGGTTGACAACTCTTTAACAAGGGCACATGAAGGTGCTGGTCTGGGATTGAGTATTTCAAAGGCTTATGTTGAAATGCTTGGCGGCACCATCCAGGTTGAATCGGTTGAGGGTAGAGGAAGCAGATTCTTTTTCACACTTCCCTGCAACAACCCTCTCAACTCCACGCAAACAGATAAGTTATCACCCGATGTTGTACAGGAAACTGTCGCATCATTACCTTGTGGGGTTGTTCTTATCGTCGAAGATGACGAAATAAGCAGTTATCTGCTCCAGAGAAGCCTGAAAAGCAAAAATCTAACCCAACTTTACGCCAAAAACGGTCATCAGGCTGTGGAACTGGTTAAGAGCCATCCAGAAATCAATCTTGTCCTTATGGATATGAAAATGCCGTTGATGAATGGTTATGAGGCAACAAGGCAAATCAAGCAGTTCCGGCCAGACCTGCCAGTTATTGCCCAAACGGCATTTACAACAAAAGAAGAGAATGAAAAAGCTAAAGCGGCGGGATGTGACCATGTGATAACCAAACCAATCAAAAGAAAAGAGCTTCTGGAGTTGACGAATAAGCTGCTCAAACGGTAACCAGAAATTAAGAATGATTTTGCTGCTATAAGGAGGCTTTTTTTTATTGCAAGGAAATTGTATGTTCACACCTCCTCAAAAATTTAAGATTGACAAGAAGTCTCGATGTTATGCTCGAGTTTTGTCATTGTTAGTACTTTTTGCAGCAAAGGCACTATTAAATTACCCTGAAGAACAGTGCCAGGAGACGGGATACTCGTATTCACGTTGTTGTCGTTCTCTGTGCTCCGTGGATTGACGGGTTACAAATCTTGCTATTTATCCCAATGAATGGAAGCGTTGTTGTTCGTAAATCTTCAAAAGAGTTATACAGAAAATGAACACAGAATCCCGTATGCATTGTAAGGCCTTACAGGGTAAGGTCATGACGGCGGAACAAGCCGCAGCCCTTATCTCTTCTGGAGATAATGTCGGTATGAGCGGTTTTACCGGCTCTGGCTATCCCAAAGCAGTACCGGCAGCACTCGCCAAACGCATTGAAGCCGCCAATAGTGCAGGAGAAAAATTCAGGATCGGCGTATGGACTGGTGCTTCTACCGCACCGGAACTTGATGGAGCATTGGCCAAGGTCGATGGTGTGGAAATGCGTCTTCCCTACCAGTCAGACCCTGTGTGCCGCCAGCGCATCAACGCTGGAGAGATGGAATATATCGATATTCACCTCTCTCATGTGGCCCAGTTCGTCTGGTTCGGATTTCTTGGAAAGTTGAATGTTGCGGTGGTTGAAGTCGCGGGTATTCTTGAAGACGGGCGATTGATTCCTTCGACATCTATTGGAAACAACAAGACCTGGCTGGATCAGGCGGATAAGGTGATCCTCGAAGTAAACTCCTGGCAGGATTCGCGTCTGGAAGGAATGCACGACATTTATTACGGCACCAGTCTGCCTCCGAACCGCAAGCCTATAGCGATTGTGAATCCACATGACCGGATCGGCGACAAGTATCTGCATTGTGATCCTGATAAAATTATCGCTATTATCGAAACCCATAGTCCGGACCGAAATTCATCTTTTTCGGAACCTGATGAAAGTTCTCGCATGATTGCGGGCCATATCCTCGAATTCCTTGAACATGAGGTGAAGAAAGGACGGCTTCCAAAAAATCTGCTGCCACTGCAATCCGGTGTAGGTAATATAGCCAATGCTGTCATGGCGGGCCTGAACCATGGACCATTTGAAAACCTGACCGCCTATACCGAAGTACTGCAGGACGGCATGCTCGAAATGATTCACTCCGGCAAGCTGATCTCGGCTTCAGCTACAGCTTTTTCGTTAAGCAACGATGCACTGGCGGAGCTTTATGCCCATCTCGATGAATACCGCGACAAGATCATACTGCGTCCCCAGGAGATCAGCAATCATCCGGAAGTCATCCGCCGACTGGGAATTATTGCCATGAACGGGATGATTGAGGCCGATATGTATGGCAATGTTAACTCGACCCATGTTATGGGCAGCGCCATCATGAACGGTATCGGTGGCTCAGGCGATTTCGCCCGCAATGCCTATATCTCCATATTCATGACGCCATCTCAGGCAAAGAACGGTCAAATTTCCTGCATTGTACCAATGGTATCCCACGTCGATCATACAGAACACGATGTGCAGGTACTGGTCACGGAGCAGGGGCTTGCTGACCTGCGCGGTCTCTCCCCAACGCAACGAGCCAAGGTCATTATCGAAAACTGTGCCCACCCGCACTTCAAGCCCGCCCTTCAGGACTACCACCAGCGTGCACTGGAACACTCTTTTGGTAAACACACTCCACATCTGCTTGATGAAGCGTTAAGCTGGCATCAGCGATTCCTTACTACCGGCCAGATGTAAGAGTCGGAAAGCTTGTACGACGAAAGGCGGGTTAATCCCGCCTTTCGTCGTAACAGCAGATCAAAGCTAAAGAAGCGCCGATTGCTGAGGAATAGCTATATTACGGTATTGCTATCAATAATTGTCACGCCACACCCTTATGGAGAATCGTCCCGGAAAAAAACCGGCATGGCTGAAAATCAGGTTAACCTCCGAAGCATCATTTGCTTCGACGCGTCAGCTGCTCAACCACCAGAGCCTCAACACCGTCTGCCGGTCGGCCATGTGCCCTAACCTGCATGAGTGCTGGTCGAAAGGCACAGCAACATTTCTGCTGCTTGGCAGTGTCTGTACCCGCACCTGCAGGTTCTGTGCGGTCGGAAAAGCCGCAAACCCCCCTTCCCCTGATCCTCTTGAGCCAAAAAAAATCGCACTTGCCATTCAATCCATGCAATTAAAGCATGCTGTGCTGACCAGTGTTACTCGTGATGATCTCCAGGACGGTGGCGCATCACACTGGGTTGAGACCATTCGAGCCATCCGTGCATTGACTCCAGACATCAGCATTGAGTGCCTGATTCCCGATTTGCAGGGTAATGAAGGTGCAATGGATCTTATTATGGCGGAGGCACCCGATGTGCTGAACCACAATATTGAAACCGTACCATCCCTTTATATGAAGGTACGCCCACAGGCAAACTACCAGGCTTCACTTGAGCTTATACAGCGGGCAAAACAAAAGCATGGCCTCTCAACCAAATCCGGACTTATGGTTGGCATGGGCGAAACCATTGAGGAGGTAAAGGCCTCGCTCAAAGATCTTACCCGACATGGGTGCGATATGGTGACAATCGGCCAGTATCTGCAGCCCTCCGCCGAACACCTGCCGGTTGAACGCTACATCCCTCCGGAGGAGTTTGAGCAGTACAGGGTCATTGCTGAAGCTGCCGGATTCCGCCATGTACAATCCGCACCGTTTGTCCGAAGCTCCTATCATGCTGAGGCGTTTACCTGTGACACTGAAACACTCCATTAACCCGTAACCACATCTGAGAAATGACTCTATCGGTACCCGTGATGATTTATGCCTACTGGGCTTTTGCCTTTCTGGTTGGCATGGTTTTTTTCAAGAAGGATATTCTCACCTTCAACCGGGAATTTGACTCACGGAGAATCGCTCTGCTGGTCGCCTCTCTGCTGATTATTGCGGTCAATGCCTGGGTCTATTCGCACTCCACCAGTGATGGAGGCCGAAAGCTCGATATTCTGACCGTGCTGGTGTTCAGTGTTGGCAATGGCATTGCTGAAACCTTCATGTTCTATGCTGTTTTTCGCATCGGAACAGCTCTTGCCGGTAGGTTCACGCAAAATCCATGGGCGCTTTTTATCACGGGCTTTATATGCTTCATGATTTACAGTGGCCTTATCCACGGTCTTTTCTGGATCAACATTCTTCCGACGCATGTCGTACAGACAAGTCCTTACAAACCATTTTTCATGCCTGTGCAGATGCTGATAGCCAGCAGCTGGGCTTTGAGTTTTTTCTGGTACCGCGATATCAGAAGCGTAATTTTTCTGCATGCACTGGTCGACCTGACCATGGCCTGTAATGTTAAATTTTCGCTGTTTAACTGAGGGGTGATATAACTCTAATTTTTTGGAACTGTAGAAGATGGCTCGAAAAGAGCACAGTCAAGGATTGATAATTCCTAATAGGGTGATTCAACAAAACTCACCTTTCAGCGGCACTCATTACTGCAAGGTTAGGGGTGGATAGTGGGCAAGATTACAACATGAATTCGATAAGAGAGGCAAGGGATGCTTGAATGGTGCGGTTGCGACCAGAATGCCGGAAAGATTGTTCAGGTGCTGCTTGATGAGTATCTTGAGTATGGATTTGCCTTGAACATTGAGTCTATCAGTGGTGATTGGGTGCGCTCCTTTCAGCATCCGGGTGAAGTTGTCAGAAGTGTTGTATTTGGTACTGAAGAGAGGTGTATTGATGAGGGTTTTATTGCTCTTCAACAAGGTCCCGAAGTCAAAAAATGGAGAAGATTGATATGAGAATTGATTGTTTGACAGTGAAAAACTTCAAGGGGTTTGAGTCCAAAGAATTTTTATTTCATCCCGAATTCAATCTGATTGTCGGCATGAATGGAACCGGTAAAACCAGTCTACTTGATGCACTTGCTGTGGCTATCGGCAGTTGGTTTCTCGGGATTCGCGATACCGATACCCGGCACATTCGGTCGAGTGATGTTATGCTCAGGTATTTTGAACAATGGGAAAGAATCTATCCATGTGAAATTACTGCTTATGGAATAGTTAGCCAACAAAACATAACCTGGAGTCGTTCGTTAAATACATCAAAGGGTCGGACAACCTTCGGTAATGCATTTGCCATCAAAGATTTGGCAACGATAGCCGATGAGGCGATTCGGAACGGTCATATCATTGACTTGCCTCTGATCTCATATTATGGTACAGGTCGCTTATGGCAGGAACCAAGAGAGTCTTTCGAGGTGTCAGATCCCCTGAAAATCGCCGGCAAAGAAGGACAATCACGGGTGAATGGTTATCACAATAGTGTCGATCCCCGATTGTCGGTCAATCAGCTCACAAGGTGGATAGCATGGCAGTCATGGATTGCCTATCAGGACAATAATCATGCAACTCCTGTTTTCAGTGTGGTGAAGGAGGCTTTGGTCGCATGTGTCGAAGATGCACACGATCTATACTTCGACGCAAAAATCGGAGAAGTTATTGTTGAATTTTCCCATGGAAGGCAACCATTTTCAAATCTGAGCGATGGTCAACGCTGCATGCTGGCCATGGTCGGTGATATTGCGCAGAAGGCAGCAAAACTCAACCCTCATCTCGGCAACAAGGTTTTACAGAAAATCGAAGGCGTGGTCTTGATAGATGAACTCGATCTTCATCTTCATCCTCGATGGCAGCGACGAGTTGTCGAAGATTTACGCAGGGTTTTCCCGAAAATCCAGTTTATCTGCACGACCCACTCACCCTTCCTGATCCAGTCTTTGCATAGTGGAGACGAACTACTTATGCTTGATAGCCATTAGCACAACTTGGTAATTTGTCGATTGAGGATATAGCAGAAGGAATCCAGATGGTTGAAAATCCGGAGGTAAGTTTGCAATATGCAGAAATGAAATCGGCGGCTAAAAGCTATCTTGAGACCCTCGAGGAGGCTACTTTATCTCCAAAGGCTAAGTTGGAGCAATTTAAGCAGCGTCTGACTGATCAAATCAGGCCATATGCTGATAATCCTGCTTTTCAGGCGTTTTTGGAGATGAAGCGAGCTGCCACTATGGGAGAGTGAATCATGCGCCCGGTAAAAAGAGAAAGTTCACCTGTCCAAGAGGATTACAGGCATCACTCTGAAGCAAAGCCTGATCTCGTATCTCGTTTGGGCCAATATTGCAGTTATTGCGAACGACCGATCTCGACTCAATTAGCTGTTGAGCATATCCAGCCGCAAGGCCTACCGAAGTATGAACATCTTAAAGGGAGATGGAATAACTTCTTGCTTGCTTGCATCAATTGCAATTCAACCAAGCAGGCAGCAAGATGTCCTATTTGCGAACCTCTTGCTGCCTGACCGGGATAATACCTTTGCTGCATTCGACTATTTACCGGATGGCACGATCGAACCATCCCAATTAACCGTTGAAACAGGTTTGCAAGCGGAAGCACAGGCAACTCTTGAACTGACCGGCCTTCATAAGGCAGCAATGTATACCCCAGATATCAACGGTAAGCAGGTCGCTCTCGATCGGGTGTCGCAAAGGATGAACATTTGGTTGATAGCTGACGAGGCAAGAACGGATCTCGAAAATAGCCCAAAAAATCAGCCGCTTCGTGACTGGATACTACGTAATGCTATCGCGACAGGTTATTTCAGTGTGTGGATGACCGTATTCTCTCATGATCCTGATATGCGATCTCGCCTTATCAACGTTTTTCCCGGAACAAGAGAGAGTAGATGTTTTGATCTGAACGGCAACCCGATTTCACCCGCACCGAATCCTGACCAATTGGATGATGGAGGAAAGATATAGCCAATTTAATCCTGAATTTTTTTCCAAGTGCTGATGCCGCGCTGGATAGTGTTGTCAGGAGCACTTTTTGTATTTCTGGCTATTGATCCCTGAAAAGCTCGGTTCTCTCTTCGCTATCTTCAAACCGCGCATTGCAGTCATGCAAGCTGTATTGCGGATTGTTGACTTTCGTTGAGACCGGGTAGATATTAAGTACTCCATCTCTGGCTGATTGCAGCAGCTCCCTGGCTCCCGGAGTGCCTGCCTGAAGCCACTCACTCCAGTGTTCGGGTTCGAGGATGACTGGTGTTATATTTCGTGCTGAAAAGGGTTGTCTTAATGAGAGTTGCGCGCTATTGAACACCGTCCACTTTTTCCGCAGCACAACCTTGTGGAGTGGATCGCAATGTTTTGGTTTCTCTCATCCTTGATGCAGATTTTTTTTGAACTTGCGCAGTATTCAATTCAGCTTCAGTCCAGCTAACGCTTTCCGGTATTGCAATGAGCAGGATGCCAAGCGCAGCTTCAAGCTTTCCTATGGTTTCAAGGGTAAGATTTTCATTTCCCTTGAGAAGTTTGCTTACCTGCTGAGGGCTGACTCCTGTTTTTGCAGCAAGATCTTTCTGCGATATACCATTTGCCTCTAAAGCACCAAGAATAAGCACTGCAATATCTGCAGATCTCTCCTGCCATGCCTCTTTTGCCTCATCGCGTAACGCTTTTTCCATCCATCGTGAAGGCTGGCGTGATAAAGCGTCATCGATTTTTTGTTTCAGATTGTTCCTGGTCATCAGTTTATATCTCCAGCTATTCAAAATTAGTTTGGTCTCGTAAATCATTGTCAATAAGGAATTGCTTGACTTTTTCAAGTTTCAGCAGCTCTTCCTGCACAGCATTGACGGCAGGAAGTCAACGGTTTTCGACAAACCATTTCTTTTCGGCTTTCTCTTTGCTCCTGCCGCTGACCTCAATCATGAGATTGAGCGGCTGATAACCTTGGTCGGCTCCTCAAGGGTTTTTGGTCACTCATGATAAAGATGTTGAATAATCGCAAGTAATTGCTCCAGAATACAGTAATTATCAATATAATACATCGGCCGAATTAATTTTAGCAGATCTATCCTATAGTGAAACAAAATATTTGTCCGGCAAATGCTTCTTGAATATTTTTAACAAACAGGAATGACAGGTAATAGCAATATTAATATTAAGGTAAGTTATGAAATCATATAACGGTATGGTGTTGGTTGCCGGGGCTACAGGCCGGACGGGGGCTTGGGTGGTTAAGCGGCTGGAATGTCATGATATTGATTACCATCTTTTTGTTCGATCGGGCAAAAAAGCGCTTGAGCTTTTCGGGCCGGAGGTGATTGATAAGCTCACCATTGGTTCCGTTGAACATCAGGAAGAGATCCGGGCGGCCATCGGTCATGCTGATGCGGTTATCTGTGCGGTTGGGGGCAATGTCACTGATCCTGAAGCTCCTCCGCCCGCTGCTATTGACCGTGACGGCATTACAAGGCTGGCAACTATTGCCAAAGAGGGTGGAGTGAAACATTTTATTCTGATAAGTTCGCTCAGTGTTACAAAACCCGACCATCCCCTGAACAAATATGGCAAGGTGCTGACCATGAAACTTGAAGGTGAAGATGAGGTACGAAAACTATTCTCCGAACCGGGGTACTCATACACCATACTTCGTCCTGGTGGCTTGGTTGATGGCCAACCGCTGATGCACGCCCTGCGCATTGATACCGGCGACAGAATGACCACAGGCGTTATTGACCGAAGTGATGTGGCTGAAATGGCAGTACTCTCTCTTTTTGCTCCTGAAGCTCATAATCTCACCTTCGAACTTGTAAGGTCTGAAGAGGCTCCACAATCTTCCCTCATTCACTGCTTTGCGCATATTGTGTAAAAATAGCGCTTTCTAATATCCGTTTTGTCGTGGGTAAAGATCGTTTAAGGCGGTTATGGCTTTTTCAAATCCCTGATGAGCAACAAGGCGATAATATTTCATGGCTTCGCCATGGTGCCGAGCAACACCGCCAACATTCATGTAAGCAAGACCGAGATTATACTGAGCTGCTGCATCACCACGCTGAGCTGCTGCTCGGAGTGCTTGAATTTCAGAAGCCTCCGATTTTTCTTTTCCAAAAAAAGGAATCGAGCGCAAAGCGGACATAAATTTTTTAAGCATCTCAAGAAAAGATTAATTTTTAAAGGGGGTAACCGATTTCGATAGCTCTTGAAAAGAGCCTGAAGGTATTATAATACATATAACTTAACAAGTGTTTTTACTGTTTTTATGTTCTTGTGAATACTGCAACTCTCTTTCGATCGTCACCATCAGGCCGCATTGAGTGGTCTTTTCAGATGCTGCGGTGATTTAAATGGTCAAAGTATTTACTGATTTCCATTCTTAAAATTGATAAATATAACAACCGCCTTAAAACTTAGATGGCCAATTTTGCCATACTATAGTGAAATTATTTATCAGAATTTTCTGTTTGGTAATATTGTATTAATGCATAATAATTCTTTATAATTATTATGCATTAATACAATAAAGAATTGCTCTGCTTTAATAGTAAATAATTTTTATGTTATGATATTTATCTTATTTTATTATAATATTTTATTGCATACTGAGTGTTATAGTTTATTAGCATTAGAGAGTTTAGTTATTACTATCAAAAATAATAAAATTATATTTTGTTTTATACGTATATAATCAGGTCTGAAAATGAGATAGATATCAGGCAAATCCTATTTAGTGGACAAACTTTTTTGTGGGAAATAAATCATTTTAATCATGAATATTACTCATCGATAATCAATGGTGTGTCGATATTTATACGTCAGATATCAACGCAAGAATTTGAAGTTAATACCATTGAAAATGAGATAAAGGGGATACCAATACCTCTCTTTTTTCAGAGATATTTTTCGCTTGATATTGATATGGATCGGGTTTTTCCTGAGAGTTTTGCACGATTTTATCCGGATCTATGGAAACTTCTGGCAGAATATTTTTCTTTACGAATCATGAGGCAGGATCCTTTTGAAACCATGATTTCGTTTATGTGTGCACAGGGTATTGGCATGCACTTGATCAGGAAACAGGTGTCGATGCTCATAAAAACCTATGGTGAGAAAACAACGGTTACTTTTGCAGGGAATGAGATTGAGCTGTATAACTTCCCGGATCCCGAGCGCCTTGCTGCCGCTGACCCGTTTATGCTCAGTCGCTGTACAAACAATAATCGTGTGAGGGCTAACAATATTATCGCTGTATCGCAGGGTGTGGTTGAGGGGAAAGTAGACTTTCAGAGACTTTGTGACAGGGATATGCCTTTGTCGGAGGTACGCCGAAAATTGTCGGAAAACAGGGGGATAGGGTTTAAAATTGCTGACTGTATCGCGCTGTTCGGTCTTGGACGTTTTGATGCTTTTCCTATTGACACCCATGTCAAGCAATATCTTGGAAGCTGGTTCAAGAGTACAACAGCGCTTCGATCTTTAAGCCCTGCGAGTTATCTTATACTTGATGCTGAGGCCCGTTCTTTTTTAAACCCGGATTTTGCAGGGTATGCCGGGCATATACTTTTTCACTGCTGGCGCAGGGAGATTAAAAAATTGCAATCATTTTAACGGGGTATTGAACCGTCAACCAATAAGGAGTCTACACCATGAGCGTTACAAAAAAAGTGCTGGTTGCCGGTGCTTCCGGATATCTCGGCAGATACGCGGTGAAGGAGTTCAAGGAGCGGGGCTACCAGGTTCGTGCTCTGGTCAGAAACCCGGACAAGTTTAAAACTGCCGGCTCGCATGGAGAGCCTGCGGTGCACGATCTTGCTGATGAGATTGTTGTCGGAGATGTAACCTCTCCGGAAAGCATCCGCGATGTATGTAAAGGGGTTGACATTGTCTTTTGCGCCCTTGGCCTTACTGCGCCCGATGCTCATCACAGCAGCTACGATGTTGATTACCTTGGCAATAAACGCATTCTGGAGCAGGCTGTTGCAGAGCGTGTTTCGAGATTTATCTATGTCTCGGTGTTCAATGAGGACAAGATGCCCGATATTTTGACAATCAAGGCGCACGAGCTGTTTGTGGCAGAACTTAAAAACTCTGGTCTCTCCTGGGCAGTCATACGACCGAATGGTTACTTTTCAGATATGGGACGTTTTTTTTCAATGGCTCAAAGCGGCCATATCTTCATGGTTGGTGAAGGTGAAAAAAAAATCAACCCGATTCATGGGGCTGATCTGGCCAAGGTGTGTGTTGATGCCGTCAAGGGTGAATCCAGGGAGATTCCGGTTGGCGGACCTGATATCTATACCTTCAAAGAGACTATGGAACTGGCATTTCACGCCTGCGGTAAAACACCGTGGATAACTGAGCTGCCTCTGTGGCTGGCTGAAGGCGGGCTTATGGTGACCGGGCTTTTTAACCGCAATCTGGCTGACCTGCTCTCTTTTGCGATTGAAGCGCTCAAATTTGACCATGTTGCGCCCGCCTACGGCTCCCGGCATCTGAAGGACTTTTTTGCTGAACTTTCCTCCAGAAAGCACTGATTACAGGGAGGATTCGGACTCTTCGCTTCCCTTTCCTCCTTTTTTTTAAAGGATCCCCGCTTTTTTCTCAATGTCTAATTCAATACCTTAAGGCTCGATTGGATATAGCGAAGCCATAACACTATCTGAAACTTTAGAGAGCAAATACCTGTACATGTTGAAAATTTTTGAAAAGATCTTCGGTTCCAAACACGATAAGGATATTAAAAAGATCCAGCCAATTATCAGCTCTATCAACGAGCTGCAGCGCGCCTTGTCATCGCTCAGTGATGACAAGTTGAGGGAGAAGGGGCTGGAACTGAAAAAGAGAGTGCGCGGCGTCCTGAAGCCCATAGAGCTGGAAAAAACCAATCTCTCACTGAAACTTGACAACCCTGATATCGACCTTCAAGAGGCGGAAGCAATAAACTTGAAGCTGGACTCTCTCGGCGAAGAGTATGAAAAGGCTACCGCTGACATACTTGAAGAGATTCTGCCTGAGGCTTTTGCTCTTGTCAAAGAGACCTGCGTACGCCTTAAAGGCCACATCTACCATGTCGTAGGCAGAGAGATGATCTGGGACATGGTGCCCTATGATGTCCAGCTGATCGGTGGCATTGTGCTTCATTCAGGAAAAATTTCAGAAATGGCCACCGGTGAGGGAAAAACCCTTGTTTCAACCCTGCCAGTCTTTCTCAATGCCCTGACTGAAAGAGGGGTGCATGTTGTTACGGTCAATGATTATCTGGCCCAGAGAGACAAGGAGTGGATGAATCCTGTGTTTGCCTTCCACAATCTCTCGGTCGGCGTTATTCTCAACACCATGAGGCCAGAAGAGCGCCGGGAGCAGTACCAGTGCGATATCACATACGGCACGAACAACGAACTTGGTTTTGACTATCTGCGCGACAATATGGCGGGAACGCCGGAAGAGATGGTGCAGCGCAACTTCTACTACGCCATTGTTGATGAGGTCGATAGCGTGCTGATTGATGAAGCCAGAACTCCACTTATTATTTCAGGGCCGGTACCACATGCCGACAACAGTAAATTCCAGGAGATCAAACCATGGATTGAACAGCTGGTTAGAGCTCAGCAGCATCTGGTTGCATCATACCTCACTGAAGCTGAAAAAATTCTCAAGACAAAACCAGGTGATTTCGATGCCGGACTTGCGCTCCTTCGAGTCAAACGTGGACAGCCTAAAAATACCCGTTATATCAAGATGCTCTCCCAGCAGGGTATGGCCAAACTTGTTCAGAGTACCGAGAACGAATACCTTAAAGACAATTCAAGCCGGATGCAGGAGGTTGACGATGCGCTCTATTATGCGGTGGACGAAAAGGGTGGCACGATTGATCTTACTGACAAGGGGCGCGAGTTTCTCAGCAAGCTCAGCCATCAGGACAGCGATATCTTTATGCTTCCCGATGTCGGTTCGGAAGTCGCTGGCATTGAAAGTGACAAGGCCATTGCCGCAGCCGATAAAATCCAGAAAAAAGATGAGATTTACCGCCTTTTTGCCGACCGTTCAGAGCGGCTGCACAATATCAGTCAGCTGCTGAAAGCCTACTCCCTGTTTGAGCGGGACGATGAGTATGTGGTCCAGAACGGACAGGTTATGATTGTTGATGAATTTACCGGACGAATTCTTTCAGGCCGCCGTTACAGCGATGGGCTGCACCAGGCTATCGAGGCCAAAGAGAATGTCAAGATTGAGGGTGAAACGCAGACGATGGCAACCATCACCATCCAGAACTTTTTCAGGCTCTACAAAAAGCTTGCCGGTATGACCGGCACGGCGGAAACCGAAGCTTCGGAATTTTTTGAAATCTACAAGCTCGACGTTGTGGTTATTCCCACAAACAGCACGATTGTCCGCAAGGATATGGACGATCTTGTCTATAAAACCCGTCGGGAAAAGTACAATGCCGTTGTGCTGAAGGTTGAGGAGCTGCAGAAAAAAGGGCAGCCGGTGCTTGTGGGTACAACAAGTGTTGAGGTCTCAGAAACTCTTTCGAGAATGCTTCGGGCCAAAAAAATTGCGCACAATGTGCTCAACGCCAAGCAGAACGATCGTGAAGCAGAGATTGTGGCTGAAGCTGGCCAGAAAAATGCCGTGACCATCGCCACCAATATGGCTGGCCGAGGAACAGACATTAAACTTGGCAAGGGTGTACGTGAACTGGGCGGACTCTTTATCTTAGGTTCAGAACGTCACGAGTCGCGTCGCATTGACCGGCAGCTTCGTGGACGTGCCGGACGTCAGGGTGATCCGGGAGAATCGGTCTTTTTTGTTTCACTTGAGGACGAATTGATGCGTCTCTTTGGCTCTGACCGCGTTATTTCCGTGATGGATCGCCTGGGACATGAGGAGGGTGACGTGATTGAGCACTCAATGATCACCAAATCAATTGAACGGGCACAGAAAAAAGTTGAGGATCAAAACTTTGCAATCCGTAAGCGCCTGCTGGAATATGACGATGTGCTGAACCAGCAGCGTGAGGTCATCTATTCCCGCCGCAAAAATGGACTGCTCAAGGAGCGTCTGACCAGTGATATCCTTGACCTTCTGATGGATTACAGTGAGGTGGTGATCAAAAAATATCACAAATCAATGGATGTCGATGGTATTGAGGAGCAAGTGCTGCGCGAGCTCTCCATTGAGTTTAAACCTGACCGGGACACTTTTGAGCGGGAAGGCGTCGAGGCTACGGCAAAGAAGCTTTACGAGACCGCCGTTGCTTTTTACCGCAGAAAAGAGGCGGCTGTACCGGAAGAGATTATGCAGCAGATTGAAAAATATGCGGTCTTGAGCGTCATTGATCTCAGGTGGAGAGAGCATTTAAGGGAGATTGATTCCCTGCGTGAAGGTATCAATTTGCGTGCTTACGGTCAGAAAGATCCGCTGCTTGAGTATAAGCAGGAGGCATATCGGCTCTTTGTTGATCTGCTGCACGACATAGAGCTCGAAACCCTCTCTCTGGCCTTCAAGCTCTTCCCGGTCAATCCTGATGAGGCGCGTGAGATGGAAGAACGGCAGCGAAAAGCCGCAGTCAAACAGGAAAGGCTGGTAGCACAGCATCAGGCCGCAGAAAGCGTTTATACCGCATCATTTGGTGTGGATATGCCGGAGAGGGATGGCGAAACGGAGAGTGCCCAGAGCGTGCAACAGCCGGTTATCGCTGAAAAAAAACCGGGCCGTAATGATTTGTGCTCCTGCGGAAGTGGAAAGAAATATAAAAACTGTCACGGCCAGCAACCCTGATCCTTTGAAACGTTACCTCTACCCATGAAACATACTGAAGTTGAAGTTACCATTAGCCTTGCAGCAGAACACGGTTTGAATGCAGAAGAGTACGGAAAAATCTGTGCCATTCTCGGAAGAACACCAACATTTACCGAGCTTGGAATTTTTTCGGTCATGTGGTCAGAACACTGCAGCTATAAAAATTCCATAGCTGTGCTTAAAACCCTTCCCCGTGAAGGCAAAGCTCTTTTGACCTCCGCCGGTGAAGAAAATGCGGGCCTGGTAGATATCGGCGACAACCTTGCTGTAGCCTTCAAGATTGAATCACACAACCACCCCTCCGCCGTCGAACCCTATCAGGGTGCCGCTACCGGAGTTGGAGGAATTCACCGCGACATTTTTACGATGGGTGCCCGTCCGGTTGCATCGCTCAATTCGCTCCGGTTTGGCTCTCCCAAAGATCTCCATGTCCGCTATCTGGTGGATGGGGTTGTGCGCGGTATTGGAGATTACGGTAACTCGTTCGGTGTACCGACTGTTGGCGGAGAAATATATTTTGAAGAGGGCTATACCGGCAATCCCCTTGTCAATGCCATGTCGGTCGGTCTTGTAGAGCATGATAAAACCGTGAGCGCAACAGCCCTCGGTGAAGGTAACCCTGTGCTGATTGTCGGTTCATCGACCGGAAGGGATGGTATTCATGGCGCAACGTTTGCCTCGGTTGAACTCAGTGAAGCCTCGGAAGAACAACGCCCGAGCGTTCAGGTTGGTGATCCCTTTGCGGAAAAGCTGCTGCTTGAAGCCACGCTTGAAGCCATTGCAACCGGTTATGTTGTTGGCCTGCAGGATATGGGCGCAGCAGGAATCACCAGTTCCACCTCGGAAATGAGTGCGAGGGGCATAGAAAAAACTGGATCAGGTGGTATTGAGATTGATCTTGATCTTGTGCCGATTCGCGAAGCGGGAATGAGTGCTTATGAAATCATGCTCTCTGAATCGCAGGAACGGATGCTTATTGTAGCTGCAAAAGGGTTTGAAGAGAAAATCATTGAGGTTTACCGGAAGTGGGATGTGCTGGCGGTCGTTATCGGACGGGTTACAAGCGATAATCAGGTAAGGATTTTACATCACGGTAGAGTCGTTGCGGAAATTCCGGCTGAAACGCTGGTGCTGGGAGGCGGAGCTCCGGTTTATATCCGTGAAGCGGTTGAAAAAAAACCGGATACACCGGTGGCCATACTGGTTGACGACAAGGATCTTGAGTTCAGGGCAATCAGCCTTGCTCTCCTTTCACGCCCAAATATTGCAAGCAAGCAGTGGGTTTACCGCCAGTATGACTCCATGGTGCTGACCAATACGGTAACCCCTGTCGGGCATACTGACGCTGCGGTTATCCGGGTCAAGGGCTCACGGAAAGGCCTGGCCATGAAAACCGACTGTAACGCCCGCTATGTCTATCTCAATCCTCTGGCAGGCGGCAAAATTGCCGTGGCTGAATGTGCCAGAAATATTGCCTGTTCTGGTGCAACACCACTGGCTATCACTAACTGCCTGAATTTCGGCAATCCCTATAAACCCGAGGTCTACTTTCAGTTCAAGGAATCAGTTCGGGGCATGGGCGAGGCTTGCCAGGCCTTCAATACACCGGTGACCGGCGGTAATGTCAGTTTCTATAACGAAACATTGATCGGCGGAGAACGCACCGCCATCTACCCCACCCCGACCATCGGCATGATCGGCCTGCTTGATGATATCGACAACCTTGTAGGTTCGACCTTTACCGATGCCGGAGACACAATCATGCTGCTTGGCCATCCTGAACTCACGCTGGATGCTTCGGAATATCTTGTGATGCAGTACGACACTCCCGGTCAGGATGCCCCCTGCGTCGATCTTGAGCACGAAAAAAAGCTGCAGGAGCTGCTTGTTGCGCTTGCCGCAAAAAAACTTGTACACTCCGCGCACGATATCTCCGACGGTGGGCTTTTTGTCGCACTGGCCGAAAAAGCCATCATGAACGACAAGGCCCCGCTTGGTTTCAGCATTGACCTGGAAGATACCGACCAGGGCCCATATCATATCCAGCAACAGCTCTTTTCGGAAGCACAGGGGCGAGTGGTGTTGAGTATATCGCCCGATAAAGCGGATGAGGTCATCCAAGAGGCAAACAGGCACAATGTCCCGGTACGCATTATTGGAAACGTTATTGAAGGGGATGCGGTTATTACTCTGAACAGTGAACCGGTGCTGCACTTTTCGATCAATGAACTCGGCGAAGCATATTTTCACTCGCTTGAGCACTCTCTGCACCTTGACGAACTTTAACCATAAATCATGCTGCCTCTTGTAACTGCACAGGAAATGCAAAGAGCCGATAGGGCGGCAATAGAACAGCTTCATATCGGTGAACCCAGACTTATGGAGCTTGCTGGTCATGAATGTTTGCGCATTATAAGGGAAACCCTTCAAAAAGAGGAATCACTCTCCGGCAGCTCTTTTCTTGTCGTTTCGGGCAAAGGAAATAACGGCGGTGATGGCTTTGTGCTGGCTCGGCATCTCCTGAATCTTGATGCCTCCGTTGATCTTGTGCTGCTCTACCCTGTCGCGAGTCTGCAAGAGATAAATCGTGAAGGGCTTGCCATGCTCGAAGCATACAATGAGCACACTGCACAACTGCGCATTTTTACAAGCCATGACGAAGCGCTGCCCTATGTCGCTGAAACCACCTATGATATGGTGATTGACGCTGTTACGGGCACCGGACTTCGGTTAACCGAAGAGGAGATGGTGCTTTCTTCCCCGCTTGCTGAAGGGATTGAGCTCATCAACTCTATCCGTGAAAGAAGCAGCGCACTTACTCTTGCGATTGATATTCCATCCGGACTTGATGCAACCACCGGGTTTGCGGCTACTCCCTCGGTCACAGCCGATGTAACCGTTACCATGGCATTCCCCAAAACCGGCTTTTACTTGAACGAGGGACCACAGAGCTGCGGAGAGGTGCATGTAGCGGAAATCTCCATCCCCCGCTTTCTCTTGGAACCATCCTCATGCTATTTGACCGACCGGGAGTTTGCGGCTGAACACTTTATCCTTAGAGAGCCCAGGAGCGCAAAACATACCAATGGCAAGGTGCTGATCATTGCGGGTTCACAAACTGAACACACCTCGATGCTTGGCGCTGCAATCCTTTCTGTCAAGGCTGCGCTTACGACTGGTGCGGGGTACGTCTGTGTCTGTGTGCCGCTCTCTCTTGCCGGTGCTATACACACGGCTGTACCAGAAGCGGTGGTTATAGGAAGAGATATGGCCACCATTCTCGAAAAAGCCCGCTGGGCCGATGCTGTCATGATTGGATGCGGTCTTGGGCGCGATCAAACCACCATTGATTTTATCATGGATCTGATTGCCTCTTCCGAAATTGCTGAAAAAAAACTTATCCTTGATGCCGACGCCCTCTTTGCCCTTGCAAGCATTGGATCAACCGATCTGTTCGATCGATGCCGGGAGGTTGTTCTTACACCGCATTATGGGGAGTTCAGCCGCCTCTCGGGCATTTCAGCAGAAGAGATTGCCGCAAACCCTATTGAAACCGCAAGGAGTTATGCTCGCAAGCATGGAGTGACTATTCTGTTGAAAGGCAATCCAACGGTTATTGCCCGCAAAACAGGGCCGGTGCTCTTAAACACAAGCGGCACAGAAGCTCTTGCAGCAGCAGGTTCGGGCGATGTGCTCTCCGGAATGATTGCGGCCCTGGCAGCCAAAGGCGCGGATATCTTTAACGCCGCGGCGGCAGCAGCATGGTTTCACGGAAGAGCCGGAGACCTGGCAAGCGATGTCGCAAGCCTGGTATCATCCGGCATGGTGCTCTACTCTATTCAGGAGGCCATTGGGGAGGTGTTTGAGATTGAAACGAATCTTTAATCCCCCTGTCAGACCCTGCATCAGACCTCCTGATCGCGCAGAAACTTTTTAATATTGCGTGCGGCCTGGCGGATGCGTTCCTCATTCTCAATCATGGCAACACGCACATAGTCATCACCATAAGCTCCAAAGCCAATACCCGGACTGACCGCAACCTTGGCCTCGCTCAGCAGTTTCTTGCTGAACTCAAGGCTGCCCATTACCCTGAATGGTTCTGGAATCCTGGCCCAGACAAACATGCTGGCCCGAGGTGAAGTAAGCTCCCATCCGGCATTGGAAAAGCTTTTGACCATGACATCTCGTCGCTTGCGATAGACTTCGCATATCTCCTGAACACAGCTCTGATCCTCTGTAAGCGCAATGGTTGAAGCAACCTGTATGGGCGTAAAGGTACCATAATCGAGCCAGCTCTTGATTTTTTCAAGGGCACCGATCAGTTTGGCATTACCCACCATAAAACCAACCCGCCATCCGGCCATGTTGTAGGTTTTTGAAAGAGTGTAGCTCTCCACAGCAACATCCTTTGCACCGGGAACCTGCAGGATTGAGGGAGTAACGTAACCATCAAAGGTTATTTCGGCATAAGCGATATCGCTGATAATGTAAAATCGCTCCTGGCGGGCAATATCGACCAGCTTTTCATAAAAAGAGAGGTCAACGGTTGCTGTAGTTGGATTGTTCGGAAAATTCACGACCAGATACTTTGGCTTGGGTGAGGATTCGCGCAACGCCTTTTCAATATTCCGGAAAAATCCTGCTTCGTCAAGAGTGAAGTCGTCATTCATCTCCAGCTTCAGCTTGTGGACGTTGCCACCGGCAAGAATAAAGGCCTGAGAGTGAATAGGATAGCAAGGGTCAGGCACCATGGCAAGATCACCGGGATTGGTAATGGCCTGCACAAGGTGGACATAGCCCTCTTTTGAACCCATCGTTGCTACAACCTCGTGATCGAGATCGAGATCGACATTGTACTTGCGCTTATACCAGGTACCTACCGCACCACGAAGCTTGTAAATCCCCTTTGAAACCGAATAACCATGAGTTCGGGGTTTATTGATACTCTCTATGAGCTTGTCAACAATATGCTGGGGGGTCGGGCCATCGGGATTTCCCATTGAAAAATCAATCACATCCTCTCCAGCCCGCCGCTCAGCCATTTTCAGCTCATTAACCGCGGCAAAGACATACTTGGGAAGACGTTTGATCTTGTCAAACTCTATTTCATCAAACATGATTTTGTATCAAACAGATAATTCATGATAAAAATTAAAAAAGGCTCTCTATCATAAACAAAAAGAACATCATATCAATGAACTTCGCAATTTTTCCAAACGCACTGTCATCAGAAAACGCAACGTTGCAGCGCATAATTGTAATCAGGCAGCTTTGCCGCCCGGCGGTACTCTTCCTCAAATATGCGGGCATAATCGCCCTTCACTGAGTTACCGTCACTGTCGTACGATCGATATTTGGCAACCTCATCAATAAAGAAGAGCGAAAGTACCTTGATACCCTGAGGGCGCAGACGCAGCTCCTTGTCGAGGTGTTCCTTGATTGTGCGGCGGATCATCTGGCGCTGCACGGCAAGAGCATCCACATCACCATAAGCCTCGCCAAGCTTCAGAAACTGCTCACCACCGGGGAAGCGCAACTCCATAAACTCTTTGCCCTTTTCAACACGGATTTCACCGATAGAGCAATCTGCATAGATCGCCCGGCTGGTAACCATTTCAAGATTATCGCCATCAACCACAACCTGCTCTTTTCGTTTGATACCGCTGGCAGTCAGCTTTTCGAGCTCAACGAGTGCGGAAATCCTGCCACGCTTGTTCTCGACCTTCAAGAGGCGGACATAGGGCTTGTTGTAGGCATCTTCCACTGTCGCAGCAGCAACTTCGATCTGCTTTACCAGCCCCTTGTCGTGCGCATCAACCGCATCAAGACGATAAACCCGAATTATCAAGCCTGTAGGCTTCAGCACAAAAAAACGCTAATTTGTCATGGCAGGCAAATAACTCAGGAGTGGCCTGGCCTTGAACATTTCGGCAAAAAACAGTGAAAGGCGTTCGGCATCCTCTTCATACTCATGATTAACGGCATTGCGTATTTCACGAATCACCTTCCAGCGATCAACCGACTCCAGCAGAGAGAGCTTTTCCATGAAAGCCAATACAGAGCCAAAGCGCTCCACCTCTACCTCTTCTTCAATGGCTACGGCTCTCATCGTCTTGCCAAGATGTTCCTGAAATTCACTGAACCTGATACGAAAAGCCGCGAGCATTTCGTGCTGCTCCATACTCACAGCCTGCCAATTCGTCGCAGGAAAGATGTCACAACACCGCTCAAAAGAGTGCGCCAGATATTCACGCATGCGCTGCAAATGATCCAATTTCCTTGCGATAAGACGCAAATGCTCGGTCATAATAGAACTCCCTTCTTTTTTGCGATATGATAGATTGGTTCATCTTTTCCGTGATCATTAACAACCAGATCAACCTGCAAGTCTAACCTCTCTTCAAGAGCTATTTTGCAGAGCAATACCGCCATCAGCGTATTACCCTGCGTTGTCTCCACATACAAATCCACATCTCCACCGCGACGCGCATCGTCAACGCGCGAACCAAACAACCACACTTTGGCATCAGCACCAAAGTTCTGTCGGGTTGCCTGAAGAATGTACTGCTGTTGTGTCGTGCTCAGTCTCATAAACGTATTGTAGTTGGTATATACCTCAAAAAAACCTCTTGCAGCAAATTCCATTCTTTAGCGAAACAGGATTTTGGACAAGTGCCCAGTTCTATAGCAAAAGGGGGAAAACTGAAAGAGAAGTAGCAAGGGTTGAAAAGGCTATGTCAGTTTAAACTATTATATCGCGCGGTTGCGGTAAAGTCTACCAGTTTATGGAGGGTACGCAAACACTCCGCTGCGCCCGGATGCCCCAAGAGATCTTTAAGGCGCCATGCTGCGCTTTGCGCGTAAAACCCCATGGTAAGCCTTCGTTCTTGCCCTTTAACCTGCATCGCATGGGCAATGCCGGTTTCTATAAACGCCACCTCTAAATACCACTCCTCTGGGTATGACTTCATCACAGCCCCCAAACTATCATGAGCTGCTTTATACTCCCCCGCCTCGATGGAATCAATAATACGCTGAATATCTCTTTTCATGATCTCAATTTGTTTTTCCCTCTCATATAGGTAATATATGGACCTTGTCATGGGTTTTACAAGGATTACCTGGATTTTCGTTTTCCGTTAACCGCCATTAAGAAGCACGACGATGACACTCATCTTTGTCTACAACACCGACAGCAATCCCGTCAGCACTCTCATCGATATGGCACACAAAATTCTGAGCCCCGAAACCTACGACTGCAGCCTCTGCAAACTGACCCATGGGCCATTCACTGAAATTGAAGCGTGGAAAGAGTTCCGCATCTCCTTAGGAGTTCCCGTAGAATTCCTCCACCGCGATGAATTCGAAAAAAAATATGGCCAGAGCTTCCAGTACCCCGTTATCCTGCAGAAAAACGTCAATTTCGAAGTGCTGCTGCCAAAAACGGAGATAGATGACCTGGCCAACCTTGAGGAGCTTATCGTTGCAGTAAAGAAACATCTTCCTGCAAAGGAGTAAGTAGAGCACAATGTCAGCCGTCAGCAAACCAATAGTGCGAAATATTATTTGGCAATAGGGATATGTTGAATTTATGCGGTCTTTGAATGAAAATATTTCTGTAATTAGCAGAAACATCAATACTATTTCATGCCGAACGATAATACTGGACAAAACAACATTTCCAACTCAATAGACTTCATACAGGCAGAGAATGCCCGTTATCATAACCTCATTCATACCTTACGAAACGGCTACGCTTACTGCCGCATGATTATCGATGAAGGTCACAATGTGGATTTTATTCATGAAGAGATCAACGAGAGTTATGTAAAATTAACTGGATTGAGTGATGTTACAGGCCGGAGGTTGACAGAGGTTCTGCCAGCGATCGTTGCATTGCATCCGGATTTTATCGAAAAGCACAGGCAGGTAGTTGAGACCGGAATTTCTGACCAGTTTGAATATTACCTTGAACCGTTGAAGAAATGGTATGACATCTCGCTGTATCGGCCTCAGGAGGGTTGCGTGGCATCGATATTCTCTGATATCACCGCACGTAAAGAGGCTGAAGAGGCACTAAGGCAAAGTGAAGAACGATTCAGAAAGCTCTTTGAAAGTCATTGGGTCATCAAAATGATTCTTGAGCCAGAGACGGGTTTTATCATTGATGCCAATCAAGCGTCCGCTGACTTTTATGGTTGGTCAATTGATGAGCTGAGATAACTCCCTGACCCGCAATTATGAGGGATCAGGTCTGGGGTTGAGTATCTCCAAGGCATTCGTTGAGTTGATGGGCGGTACAATCCAGGTCAAATCGGTTGAGGGAGCAGGGAGTACCTTTTCATTCACGCTGCCGTATAAACTTGTCAATAGATCAGTAAACTTTTCGCCTGATACCAAAGGCTTGGCCGATAAGAGTCCGGCTCTCTGCATTCTCATAGCCGAAGATGACGAAGTGAGCACTCTGCTGCTTAAAAAGATCCTTCAAGATCAAAACAGCACAATTCTCTTTGCCGAAAACGGCTGGGAAGCAGTCGAACTCGTTCAGCATCATCCGGAGATCAAATTATGGTGCTTATGGATATTAAAATGCCGGTAATGAACGGTTTTGAGGCCACAAGACTCATTAAAAAGCAGCGGCCAGAACTGCCTGTTATCGCCCAGTCAGCATTTACCTCAAAAGAGGACAAAGAAAAAGCCAAAAAAGCGGGATGCGACAGCTTCATAACCAAGCCCATAAGAAAGAGCGAGCTTCTCGAACTGATAAAGGGTTGTATTGGGGGAGATTGTTGAGCAGGAATAACAGATGATTTTTTCAGGTGGCCGGCTGTTTTGCACCTCTTTTGATTGGCAGTGAAAATGTAAACATCGTACCTCCCTCCGCCAAACACTCAACAGAGATGTTTCCCTTGTGATTATTGACAATAATGTCATAGGTAATGCTTAAACCAAGCCCAGTTCCTTTACCCACCTCCTTGGTTGTAAAAAACGGTTCAAATACTCTAATCCTTACCTCTTCAGAAATTCCCGGTCCATCATCAGCGACGGAGCAGAAGATGCTCTCAGTGGTTGCCCAGGTTTTGATTACTATATTGCCCAGAGAGCTCCTTTTCTGTGACTTGATTGCTTGAGCGCTGTTGATGATCAGGTTCAGCAAGGCCTGACTGATCAATGAGGGATTGCACATGATCAGCGGTAACTCTTCAAGTTGTAATGCAACAGCAGCGAAATCCCGGTATTCGCTCTTTGCTATGACAAGAGCTTCACTGATTGCCTTATTGATAGCAAAGAGGATCAGGCTACCCTTTTCATTCTTGAAAGAGTAGCTCCGCATGCTTCGGGTAATGGCCGTAATACGCTCCACTCCATTCTTGGTCATTTCAAGAGTTTGGGGAATGCTGCTGAGAAGCTCATCAATATCAAGTTCCCGCTCTTGTTCACGAAGCTGCTTTAGCTCTTCGGCCATAGACGGCATGGAATCAATTTTTTCGATAATCTCCCTATAACGAACAACAAGCTTCCGCAGATCGATGTAGTCGTTCTCCAGGTTATAGTGACTGATCGTGATGAAATTGAGCGGATTGTTTATTTCATGGGCTATTCCGTTCGCAAGCTGCCCGATCATCTCCAGTTTCGATGCGTGCTGAAGTTGGGCAGCAAGTCTCTTATTCTCCTCCTCGGCAATCTTTTTGGCAACGATATCCCAAACTTGATTGGCGATGATCTCTACCCATTCAATATCGCGTTCACTGTAATCCGTTTGCTTATTGCCGACCCCCATGATGGCCACTATTTTCTCATCACGGTTGACGGGAATAACCAGCTCTCGCTTGATTGCAGCATGACCTTCCGGCAGTCCTTTGCGATGCTGGAGTGATGGATAATCATTATGAATAATCGCTTTTCGCGCTCGAACAGCATCTGCCCAAACACCAGCCTGGTTCAACGGATAGTGCACTCCTTTTCCTTCAGCCTTGCACATGTTGAGCTGGGTATTGGTCGAGACTGTTTGAAGCAGCAGGCTGTTTTGATCTTCAGCGACAAAGAAGATAAATCCGATAGAACTTCTCGTCAGCTTTTCTGCTTCATCAAGAGTTGCCATCAGCAGCTCCTCTATCGAATGACTGTCTGCCATCTGGAGTATGCGAAGCCGGAATGCATTGACCTGCTCATAAAGCTTACGATTGGTGACGTCGTGAATCACCAGATAATTCAAATCATTGATGCTGTTTGAAAAGATTTCCATATCATGCAGAGAGCAACCCCTGGTCTTGTGGCGTAATTCAAATGTGTTTATGCCTGATTTTTGGTACTCTTCAATTTTTTGTCTGGATATATCAGGAGGTAGAGCATCGAGTTGATAGATGTACATGCGACAGAGTTCCTCAACCGGCCAACCATAGAAGTTGGCTGCCGAACTATTGGCTCCAATAATAGCCCTTGTTTTGGTATCAATAATCAGCATGATAGCCGAGTGTTTTTCAAACAGGGTTCTGAACCGCTCCTCGCTCTCTTTCAGCGCATGGCGGCTGCGCAGCATCTTGATTCCGTATGCCAGATTATCCGCAAGAGATGTGAGCTGTTTGGTTACGGCAGCGTTAAATGCATGGGGTACTTCGGAATATATGGTTAATGCTCCAATCACACTGTTGTCAATGAGTAAGGGCAAACTGAGAATAGCCGCATACCCCTGCCGTATCGCCTCAGAACGCCATAACCCAAACTGTGGGTCGGTCAAAATATGATTTGCAGAAGTTGGCTGACCAGTGCGGATTGCTCTGCCGGCAGGTCCCTGCCCATAGATGTCATCGGCCCAGGAGATGGTAATTGACTCCAAATAATCACCGATATTACCTGCATAGGCTATCGGGTGGAGCCTTTTTGCCACATCATGCTCTGTATAACCAATCCAGGCCATTCTAAAACCACCGGTTTCGACGGTGATATTGCAGATTTTTTGCAGCAGATCCAGTTCATCATCGGTATGAATGAGTGCCTGATTGCAATTGTCAGTTACCAGCAGTGTGCGCGTAAGCCTCTGAAGTTCACCTTCAGCCAGCCTTCGTTCGGTAATATCATGGATAATTGAGTAGAGTATGGATTTTCCGGCGATAACGATATTGTTGCTCAACACCTCAACATCGCGAATAGAGCCGTTCGCCCTGCGGTGCTTAAAAAAGAAGTGGCTGTTCTCTCCTGACTGTGATTTTGACATTTCAGCCACCACTTTTTCGGGAGAAAGGGTATTGATCTGCAGAATGTTCATACGGCAGAGAACATCAATCGACCATCCATAAAAATCTGCCGCAGCCTGATTTGCATCAATAATATTGCCGGTTTCAGCGTCAATAACCATCATTATGGCCGAATGGCCAGCAAAAAGACTCTTGAAACGCAACTCACCTTCACGCAAAGCCTTTTCGCACTCCTTGCTCTCTGTTTTGTCATCAATTATGGCCATGCAATACTCCGTTTGTAAAGTCACTTACCTCGTCTATTCATGGGAATACTCTATCATCTCCCGGATATTGTACTCTAATATAATCACGACAACCGCAGCCATACAAGATCCGGCTATTTTTTTCAGAACCGGTATAGATCTGCTTCGCCAAGTTTGTGAGTTGGGCGTTGCAACCAGCGCGGTTAGCTATATGGTACGAAAAAGCTGATGTGCAGTTTTTTTTACAGATAGGCAACATTATTTGTTGTCGTTATTCAACTACGTCCCAAATTTATGAACGCTTTTGTTATTATTGGTGTTTTCAATTTTTCCATCAACGCAGCACAACGAATTGACAAGTTCTTGAAGTGCTGCGGGATGCTCTCTTTTACAAGAGGATTAATATTTAAGGCTGGTTAATTTGACATTATGGTATTTTTCCTTAACATACCATGTTTGTGTCATTTCGCTTCCCGCTCCACGTAAAGCAACTATACCACGTGTCAAATATCAAGATGACAGTAACGGATGCCCTTAAGCATCAGCTTGAGGAATCCACAGGCAATGACTATAACTGCTGCTACCAGTGCGGTAAATGTACAGCCGGATGTCCAGCGGGAGCCTTCATGGATAATCCACCGGCCAGAATCATGCGCCTTGTTCAGGCTGGTTATATGGAAGAAGCGCTGAAAAGTAATGCGCTATGGTACTGCGTGGGCTGTATGACCTGTACGGCGCGATGTCCCCAAAACATGGATATTGCTGCTACCATGGACTCGCTCAGGGCCCTTGCTCTTGAAAAGAACATCATTTCGGAAGATAAGGCAAAAAAACTGGTCAATGCCTTTCACCTCTCTTTTCTCAACAACGTACGGAAACACGGACGGCTGGAGGAACTTTCACTGGTCAACAGCTACAAGCTTCGCACTCGGACCTTTCTTCAGGATGCAAGCTCTGGCCTCAAGATGATCAAGCAGGGAAAGATCAATCCAATGCACTCCCTGACCGGGAAAGGTGGGGTAAAGGGAAAAGATCAGATCGCTAAAATTTTTGAAGCTTCCAAAAAGGAGTTTCATCAGCCTGTACCGAAACGACGTCCTGTAAAGAAGGAATTTGCGGCGAAAACTCCCCTGTCGATAAAACCGGGCATGACCATCGGTTACTATCCGGGATGCTCACTCAGCGGGACTGCACAGGAGTTTGATATTTCAGTTAAAAAAATGTGTGCCCTTCTTGGCCTGAAACTGCAGGAGATTGATGACTGGAACTGCTGTGGAGCAACATCAGCCCATGCCACCAACCATAAACTTGCCCTGCTATTGCCCGCAAGGAACCAGGCGCTTGCTGATGCACAGGGGTTGAACTGTGTGCTTGCGCCATGCGCGGCCTGCCAGAATCGCCAGGTAACTACCCGGCAGGCATTAAAGGATTCACCTGAGCTTCGGGAAGAAGTTCGTTCGATAACCGGAATAGAGCTGACCTGTAAATCGGAATTTATCGGTGTTACCCAGCTGCTTGAAGCAATGGATCCGATGGAGATTGCAAAAAGGGTGAAAAAACCACTGACCGGCCTCTCACTTGCCTGCTATTACGGCTGTCTTCTTGTTCGACCGATGGAAGCTATGGCTTTTGATGATCCTGAAAACCCCGTTAAAATGGAGGCTATCATGAGTGCCATTGGAGCCACTCCTGTTGAATGGGCATTCAAGATAGAGTGTTGCGGCGCAGGTCTCACACTGGCCCAGCAACCGCTGGTTGAGGAACTTACCCACGCTATTGCAAAAAATGCCCAGGCAAACGGGGCTGAAGCCTTTGTCGTTGCCTGTCCCCTATGCCAGGCAAATCTTGACATGCGCCAGGATAGTATGATAAAGAGGTTCGGGGATGTTAAACCAATGCCAGTTTACTATATTTCGGAACTTGTCGCCATAGCCCTCGGCGCTAATCCGGCAGAAGTAGCTGTGGGCAAACATTTTGTATCTGCACTCGATCTGGTATCGAAATTTTAGTCAAAAAAACGCTGTCGGTCTTCCCCTGTCAGCATCAGGGAATTCCTTTTTGCGGTGCCGTAGAGTTATGGCTTCATATTAAATGATGTAATCATGGCGAAAATAGGAGTATTCATTTGTCACTGCGGCGAAAATATCGGCGCCAAAGTTGATTGTACCCGACTGGCTGCCGCAATGGGAGAACACCCCGGAGTTGCCGTCTCAGTCGAATACAAATATTTCTGCTCGGATCCTGGACAGGAGAGTGTTAAACGAGCAATACGCGACAATAACCTTACCGGTGTGGTGGTTGCTGCATGCTCTCCGAGAATGCATGAAGCAACCTTCCGCAAAGCGTGTGCTGAGGCAGGCCTGAACCCCTATCTGTGTGAGATAGCAAATATTCGTGAACAGTGTTCATGGGTGCATACCGACAAGGATATGGCTACGGAAAAAGCCATGGACATTACACGCTCAATGGTTGAAAAAGTTAAGCGGAACAACAAGCTTCAGCCGATTGAGGTTCCGGTTACCCGCCGGGCCCTGGTTATTGGAGGAGGTATTGCTGGTATACAGGCTGCGCTTGATATTGCCAATGCCGGCCAGGATGTCGTGCTTGTGGAGCGTGAACCATCCCTTGGCGGACACATGGCCCAGTTGTCGGAGACCTTCCCTACACTTGACTGCTCACAGTGCATCATGACTCCAAGGATGGTGGAGGCTGCACAGCATCCAAAAATCCGCCTCCTTACCTATGCTGAAATTGAGAGTGTCGATGGTTATATCGGCAACTTCAAGGTAAGGGTTCGCATGAAATCCCGCTACGTTGACCTTGACAGATGTACTGGATGTGGCGACTGCATAACCAAATGCCCTGCAAAAAAAATATCAAGTGAGTTCGATTGCTCTCTTGGCAAACGTACGGCTATTTACACTCCTTTTGCCCAATCGGTACCCAATATCCCGGTTATCGACAAAGCAAACTGCATCTACTTCAAAAATGGTAAGTGCAAAATCTGTGCAAAAACCTGCCAGTGCGATGCTATCAACTTTGAGATGCAGGATGAGTTTATAGAGCTTGAGATTGGTGCAATTGTTGTGGCAACAGGATTTCAGGTGCAGAATAACACCATGTACGGAGAGTATGGTTACGGCAAATATCCTGATGTCATCAATGGTCTTCAGTTCGAACGCCTTGCATCGGCAAGTGGCCCAACGGCTGGAAAAATTCTGCGTCCATCGGACGGCAAAGAGCCTGAAAATGTTGTTTTTATACAGTGTGCCGGGTCGCGGGATCCTTCAAAAGGGGTTCGTTATTGCTCGAAAATATGCTGCATGTACACCGCCAAGCACGCCATGCTCTATGCCCATAAGGTTCACGACGGGAAAACCAATATTTTCTATATGGATATCCGTGCCGCAGGAAAAGGGTACGATGAATTCAGCCGCAGAGCTATCGAGGATGACGAGGCCTCCTATGTCAGGGGGCGGGTCAGCAAGGTTTGGCAGGAGAACGGTAAACTCATGGTGAGAGGGGTCGATACCCTTCTGGGCAGACCGGTTGAAATCGCCGCTGATATGGTGGTACTGGCGACCGCCATGATCTCGCAGCCTGATGCCAAAGAGTTTGCTAAAACCATTGGTATCGGTTATGACGAATATGGTTTCTACAACGAGGCCCATCTCAAACTCCGGCCTGTTGAATCTTCCACTGCAGGAGTTTTCCTGGCCGGAGCCTGCCAGTCGCCGAAAGATATTCCTGACTCGGTTGCCCAGGCATCGGCTACGGCAAGCAAGGTACTTGCGCTGTTCAGCAAGGAGAAGCTTGAACGGGAGCCGGTTGTTGCCACCAACAACGAAGCAACCTGCGCGGGATGCTGGGGTTGTGTGCTTGCCTGCCCGTACAATGCCATTGAGCAAAAAGACATTCTCGACCGTTCCGGAAAAATCATCAAACGGGTAGCTTCAGTCAATCCTGGCTTATGCCAGGGCTGCGGTACCTGTGTTACCTTCTGCCGCTCGAACAGTCTTGATTTGGCAGGCTTTACCGAAAAACAGATCTTTGCAGAAGTGATGGGCCTCTGAAAAGAGCCTTTTATCCAGAACAAACTGAACTTTTCTACCGGAGTAAGCTGATGAGTGAACCTTTTGAACCGAAAATCATTGCTTTTGTCTGCACCTACTGCACCTATGCGGGCGCTGATCTGGCGGGAACCAGCCGGTTGAAATATGCGCCAAATGTACGCATTATCCGCCTTCCCTGCACAGGAAGAATCAGCCCGATGTTTATTCTTAAAGCGCTGCAGAAGGGAGCTGACGGTGTTCTGATAAGCGGCTGCCACCCTGGAGACTGCCATTTTACCCATGGCAACTATCACGCACGTCGCAGATGGATGGTTTTTCGCGCACTGCTCGAATTTATCGGTATTCCGCCAGAACGAGTCAAGTACTCCTGGATCAGTGCGGCTGAGGGTGTCAAGTTTGCTGAATTCATCAACAAAGTCACTGAAGATATACGCAAACTCGGACCTTTTGAACAGTACACCCAGTTGATCGAAGAGACAGAGGCTGCCGCGTCACTATAAATAATATCACGGAATGAGTATCGAAGAACAATACAGAACGAGGGCAAAGGAGCTTCTTGCTGGTGGTGCGGTAAAGATGGTTATCGGGTATGGAAAGGGCACTACCGGTGAGCGTCGCCGCCCAATCTTTATCACCTCCCCTGATGAGGTGGAACGGCTTGTGCTTGATGAGGCCTGCATTACCAACCTCTCTGGCTATCTGGTCAGTGAAGGGCTTCTCAGTGATGAAAAGCGTGTAGCGGTGTTTCTCCGACCGGAAGGGGTACGTGCGGTCAATATCCTTGCAGCAGAATCGCAGCTTGATTCCGATCAGCTGGTTATTTTTGGATTCGATGTTGTCGGCAATGAGATCAAGGCGCTGAAGGGCATCCATGTCGAGGAGTTTGCCGATGTGATAGAGTCGTTGAAAGAGAGCGCTCCGGGAGTAGCCAAGGAGCTTCTGCTTGAAAAAATTGAATCAATGAGCCCGCAAGAGCGGTTTTCATACTGGCAGGGGGAGTTTGCCAAGTGCATTAAGTGTTATGCCTGCCGCCAGGCGTGCCCGATGTGCTATTGCCGACGATGTATTGTCGACAGCAACCAGCCGCAATGGGTCAATACCTCATCACATTCACTCGGAAATTTTGAATGGAATATCGTTCGGGCATTTCACCTTTCCGGTCGATGTGTCGAATGCGGAAACTGTGACCGAGCCTGCCCGGTCAACATTCCTCTCCGTCTCATCAATCACAGAATGGCTGAAGAGGTGCTTGGGACATTTGACCATTTTGCCGGTACAAGCAAAACCCAGGAACCGGTGCTTGCCAGTTTTAAAAAAGACGATTCCGAGACATTCATTCTCTAAGTAACAAACCCGTATGACAAAAATCCTCTTCAGCGATAAACTTGACAATTGTGTCGAACGATGGAAAAAGGCAGGTTTCAGTGTTATAGGCCCTGTACAGCGAAATAATATTTCAACATACGCAGCCGTTGAACGTGCTGCGGAATTAGATTTAGGGCTTATTCTTACCGAACGTTCAATCAAGGAGCTTTTTTTTCCTCAGAGTGAACCGATGTTGCAATACACTATCAAAAAAGATTCGATCGAGACAAAGGATTTTTTACCGCCATCCGGGCAAAGAATCATTTTCGGTGCACGCCCATGTGATGCCTCAGGCATGGCGATTGATGATCCTCTTTTTGGATGGGATTACAAAGATGAATACTGGTTCCAGCGGCGCAATGAATCGGTTATTGTGACTATTGCCTGTACGCAATCGGACGATTTCTGCATGTGCACCTCGCTTAAACTGGCGCCTGACAGTACGAAGGGCTCCGATATACTGCTTCGTCCACTTGAAAACAAGAGAGGGTGGCTGGTTGAGGAGATTACCGACCGTGGACGAGATGCATTCAAGGCAATTGCTGATATAGTGCAGGAGAGTGCCGACACGGCAGCTCCTCTGGCGGTTGTTGAGAAAAAGTTTGACCTTGACCGCTCAGTTGCCTGGCTGCAGAATCCTGAAAACTTTGAAAGCCGATTCTGGAAAGAGATATCGATGCGCTGCATCGGCTGCGCTTCATGTACCTTCCTTTGTCCCACCTGCCACTGCTTTGATATACAGGACGAAGGCGACACCTACAGCGGAATGAGACGAAAAAACTGGGACAGCTGCTCATTTGCCCTCTTTACCATGCATACTTCGGGACATAACCCCCGATCGACACAATCAGCACGATGGCGCCAGCGAATCATGCATAAATTCAACTATTTTCCCGGCAAGTTCAGTGTGAACAGCTGCAGCGGATGCGGCCGCTGTTCACGACAGTGCCCGGTTGACATGGGTATTACCGAGACTTTACAAGAGATATCAAAATTATCGCAGTGACCGAAAACATCCACAACGTGCAACCAAACATCTACAAGCCGGCCATTATGAAAATCGTCGCCCGCCACGACGAAGCACCCGGCGTGAGAACATTGAGACTTGAGTTTCAGAATCCGGCTGATCATGACTCTTTCATGGAAACCTATCGAACCGGCATGTTCGGTCTCTACGGTGTTTATGGTGAGGGAGAGAGCACCTTCTGTGTCGCCAGCCCTGAAACACGCAAGGAGTATATCGAATGCACCTTCCGGCAATCCGGGCGGGTAACATCTGCCCTGGCAAATGCCGATATCGGCGACCTCATCACTTTCAGGGGGCCTTACGGAAACCGCTTTCCCATTGAGGAGTTCCACGGCAAGAACCTTCTGTTTATTTCGGGGGGGATTGCCTTGCCTCCGACAAGAAGCGTTATCTGGTCGTGCCTTGACCAGCGTGAAAAATTTGGCAAGGTCACCATTGTCTACGGAGCGCGTACCGTGGCCGACCTGGTTTACAAGCATGAGCTTGAGGAGTGGCTGGAGCGGAGCGATGTCGAGCTTGTCCTGACCGTCGATCCTGGTGGAGAGTCACCCGACTGGAAGCACAGGATCGGCTTTGTGCCAACCGTGCTTGAGGAGGCGGCTCCCTCTCCTGATAACTGCATTGCGGTCATTTGCGGCCCACCCATCATGATCAAGTTCACGCTGATATCGCTCAAAAAGCTTGGCTTTGATGAAGCAAATGTCTATACAACGCTTGAAAACCGTATGAAATGCGGTGTGGGTAAATGCGGACGATGCAATGTCGGGTCGGTCTATGTGTGCAAGGAGGGACCGGTCTTTACTGCGGCAGAGGTATCCCGCATGCCGGCCTCCGATTTATAAGAGAGAGATGTGGTAAAAGTGTGCCGGCTGATGAAAATCAGCCGGAGAGTGGGAGGCTTCCCACCAGGGAAACAAAGCGTGCTCTCCCCTGCCTGTTGATGCACAGCATTGCAGGGCAATAATCCCGTCACTGATGAAGGGTTGCAGCAGCTGATAGGAAAACTCCATACCGAAACACCCCTCACTGTCCACCATGTGCAACTGCCCTCTCCAGGGTTCAGGAGAGAGAGTCTCATACCCTTTCGCCCTTTTTCTCGGGCTTTCAAAGCAAAGCGCAACCCAATGACCCTCTGGAGTTATTTCAAACTCAAGATAGCGGGAGTCAGAAGTTGGGTGAGCAATAAAAAGTTCTGACACTCCATAGTGCCACAATCTGTCAGTAAAGGTGCCTGCAGGCAGGGCAGAGGGCGGCTTTATCGAAAAAAGAGCGGGATTGCCGCAACTGGTTGTCCAGCGTAGAAAAGGCGCTTCAGGGCGAGCTATGGCCTCCTGAATCTTAAGCAACTGTTCAACTTCAACAAACGCCCCGGCGGGAAATTTCCGGTCGAGAGCGCCATAACCCACAAGCGATCCCTGTAGCAGCGGACGAGGAAACTGAGGCTCCGAAATTTCAGCCCTGGTTATTTCCTTCCCGGGAAAGCTTAGAAGCCCGGCCCAACCCATTTTTTGGTCATGGTTGTCGGCAACATAGCCTACACCACACGATGCAAGGAGCTCTCCATCAAAGAGGCCAATACACTCTACCTCAAGATCAAGCTGAACACCAGCCTCTTCCATTGCGGCAATTTTCAGCTGGGCGGCAAGCGTGAGCACATCTTCAGCGGTGGCGCCTCCCGTGTTATAGATAAAATTGGCATGATGACGGCTGACCATCGCTCCCCCAACTTGCCGCCCCTTGAAACCAAGTTCTTCAAAAATAGTGCCGCTCGACCGACCGGCGGCATAGTTATTCTTGAAGGTTGAGCCGCAGCTCGGAAAATCGAAATGGTGCTTGTTTGCGCGCTCCTCCTCATATTCCACCATCCGAAGCTTGATCTCATGGGTTGACTCGATTTGAGGAAACCGAAGCACAACAGCAACAACAACCGCCGGGTTCGCCATGAGAGAGGTCTGCTTGTAACCACGAAAAACCTCATCAGGGCTCTGCCAGAGCAGCCGTCCGTCAAGGGAGAACGTCAGAATGGCCGCTGTAACAGCCGATATTTCACCACCAAAACAGCGGGCATTCATTCTGACTGTAGCCCCTATCTGACCAGGAAGCCGGTAAAGCCACTCCCCACCTCCCCGACTGCTTTGCAACAACTTTTCGGCAATCAGGGTGTTCTCGGCACCAGCCTCGCAGAAGAGTTCGTCATCGGATAACCAGGATATTCTCTGCATCCGGTCTAAAGAGATCACAATTCCCGGGAAATAACTATCTGCAAACAAGGTATTGCTCCCGCTCCCTATGAGAGCAAGAGGAAGATGGTGTGCCCTGTTCCAGAGTAGAAGAGCGGCGAGTTCGGCGGGAGTTCCGGGATGAGCCAAAAAACGGGCACAGCCGCCAATGCCGTAATAGGCCCGGGCAGCAAGAGAAACCTCAGATTCAAACGCACAGGGGAGAAGTAATTCAGGCATATTCAAATAAATTCCATATTTTTCAACTTTCAAACGCTCTTGTACTGTTTCAGTTGACCTCTTCAGCAACCTTATTATCTTACAAACCATGCCAGATAGCAACAACCGTCGTGTAAACTTTGCCCTTGCACAAATCACGACTGAACAATTTGAAATTCTACCGGACACCATTGTTGACGACAAGCCTGTAACCATCAATGCTGGCCTGAACTTTGGTATCGACAATCAGCAGCATCTGTTGAAAGTACTCTTCAAAAACATCTTTCTGCAAGAAGATATTCCATTTATCACCATTGAAACTGGATGTGTCTTCGCCATAGACCCTGATTCATGGACGCTCTTTTCCAGTCAGGAAAACGGCTTCTTCGTGCTTCCAAAAAACTTTGCCGGTCACCTTGCCATACTCACGGCAAGCACCGCACGCGGCATTTTACATAGCAGAACTGAAAACACTCCGATGAACCGCTTTTTTATTCCGGCCAACAACATTGAAGAGATGATCCCGGATAACCTTGCCCTTCCTTTGGAACCTGCATCCTGAAGAGAGTGCCGGGAGATGATGATGCTCTCCCGGCATACCCGGGAAGATCAAGAAGGATCAAGAAGTTCCCTTATCTTGAGAGCAAGCTCATTGCGGGAAAAAGGTTTGCCAAGAAAGGGCATCGGAAGCTCCTCAGCCTCTTTACACTCCAGTGAGTTATCCGCATATCCGGAAATAAGAAGAATGTTTATGCCCGGACGGCTCTTTTTCAAGAGCAGAGCAAGATCCCTCCCATTCATGCCAGGCATGATCACATCAGTCACAAGCAGGTTGATAGTACCGGGATATTCCAAAGAAAGTGAAATCGCCTCAGTTGGCAATGATGCAACCAAAACCGTATAGCCAAAACTTTTCAGGAATTCATGCGTAATATTTCTCACAAACTTATCATCCTCAACCAGCAAAATAACTTCATTACCGCCGGTTATATTTTCAACTATTGTGGCAGATGGACAAAAATTGGGGGTGCCAGTATAAGAAGGCAAATAAATTTCAAAGGTTGTTCCTTTTCCCTTTTGGCTTGATACAGTAATCAACCCTTTGTTCTGCATGACAATACCATAAACAGTGGCAAGTCCAAGGCCGCTACTTGATACCTTCGATTTGGTAGTAAAAAAGGGCTCAAAAACTGAATCAACTGTTTTTTTGTCCATACCGCATCCGTCATCGTGGACAACAAGCAGGAGATAATCCCCTTGTACTATTTCAGGATGATGCTTACAAAATTCATCATCAAGATGGACATTACGGGTTTCAATGGAAATTGTTCCACTACCTTGTATGGCCTCTTTCGAATTAATTGCAAGATTGGTTATAATCTGATCGATTTGCGATGCATCCATTTTTACCGGCCAGAGATCTATCGCTGGGGCAAAGATCAGCTCAATATTCGAGCCGAGAAGACGTTTAAGCATGTTAATCGTCTTGAAGAGTACTGCATTGAAATCCAGTACCTGTCGATCGACAGCCTGTCGTCGGGCAAAAGCAAGCAGCTGGTTTGTAAGTTCGGCTGATTTGAGGACTGAGGTGCGAAGATCGGCAAATATTTCATGCACACTGCCTGGCAGCTCATTGCTCTCAATCAACAGATCAAGGTTGCCAAGCATCACCTGCAGCATATTGTTAAAATCGTGCGCAACTCCACCCGCCAGACGGCCAATTGACTCCATCTTCTGGGCCTGCATCAAACTCTCCTGGAGAACAACATTTTCCTGCTCGGTCTGCTTTTGCCGGGTTATGTCGGTAAGGGTCGCCCTGCACTCCTGGCCATCATCGGTAACGAGAGCATCAATCCGAACAATCATACACTTCTCACGGGGCAGGAAGGTTTTATTCTGAAGTGGCTGGACAGCATGGTTAAGAAGCATCACTTCCGCATATTTTGGCTCATTGCGACTGAATACTCTCTCCAAGAGAGCATTGAAAACCGGAAGGTTATCATCGGTAATAAAGCGACTAAAACGATCACCTTTCAAAAGGGCACGTTCTTCACCAAGCATCGACGATGCGGTCAGGCTCGCCTCAACTATCGTACTGTCTCTGGCAAGTGTCAGGTAACCATGCGGCGCAAATTCGTAAAGCTCGGTATAACGTTCCAGACTCTCCTCCAGCTCTCCCCTCGTCTGAAGCAGTTCATCCCGCTGCATTTCAAGTTCGATCTGGTGAATCGAAAGTTCATGGATAACACGATGCATCTCATCGGGAGAGATTTGCATACTGTTCTTCTTCTGAATACCCGGCCAGTATTCTTCGGCCCTTTGTCTCAGCTCAGAGAGTCCATTGGCATTGGCTTTCTTCTTTGTCATAAAGGATTCTCCTGTTTTCAGATCTTTTGCATGTCAGTGTGCGGAGCCCCGGGGATTTCAACAAAAGAGGTAAAAACCTGATAGGGATTTGCCATATCTTTTCTGAATTGGGGCAGTGCATTAACCCTGATCCACCGGCACTTCTTTCCTGATAGCTGAACAATACCCAAAACAGCATCGTTGACTCTATGACCTGAACGCAAAGAAATCAAAGCAGGAAACTCTGCAAAAGGAAGGGCTGAACCATCTTCACGAACAAATATACATCGCAAATCCGACATCTTTTTACCTACACTATCTTCGATTAATAAGCCGAAAATTTCCTGAGCCTCACGATTTGCCTTGATAATTTGTCCTTCCGCATTGAAAAGCAATCCTCCTTGAGGAATTGATTCAAACAAAAAGCGGAAGTTCTCTTCACTCTCCAGCAAACTATGTTGAGACCTCTTTAATGCAGTAATATCGCTGAAAGTGATCACCAGTCCATCAATTTTGTTTTCCTGTGTTCGATATGGCATAATCTTGACGGAAAACCAGTTTCCATTATGTGTTGATACATTTTTTTCACTGAAAGCCAGACTATCAAGCACCTGCCTTGCATCATCAGCGAGATCGGGATAGCGCAGATCAGTGGCAATATCGGTTATTGGACGTCCAATGTCGGTTGCAATCAGCTTGATGATGGTGACCGTCCGGGTTGTAAAGCGTCGGATATTAAGGGAGTCGTCCAGAAAGAGTGTTGCAATATCGGTGCTGTTCAACAGGTTTTTCATATCATTGTTTGCCTGCGAGAGGTCACTCACTTTGGACTGCAGCTCCTGATTAACGGTCTGCAGCTCTTCGTTCAGGGATTGCATCTCCTCCTTTGAAGTGGTCAACTCCTCGTTGGTACTCTGCATCTCCTCATTGGCGGACTGCATCTCTTCATTGCTTGATTTGAGCTCTTCCTGGGAGGTCTGCATCTCTTCACGAATAGAGAACAACTCATCTCTGGCCTGTTTTAGTTCAAGCTCCATCGATGCGATATTGCCTGCAGGGGAATCAGCGGGCTTTCTCTTACCCGATGAGTGAGTGTATGTGCTTTTTTTGACATCAAGAAAAACAGTCAATATCAGACCACTAAGGGAATCAGGCTGGTAGAGCTGCTCGACTCTCAAATCCACAATCTGTTTTTCACCATTTGACCCAATAATGACTCCGTTTTTTAAAGCCACTGCTTTTTGGCGGATGGTATTTCCAAATAAAATATTGAGTTCATAGCGCAGCCCTTCTCGTGCCATGGCAAAAATATTCCAGTTTGCCTTGCCCGCAGCTGGTTCAAGATACTTGCCGGTGCGGCCATGAATATAGACAATATCTCCTTTCTTGTTCGTCAACACCGCTGGAGGGGTATAATTTTTCAGTAAAAGCTGATCAGTCATGGATTGCAGGTTGATCTCCAGGGTTCTTGATCTCTCGACGGAATCCACCAGGGCCGAAACGCCCAGCTTTTGAAGTGAAAATGAAGCTGGAAAATCAAACTGATCGAGTCGCACGCTCTGTTGAATCTGCCGGAAAATCCGAGCCTTGCTGTCAACTGGCTCAAAGAGGTAGCTACATGAACTAACCGTCTCGGCACTACCAAGAAAAAGGATTCCTCCTGAGTTCAGACTGTAATGAAAAAGAGGAAGGAGTTTTTTCTGCAACTCCTGCTCCATGTAGATAAACAGGTTTCGGCAAACAAGTATATCAAGTTTGGTGAAGGGTGGATCCATGATCACATTGTGAGGAGCAAAAACAATTGTTTCACGGATCTCTCTTGAGATTCTATAGCCATGATCGTCATGCTCAAAAAAGCGCTTGAGACGCTGTGGAGAGATATCCGCCGTAATATTTGGCAGATAGGTACCCAGACGGGCCCTCTCTATTGCATCTTTGTCAAGATCGGTGGCAAAAATCTGGATTCTGAAATTTACAGTGGGCTTGATGGCCTCAATGGCCTCTTTAAAGATAATGGCCAGAGAGTAGGCCTCCTCACCAGTCGAACAGCCAGTAAGCCAGGCTCGAAGAGTACCGCCCTGTGGCCGGATAGCAAGAAGAGATGGAATTGCTTTGGTTTTAAGGACTTCCCAGGCAAGCGGATCGCGAAAAAAACTTGTTACCCCGATAAGCAGCTCATCGAACAAGAGCTTAGTTTCATGAGGATTCTCCTGCAGGAAGCGGACATAGTCGCTGATCTTTTCGATCTTGTGGATACCCATACGCCGTTCGATCCGGCGATAGACTGTTTTTTTTTTATAGAGAGAGAAGTCGTGTCCTGTATGAGCACGCAAAATGATGATAACCTTCTCAAGAGCGCTAAGCGCTTTGTCCTCAAGAGAGATCGCTGAACTGGTGATCAGGGGAAGATGCTTCAGATAGGCCATTATCCTCGCTGGCAACTCCTCGACAGGAGCTATGATATCAGCTAAACCGGCATCAATGGCGCTGCGCGGCATACCGTCATATTTTGCAGAGGCAGGTTCCTGCACAAAAACACCGCCACCCTTCTCCTTGATATCGCGCAGACCAAGTGTACCGTCAGAGCCCATCCCTGAAAGGATGACCGCGATGGCATGCTGCTGCATGTCTTTAGCCATTGAACGAAAAAAGAAATCAATCGGTAATCGCAATCCCCGGGGCTGAACCATATCGAACAGATAGAGTATACCATGGAGTATAGCCATGTCTTTATTGGACGGAATAACATAGACATGTTCCGGCTCAACCTTGAGACGATCGGTGACCTGAACGACAGGAAGATCGGTAACGCGCTGAAGCAGTTCAACCATAATACCCTTATGTGTAGGGTCAAGATGCTGAACAATCACAAAGGCCATCCCACAGCATGAAGGAATATACTTAAGAAAAATCTCCAGTGCTTCAAGCCCTCCGGCAGAAGCGCCAATGCCTATAACGGGAAATAAGTCAACACTCTCTTTTATTGTTGTAACTCCCTGTTCATCGCTGGTTGCTGATTGATGGCTTTTGTGGCTATCCGAAGAGGTTTTCATTATTATTCGACTCTTTATTATCGATACAAGCGACTGTAAATTTACAATTTTTCACGAATTCATTCATGGATTATAAATGCCGCAGCTTCTCCTCTCATATTGTACCAGATAATCAGCAATAAAACAGTTTTTGGCTACAAGCATCTTTGTTACTATGTTTTGTGGTTATTATCTGTCCAATTTGAACCACGATAACAATCGTATCCCTTAACATCCTGTTTTTTTAAAGTTTACACTGGAGTAATGAACGAGGAAAAAGAGTCCATACCATCACCGCAGCTTCCAGGAAGCAGCCCGGACAGTAGCCCTGATAGAGCTGCAATCCAAAAAGCTCAGCCGCATAGTGAGCAGATGACAACCTATGACCCGGTGAAAAAAGATCCTGACGATGACACCAATAACGAAACAGGTGAGCCGGATAGCGGGATGAACTTTATGGGGCATCTTGAGGAGATCCGCTCACGCCTGATCAAGTCAGCCATCGCCCTGGTTCTGGTTACAGGTTTATGCACCATCTTTGCCGATTTTCTGGTCAACGATATTCTTATCGCCCCTCTGAGGAGGAGCAGTAAAACCATTGTTTTGCAGAATCTTGTGCCTTATGGCCAGCTCTCTCTTTATCTGCAGGTTGTTGTATTTTCAGGATTCATCATCTCCTTTCCCTTTCTTGCCTGGCAGATCTGGCAATTTGTTGCCCCCGGACTGCATGAAAATGAACGTAAAGCGGGACGGTTTTCCATACTCTTTATCTCCCTCTCGTTTTTTACCGGCATTGGATTTGGCTATTTTGTCTTTCTGCCGGTCACACTGCAGTTTTTTGCCAGCTTTGGCTCTCCGCTGATCAAAAACAACATCTCTGTACAGGACTACGTGAGTTTTTTTATTGGTTCACTGCTGACCACAGGGCTTGTGTTTGAACTCCCTTTTGTTGCCTATATCCTTTCAAAAATAGGGCTGCTTACACCGGCCTTTATGAGATTTTACCGGAAACATGCCATTGTTTTTCTGCTGATTGTGGCTGCGGTAGTTACGCCATCAACCGATATTATCACACAACTCGTCATCGGCTTACCGATGATTCTGCTCTATGAGCTGAGCATTCTTATCTCTGCCCATGTCAACCGAAAAAATAACGCTTTGAAAACATGACAGGAGTGCGTTTGAGAACTTATCCACGCGTTATTGAGGTTGTGGTGCCGGGCATTACCCTTGCTGGAAATCCTCTGGACGACCCGCCAGAGCGCCGGGTGCCAGTCTATCTGCCTCCTTCTTATGATGACAAAAGGCGATTTCCGGTTATCTACCTGCTTGCGGGGTTTGCCTCCACCGGCCAAAGCTTCCTGAATTACAGCTTTGGACGACAAAGTGTACCGGAAATGGCAGAGTCACTGATCAGAGCGGGAAAAATGCAGGAAACCATCATTGTCATGCCCGACTGCATGACTCGATACGGTGGCTCCCAGTATGTTGATTCACCGGCTACGGGCAACTATGAAACCTACCTGATTGATGAGGTGGTACCTTGCATAGACAAGACTCTTTCAACCCTTGCTGAAAGAGAACACAGGGCTATAGCCGGAAAATCATCGGGAGGATTCGGCGCACTCCGCATGGGTATGAAGCATCCGGATCGATTTGCAGCCGTTGCCTGCCACAGTGGCGATATGGGGTTCGAACTCTGCTATAAACCAAATTTTCCGGCAGCAGCAAGAGTGCTTGAACAATACAGAGGAAGTATTGCCAATTTTCTGGTCTCTTATGAAGGGGCGTTGAAAAAGCCGCAAAAAGAGTTTGCCCTGCTTGACCTCATCGGGATGGCCGCGGCCTACTCCCCTTCTCCAGACCAATGCTCGCCTGAAAGCATTCTCCTGCCGTTCAATCCTTATACCTGTGAACCAGTTGATGAGGTGTGGCAGAAGTGGCTGAGCTTTGACCCGATAGAGATGATTGAGCAGGAGGTGTATCGAGAAGCACTGAGGTCACTTGATTTGCTCTTTCTTGACTGCGGAACTCTTGATGAATATAATCTGCAGTTCGGCCACAGGATTTTTTCAGCAAAAGCAACAGGCTACGCTATAACGCACCGTTATGAAGAGTTTGTGGATTCACACAGTAACACCTCATACCGTTATGGAGTCTCCCTGCCGGCACTCTCAGAGGTGATCGCAGGCTGAGGAGGCAGCGGCAAGCAACTTGTAGTAGAGTGATTCGGTATCTTGTTTCAGGGTTTTCAGAGAGCCTTTGTTGACAAGCAGGTAATCGGCTTTTTCAATGAGTTTTGCCTGAGGCCACTGCCGGTCAATGCGCTGCATGATCTCTTTCCGGGAACCCATGCCTTTCTCTTCAGCCCTTGCTATCCTCTGCTCCATATCGGCCACAACAACCACAACAACATCAAGCTCTTCACTCCTGCCGGATTCAAAAAGAATGGCTGCTTCCTTGACAAGAAGCTTTGTGCCATTTATTGCGGCAACATCAACTGCTTTTTTAAATTCCCTGAATACTTTTGGATGAATAAGCTTGTTAAGTGCTTCAAGTTTTTCAGAGGATGAAAACACGGCTGCAGCTATTTTTTTTCGATCCAGAAGCATCTGGCCAGCATTATCGATTACATAAACCTCAGGGCCAAAAAGCCTTTTTATGCCCTCGATCACCTCATAATCGTTCAGTTGAAGCTCCTTTGCCACCTTGTCCGCCTCGAAAAGCGTGCACCCCAATTCTGACAAAAAACGGCAGACCGTTGACTTTCCACTGCCAAGCCCGCCCGTTACTCCGACCAGGAAAGGATAGGTTCTGCTCATGCTCCTCCTGCCGATTTTTTGCGAATATTTTCCCTGACCTGCACCAGTACGGCTCTCCAGAGTTCAGGATTCTCCTTGTACAATGCCGTTTTGCGAGTCAGACTCTCCCGGGTAAGAGCATGGCGCACTAAAAGCTCATTGAGTTCAGCCGGGTTAACAGCGCTGAGTGCATGGGTTTCATTGCCATCCAGCACTCCTGATAACAACATATAATCGCTGTAAAACCCGGCAAACCGAACATCATCCTTATCAAGCGAAACGGGTTTATTGTCGCTGCACCCCCAAAGGACAAAAGTGAAAAGCAGGCAATAAAAAAATGCCTGGAAGGTATTGCGCCATTTCATTTGCCAGCAAACTCCTTTATTAATTTTTACCATGCACAGAAACTTTATGGGCAAATTGTGAACTTAATCGGCAAATTGCAAGTTAAAGCATTTTGAATTCATACTTATAGACTCTTGTCAACTCTTGTCAACTTTAAATAATCTCACTCTATGTCTTATCAGCAACCTGCACTGCCATACGCAGAAAACGCGCTTGAGCCTTTTATTTCCGCAAATACCATAGGCTTTCACTATGGAAAACATCATGTGGCCTACATAACAAATTTCAACAACCTCGTTGCTGGCACTCCTCTTGAAACCCTGAGCATTGAAGAGGTTATTGCCCAAACCGCTGCAGACCCACAGAAAATCGGCATTTTCAATAACGGTGCACAGGCGTGGAATCACAGCTTTTACTGGAAAAGCCTTACACCTGGTGGCGGCGGGGTACCTTCAGGAGAACTTGCAGCAAAAATCACTCAGGATTTCGGAAGTTTCGACAAGTTCAAGGAAGAGCTCAAGAGCGCTGCCGCCACTCAGTTCGGGAGCGGATGGGCATGGCTTGTGCTTGAAGGAGGCACCTTGAAGGTTGTTAAAACCGGCAATGCACAAACGCCTTCAACAAGTGGCCAGAAACCAATCTTGACGATTGATGTCTGGGAACATGCTTACTATCTCGACTACCAGAATCGCCGACCCGATTATGTTGCTTCCGTGATTGATAATCTCCTGAACTGGGAGTTCGCCGCAGAAAATTTCAGCGCTGCAAAATAAGAGGAACGCTCCCCCATCAAAGATGCAAAGCAGGGCGCCTTTGTTGCGCCCTGCTTTGGTGCTGATTGATCATGTCACATCCAAGGCAAAATTCCAGCATCATCAAGATTGACCACCTTTGCTTTTTTCGGCACTGAGAACCTGAGCGCATTCTCTCTTTTGTTAAACACCCGTTCATCGTAGGCTATGACCAGCTGTTGTTCCGTGATACCATCTGCATTACTGCTATAGAGCACCATCTCAATCTCTTTGGGTACAAGCGTATGTTGACCGTCACTCTCTATTGTCTCGTAATTTTTAAAGTGAATTTCAGTTACTGGTTTTCCTTGCCGGTTCTTTAGAATAAGAGCCGTGAGCGTCCTGCTGGAGGGATTGATAACCACATCTTTGCTGCCACCATAGGTCGCCAGAGTGAAGACAAGGGTTTCGGAACCCTCTTTAACCGACCTGATGGCACTTAACGGCTCTGAAATCTTCACCAGACCCAACAGAGACTCCGAAAGAAGCTTGAAACCGGAATTCACCCCGATAATCTTTTCAAGATTCAGATCGTTATTACTGCCGAGAAAAAGCCGGTTGTTAAGCATATCATGCACATAGAGAGAGTCTTGACTGAAAAACATATCTGCGACTGGCCATCCAAGCACTCCTGCGCTGACAATCATCCGGGCTTCATGTCCTCGATTGATTCTGATATTACAGAAAACCCGATTTTGCCTTTTCGGTGTTTTTATCCAGACATCGGCATAGCCATCCAGCGACTGAATAAACGGTGAGGCATTGGCAACTTCATGATAGAGAGCCGCTTGTTCAGCACTCAGGGCAACTTGTTCACCTTTTAGCTCAACCCGGCCAACCGTTCGGAAATCAGCACACCCTCCCCCTAAAACAAGCATAAACAGTACAAAAACGAGCACCCCTTTGCGTTTCATCGTATCATTCCTTTTTCTTACCTCTCGGGCTCTTCCGCAAACTTGCATTTATTTCCTTTGAGAATCATCACTTTTGCTGCACATTGCAACAGGTTCATAAAGCACCAAGCTGCACATTCCTGCTACAGCGGCTTCTCATGCCGTTACACCGTGGAACGAAACAGTTGTATTTTACCTTTTCATTCATGTTAAGGTAAAATGAAAAGCTAACAAAAACTACAAGACATTTTTCAAGCCATGCAATCTCTCTACCTTAAGCCAAAAGAACACCACCGAATCCAGAAAGGTCACTTATGGGTGTTCAGCAATGAACTTGCCAATGTTCCACGCGATATAGCATCAGGAGAAACCGTCAAACTTTTTACCCACGATAAAAAGTTCATGGGTACCGGATTTTACAACCCGCATTCGCTTATCTCTGTCAGACTTATATCCCGCAAAGATGAAGATGTTGATGGCGATTTTTTCCGTAAAAAATTTCTTGAAGCACTCCAGCTCCGTGAAGTTATCTATAAGCATGGAGAGACCAACGCCTACCGGCTTGTCCATGGTGAATCAGATGGCCTGCCAGGGCTCATCGTTGACCGCTTCAACCATGCAATCGTCTTACAGGTTTTTTCAGCCGGCATGGAGATCCACCTTCCACTGATTTGCGATGTGCTGCAGGAGATGTTAAGTCCGACCGTTATTATCCTGCGCAACGAATCCCCATTGAGAGAACTTGAAGGATTGACACTCTATAAGGATGTTGTCCGTGGAGCACACTCTGAAACTATACAGAGTATTCACGATGCCGGAATAACCTATGAAGTGAACCTTTTTGAGGGACAGAAGACAGGATTTTTCCTTGACCAGCGTGAAAACCGCAAAATTATCAGAAAATTTGCAGAAAATGCGGAGGTGCTTGATGTCTTTACCAATGATGGAGGCTTTGCACTCAATGCCCTTTACGGAGGTGCCAGTTCTGCCATTCTTGTTGATGCATCCAAGGATGCACTGCAACGGGCAGATCGTAACGCACAACTGAATAAATTCAAGGAATACAGTCTTGTTGCGGCAGACGCATTTGATACCCTCGATCAGATGGTCGAGTCAAAGGAGTCATTCAACCTTGTTATTCTGGATCCGCCGAGTTTCACAAAAAGCCGAAAAAACCTTCCCGGCGCCCTTAAGGCATACAAAAGACTCAATAAGCTTGGACTGCAGTTAGTTAAAAACGGAGGATTTCTTGCAACAGCCTCCTGCAGTCATCATGTTTCAGAAGAGGACTTTCTTCAATCCGTGCAACAGGCAGCTCTCACTGCTGGTTGCCAGCTCAGGCTGATACACAAGAACTCACAGCCTTTCGATCACCCTGTCTTGCTTGCCATGCCGGAAACAAGCTACCTGAAATTTGCCTGCTTTTATGTAACACGCTGACGCATCACACACCATTACACACACTTATGATATCAGCTTGAAGGCTGGTATCATAAGTGTGTGTGGTTTTTCTAACTTCAAAAGGCTCACATCAATTCTATCACATCAATAATATTATTGAAGTGATGTGCCTGTTTTTTCAGGCTCCTCCTTTAGCTCATATTTGTTATACTGTTGTGATGATGTGTTTTTACTTGATTCTTTTTTTGCCGACTTCTTGTGATGAACAGGATCATTTTTTTTTATTCCTAAAGCTGAACACCCATTCGAGATCAACAATAGTGCTGATAAACAAAATATTACAACAATATTTTTCATTATACTTAATATTTTAGCTGCAATAATCAATAATATATTATATAATTAATTAATTATCACTAAATACAACTTTACACTCATTATCAGTATCATTAATGGTTATATGAACGTTATCTTCATATTGATTTGCGTTTTTTTTTAAATTATTATTAACAAAAAACTTATTAAGATAAAATATTTTATTATTGATTAAAGCAAATGTAGCGATTATAACTTTATTATTGACTGTAATTATTTTTATTTCATGATTATTATTAAACGGAATATCAGGGATTTGTCCATTTTTTAATTTTGATATATCAACAGGATTTTTATCTATTATAATAGATTTTATAGCTGAATCTTGAAAATTAAATTGCAATTTAAATGATTGATGATTATTTGTTAACAAATTATTGGAAGGTGCAAATGTATAACTATACAATTCTATCGCTATTACGATTAGTAGCAATAACAGTATAGACAAAAATATCGTTATTATATTTCTACCTATAACTGGCTTACGTATATTTTTTAAAGTCGATACAGAATTACCACCAACCTTGACGATCTGAACTGTAATATTATCAAAACCACCTGCATTATTAGCCAATCTTACCAGTTCATCTGCTTGTTCAGTTAGTGATTTATTAGTATGAAGAACGGTTTTTATTATATCATCACAGACTAAACCATAAAGACCATCAGTACACAAGAGTAAACAATCACCTACTTTTGGCTGAAGGGGGGTTTTACTGACTGTAGGAGGCTTCATGTTTTCAATACCAAGAGCATTAGTAATCTCATTTTTTCTTGGATGATTTGCTGCATCAATTTCAGATAATGCCCCCATATCAATCAAAGACTGGACAAAGGAATGATCTTTTGTAAGTCTAATGAGTTCAGTGCCTGATAAATAATATAACCTACTATCTCCAACATGAGCATAATAGTATTGTGTGCCATTTTGTAACAGAATAACACAAGTTGACCCCATACCTTTCAACTCGGGATTATGAAGGGAGTAATCAATAATCTCTCTGTTGGCATAATACATTGAATTTATTAACAGCCTGGATGGATCATCATGTATATTATCACCTATATATTTCTTTATAGCCTTAATGGCTATTCTTGATGCTTTTTCACCACCGGCATGACCTCCCATGCCATCACATACTACAAAAACATAACCATTTTTGGTATCAAAATTAGCAAAATAATATTGAACCAATAGGCATTATTTAAAAATTTTGATTTGATATACTATTAGACAATAAAAAACCCCACTTCACGAAAGTGGGGTCTGAGTTGTGACTCGGCAAGCAAAAATGCACTTGTGCGTGAAAGTCCTCCCATATATTGAGCACATCTAATGATGTCAGACATAAACTATAAAATATGCTCAACACGAAGAATGCGCGTTTTTATTATTTCAGTTTAAACATGAGTCTGATGTAATAATACATAACTTCTTCAAAATAATAAAATTATGAAGTAAAATAAATTTACATTCTCATCTATTAAAAAGCAAAAACTATAGATTTATGTGTAATAATATCGTATTGCACAGTAACCAGAAGATTAAACTAAAACAAGAACACGCCTGATAATTGCTTTTATATACGCCTACTTCTGAAGTTCTGAAGAGGCTCCATGTATGTAGGCAAGGGCATCCTCGAGAATTTTCATGGCCTGGCGTATCTCATAATCGTCATCAGCATCATCCTTTGCTCTGTTGAGGCGTTTCTTTGCATCCTCAATGGCATCCGCGGCAAGCTGCAGTTTTGAAGCGATGCCCATTATACTCTCCTATGGTTACATTGTGGCAAAATTTGTTACCTGTTCAATCCCTTCTGAAGCGCTCAATCAAAAGTCGTTCCGTAAGCTTTTCTAACATCATTCACTATTAGCTTGACCACTGAGGGCGACCACAAGGGTCGCCCTTACGGCAGAAGCGCTTATCTATCCCTGCCTTCGTGACGATCCCTTCCTTCATGGCGATCCCAATCTCTATCTCTTTCATGCCGGTCTCTCTCTTCCCAGTACCTGCTGTCATGACGGCGGTACTCGATATCACGATATCTCCTTATATCATCCCAATGATGTCTTCTTATCTGACGGGGAAGATTATACTCCCTTATAGGATCCCACGGTCCCCGATAGTGTGAGGCACGATACCAGCGGCCATCTCGATAGAGGTAATAGAGGTCACCATAGTAGATGATATCGTAAGGGCCACCCATAGATACTGAAAATCCCTGATCCTGCAGGTAGACAAAGTTAGGTCGTCTATCGATAACAAAATCAGGCCTATCGCGAACCCCGATTCGAACATCACCGAGACGAATACCTACATCTGCATGAGCATCGGTAAGGGGATTACCTAAAAACATGCCTGCAATTCCAGCAGCCAGCCATATAGTTTTTTTCATAAATTTTCTGTTTAGGTTAATCAGCCAGCAACATCTTTTTTTAAACACATATTATGGTTGTTCGTTCACATAAAACTCCTCTATGTGCAAGTAAGTAACAATAATATTGAAATCTCATGTAAAGTTGTATACAAAAATATCAAAAGTTTAGGGCTGATCCCTTTGAAGTCTGATTTCGCATGATCTTCACCCAATCAGCACCTGATTGTATTTCAGCCAACTCAACCACGATATGCCGAGGCTCAATGCCAAGATCAAGATTCCGTCCAAGTCCCTGCACGCAGGAGGGACAGTTGGTCAAAATGACCGCATGCTCTTTCCCCTGCATTACCTCCACAATAGCATCCCTTTTACGATGAAGCATGGAGTCGGTAATATCTGGACGCGACAGGGCCAGTGTGCCTGCTTCAGAACAGCAATGCGGTATCGGGGTGACACTTTCGAACCCTCCAAGAGTACGTAACGTTTGCAGTGCCCGGCCTGAAAGAGAGTCGTGGCAGGGAGCATGGTAGAGATAGTCCCTCCGGCCTTCAAGCTTAAGGCCTTTGTCGAGAAGATAGGCGGCAACATCCATAATCTTACCACCAAAAAGCTTGCCGGTTTCAATGGCATCAAGCCCTTCCATACATGTACCGCACGTCACCACACAGGCATCGAAATCAAGATAGGAGAACATCTCCCTGATCTGGCTGAAGAGCACAGTATTGCGCAGGACAATACTTGAATACTGGTCGGTTTTGGCATTGACATGAGCTGGAAAACCACAGCAGAGAAAGGGGGGAGGAAGTACAACCCTGAGGCCTTGCTCAAGCAGCAGATGAATTGCCGCCATTGATATTGATGAGTTCATGCGTTCGGAACCGCAACCGGGAAAATAAAAGACATTACTTTTGACCTCTCCGGAGGGCTCGAAAACAAGTACCTGATCGGGGCCACACTCGGGAAGAACATCACGCAGAGTCTCTTGGGGCACTGGCGGTACTGGTGAACGCAATAGCCTGAGCGGATAGAGAGCTGGAGAGTCATTTTCCGGCTGCATCGGAGCAGAAATTCTGTTACTTGCCCGTTGAACGGCCCCGCCAACCCGCAAAACAACCCGGCGGAACATCGAGTTGAAGGCTGGCGAACGGCTATCGAGATAACGCAGGGTCAGTTCGGTGAGAGGGGAAGAGTGCTTGAACCCCCACTCCGAAAGAATTTCGCGTTCCAGTACCGAAACCTCGCCTGTATCGATATCAACCGGACAGGGCTTGAGACATTTATGACAGATGGTACAGTGATCAGCAACCTCTTCAAGCCACTTCAACAGGGCAAAATCGGTAGTACGCTCACGCTGGGCATCAAAAAGCAGCGCTTCAATCAACGAGCCAATCGCAAGATTCTTGTTGCGGGGATGGTAGAACATTCCGCGCGCCGGATAGTAGACACAGCAATCGGTCTTGCACTTGCCGCAGCGGATACAATAATCAACTTTTTTTGAAAGCTCCGCAATCTGGGCACGTCTGAGAATATGAGCCTCAAGTTCGAGCAGATTAAAGGAGGGTGTGAAGATATGATTGAGCGCTTCATAATCATCAAGCTTGCCAGGATTCATAATCCCTTTCGGGTCGACCTTACGGCGATAACGGGAAAGCTCTTCGACTATCTGAGGATCAAGGTACTTCAGCTTGGTCACACCAATACCATGTTCACCCGACACAACGCCTCCAAGTGAGACAACCTTTTCCATGACATTGTCGATCACCTTGTCGGCCCGTTCGAGCATAGGGCGGTCGTTGGAGAGTACCGGAACATTGACATGGACATTGCCATCACCGGCATGCATGTGTGTTGCAAGCACTATTCTTCTGTCGCGGACATAGTGATATGCACCTTCAAAAGCCGCCTCCATCTCAGGATAGCCCTGTACCAGCTCTCCAAGTTCACGACGTAGCTCCTGCACAATTTCGAGAGAACGAAGGGAGGCCTCAGGTGCAATAAGAATTTTTTCGCCAAACAAACGGCAAAGCTCAAGCCCTGCTGGAATTTTTGAAGCAAACCGGCCACCATCCTCCTTGACTTTGGTGGTTGCGAAAATAGTGCGTAAACGCTCAACAAAGCAGTGCTGCGCATAACGCTCCTCTGTACTGTTGAGCTCATCAATAAAGCGGGCAAAGCCGGCAAGTGCTTCAAGGGGAATAACAATATCCTCATTGAGCTTGAAGGCATTGGTTCTGCGGGCAATCGCACCAAGTTTTTTACGGTCAGCCCAGAAACGCTCAGCGTCAGCTTGATCCCTTGCAAGAAACATCATGGTATTGGGATGAGGCTTAAGCAGCCGCTCGACCCGTTCAACGCCACTCTGCACCTCAGCACCGGTATTCCCGGCAATATCAATCAGAAGCACCGCTTTTGGCGTCTGGGCCCTTGGAGCCTTCACCTTGTAGTCAATAGCCCGGATGTACTCATCATCAAAGTGCTCAAGAGCAAGCAGTGCTTCACGATTCTCTGAAGCGAGAGGAAATATTTTTGAAAGCTCAAGAATCACCAGACTTGCCTCATCCATATCCGGCCCGAAAAATTCAAGACAGAGTGTTCTTTTTTCAGGATATTTCGGATAAAGCACAAAAAGAGCTGAGGTAATCACCCCGTCAGTACCCTCCTTCTGTATGCCCGGCACTCCACCGAGCGCCTTGTTGGTTATATCCTTCCAGAGTCCTTTTTTTCGGATATCGGTGCCAAGCAGCTCAATTCGATTGATTCTCTTCCCCGACTGATTCCATACCTCAAAGATAACGGTATCCTCATGCAGGATTTTCCGTAGACGGTGATCCGCCCGTTTTACCGTCCAGTTTTCACCGTTGGGCATAGCCATACGCCACTCAAGCAGGTTATCAATACAGGTACCCCATCGTACAGCCATTTTGCCACCAGCATTTTCAGCGATATTACCTCCGATAGTGCATGACCACTCACTTGTCGGGTCGGTAGCAAACACAAGACCATGTTCGTCAGCCTCCTCCATTGCGTGCTCCGTAACAACCCCTGCTTCAACCTCAATCACCGAAGCCTGAGAGATCTGACCATTATCAAGCTGAAACTCCCGAACCGAGATACCCCTGATACGGTTCAGTTTTTCCATATTGATAATCACACACCTCGATCTGAGCGGCACGGCACCGCCTGTAAGCCCTGTACCGGCACCCCGGGGAATGACGTTAAGTCCGAGCGCGGCAATAGCGGTAATCAGCGGAGCAACTTGCGACTCCTCATCTGGCGTCACCACCGCCGAAGGAAGATGAAGCCTCCAGTCAGTAGCATCGGTTGCATGAGCGGCAAGGGAAAAAGGATCAAAAAGCACATTTTTAGTTCCTATAACAGCGCCAAGCTCCCGCTTCATGCGACGACGAAGTTCAGGTGTTTTTTCAACAGCCGCACGGAAACGCTCAAGCTGTTCGCGTACAGCTGCTACAATAGCTGAAACCCGGCTTTCGCCGTTTGCCATATCGGTAATGGTGTCAAGCTCGTGAAACGCCCTTTCAAACAGGCGGTTACGGCGAACCGCTGAATCAACCAGCTCCTGAAAAAGGTAGGGGTTACGACGGTGAATAAGAATCTCTCCGATAATCCCCATAAGCAACCGTGCCGACCTGCCTGTAACGCGCAGATCACGCAGTTCATCAAGCATTTGCACAATTTTTGGCCCCAGCAGGAATGATAGCGCCTGCCGGTCGCCGGCGGATGTATAATTAAAGGGGATTTCACGCGGAGCGTTGGATATCTCTTTTATTCGATCAAGGCCTGTTCTTATCGTCATTGGATAGTAAATAAATGTTCAATCAAGGCTTTTTCACTCTTCACAGCCTTGCACCACCAGAGATTTCAAGAATCTGGCCTGTAATAAACGCAGCATCATCGGAAGCCAGAAAAAGCGCGCACCGGGCAACATCGTCCGGTGTTGCAACCCGCCCGAGCGGATAGCGTTCAGCACAATCATGTCGAAGCATCTCCCACCGTTCCTGACCAAGAGCCGTGACAAAAGCCGGCACCTCGACAAGAGCCGGAGCAAGTGCATTGACCGTTATGCCATAGCGACCCAGCGACATGGCAAGCGATCGGGTAAATGCGTAAATACCACCTTTGGCCGCAGCATAGGAAAACTGATTCGGACTCCCCCGATAGACCAGCGAGCTCATATTGATAATTCTGCCGTAACCTTGAGGTTTCATCACCCGTGCAGCTTCACGGCATGAAAGGATACAGGATTTGAGGTTAAGATCAAGATTGGCACTCATTCGAGCATAATCGATATCCTCAACATCAGCCGAGGGTTCACAGTCACCTCCGGCAATATTCACCACACTGTCGAGCCGCCCGAATCGATCAACTATTTGTTTGTAGAGTAACCGGATCTCAACTTCAGCGGTGACATCTGCCTTGAAGGAGCAGCCACTTCCGCCTGCCTGTTCAAGCAGTTCAAGGGTTTCAGAGCACCCAGCAAGATTGATATCACTGACCATGACAACCGCGCCCTCACGGGCAAAACAGAGTGCCACAGCCCTGCCAATTCCGCCTGCTGCTCCGGTAACGAGCACAATTCTTCCAGAAAGTCGCATAACCACTCCCTTTATATTCAGATAACACCCCTTCTCTTCAATTCCCAGAAACATTTCGCTGTAGCCTGAATATCATATCTCCTCAAAATGGGCAAACATCATCAGCAACGATAGATCCGCCCTCATGTTCAAATACAGGAGGATCGTACGAACCACCTTGCTGCGACTGGACATAGGGTGTACCGGCCTCACTGGCAGATTCAAGCTTCCATCCCTTTACATCGGTATACCATTTCCCGTTGAACTCCCGGCTTTCAATGTCAAATGAGATCGTCAAGCGGTTGCCCACCCGCAGTAAGTTTCTGTCAAACTTCTCTCCCCATAAAGAGATACAGACCTTTTTAGGATATTGACCGTCAGTTTCAACAATAATATCCTGTTTTTTCCATGGGCCATTCTTTCCGGCTCCTGTCTGTTCAGGAAGAATTGCTGTAAGTTTGGCTGTTATTTGCATGTTATTATTTCTGTGTTTGATTAGTATTTTTAATTCTATTCAACTTTTGTCACTTAATTTATGACCTTTATAACTGACAAAAGAATTTGCTGATAAAATATGATCATCAAAATTCTCACATACCCTTCAGCAATGACACTCAGGATGGTCGCTGCAGTAGCGGTCGATGAGACGGAGAAACTGACGACCATAGCGCTCGAGCTTGACCTCGCCAACTCCTGATACGGTAAGCATGCTCTCGGCTGTCCGGGGAAAAATAGCCGCCATATCATGAAGTGAGCGGTCTGAAAAGACCATATAGGGCGCTATCCCCTGCTCCCCGGCTATCTGCTTGCGAAGTATCCTTAGCAGTTCAAACAACTCTTTATCATAGGGCAATCCCGGTGCATCAAGTTTTTTATAGAGCTCTTTCTCTTTGACCTGTTCAACAACCTTGACGATTGTAATGCTCTCTTCTTGCTTCAGGATTTGAAATGCCTTGGGAAGTAGAAAAAGCGTCGGATAGAGCCCTTCAGATTTGTCAATGACCTTTTGAGCCAGAAGTTCGTCAAGAAGCTGCCGCCAGTATTTTTTCGAACGCCCTTTACCTATTCCATAGGTTTTCAGCCGGTCGTGGCCAAAATCACGGATTTTCTGGTTATTGCTTCCAAGAACAATATCGACGATATGCATGGCTCCAAAACGCTCATCGGTACGGACAATGGCCGAAAGCAGCATCTGTGCATCACGGGTACAGTCTACCAATTCATGGGTGCCAAGGCAGATGTCGCAGGAGTTGCAATTGCTGTGAGGGTAGTGCTCCCCAAAATAGTCAAGCAAGCTTCGACGACGACAAACTGAGAGTGAGGCAAAGGCAATGACCTTTGAAAGAGCCTCAAGCGCTCTTTTCCGTTCAATCTCGTCAACCATTGCATCAATAAAAAAACGCAATTTACTGATATCACCCTGTGTGAAAAGAAGGGTGCAGTGCGAAGTTTCACCATCGCGACCCGCACGACCAGTCTCCTGGTAGTAGTTCTCAATACTTTTAGGGAGGTCGGCATGAATCACAAACCGAATATTGGATTTATCGATACCCATACCGAAAGCAATGGTAGCCACAATAACATCCACTTCGTCGCGTATAAATGCCTCCTGGTTACGCTTGCGATGCTCGTCACTGAGTCCGGCATGGTATGGCAAGGCACGAAACCCCTTCTTCCTCAGCATTGCCGCGGTATCGTCAACACTTTTTCGACTGGTGCGATAGATAATACCAGCCTTGCCCGCATTTTGCTTTATAAGCGAAACAAGCTGAGCATCGGGATGGTCTTTAAATTGAACATCGTAAAAGAGGTTTGGCCGGTCAAATGAGGCCCTGACAACAAGAGGAGTGCGGAGGGCAAGTTTTTGAAGAATGTCCTGCTGTACCGGATTGGTAGCCGTTGCCGTAAATGCAGCAACAGGGATGGCAGGAAAGAGGGTAACCAGATCTGAAAGGGAGAGGTAGTCGGGCCGGAAATCGTGCCCCCATTCCGAAATACAGTGAGCCTCATCAATCACAGCCATGCTGATCTTCACCCTTGCCAGCAACCCCCTGAAGGAATCAAGCGTAAAGCGTTCAGGCGCAACATAGAGCAGGTCGAGAGAGTTGGAAAGCAGCTCATGCAGTACACTGTCGCGCTCTTCAGGCAGAAGAGAGCTGTTAAGGAATGCCGCACGAATACCGTTCGCCCTTGCTCCGTCAACCTGATCTTTCATAAGGGAGATAAGCGGGCTGATCACCATGCAGGTTCCCGGGAGCAGGACGGCTGGAAGCTGGTAGCAGAGCGATTTTCCGCCACCAGTTGGCATAACGGCAAAGACATCCCTTTTTTCCAGGATTGCGCGAACTATGCGCTCCTGATTAGGACGAAATGCACGAAATCCGAACACCTTGCGCAGAGTATCAAAGAGAGCTGCATCGGTCACGGAATGAGGTAAAGCAGGCCTGGCAAGGCAGAGATTATCGCTCATGCCCGCCTTTTTGTTTCTTTCCCTGCTCTCGAGGAGCCTGGATCGCAACATTCCTCCTGAGATAGGCCGGAATACGAAGATCCTGCTCCTGCAGGGAGTTCGCAGTGCTGCCAGTTCTGCCGGAGTACGATGGCGATGCTGGCGGCAAAACAACAGCTTCCTTGATCTCATCCTGAGCCAATCTCTTGAAGCCGGTAACAATAACCGTTACCCTGATTTCACCCGTCAGCTGAGGTTCATCGACATAACCGTGAATAATCCTCGCTTCGCTGCCAACCTGCTTTTCGATATAGCTCATCGCTTCCGACATGTCAGTCATGGTAACCTTGCCGGTTATGTTGACCAGTACCCCTTGAGCTCCCTTGACAGAGACACCTTCAAGCAGAGGGCTGTTAAGAGCATCCGAGGAGGCTTTCAGCGCCCGCCGTTCACCTGCTGCGGCAGCTGTACCCATAACCGCATCTCCAGCATTCGACATTATGCTGCAGACATCAGCAAAATCAACATTGATATGCCCATGGCTGGTAATGATGTCGGCGATACCTTTGGCTGAGCGGTACAAGACATCGTTGGCCATATTTAACGCTTCGGTGGCCGTTGACCCCTCTTCAGCAAGAGAACGTACCTTTTCATTTTCAACAATAATAAGGGTATCAACCGATTTACGCAGTTCAGTAATCCCACCCTCAGCAATCTGCAACTTAACTTTGCCCTCGAAATTAAACGGCATGGTCACTACGCCTATAGTGAGTATGCCCATATTTCTTGCTATCGCAGCGATCACCGGTGCAGCCCCTGTCCCGGTACCCTTTCCCATGCCGGCAGCAATAAAAACAAGATCAGCCCCCTTGAGCTGAGCGGCAATTATGTCACGATCGTCATCAGCCGCCTGTTGTCCCTTGACCGGATCAGCTCCGGCACCAAGCCCATTGGTAGTTCTCTTGCCGATCTGTACCCTGAGTTGTGCTTTGGAATTCAGGAGCGCCTGACGGTCGGTATTAAACACTATATATTCAACACCACTGATCTTCCTCTCTATCATGTTATTCACAGCATTGCCGCCGCAACCGCCAACGCCGACAATCCTTATGGAAACCCCTCTGCCCTGTTCACTATCAAACAGGCCGGAATCAAGCTCAAATGCCATTATTTCACTCCTCGCTTATAACCCGTTTGTACCATCAAAGTTTAGCCCACCACTCATGTAAACCATCAACCACTTTTTTCCATGCAGGGTTTTGTTCCTGCACCACAAGAAGTTCCTTGCTCTCCACAGCAGGAAGAGCCCGAGAGAGTTCTGCTGTGGAAACAAAACTGTGATCCCCTGAAAAATCAGTCCGATAAACATGGCCAACAAGACCCATAACCGTGGCATCCACAGGATTATGAACCAAACCCTTCATTCTGCCAGATACCCCCTCAGGATAACCGAGTCGGACATCAAGACCAAGAACAAGACGGGCAAGCTCCACCACTCCCGCCAATATCGAACCACCGCCAGTTATGATAACACCTGCATTGAGAGCTGGATAATAACCTGATTGCTCCAGCGCATCCCTCACAAGTTCCAGAATATCCATCATCCTGGCTTCAATAATCAAGGTTAACGAGCTCTTCGGAAATATTTTCGGCAAATCACCCTCACCCTCGCCATCAATCACAATATCCTCGTCATCACAGCTTATCCGACTGTCAGCACAGCCATGGCGTATTTTTATCTCCTCGGCCACCTGTTCAAGTACCTGTAATCCGTGGGCAATATCAAGGGTAATGTCGTGAGCTGCAACATTGATCACCTCTGAAAAATGAATCGCACCTCCAAGGTAAACCGCAACCTCAGTAGTTCCTCCCCCTATATCAAGCACCGCCACACCACCTCTCTTCTCTCGCTCTTTTATCACGGCGATTCCTAAGGCCAGGGGCTGAAAAGTCAGTCCCCCGATCTTCAGTCCAGCCCTTTCTACACACTGCCTGATATTGCGAATCTTTGCTCTCAGCCCTACAACAATATAAACGCTTCCTCTGAGAGCCGTCCCGGCCATCCCTATAGGATCAAGCAACCCATCCTGATCATCAACAATAAATTCCTGTGGAATGACATGAATAATTTCATGATTGATATCAAGATTCTGGATATTGGCCCTCGCTTTCTCTAGAAGCCGAAGCACATCTGAATCATTAACAACCCCACTCTGGTTGATAGTGACTTCTGATTGACTTTGAATACAATGTACATGTGCTCCCGAAAGCGCCACGTTGACTCCGTGAACCACAAGCGAGGAGTCCCGTTCAACATCAGCAACGGCTGCCCTGAGAGCATCCACCGTCTTGTTGATATTGACAACAGTGGCTCTCCGAAGACCAACAGAGTGCGAACACCCTTTCCCCAGTACATTAAGTTTTCCAGATTTATCCTTTTCGGCAACAACAATGCACACCTTTGTGGTACCAATATCAAGACCAACCGCGATATTGCTTTCCAGCACTAATTCTTGCATGATACTATAACCAAAGAAACATCCCGTGGAAGCTCAAAAAAATAAAAGAGCCCTTTAAAAAAAATCAACATTCCTAACCTCATCAAAAAAGCACACTCTAAAAACCATGACTGACCAATACGCCTCACCTCTGGAAATATCTTGAATTTATTCATCTTTTCCTTGCCGCGCGCCAAGTTGTTCAGAATAACAGGAGAGCCCTGCACCTTTGGTTTAATTGAAAAAAGCACTCTACACCAAATGCATAGAGTGCTTTTATTGCTTTTCTTTATGAAAAAGGCCCTGCTGTTGAATCAGTGCTATGCGTTCATGGCAGAGCTGGAGTGGGTGCAACACCCTCTTTAACAACATTCGGTAGACCGACTGCTCCGGTATAAAATACCACAAGAGCGGCTGGCTCGGTGCCTGAGTTATAGCCGTTATGCAGCGTATTCATCACCTCGAGAATAGCATCCCCTTTGTTGAACACATAGGTTTTTCCATCTTTCAATGCAACATTGAGCCTTCCTTCCAGCATATAGGCATAAACCGGCACACGATGCTGGTGCCATCCAGTTGAACCTCCAGGAGGGATCCTGACAAGAAGCACTGTTACCTCCGGGTGATCGGTTTGCAGATAGGTCAAAGGCTGGCCATTACTGGCGGTTGACGATGTCAGCAATTTTTGAACCTCAACATTCTTGTACTCTTCCGCCCTGGCAACTCGGCCAACTATCAACAACAGCAAAACCACCAAAATTCCATGAACCCTTTTCATGACCTATGCAGTAATGATTACGTTACAATAATCCCCGTACCCAATAATAGAGCCAACCAATCACCTCTCGCAAAGCTCTTTCCGACTGCTCCAGTGACTCCCCATTAGGCAGATAGTTTAACACTGTTACTTCCTTTTTATTACTCACTTGGTAATCGACCTTGAAAGGAATAACCCTGAAACCGGCCTTCTCAAACAAAAGAAGAGCACGCCGCATGTGATAGGCACTGGTAACAAGAATAATGCTCTTCCCTTCCCCCTTCCTGAAACCCAGCAACTTTGCGGCTGCCAGAGCTTCATCGGCCGTATTGCCCACTTTCTCTGTTAAACAGATGGCTGTTTTTGGCACACCAAGCAAGACCGCCCTTTTTGCAAGCAACTCACCTTCAGGAATGGCATCAAGCTCCCATGGAACCTGCCCACGGGTGAACACAATCAGAGGAGCTTTCCCTGCATTAAAAAGCTCTATACCACCGTAAAAACGATCAACAGCATCATTCCACTCGCCTAAAGGAGCACCATCAACCTGATTAAGCATACCACTCAGAACTACAACAGCATCAGCTCTCCCGACTGAACTAACCGGAACTCTCCTGGCTTCACCCTCAACAAGGCGCATCACACCATTACTGACAACAGGCATACTGAACATCCAGAGTACCAGAAATCCATACCACAGCAATAGCCTTTTGCGTAAAAAAAGACCAGCCAGCATACATAACAGGCTGAAGCCTAACGGAAGCACAAAAAACGGAAGAACTTTATTGACGAGCAGCATTGGTACTACATTTATTCATTAGGGCAGGCAGAAGGTAGCTGTCCTGAATTATTGTTATTCAACAACATCCCTTATTATTTTACAGGTGAAATCAATGTGTGCTTGCTCAAGTGTTGGATGAACAAGAAACATGAGGCTTCTTGCTCCAAGTTCTTTGGCAACCGATAACCTCTCAGCGGGTCGCCATCCACTACCACTAAATGCTTTTTCAAGATAGATTTCCGCACATGAACCGGAGTAACAAGGCACTCCCCTGTCGTTTATCTCAGCTATTATCCTGTCTCTGCTCCACCCCTCTTTCAAAAGGGCAGGTTCAACAAAGAGATAACACTTATAGGCAGCATGTTCAACCCAGTCAGGGATATTCGGAACGCGTAGTCCGGGAATAGTTCGCGCGGCATTTCGGATAATAGCAGCATTTTTCTGGCGCTTTGCCGACCATTCCGGCATGCGCCGCAGCTGGATCCGACCGAGCACCGCCTGTATTTCAGTCATCCTCCAATTTGTACCGAACGATTCATGAAGCCAGCGAAAACCGGGCTGATGCTCTCTCTCATACACGGCTTCCCAGCTCTTGCCATGATCTTTATACGACCACATTCTCGACCACAAGGCAGCATCACTGGTTGTCACCATGCCGCCCTCTCCACCAGTGGTCATAATCTTGTCCTGGCAAAAACTCCAGGCGCCTACGTGACCTATCGAACCTGCTGACTTACCTTTATACCTTGCACCATGAGCCTGAGCGCAATCCTCAATAACCTTCAGATTGTGCTTTTTCGCGAGCACCATTATTGGATCCATGTCGCAGGGATAACCCGCCAGATGAACCACAATAACCCCTTTTGTTCTGGATGTTATTTTCCCGGCAATACTCTCCGCGGTAAGTGTCATGGAATTACAATCGACATCAGCGAAAACCGGCACCGCACCACGCATCACAACTGCACTTGCTGTTGCAATAAAGGTATAACTTGGTACTATCACCTCATCACCTGAACCAATGTCAAGAGCCTCAAGCGCCAGTTCCAGAGCTACGGTACCGTTGGCCAACGCTATGGCATGGCTGCACCCTGTCCAGGCTGCAAACTCCTTTTCAAATTCCCGACACTCACTGCCAGTCCAATAATTGACTCTATTTGATAAGAGAACGCGAGATACAGCGTCCGCCTCCTCTTGAGTATATGACGGCCATGGAGGGATGGGAGTGTTGAGCAAGTTGGTAAATCTTAACTTTTTGAGATATGGGCCTATGGTGCCAGATCTGAATTAATGTTATTCAATCACGTCCCTACCGTAACGTTAATCCCCCATCAATGGTCAGGAGCGTACCGGTCATCCATTTTGTAGCGTCAGATAATAAATAGACAACGGCACAGGCTATCTCTTCAGGTTTACCGTATCGGCCCAAGGGATAACAATCAATATCTTTTTCAATTTCAGAATCAGAAATTAATACGGTCAAGTGTGTTTTAACCATCCCTGGCTGAATAGCGTTGGCTCTTATTCCTGATGATGCAAGTTCAAGTGCAACTCCTTTCATAAATGAGTTCAGTGCTCCTTTTGAAGCCATGTACATTATATTGCCAAGTGAAGCAAAAGAAGAAGCTACAGAGGAGATAAAAACAATGGAGGCGTCTGTCGATAGAATTTTCTTTTTGTAGAGATGTCGCGTCAATAATGCAGGAATAATAAAATTAATCTGCATAAGTTCAGCCAGATTTTCTTCAGTAACAAATTTTAACGGCAATCTCTTGAGAACACCAGCAGAGTGAACGACACCATCCAGTTGAGGCAAGGCATTGACCAAGAGGTTGAGACCTTCACTATACGAAAGATCGGCAACTACCATAGAGTGAGCTTCGTCCTCCATAAGCGAGAGTGTCTCTTCAAGCCGCTCGCTGTTTCTTCCTGTTATTATCAGTTTAGCCCCAAGCCGCGAACATTCAATTGCCGTAGCTCTGCCTATACCCGAGGAGGCTCCGGTTACCAGAACATTTTTTCCCTTAAGTGAAAATGGATTATAGCTCAAAGAGGATCCCTGTTAAATTTCGACAAGATCACTGATAAAACAGTCGGTAAACTTGATCACAGCGCTGGCCCAGGTCATACCAACGCCGAAACCTGAGAGGAGTAGCTTTTTGCCTGCAAGTTTTCCCTGAAGTTCAGAGACAATCGTCAACGGAATAGAGACTGATGAGGTATTGCCAAACTTGGCTATGGTGGCTGGCACTTTGTCAGGATCAAGCTTTAACTTTCGCGCTAAATAGGAGTTGATAAAGTCATTAGCCTGATGAAAAACAAAGTAATCAAGAGCAGCTATATCAGTCCCAGCATAGTTGATCACTGCCTTGATATCCCGCGGTACCCGGCTGATGACAAAGTTAAACACATCACTGCCATTCATATACCCATGTTCTTCGCTGCGAATGTTGCCATATTCATCAACAACACGCTCCTTGAGTGTTTCAGTGGTTGTTGGATTTCGATACCCCCCGGCACTCATCTTAATCAGCTCCTCTTGTGAGCCATCCGAATTCATTGAAAAAAAACTCTCTCCAAAAAGATCGTCCCGTTCAATGAGAGCAGCGGCCCCGGCATCTCCGAAAATAAAAGCGGTTTTTCTGTCTTTTGGTGAATAGATCCGTGAACGGGTTTCCCCATCAAGCAGAAGCGCGCGACGAAGTCCACTCCGCTCCATCATGGCATAGATCACCGACATACCATAGATAAACCCTGAACAACCAAGGTTCAAGTCAAACGCAACAGTACTCTCGGAGAGCCCCAGCCGGTGCTGAAGAAGAATAGATGTCGCCGGCATCCGGAAATCAGGAGTCTGCGACACAAAAACCAGCAGATCAATCTCATCACGTGGAATTGAGAGATCTTCAAGCAGTTTCTCTGCCGCGGCAAAACATAAGTCAGAGGAACAGATATGAGGATCAGCAAACCGGCGTTCATAAATACCGATTTTATCTACTACCAGCTTGACTTCTTCCGCTGGAAAATAGGTGGTGTACTCATAGTTTTTTATCACTGTACGCGGCACTGCTGCTGAAAGGCCGCGAATACCAACACCAATGTAACGTAATAATGCCATACTCTCTCTTGTCAATAATCTTTAGGCAATGAAAAAATGCTTGGACCATGATACCTGTCAATCCCTCTGATTTTCTCCTTATTTAACGCTTCTCAATTTCACTGATTACATCACCGACAGTAATCAATTTTTTAAAATCGTTACCTTCAATCACTACATCATACTCTTCATCGATCATGGCGATAAGCGATAAAAACGCAAGTGAGTCCCATTGGGAAAGTTTACGAAATTCAGTATTGAGCTGAACAGAATCATCCTCAATTTCAAGTGTTTCCTTGAATAGTTCAATAAATTTTTCTGACATAAGAGAGGGGTATTAATGATTTAACAAAAAATGATAAGAGAGAATTACAGCATAATAACATCAGGACATACCAAATCACTGGTATCAAACACAACACTCGCCCACGATAACCCAACCCCGAAGGCAGAGGCAAGCAGACGATGATTACCCTTGTTTAAAACAGAACCTAATTCAGAAACAATGGTAAGAGGAATCGAAGCCGAAGAGGTGTTGCCATATTCACGCAGAGAGTAGGGTACTTTTGATGACTCAATTTTCAACTTTGACCTGATTTTTTCATTCATAATCAGGTTGGCTTGATGAAAGACAAAATAATCGATCTCATCCTTGCTGAGATGAAAATGTTCCAAGAGAGTATTGACACTGCGCGGCGCTTTGGTAATGCCAAATGTAAAGACCGCTGGCCCATTCAGGATGCTTTGCAAATGATTTCGGTACATTCCTGGCTCAACTTCCTCTTCAACAAGAGAGTGTTCATTGTAAAAATTACGAAACCCACCATCAGGAATTATAATGGCATCGAAGCCCTTGCCATCCGTGCCCATCTGGAACATCATGCTGCCGCTGCCTTCGGCATACTCCAAAGCTGTAGCTGTGCCAGCATCACCAAATAAGGGGTAGGTGCTTTTATCTCTGGGAGACTTGGTCACTGTTGTTGTATCGCCTGTCAAAAGAAGTCCTTTTTTCATTGAACCTGATGCCATGAGCGAAGCAATTGTTGATAAACCATAGACCCATCCTGAACAACCAAGCGAAATATCCATGGCAAAACAATCAATGGATAACCCAAGGTGATGCTGTAATATACAAGCAGTTGCTGGCAAAATGTAGTCTGGTGTCTGAGAAACAAAAATCAGGCAATCTATCTCATCATTGTGCCAGTTGAGCTTTTGCAGCAAGAGAGCTGCTGCTTCAAAACAAAGATCAGAAGTACAAAGGTTACTACCCTGAACTGTATGCCTATATTCAACGCCGGTAGTTTCAATGAACCTCTCCACGTCAGCAGTGCTGCCAAGTAAAGGCAGAAATTTATTATCCTCCCTGTGTTTGGGAACGCAAGCTGCGATTCCTTTCATGGAGACATTGTTGCACTGAACTATTGCCATACTTTTGATACTCTCTCATTTACCGTTAATATCACACCTCACGCAGGATAGCTGGATTACCATGATAGAGGCTATTACTTTTTGTGTTGCGCATTATCACAGAATTCGCTCCGATCCTTGTCTTATCGCCTATCTTAAGCCCTTGAAGCACAATTGACTGGACACCAAAATAATTACTATCACCCACGGTAGTGTTACCAGAAATTCTTGTTGAAGGTCCAAGTACATTGAAACTCCCCATCATAACATCATGCCCTAACGAAACAAAACCATTAAAAAGATTAAAATCACCTATGGTAACATCACAGCTTATTCGACATCCAAAAAAAAGAATATTTCCTTTGCCAGCGGAAAAAGCATCATTATCAAAAATAGTAACATTAGGAGCGATAATATTAGGGTAATAGACCAGTGGATTGGAAATATTATGAACAAGGTATTGTAAAATAGAAGAATCAGCAATAGATATAACTACGGCAACCTTTTCGGGAAATGCATTTATATACGAAAGCCCACCAAGCACGCTACCGTATCGGTTTTTTGTACCAATTTCAATCCCATCATCAATAAAGCCAACAAGATCCCATTGCTTCTCAACCTTATTTATGGCATTGATCAAACATGCAATTTCACGACCAAAACCGCCAGCGCCGTAAATTATTAAATCATTCACAATATTTTCAAATATTTTTATTTGGAGGTATTTCCTAAAAAATAATCCATTGTTTTATTAGAACTTGAATTTATACCTTCTTTTTTGAATACTTTTATTAAAGTATGAATTAAAATCCTGATATCTAATATAAAAGAAACATTTTCAACATACCAGACATCCAGCTCAAATTTCTCTTGCCATGAAATAGTGTTTCTGCCATTAATCTGTGCCCAACCAGTAATACCAGGCCTAACATCATGCCTTTTTGACTGTCGTTTATCATAAAGTGAAAGATAGGATATTAAGAGCGGACGGGGGCCTACCAAGCTCATGTCACCTTTCAGGACATTGAGTAACTGTGGTAATTCGTCAATGGAAAATGATCGCATTAGATGACCAATAGCTGATATTCGCTGGACATCAGAAAGCAATTTTCCTGTACTATCGCGTTTATCATTCATGGTTTTAAATTTTATGAGGCAAAATATCTGTCCATTTTTTCCTGGTCTATTCTGTAAATAAAATGGTGATCCTGAATTAGTCAGAAATAATATTATAGTTAGAGATAACAGGAGTGGGGATAATATAAAGAGAAAAATAAAAGCAATAAATAAATCGATTAATCGTTTAGAATATTTTTTATACATCAGCAATAAACTTTAAAGCATTATCAACACCAAAATCAAGTGAGGCCTTATATGCATTATTTTGTAATAAAGATTTATATACAATATTATTTTTAACCTTTAAAATATAATCTTGCATTTTTTGAATTTCATTTTTTGAAAAACACTCTCCTATATTATAGGTTAAAACTAAATTTCCTATTTCAGAATTATTTTCTACAATACATAATAATGGTGCCCCAACAGAAAGGTAATTATAGGTTTTACTTGGTACACTAAGACGTGAGGCATCTTTTGATAAGGTAACTATAGCAATATCAGCAGCTGAAAAAGAATATGGCATAATGTCTGAAGGTTGTAATGGCAATATTTTACAATTTTGTAATTTCCTATTTTTTATATCTAAAGAAATCTTTTTATACTTTTCTCCACTACCGATTATTAAAAAATAAACATTGTCATTTTGAAGATGATCAGCTAAATCAATAATAACATCAATATCATGAGTATAACCAAGATTGCCTGAGTATAATACTATAAATTTATTATAAAGACCATGTTCCTTAAGAAAAGTATTTTTTTCTTTTGGAATCTTTAAAAAAAATTGATTATCTGTCCAAATAGGAATAACACTGATTTGGCTTCCTATCGAATATTGGCTTAATAATTTTTTCATACCATTACTTATTGTCACAATACGAGATGCTTTAGCGTATATTATTTTATTTGCTAATTTCCATAATTTAACCACAAAAGATTTTTCCTTTAGAATTTTTAACTCTGTCAATGCATCGGGATAAACATCATAAATAAGTAGTGAGAAAGAATTTTTGCAAAATAATGGTATAAATACTGACAATGGCGGGTTTGTTACAATAAACAAAAAAGCATTTCTATAACGCGTTTTAACTATCCATAATATTTGAATAAAGGCTATAATCCAAGTATATATTCTTTTAATTTTTGAATCTCGAACATATTTAATCAAAGAATGTAATACAACTCCCTCTGGAAGCTTGTTATTTCGAGAATTTACACTTCCAGCTAACAATATACGCTCATCATACAACCCTTTATAAGCTCCAATAATATCAATCATTAAATATCCAGAGCTTTGATTTATGAATACAATTTGACTTTTTTTCACAACTATAAAACAAAATGATAGATATTATTATAAGATTTTATCTCAACTATTATATTGATTATTCCAAACAAGGCGGCATATATTAATATATTCATTTGCAGTTTTTTCAGGTGTAAATTTTTTTGAATTAATTAATCCTGCTTCGATGAGTTGGTCACGAAAATAAATGTCTTCTAATTTTTTTAGAGCCGAATAAATAGATTCCGGTGTTATATTATCTATATATATACATCCAGAACCTCCAACTTCCGGGAGTGAAGATTTATTCGAAGTAATAACAGGGCACCCAGCGCTCTGTGCTTCTATAATTGGTATTCCAAAACCTTCATATTCAGAAGGATAAATTAATGAATATGCGTTATTATATAATATATTTAGTTTTTTATTGTCTATACCGATATAGTGAATATATCTTTTTTCGCCGATTTTTTTATTTAAATTGATTGTTTCTTTTAATGACAGTTTACCGCTACCAATAATTACAAAATTAATATTTTTATATATCTGTAAAGCATCAACGACCGTATTGAAATTTTTATATCCTTTTCTTCTTCCAATGAATATAACATAAGGCGTATTTTGAAATAATGTATTATCAGTTTTTACTTTATCAAGAACTTTATAGTCATCTGAAACACAATTATGAACAACATAAACCTTATTTTTTTCGATATCTGGGTACAGGGTCATTAGATCTTTTCTTGTATTCTCAGAAACACAAATAACAGCATCAGCATAAGATACAGCTCTTTTTTTATAGTATTTTTTAAACCATCTTATGAAAACTCTTTTTTCATAAAGTTCATTTATAATATCATGAACGACTACTACGTTTTGAACTTTTTTAGATATGGTGATATTGTAATCACTTGAAAGGCAGACATATCTTGCGTTTAAATAATTATTATTGATTCGTGGTAATAAAGAAAGAATTTTATTATATTTAAATTTTTTTAAAATTAAATTATTAAGGTCTAATGTTTGACGATATACATTGACTTGATTTCCTTCATACTCAACAAATAAACATTTTATATTGTGCTCCAAAATATATTTAATAATTTCAGACCACAGCAGGGATATTCCACCAGCTTTTTGTTGATTAAATACAATATTATCTAATAAAAGATTCATTATTGTTTATCAGATATTGTTTTTTGCATAAAAGAAAGATACCGCCCTGCTATAACTTTAAAATTTAATGTATTTCTAATATTATATGCATTTGTTGCTAATAAATTTCTTAATTTTTCATCATTTATCAGCTCATTTATTTTTAATGCTAAATCATCACTATCTGCAACTTTAAATAATATGCCATTTATTCTATTATTAATAATGTCTTTTGGGCCCGCAATACAATCTGAACTTATACAAGCAAGAGGAACAGACATTGCTTCGATCAATGCATTGGGAAATCCTTCAGAAAGGGAAGGAAGAACAAAAATCTCAGCTTCACTCATTATTTGTGAAAACTCTTTAAGGTGCCCATGAAATTTTACTACTTTACCAGCACACAGATCATTGACCATATTCTCTAAATTCATTCTTTCAGGTCCGTCTCCGATAATATTAAGTTCCCATTCATTTGTATTTAATTTTCCGAAAGCTTCGATTAGATACTTTTGACCTTTTTCCTTCGATAAACGTCCCAAAGTAACAATTGATTTTTTTTTATTTACTTTTTTTGTTTTTATTACGTTTACTGGGTTTGGTATAACTGTTATATTTTTTGGATGTGCACTTTCTTGTATTTTTTCGGCCGCATAAGTAGTTTGAGCAATTACTCCTGCTGCTTTTTTATATATTAATTTTTTGGCAAACGTATTAACTGCACTAAGCTTCATATTTGGACTCATTCTATCTGTAACAAATAGCGATATATTTAATCCCATTGTAGCTATAATAACGTATGAGTTATACCATTCGTTAAAACTTAAGACTACATCTGGATTAATGTTACTAATTGTATTTCGTATATATGGAAGTAGTTTAACTGCATAAATATATTTATTACATCCAGCACGTTCAATTTCAGGAAAATATATTTTTATATCACTATCTAAATCATAAAATTGATCAGTTTTAAATAAAAGAATTATACTTATTATTAGTTTCTGTTTTGTATAATAATTAGCAAGACTTGTATAAGCTCTTTCAATTCCTCCACCATTTAACCCTTGACCAATAATACATATAGACTTTATTTTATTCATATTTATTTAAATAGCAGTTTAACCATCCATTCATAAGGGTTAAAAGCACCTTCGTACCAGTTCATCTCTTTATCCCAATACCCAACGCACGGATCATATACTTCTTTTGCAAAACCATAGCTGATTTCTACAAGCAAAGATTGGCCATTATGATATACATAATCAAAAGCAATGCATTGGGCTTGCAATTTTTCAGTCAACAAAAATGACATTTTAATTGTAGCTTCATTAAAATTCTTTTTTTCATAGACTATATTACCACTACCTGATGCTCTAAAATCATCTTTACGGATCATACGCTTTATTGCAAAAGCTTTATTATCGATTACAATAACTCTTATATCATGGTCATTACAGGCAATAAAATCCTGAAAATAAACATACCCACGCTCCCGTCCAGCGACAATGGAGTATTTTGTTGGATACGCTAACCGGATAAAACCTTTCAAAACATCATACAATTCCGTTTTACCTAATCGGTATTTTCGAATCCTTTCTTTCAAATTTCCTAATGCGTTATATTGACTAAATCCGCTGCCAAATGCTTGATTAATCAGCTTTACTGCTTCAGACTTCGTTTTTACAAGCCTTACGTTCGCAGAACCAGCCCCACCTCGTAGCTTAAAAACTTTTGGAAAGTCGGTTTTTTCTACCCAACCCAAGGCAACTTGTCGATCATAACAAATCCATGTTGGGACCAATGGAGCCCCAATCGCTTCAAGTAGATATTTCTGACCAACCTTGTCATCAAAATGCCACATAGTGTTATAATCCGGGAATACTTTTTTCCCTGCAGCCTGAACAGAATAAAGTAGCTGTTTGGCAAATAACACATCTTTTGAACTTTGATGATTGAAATGCCACATTAAAGCATCACAATCAGCAAGCTGCCGCATAATATCCGACTGGTAGCAGTCTACGACCTTAAACGGAATATTTTTTATTTTACAGCACGCAATCCAGCGATCACTAAAACTGGATGGTGAATGATGTATGGCGATCATTGTATCTGAAACTGTTTCATCCATACTTCAAAGGAAACAGCAATCCAAAGCGCTTCAAGTTCAACACTGCTGATTGCATTAATGTTCTTCACCCAATCATCTACTGGTTTTGATTGAAACATTTCTCGTTGCCTCATACCAGGCAGAATATCGTCATAAAGCCAATTATTGAATTTAGGATCAAGAAAATATGAGCGTAGAGGAATTCCAAAGCCCATTTTTTTTCTGAACGCAAACGATTCACCAAAAATATCTGCCGCAACCGATTTCATGAGGTACTTTGTTTCACAAGCCTTTCCCTGACCAAAGAGCAGGTGCTTTTCTTGAATGCTAAATGCATGATCAACAAGCAGATTGTCGAGAAAAGGCACCCTGTTTTCAATAGAGTGCGCCATTGACATGGTATCCTGTCTTATCAGTAAGTCAGGTAGATAGCTCTTCATTTCATACTTTACCTGACGATCAAACAGTGAACCTGATAGAGTTCTGTATAGCGACCTTCTTTTCTCCATTGCACTTTGGATTGAAAACTCAGGTCTAAGCGATCTGGCCATAAACGGAGTAATATACGCTGAAGCCATCACTGCACGATATGCTATGTCAGTATAACTGCTTAAAAAGGATAATGGATTCCTCCTATGGCGTTTCAACCCTGACAGTATGCTACTAAGCCTATACGGGTGCTTCATGGCAGCAAACCTTTCATACCCCCCGAATACCTCATCAGCTCCTTCCCCACTTAAAAGAACCGTCACATACTTCTTTGACTTTTTTGATAGAAGGTAAATTCCTATGGTATTTGGATGGTTCAACGGTGCGTCAAAATGCCATGCAGCATCTATAAGCGCGTCCATATAAGAACTACCGTCGAGCAAAAACTTGTGTGCCTTAATACCATTAAGGGTTGCTACCTGATCAATATAGTGCTCCTCACTGAAATGCTTTTCATTAAAAATGATAGAAACACTTTCGAGCAAATCATTATGCTTACTCTCCTTAGCCATACAAGTTACCAGCGAGGAATCAATCCCGCCTGATAACTGACACCCAAGCTTAACATCACTCACCAACTGACGCTGGACACTGGCCTGAAGAGCACTTTTAAATTTTTCCTTTTCATTACGGAGGGAATTACCAGAATGAACTTCTCTATGATAGTCATTGACATCAAAATACCTGACTGTTGAGAAACCCTTATCAGAAGAATAGACTGCATAGGTTCCTGGCTCAAGTGGCCTGACTTGTTTAAGCAAGGTATTGTTCAGGGTAGTGCGGAACAACAGGTACTCGTCAAGGAGAAGAGTATTGAGTTCAGGCTTGAACTCTTTCAGTGCAAATAAACTTTTTATCTCGGACGAAAAGGCAAAATAATCCTGCTTTTGAAAAAGGTACATCGGCTTAATGCCAAAGCGATCCCGTGCAAGAAATATTTTGCCTTGTCTAAGGTCAACAATCACAAGCGCAAACATACCGTTCAGCCGCTGCACCATGCCATCAAAACCATATTTGACATACAGGTTAAGCACAATTTCAGTATCCGTTGTGCTTTTCAACCGCACACCATCAGCAATCAACTCATCCTTGAAGTCAAATGCGTTATAGATCTCTCCGTTAAAAGCAAGAATAACCAAGCCATCACCAGAGCACATCGGCTGATGGCCATTTTTAGTTAAATCAAGAATACTAAGCCTGTTAAAACCAAGAACACCATCAAACCTGTTGTCTAACGTTACAGGATCGGTGTTCGATAACTCTTTTGATCGCGCATCACGAAGATGAAACGCCCTTATTCCTGAATCATCAGGTCCACGGTGTTTTTGAAGATTAAGCATTCTGAGTATTGATGCTGAATCTTCAATGTTTTTGCCTGAGGAATGATAATACCCTGCTATTCCGCACATGAAGGCATTATTTTAGTTGCCAAGCAGATGCAGAAGAATATCTCTGTGGGATTCACAACGTATAAGATTAAGTATGAGCCTTCTCTTGCGCTTTGAAAACAGGTCAGGAAGTATTCCTTTGTGATATAAAGGGGATAATAGTTTACCGGAATATGGTTGTAAATACATATCATAAAGCCGCTTTTTTTGCTCACAAAAAAAAATAAATTGTTTTTCAAGCTCAACATCATCCTGAACTAGTTGATTTAATTTCTCAATTTGTTTAAAAAATATATCTTTTTCAGGATCAGACAAAGGTGTTGTACCTTGCTTACCATTACTTTGCTGATGTGGTAATACCTCAAATTCAGTATTATTTTCTGACAGTGTAAATCTAACTGTATAACCATAATTCCAGGGTTGTTTTACTTTTCCCTCCCAATCAAAATTAAAATTTCCAAGCCCATAAAATATAGGCGTATTATGGTAAATTTCATAACCACTGAATGTATGAGTATGATGCATGACTACGGCATTTGCACCAGCATCAGCAAAAAATTGACAGGTTTTTTTTACTCGTGGACTTGGTAACTCATAAAACTCATTGCCTCCATGATAAAGTACTATTACCCAATCTGCTGCATTCTTTGCTTTTACTATATCATTATAATTATCAATGAGGTTAAGCGGGTTAGCTCCAGGATACCCTGTATGAGCACTTGAAAACTCATTTTCAGAGATATTCAGAACTGCAATTTTATTATTTTTAATATCTATAAAAAATGGTTTTCTTGCATCATTTAAATTTATACCAACTCCGACTATATCAATCCCTGCATGCCTGCATATCGAAATCGTTTGTTTTAAACCTTCAGAACCATAGTCCATTATATGATTGTTGGACATAGCTGCCAGATGAACACCAAGATAGTTTAGTGCTTTAATTGATTCTGGATGTGATTTTAAAAGAGGACCTATTTTATTTATCCCTTTTAAATTATCGGTGAATGGGCATTCAAGATCGACAACATTTAAATCATTATCAATAAATTCATGAAGGACATCTTGAAAAACATTTTCACACTGATTATACAAAACAAGTTTTTCTGTTCTATACCTAAGGCATAAATCGCCTGTTACTAAAATTTTTATAGATTCATGCATATGCTTTTGTAATTTTACCATAAGCTATTAAATCACCTAGCGCATCTGAACTTATAAACTCGACATCAGGCCATATTTTTAATATATTTGTCAATAAACTGTTTAATAAGACAAGATTATCAGTTCGGTTTTTTTCAACAATATAACCAATATAATTAATTCGATGTGATGATATAATTGCAGGTTTATTCCATCTAAAAGAGGTAGCGATAGAATTAATTGCATAATCAACAGAATCAATTTTTTTATTTAAAGCCGGCTCAAATACACAGTTTCTTATTAGATAGCGCTGCATTAATGAGTTTTTTTGCCCTGTAAAATGAAATTTATATTTATAATTATTGAAACCGCCATTTGGAACTAATTGTATATAATTTCCTTGGATATATTTAATTCCATATTGAAATAATATTTGTTCAATTTCCGGACTCCATGTATAACATGGTGCTATGAATGACCTGGAAGGATACCCAAATGTCATTTCAAATATTTTTAAACCATCAGTGATTGTCGAGATATGCTTTTTAATATCATTATTATTATCTATATCATAAGCCTCCATATAGCTATAATCACAATTTCCAGAAAAAGTAGTATTATGATTAAAACAAAACATTATATCATCTGATCCTTTTTTAAGGTCAGATAGCCATCTGGTAATGTTAAGATGTTCCCTTCCGTGAAATTGAGGGTAAAATATATTATTGTTTTTACCTTCCTGCCATAAATCGAAAACTTTGTCATGCCTTGGATATTGCTTAAGAGTTTCTTTAACGTGCTCATAATAATAGTTGGAAAATCCTGAATTTTTAATTTTGTTGAAATCAGGATTAGCGACAACACTATTTGCAGTAAATATAGGATGATTATTATAAATATCCTTATAATTATATAGGACTTCATACAAAGCAATCATATCATCGTTACTTTCAAGAGAATCCAGTCGATTAAAATCACTCTGATCTACGCTAAATCCCTTTTTTTGAAGTGCATTAAATACCATTTTTGACGGCATTCTTATTGACCCCCAATCATCCGACTCAATAACAACAATTTTTCTTTTTGTGTGCCAACCGGGAATATTGATAACATTACGGGTAATTAATGATTTAATAGTTTTAAGATTCATTATGAAGTAGCTATCAAATAACCAAGTTCATCAGATGTCATAAACTGAACATCTGGCCAATTTTTTAATATATTTTGCAATAATGCCTTTAAAAGACGAAGACCATTCTCACGATTTGATGGATAAAGTGCACCAATATAATTAACACGGTGAGAGGTAATTATAGCAGGTTTATACCATTTAAAAGCAATTTGAATATCTTTCAAACAGCTATCTACCCAGTCTTTACCCTGTGCATTTGGTTCAAAAAAGCAATTACGAGTCAGATAATACTGGCCATGTTTATTTTTCTGTCCCAGATAATGAAAACGCTTTTTATGATTTCCTTCACCTGACGGTTCATATTGTAAATTATTTGAATACATAAAACGAATACCTCCAATAGCAGCTGTAGCTTCAAGCTGATTATTAAATGGGCCATTTGGAGGTACAAAATAAGAGGCGCGGTAACCAAACAATTGTTCAAACAGGTCTAATCCATCTTTTATGATTTTTGCTTGTTCTGAAAGCTGCTCATGATATTCAAGATCAAAAGCGGCCTGATAAGTAATACCGAATGGATGCTTATTATTAAAACCCCAGCATCCCTCCTCAAATGCAAGCATCGCTTCAAAGTCATTATTAAAAAGAGCTTTCATCCAAACAGCGACATTAAGATGTTCGCGACCGTGAAATTGGGGCACAAAGATGTGATTTTTTATTCCCTCTAACCATAATGGGAATGGATTGTCTAATAAATAATATCGTTTAAGTGTTTTTGTAAAAGGTTCATAATAGTATTTTTTAAAGCCACTTTTTCTAATTTCAACAAAGTCTGGATTAGCTACTACACTTAAAGCTGTTATTACAGGAGTATTATGCTGGACATCATGAAATAATGAAAGAGTTTCGAAAAGTTTGCATAAATCATCTTTTGAGGCTAATGTGTCGTACTGGTTAAATCGAAATGAATCTCCTGACGAATCAAGGCCATAATTATTCATATTAATCAAAGCTATTTTCGAAGGTATTCGAATACTTCCCCAGTCATCAGATTCTATAACTATGATTTTACTTTTTGTAGTATATCCTATAATGTTGCGTATTTGATTGAGCATTGTATTTATCAAATATAGCCTAATGTAGCCAGTGAAAAATAAGATTAAATGCAGAATATTTAATTTCTGCAATTTGAGAAATCAATGTAAATGGAAGAAATAATATGACGTTTAAGTTTTCTGAACCCATTCGAAAAACAATTATAAAATCAATAATAAATATGAAGAACCCAATTAAAGTTATATTGTCAATCTTTAAATATTTGTATTTAGTGTATATTATTAATATATAGGCCAATGCAAATAAATAAAAAAGCGTTTTAAATCTACCTCCTGATGGAATTATAGATACAAAATTTACATAGGACAATAATAGTATAATAAATGAATACAGCCTTTTATCATTTATATCAAATCTTATTTTTTTTTTATTTAACACTATAAATAGTATTACAACAACAAAAAACCAATACATAAAATGATCTATATATACTAATTCAAATCTATGGCCTTCAATATTTAAATTATTTTGTTTGATTTGGTCAGGATTAGCATATAATGAAACATGTTTTTGTATACCAAGCGAAAAATAAGATAATATTGTTTTAATATGATTGAATAAAAAATTTGGTAAAACATATGAAACAGCAAGAAGAGAATAATAAAATATATTATTTGTGCCTATCAGCAAATAAATAATCAACAAAATATTAATAGAAAAATAACTAAAATGAACAAGAAACGCAAATGCAGTTAACGTTAAATATTTATAATTTTTATCTATTATAACAAAATATGCGCCATAAAAAAATATCCATGTCGCAAGCCAAAACCGAATACCATTAATATTAAAAATAGGATTAATTATCAAAAAAAACAATAAAAATAAACGGGTATTAATATTCGGATTATTCGAATATTTGTTATATAATATATTAATGCTCAATACATTAAAAATGCCAAAAAATATTGAATATACTGCAAAAAGAATATGTGCGTTATTGGTTATTCTTGAAATAATAAACGATAATAACGTTACAACTATATCAATAGAAGAACCGTCTTGTGAGTTAAATTGTTTTATAATTTCAAAAAAATTACTTGCGGGTAGCAACGCCATTTGAACAAAAGATTCGGCATATCTTTCTGAGTCGTAATTACGAGCATCATCAAGAATAAATGAATACCCATAAAGTCCAAAAAAAAGAATTAGAAATATCTTTGCAGATTTATACTTAAAATAATTAATTGAATTTATAAAAACAGCAAAAGGCCATATTAAAAATAATAACATATTTGCATAAAAATAATTTTTTTCATTATTTAATGTTTTTTGTTTCTTTACGATTTTTCTCATTTACATAAACCAATAAATGTATTGACGATATTTTTAATATTATATTGTTCTATATTTATTATATTTGTTGAATTTTGATAATTTCCATCAAGAAATTCGTCAATAACTTTAAAATTATTTGCTTCATTTTTTACAGATAATATAGGTCTTTTTGTTAATGCATAATCAATAAGTTTACTTGGTGTCTGGATATCAGTATCATTCTCAAAATTAACTAAAAAATCCATTTGACTTAATATATACAGCAATTCATTTCTTTCTATATAACTCCGAATTTCTATTTTATTAGTATTTATAATACCGAAATTTTTTAACATTTCATGCTGATCTGAATAAATTATAAAATGGTAATTTCGATTAGTGGAATTAAGATATTTTATAAAATTTTTAGGATCCCTTTTGTTTGGTATAAAACTCCCTGAATAACCAAATGTAGGTCTTGAATTATATACTTTTCCTTGATATATTTTAATATTATCAAAACAAAACCCTTGAGGTATAACTTTGATTTTATTTTTGAATTGGGGATAATATCCATTTATGGCATTTTTTGTTGGAACAGATATATAATCGACATTTTTACAAAATAATTTTTCTATAAGCTGGAAATATGGCATTTTTTTAAAATTATTTGTCATGCATCCCATATATGGATCTCCGCAATCAGCCACCCATGTTCCTGCAACTTTTTTTAATTTATTTTTTCCAAATAATGCTACCCCCCAGTGTATTTGATGAGGAACTGCTATCGATATTAATAAGTCATAGCCAAATTCATTTTTAAGAACTTTAATGACTTTTAAAACAAATTCTATATTGGGATAGTCTATTAGTTGTAATAATATCCTATTAATTGCTCTTCTTGCAAATAACCCAATTTTAGTACCTTTTATTTTAATAATTTTTAATTTGAACTTTCCATAATCATTTATAGTTATGTTAAATTCTTTTTCTATTTTATTATAATTATTATGTTCTTTACGAGTATACACAACAACTTCATGGCCTTGTCTTGCAAATTCTTTCGCAAGTTCTGTAGTCCTAAAAGAGCGTGGCGATATATTAGGATAAAATGACGAAGAAAGAATTAAAATTTTTTTTTGCATATTTTTAAATATTTCATATAAAAAATTCCCATATAAAATAGATTTTTCCAATCATCAATACCGCAGTATAGTTACGAGGTATGAGTACATTGTTTATAAATAATTATAAGTTCTTTACGCTATTGATATTTTGGGTATGGTTATATCCAAAATCAAGGCTTGCTGTTATATATATATTTTTTTTCAACTGAGCACAATTATACTTAAACACTTAATAAAATTTAATAAATAAATGCATTATATTGGTATCTGTATTTTGCCTGATATTAATAGTTTAATAATTTTTATTTTTAAATCATTACAATACCTATCGGTATCATTAATACGATCATTGAGTAAAACTTTCTTATTTAACGGTATGGAATATTCAACACTTTTTTTTAAATATTTAATTATTTCTTTTTGTATTATTTCTTTATTAATACAAATTATGCAACTATTTATAAATTCTCTTAAATTTTTAATACTAATAAAATAGTGAACACCTATTTGATTGTTAATTAATTGTGCACCGAAATAAATCACAGGCTTTCCTCTGATTAATGACTCGACACCAACTGTTCCTGTAAGAGATGCCGTAGCTATTGAAGAGTCAATAAGAGAGTATGAGTCAATATCAATATTAACTAAAGACACTCCATCAATGATATTAATATCTTCATAAAATGAGGGATGCCTTTGTGATGGATAACAACGATAAGTAAATGTAGCTGGGTGTTCTTTAACAAATATTTCAATATTTCGAGGTGTTGCAATTCTTAATGTATTAATAGCTATTATTTGCTGAGTAAAACCAAAGGCTTCAGGAAGACTGGTTTGTTCAGGCTGATAATGCATAAAATATATAATATATTTTATGGTTAAATCAGGTATTATAGCGATTTTTTGGTATGTTTTATAACAAATATACTTATTAAATACCAAATCAAGTCTTTTCCAGGAACTTAATAAATCAGCATATAAGTTATAATATTTACTTCCATTTTTTAATATTTTATCTTTTTCGTAATATGGAATTCCAATGGAATATTCAGACTGTGTTCTATATACATAGTCATCAATATACTTATTTTTTTCAATTAAGTTTTCTGAACAGTAACTATTATCAATAATACATATTTTTCTTTCTTTTTTAAACCCCTTTACTAAATAAAAAAAATATGGTAAAGGCCTATCTTCTATTGTTAATACTTTAATACCTAAATATTCGGCAACGTTACATCTTATCCATGCTTTTATTTCATGAGGTATGTTCTTGGAATAAATATAATCAGGCATACATTCACTATAAAAAGATAAATACTCAATAACAATATTAGAAATATTACGATAAAAATTATTTATTCCACTACCGTATTCCTTAAACAATCCATGCCTATCATAGAAAAGTGATGTATTTTCGTCATTTAACACTTTATTTATTAAGCATGAATATTTATCAAGGATTAATAATTTATCAAGATGTATTTCTTTATATGAATTCCTGTACATAAAGATAATATTTTCATAAGTATTATTTGATTTATATTGATTATATTGTTCTTTATTAGTTGTACTCATAATTAAAAAAACATTTTTGCAACAAACTTTGATAAATGATAATATTTCTTTTTGATCATAAGTTTCTATTTGAATCTCAATTTTCATATGATTTATTTTATCAACAGTTATTTGCAAAATACTATATTGTCAAATTATTAACATGAATTAATATTATTTTTATACTTGGTCACGCAAATTATAACCATTTCATGTAACATGAGCCTATTTTATGTTAACATGTGTGCTTTTTAGCAACAATATTCCATGACGCAAATTGATGATTATCTTTTGGTACGTGGCGTTGAAATATTTTTTCTTCCATAAATAATATTTCAAACTTTGAAAACAAATCTCGGAGATGGGGTTCGTCTGAGAAGTGCACATTTCCTACACCTACAAATTGACCTTCAGTATGATTATTTCTGGTATATTCATCGTCAAACTGTTGGCCACCTTTGAAATCTGTATGATTTATTGAGAACCAATCTGTCCCTATAAATCCCCCCCCTGGCTTTAGTGAATCAAATGCTATTTGCAATGCGTTTCTTATTGATTTTGTAGTATTACAAGTTAATGAACCACGATCAATGACTATATCAAAAATATTTTGAAACGGTTGCTCTTGTGAAAAATCACCAACACGAATTTTATCTATCAAATCTGGATAACGTTCATGTAACTGCCTTACAATTGTGGGGCTTCCTTCGATTGCAGAATAGTCCATTCCAAGTGATCGGAAAAATGGTATATTTGCACCCGCACCGCATCCAAGTTCAAGAACTCGAGCTCCCCTCCCTAGAGATATCAATCCTTTGAAGTGCCTGTTAACCAAGCTCACAATATCTGACCATGGCCAAACAGAAAGATGCGTGTTGTTGGCATAGCTTTTTTCCCAATTTTGATCAAACCCCATCAGTTCTCCTTGTTAAAATATTTTGTAAATCTGAACCGCAATTCATCCAGTAATCAATGATGCTCATATATGGAAGGAATTTGCCCCATAACTGAGGGTAAAGCGGATGTTGAAATTCTTGAAACTGAACTGAAATTCCTTTGGTCGCAAACGATGACTCATCAAGATAATCTTTGCCCAAAACACCTGACAAGTAGTTATTTGCTTTGAAATCCATGCATAAATCAAGCACGAGGTTTGATTTCTTGCTAGTTATCGCCAGATCGGATGATCGAACAACTTTAGTCTTGATGTTAAATTCTGTTAACCAGAATTGAAGTTGCTGCCAGCATAATTCTGCAACTGTTTGTTCAGGCACATTGAGTAGTACTTCAAGTTTTGGAAAATACTCTTTAAAAAAAAGAGTTTTCCGATAATTCATTTCAATAGATTTCAAGTGCTTACTACGCCATGGTTGAGAGTTATCAACCATGGTATCTTGAAGCGTCGTGGTGATATGACCTTTAGTCTTGACAGGAATGGTTAGCCATTGGGGGCCTTGTGATGTCTTTATCTTGTTTCGGTTGATAAAACTGTTTTTTTCGAACTGTACTGTATCAAGAAATACAAAAATATCGGCTTTTCTAATTTTATCAAAATATCCCAACCATGGTAAATATGCTGGTTGATGTGCACTGAGAATCATGAATACTCCTTTACAATACTTGCAATTTTCTTAGCAACTTCCGGTTGTAATGACGGATAAGCAGGAAGAGAGACCGTTGTTTTAACCAAAGCGATCGAGAATGGATAGTTTCCTGAGAAATCAAGCAACTCACTCTGTTCGACAGGAATTATTGCGCAAATTCCGTTTTTATTCGACCTCTTAATCATACTTATTGGGTCAGTGCAATGCATTACAACTCGATAATACACTACATCATGAGACTTTGTTGATGTTTTAAGAAGATCAAGACCAGCTTGGTTGTATATGTCAAAAAGTTGCTTGCGTTTTTGGATAAAGTCGGGTAATCGATTGAGCTGCACCCTTCCAATGGCGGCTTGAATGTCTGTCATCTGGAAGTTAAAGCGCAATTTTGAGTCGTCACGACAATCAAATTCCCGATAGTCCCTTATTTTATCGATCAACAATTTATTCTTGCTGATTACAGCTCCACCTTGCCCTCCAGCGGTGATCAATTTGGTTGCGTAGAAGGAACAAACGCCTACCTCTCCACGCAATCCTATCCGTTCCCCAGAATCCTTTGCTCCTAATGATTGGGCGATATCTTCGATCAGCTTAAAGTTTCTCTCAACCGGAACATCAACCGGAATACCAAACATTGAGGGAGCAATGAGAATATCAACTCCATCTCTGCCTGCATTGCTAACATTGATATTCGGACTTCCTTCTGCGCAATCTATATATACTGGTTTTCCCTCAACCATTCCGACAGCATTTCGTAGTGCCGCACAGGAATAAACAGGCAATCCAACACGTTTTTTTTTCCCATCAAGTGCCCACAATGCTAAGTACAGCGCAGCTGATCCACTTGATACAGCCACAGCATGGCCATCAGGAATGTTGAGAAATCGGCATAGTTCATTTTCGAAAGCTTCAACTTCAGGGCCTTGAGCAACCCAATTACTCTGAAGCACTCGAATTGCTGCCGCCTGTTCTTCAGCTCCAAGTGAGGGGAGGTTATGGGGAATCAAGATCTTTCCTTTATTTGCGGCAAGTAATAGCCCGGCTTAAGCACCATAGGGTTACCAATAATCAGAGAATACGGTGGGGCTTCGCACGGGTCCACTATAGTACCGGCAGCAACCACTGAGTGATGACCAATATACGCTCCACCTTTAACAACTGAATGAGAGCCAATAAAAACATGATGCTCGATCGTAATGTCTCGCGACTCTATTTTGTCAGTCAATCCGATACTTTTACGATGTGAATCCGCGCAATTTATAGCGACAAAAGAGGCTATATCACAGTGATCACCAATAACTACTCGAGCACCTTTGGCATTTACTTCCGAAAGCCCACCGATATAAACATTTTCTCCAATCTCAGGTTCTCCATTAATCCAAACAAGTGGATGAAAACGATTTTCCTTGAAATCGGTTAAGCGTGTCAACCAGTCCTGAAGTTCGTCTTGTGTTGGTTTCATGATCGAATATCTTGAAGAGAAAGAAGAGAACCACGCTTGATATCATGAGATGCCTTCACCCCTATGATTTGCTCTATCATAATTGGTGGAATCCCTCCTCCAGGTCTACGGAGTCCTATATTAATCGAGTCAAAAAATTCGCCCTCGATTATATCACGCAATGCGACTACGCTTCGACGTGCCAATTTTCGCATATCATGCTCAGCGCTTGTAGGTCTCACAAATTGACTACCTAACATGCTATCTGCGTGATGGATTGTATCTATCCATTTGGCAAGACCTTCAGGGTCTTCGGCAAACCAGTGATCAGGACCTGGAAAATTATGATCTAAGGTAAAGTGTTTTTCATAGATACGCGCACCTAAGGCAACGGCAAGGGTTGCGGCCAAGGTGCTTTGGGTGTGATCTGAAAAGCCTACAAGCAAACCAGGAAACGCCTGTTGGAGTGTCGTCAACTTCTTGATATTAACGTCCTCTGGTGGAGTAGGATACTGCGAAGTACATAGAAGCAGTGCTGCAGGATAACCATTAAACCAGCCAAGGATTTCGAGTGCCTGGTGGACTTCGGCTAAATCGCTCATGCCACAAGAAACTATAATTGGCAACCCTGTCTCAGCGTAACTTTTTAATAACGGCAGATTGGTAAAATCATCAGAGCCAACCTTTATTGCCGGGACACTTATTTTCAATAAGAGTTCAAGGTCTGTTCGGTTCTGAGGGGTTGAAAAGAAGGTAATACCAACAGTCTGGCAGTGAGCTTTTATTTCGAGCCAATGCTTTTCAGGAAATTCATAACGCCGGAACATTTCGAGCATTGACTCCGTTACTAACTGCCCCTGCGATTGATAGGTAAAGGCCTGGTCCGGGTCGCCACAGAACTCTTCTGCTTTGAATGTCTGGAACTTGACTGCGTCCGCTCCCGCCTCCTTGGCAACTTCAATCATGCGTTTTGCAAGGTCAAGGTAGCCGTTGTGGTTGATGCCGACTTCAGCTATGCAATAGGGTGGGTCATTGGGACCGATACTCCGTCCTGCGATTTGAAATGGTCTGATTTGGTAAGTCATACTGTTAAGTCAATTCATAAATACTATTGCTTATCCAAAAGAATTGCAGCTACTCGTTCAGCACCTTTTGCGTCAACGAGTTTTATGGCTTTTTCGGACATTTCCTCAAGAGTGTTACTTGTAATATTTTTAAGTGCTTTTTCGTAATCAGATGGTTTCAAGGTAGAGTTCCAACCAAGATTATCTATGATTCCTGCTCGACCAAGCGCTTCGGTAATGGGAGCCTGGTTTTCTGCAAGGATTGTAACCAGTGAGGGTACACCAAGCGCACACCGTTCCCAATTACTTGATCCACCACCGCCAATAACAAGATCTGCCTCCGCAATAAGCTTTGGCATGTAATCTATCTGACAGTGATATACCCACTTTAACTGCTGGCATTTATTAATGATTTCCGCATTACTTAAATTTGATAGGCCTACAACAACATCAACATGTTCAACTGGACCAAAACTTTCTATACCATGCATGGCTTTAAGTGTTTCGCCTTGATCATCACCTGTTGTAAAAAAAACAAGTATCCTTTTTAACTTATGCTTCCGCGATTTGAGATGTCCGCGAATCGAACGAAATTCATGCTGGAGCAAAGCATATCGGGGGCCAAGCAGAAGCTTACATGTAACAGGTACCAGTTTTGCATAGCGTTGCTCTCCCTCTGTTGAATAGTTTTGATCGAGCAAAAGATCGCAATCGTGACTACGGCTTGCAAGATCATCAATTACCATCAACTTTTTTACATTCGATCGTACCTGCTGTTCCCATTCAATACCGAGACCGTAATGATCAACCACAAGCCAATCCGGATATCTACCATAAAGAGCTTCAAGGGTTTCTGCTGCATCTTCAGCCTGCGTTACTCCCAGCCATTCGGCATAATCTTCACAATGGGATGACTCGCTTATCGTTGGAGCTGGAAGTACTGTGACTGGTATCGCTTGTTTATGAAGCATGTGAACGATATTTCCCGGATGATCACGAGAAATAAAACTGACCTGTACATCTTGTGCATGCAAAGCTTCTGCCAGAGTCAAACAACGCATGAAGTGACCGGAACCCATACGGAAAGACGAATCAACACGAAAAACAACCTTCATGCGATATGACGGCCTACTATAAACGCTTCAGCTGCATCAACACAAACCGTTGCTCCACGCCAATGCGCAAGGTGCTCAACACCTTGCCTTGAGCGCGGATGGGGCCAGTCACGTAACTCTGAAGCATAAGCTTCCAAAGCTGCCATTTTACAGCTAAGGGTTGCTGAAATATCAACAAACCAGTTTGGGTCAAAAGCTGGTGCGCTGCCAGGAAGTTGCCATTCACTACTGGATGGCACTTCGAAACAAAGAAGAGTTTTGACAGATTGTCCATTTTGTGGTCGGCATGCTGTAACAACAGCTTTATGCATCTGGGAATGATCAATATTCACATCTCCGGCATGATGGGTCAAAACAGTATCTGGCTGATATTCAATAATCAGTGATTCTACAGTTTTGGTAATGTCGAGAAGTGCTACAGTGTCCATCCTGTTGTCAGGGAAGTCTCCAAAAGTCACTGATTTGACTCCTAAAATATCACAGGCTTTTTTTGCTGCCATGCGACGACTATGCAACTCTTTCTGCTGCTGAACTTGTTCGCCTTTTCGTGCAAAGACACCATCCGCAAAAAAAGCGACATGAATGATTGCCCCTTTATTCGCAAGTTTAGCGATTGTACCACCACAACCGAGAACTTCATCATCAGGATGTGCTACGAGGATGAGGATGGACTGACTCAATTGATAGTTTTCGATTTAATTAGTATCTCATGCATAAGTTCAGCTCTCAGCCAGTCATCAGGTGTATCAATGTCCTGAACTCGCCAACTGGGTATTATGACAGGTACGGAATGGTAATCAAATATCCGTATCCCCTTTAACCATGCTGACGGTCGTCCCCAATAAAACTGACCTGCATCGTGCAGAGCTGTAGGTAAATCCTGCGAACGAGATGAGAAGTATTCTGGAAAAAACATTTCGATACCACCTGAAGCTGTTTGTTTGAATGAGCGAAATATTGGCGCAGCGAAATTGGTCACTGAAAATGCATAGGCCCATTCTCCACCTTCAAGAGCATCCAAACCACGTTTAAGATCTGAAACGTGTATAAATGGAGCTGTAGCATAAATACAACATACTGCTTCAACACTAAGTCCATGGTCTAAACACCACTGAATGGCATGCGCAACAACTTCTGTGGTGCCAGCATAGTCATTGGAAAGTTCAGAAGGTCGCATGAATGGAACCTCAGCTCCCCAATGTTTCGCTACTTCGACAATCTCAATGTCATCAGTGGAAACAATGATCCGATCAAACAAGCCTGAGGCCTTAGCAACCTCAATAGACCATGCAATCATCGGCTTACCACAAAACTCATTAATGTTTTTACGCGGGATACGCTTGCTACCTCCTCGAGCTGGAATGATGGCAATGTTCATTAAATGATTGCTTGTCGCAATGAGGCAACCACCTGATATTGTTGTTCTTCTGTCAACACAGCGTAAATTGGCATGCTAATCGCCTCTGAATAATATTGTTCAGCCTCCTGACAATACCCAGCTTTGAACCCCATCTGTTCATAAAATGGTTGGCGATAGACAGGAATGTAATGCAGATTCACAAGTATCCCTGCAGCTCTTAATGCTTCATACACCTGGCGATGTGTCCTGGTTATTTTATCAAGTTTCAATCGAATAACGTAGAGATGATAGCTGGAATAACCATCGGGATGTTGCCATGGTGTAACCACCGGTAGAGCTGATAAATTATAATCATACCTTTTTGCGATATCAAGGCGCTTAGCAACAAAATCAGCAAGCCGATGCATCTGGCTCAAGCCCAATGAGGCTTGGATATCGGTCATGCGATAATTAAACCCAAGTTCTATCTGTTGGTAGTTCCAGAGTTCTTCGGAGTGTCTTGGATGCATATCTTCTGCAACGCTGGTTATGCCATGACTGCGGAGCATTCTCATCAGTTTGACTAATTGATGGTCATTAGTCAGCGCCATTCCACCCTCCCCTGTTGTAATGATTTTGACAGGATGAAAACTAAACACCGTAATGTCACTATAGCGGCAGTTGCCAACTGGTTCGTTATGGTAACGTGCCCCAATAGCATGTGAGGCATCTTCAATGATTTTGAAACCATAGCGCTGACTCAGATTATGGATACCAGCCATATCGCAAGGTTGACCACAGAGATGTACGGGAATAACAACTTTTGGCAAATTGGAGGCTTGCTCTGCTTGTTCAAGTCTCTCTTTTAAGCGATCAACACTCAAATTGTATGTTTTTGGATCAATATCCACAAAATCAATAGTTGCACCACAATATAAAGCGCAGTTGGCACTTGCAACAAATGTTATCGGCGATGTCCAGACGATATCCCCTTTGCCAACACCTAATGCCAAACATGCAATATGCAATGCACTTGTGGCACTGTTAACAGCCACAGCATACCGTGTGCCACAATATTTTGCAACTTCATTTTCAAATGCAGGGACCACGGGGCCTTGTGTTAAAAAATCGGAATGTAACACTTCAACGACGGCATCAATATCAGCCTGGTTAATATCCTGAAGTCCGTATGGGATTGTCGCGCTCATACTTTGCTTATTCTTCCTATGTTTTGGTTGATGTATTTTTGCTATGGGTGCCTAACAAAATCAATACATTGCTCTATCGTAGTCAGAAATGGGGTAATGCGTTTATTGTAGATTGGTAAGAACCCGCTGTATGATTATTTTGGCCTTACTTGTAGTACTATTATTGTGAGAGGCAATATGGCAATATTTCACTTCACCATTTCTGCCTTTCTTTTAGCCTTGCAAGCTTCAATAGCAGTAGAAAAGGAACGAATAGGTTTTAAGAGCTGCTGAAGTTGGCGTTTTTCATATCCACCAACCTTATTAGCCGTCATCCATGACGCAACTACCTCATAATCCTTATTGAAATCAGCCCCAAAACTTTTAAGCACTTCAATTGAAATACTTCTTGGACCAGAAGGTTCAAATAGCAACCATGCAGAAGCAAGCTCTTCAGCTGAAACTTTTTTTAATGCCACCTCAGCAACCTGATTACTGCCTTTGTAACCTCCAATTATCCATGCCTGACTAGTACTATTAGCTCCCAAAGCGTAAAGCATACCCGGTGAACGTCCTGTCAAGTCGATGACAGATGTACCTTCCTTAAATTTAGCTTTTTTTGCTGATTTAATAGCATTATCAATATATTGTCCAGAACTATTAGAAAGAATGAGCGTAGATTTAGATTTTCCTATTACAGTTGAATAACTATTTTGAAACAAAGATTGAGGTTGTCGATATGGTATTGTTAAACCTGTTACCACAATAGCCACTGTTAATAATTGCACTACAACACAGATCGATATTATAGTAATTTTTAGGTGATTCTTATTAACTGACATTACCAAAAGCATTAAAAAAGAAATTAACCAAAAAAAGGCAGCGGCTCTAGCTGCAACCCAATAGTTAAAATCTGTTCCAAATACATAAATATGTGGAAACACAAGAAATAAAATAGGAAGCGCCAACTGCTCTAAAGATATTTCTTTGTGTTTATTAAATAGAATAACAATAACAAAGCATATAGACAAACATGGTAAAGACCAGACCAAGTATTTTTCTACTGATAATAAATATGATTCATCTTTACTTATCCCAAATATTAAAAATAGAAACCCAATAAATATTAAACCAAATACTGCTAATCCGATTATTTTTAAAGCTCTTGATTTAATTAACACTTTTAAATAAAGTAATGTAATAAATATTGCAACACAAGCTAAAGAAAATATTATTTTAGGAATTTTTAACAATTTGACAATAGCCTCTGTAGCAGTATAATTAGCATCAAGTAACCTCATTAATTTAATGCCGTTATCATAACGATTAATGAATGAAAAAACAGAGCCATCTATAACAAAACCACTTATAATTAATAACAACAATGCCGTACATATAGATATACTAAAAAACCTCCAATTTTTATTTCGTGTAAATATTATATACACGCAAATGCCAACAAATAATATTATACCACTAGTAGGTTTACCCATAAATGTCAACCAACCCCCAATACCTATTGCTATCCAACCGAATAAGCTTACTCTTAATTTATCTGAATTAAAATTAAGAAGACCTATTCCTGTGATTAGCAATGCCTGAAATGTTAAACTATTATAGCTTGGTGTAGGCAACCACATGCCATTTAAAAATATAGATACTAATGATATTGTTGCAATTGCTGCGGATATTATTAATCGACTTAATCTATTAATAATATTACTGCAAATGGATTTTAAATAACAACTAATAATTATCCATGCCAAAGTGTAGGTAATTATTATATTTACTTGTCTCAATAAAGCAATATCTTCGCTTACAAGTTTATAAAGTGGATAATATATATATCCAAACATACTAATGACTGGATTAAATATAAATGGATTAGATATTGATACAAGATAATAACCTTCATCTGTAAAATCAATTCCATATCTACTATACAATAACACTAAACCAACTATTATGATAGTAAAAGAAATACAAAAAATATTAATAAAAATATTAATAAATGGCGTATTTATTGCATATTTGTTGATTTTTTTTATTTTCATAGTATTTTTATCATAACCCATCATCTCAATTAATTAGTGCTGGGACTGAAAATATTTAACTTATTATAAATAAATATTTTACAGAGTTATTATAATTGTATTATTTATGTGCTATTGAAATAAATTCCGTTATTTTCAACAAATAATTTGTTCAGTAAGCCCTATTGAAGACTTTCGTTATTGATAGTAAATTATTCATTTTTTCCGATTGAAGCTTCTCCCATCAAGGAGTGGGGTGAAAATAAAAAGAAGTCAGCTTTAACGTCTGCGCACTACAAAGAACAAAGAACTTCCAAAGGGCTTTCGGCTAAACACCAATGACTCTAATCTGCATACTGTTAAAAAAAAACGATTAATCAACGAAGGAGGCATTTTAACATCTGAACGGATTTCAGTTAAAGGATCAACCTTCAGTTTGATCCTTTGAAAAACGCGCACTGACAATATAAGCGGGGAAAGCAAAAAAGGCCAGAAAGCCATATTCAGTACCTCAAATTGAACTGAATCGATCATGCGAGAAAGATCAGATTGAGTGAATCGATTCTTTATTCCAACCGCAAGGTCATGAATACCTGCAAATGAATTCAACGCAGGTAGATTGGTTATAACTAACCCTCCGGGGTTCAATAATGTATAGCAGTTCTCAAAAAAATAACGGCGCGACGTATCATTAAGATAGTAAAGAGTGTCATTACTCACAATAACATCAAAATGTTCGCCCTGAAAATGGCCTGCAAAATCAGCTATATCCATTTGGGATACATCAAATCCATGTCCTAATGAGCATTTAACGGCTGTTTCAGAAAGATCAAATCCTCTCAATAAAGAATAACCATGTTGACGCAGAAACACTAATAACCCTCCTGTACCGCATCCTGCATCGAGAATAGAAATATCCTTATGAGAAAATTGCGCATGGATTGCATCAAAAGTTATTTTATGAAGGGTTTGATACCACCAATGTTCACGCTCATTCTCTGCCATGTAGCGATACTCTTCAACACGTTCAAGCATTTAATTTACCCCACTTATGATCTGTGTATTTTAGATACCATTAACTTAAACACCCAAGATCTTTGAAAAAGAAAACTAATAATAGAAATTACACTAAACGCTATAATTTGCCCATATATCGGAGTAATGAAACAATGTTTTACAATAAATTCCAACAATAAACTATTTACAAAATATAAAAACAAGTATACTGTTACATATTTAATAAAAACAAATTTGGAATTAATTGCACCAGCAAAAGTCCAATAAGAATTAAGAAAATACCCTGTCATAATTCCACAAACATAGTCAATAATAAGAGCATATTGATAATAGACACCTTGCTTAACAAAAAAAATATACAAGACAATTCCAAGACTGGTATTTAAAAAGCCAACTATAGCAAATTTAACAATTTGAAAGCTTTTTTTATACAATATAGTATTATTTGAAATAAAATTTTATTGTGATAATAACTCGAAATAAGCCGAATTATAGATTATTAAATGATTTCTTTTTGATTGTCCATTGAGGACTGTTATTCTCAGTCATATAATTTTTTCCTAAATATTCGCTCATAAGTCCAAGGAATATCAACTGAATGCCAGAAAAGAAAGCTAGTGCTACCATAATTGAAGCCCAACCTTGAGTTATATTTTGGTGAGTGATCTTATCCCATATAATATACACGATACAAAATACACTTATAATGGAAATTAAGGCCCCTATCAACGTAAATATTCTTAATGGTTTAATCGAAAAATTAATGAACATGTTAAGCCATAAAGAGATAAGCTTTTTTATGGTATAGTTGGATTTCCCTATTTCACGACGCTGATGTTTAACCTCAACTGAAGTATAATTGTCAGTTATGCGAAAGATCAATCCATCAATATAAGGGAAAGGCCCCTGATACTTGATAATTTCTTCAACAACATCACGGTGAATAGCTTTAAAGCTAGACAAGTAAAGATTTTTAGGTTTATTTAACAACCATGACGCAATAACGTCATTAAATCGGCTGCCAATGTTACGAAATAAATTGTGCTTTTTCTCTGCATAGAAGGAATAAACTACATCGAAACCACCTTGAACCTCTTTAACTAAAGCAATAATTTCTATGGGAGGGTTCTGAAAATCATCATCAATAATTACAGCACAGTCACCAGTAATATGGTTTAATGCACACATTACAGCGTTATGTTCTCCATAGTTTCGACGCAAAGAAATGAATTTCACTCGATCGTTCCTAAGTGCAAGTTTTTCGCAAATGACCTCGCTTTTGTCTTTACTTGCATCATTGACCAGCACTAGCTCTAGCTCATAACCTGCTAACTCTTGCTCAATAGAAGCTACAAGACTTTCTATTGTTGCCTCAGCGTTATAAACAGGAATACAGATCGAAATTTTCATAATTTGTTGTTATTACTCTAATAAAATTCTATCTGATTAATTCAAATGATTTGGCAGGTTAGTATACTCTTGAACAAGACGACATACATTTTGAACCTGGATATCCGTCAAAAAAGGATGCATGGGAAGGCTCAGGATATTTCCACATAGTTTATCCGTTTCAAACATGCTCATACAAGAAATACGCCCTTGATAAGCTGGTTGCTTATGTACTGGCTGAGGATAATGAATGGCAGTGGAAACAGCATTTGCATCCAGAAATGCTCGAAGATCGTCACATCTATCAGTCCTAACTACATATTGATGATAAACATGATGTGTTCCCAAAGCCTCAAGTGGAACGATTAATCCTTTACCATCTAATAATCTGTTATACTCAGCGGCATGCTTTCTTCGTTGTATATTTTGATGATCTAACAATTTCAAGCGCACACGGAGAATGGCTGCCTGTAGTTCATCCAACCTTGTATTCATTCCTTGCTCTTGACTTATGTAGCGCTCACTCCAACCGTATTGCCGTATTAACTTTGCTTTTTTTACTATATCCTGGTTTTTACTCACCAAAGCCCCTCCATCTCCAAATGCTCCAAGGTTCTTTGTTGGATAAAAACTAAAGGCTCCAATATCTCCCCATGTTCCAACTTTACGACCTTGAATGTGTGCACCATGTGCTTGAGCACAGTCTTCAATTACAAACAGGTTATATCTCTCTGCTATGGACATAATTGAGATCATATCTGCTGGTTGCCCATAAAGATGAACCGGAATTATTGCTTTAATTTTCGGTAATTTATGATCCCCTATGACCTTCGAACGTGCAATTTCAATCGCTTCAAGCAATGCTTGTGGATTCATAGTCATTCGGACAGGATCAATATCTACTAAGACCGGCACGGCTCCAGATAATTCAATTGCTGCAACAGTTGCTACTGCAGTATGAGAGACAGTCAAAACTCCATCCCCTGGACCAATCCCTAATGTTCGCATCGCAAGATGCAGAGCCTCTGTTCCACTTCCAACGCTTACAGCGAAGATATCAGATTGAAGATATCTCGCGAATTCACACTCAAAATCCTCAGTTTCAGGTCCTAAAATGTATGATCCTCGATTCATAACCCGCATAATAGCTTGATCCAATTCCTCTTTTTGGGCCAAATACCCTGCTAGCGGATCCGTCTGTAAAATTCTATTATTCATGCACTACTTGGATTATATATAATGAGCTTTGTGAGAACGAAAAAAATCCAATGTCTGTGTTAACCCTTCTGCCAAAGTAACTGTTGGCTGCCAACCCGTTACTTTACTGATCAAGTCAAAATCAGAATAGTAATCCCCTATATCAATTTTCATTCGTTCAGGGGGATATTCCTTCAATTTATAACATCCCTGACCATTAATATCAATCAACAACTCCGCCAATTGACGTAAACTGACAACAGACTCCCCTCCCAGGTTGAATACTCGACCCCATGTATCATTGTTGATTACGCACAACAGCATAGCTTGAACGACATCATCGACATACGTGAAATCACGTAATTGATCTCCACCCCAAACATCAATTGCTCCGCCCTCAAGAAGTTGCCGAATCCAAACTCCTACAAAAGTCTGACGCGCATCCTTAATCCGCATTCTAGGTCCATAAGTGTTGGTAAGACGCAAAGCACAGGAACGAATACCATAGACATTATTATAAAGAATATGATACCACTCCCCTGCCATTTTATTGATTCCGTTAACATCCACAGGGCGCAAAGGATGTTTCTCATTTACAGGAAGAAAGTCAGGTCGACCATACATTTGACGGGTACTCGCAAAAACCACACGAATATCAGGATTATAGCAGCGACATGCTTCGAGAATGGATAATTGAGATCTACAATTAATATCAAGATCAGTATAAGGATCCTGCATAGAATCAATATGACTGGTTTGGCCTGCCAAGTTAAAAAGTATATCTTTATCCTTAATCAAATGGTTCATACTGTACTGATCTCTTACATCAGAATAATTGATACGTACTTTATCTTCTATTCCATAAATATTAAACAAATTGCCACCATAATTCGGAATGAGGCTATCCACAAGCGTAACATCGGCACCATAATTTACAAGTGAGTATGCAAGATTAGATCCTATGAAGCCTAACCCACCTGTAATTAAAACCTTTGATCCTGAGAAAATATTCATAAAATTTTAACTATTGCCCGAATATAGAAAGCAGTTTGACATATATAGTGTCGACCGTAATACTAAATTCAATCAAATCTTGCCAATATGTTCACGGTTTTCCTGAATCCATGTACGTAAAATATTAACACTCATCCATTCAGTGTTATTGTCGGAACAGTAGATAAAATCCAATGCAACTTTTTTCCCATCGTTTATTCGTATGGAATCCAAACTCCAATTATAGATTGCCGGAAGAATTTTGTAATACTCAGCATATTCATAGGTATGGGGCGCGTCCTCAAAGCTTACCATCTGTTCATGAAGTTTTTCGCCTGGCCGAATACCGATAATATCATAGTGAGCATTGGGTGCAACCGCACGGGCAATATCAAGCAATGTCATTGAAGGTATTTTCTTTACATAGATTTCGCCACCCACCATATCTTCAAATGCATGCCAGACGAGATCAACACCCTGCTCAAGCGTGATCATGAAGCGTGTCATGCGCTCATCGGTAATTGGCAACACACCCTTTTCGGCGAGGGCCATGAAAAATGGAATTACTGACCCGCGTGAGCCCATAACATTACCATAACGTACCACTGCAAAACGTGTATCTGCACCGCCAGAGTATGAGTTTCCAGCGATAAAAAGCTTGTCTGAGGTTAGTTTAGTAGCACCATAAAGATTCACTGGACTGCTGGCTTTGTCAGTCGAAAGCGCCACCACGCGTTTAACTCCTTGGTCTATGCATGCGTCAATAAGATTCATAGCCCCAAAGACGTTGGTCTTGACGCACTCGAAAGGGTTGTATTCTGCCGTTGGCACGATTTTGGTTGCTGCTGCGTGAACAACATAATCAATACCATTTAGTGCACGGGCAAGACGATCTTTATCGCGCACATCACCGATGAAAAATCGCACCCGATCATCATTTTGATAAATTTTGGCCATTTCCCACTGCTTCATCTCGTCACGCGAATAGATGACAAGGCGACGGGGGTTGTACTTGACAAGTGTCTGAGAAACGAATGCGTGGCCAAAGGAACCTGTACCGCCGGTGATGAGGATTGATGAATTAGTAAGCATAGAAAATAGTAATCCTGAGTGACGCTAAGTGCTCAGCACTAAAACCTTAAGAATTGGTGAAATGATTTTAGCGCGTTAGAAATTATATAGTTTTTCCCTTAAAGTTTTCCATAACCATATTTTCCATAACCATATTTTCCATAACCATATCGGTTAGCCTTTCGTGGATCAATAAGTGTAATACCAAGTATGTGGGATCTTAAATAACTATCGGAAGCAAACTCTTGTAATGGCGTTCTATCGGTATAGTATAATTGAGCCGTAAGTAGAATACCTTCAACCGAATGGGCAAGCTGTGCTGCGTCGCTTAAAAAGAGGGGGGGACTGTCAAAAAGCACTCTATCGAAGCGCCCTTTAAGCGACTTGATGAGTTCCTGCATTTTGTTTGAACCGAGTATTTCATTAGGGTTTGGAATCTTATTACCCGCAGTTAGAATAAAAAGATTGTCACTCTGCGTAGGTTTAAAAAAGCTCTCATCAATCTTATGGTACTCGCTGAATAGATAATCAGTCAACCCTTGTTCTCTTGGAATGTTAAATATTTTGTGTTGCGAAGCACGACGTAAATCACAATCAATGATAAGGGTTTTTTTACCATGAAGGGCAAATGCTATACCAAGGTTAGCACAAGTATTTGATTTCCCTTCACTTACAGCAGTACCCGATACTATAATTGTTTGTACATCACCCTCGACCCTGCAATAGTTAAGTGCCGTTCGAAGAGTTCGGAAGCTTTCAGCAAACTCCGAGGACAAACTGTCGGTTATCAGTGGTAGAAACTCTCCATCCACTGTTGAAGCAAAGGATTTTTTGTCTTGTTGTGCAATAAATGGAATTATCGAAAGAATAGTAAACCCGTAATTCTTAAAAAACAACTCATCTTTGATGGTGTCATCAAGCATCTCGGCGATAACAACATAAAGAAAAGCCAGTAACCCGCCGTATACCATCCCCATTATAAGGTTTTTACTTGAACTGGCATTTTCAGGAACAAACGGACTGAATGCAGCACCTATAATGGAAACGCCACCAACTTCTGAACCGATCAGGATACGGCTTTCATCAAGCTTCTCTTTGAGAAATAAATATGTCTTGCCAACAACTTCACGCTCTCTTTGCAATTTTGCGTATTCCTGCTGTTTTTTTGGCAGAAATTTAATCTGCGATTCGTAGTATTTTTTAAGTCGAGTATACTCACTTGCACTGAAATTAAGCAGGTTAAGCTTTCTTTCGATTTGAAGTTTTTCTGATATAAAATCGAAACTATATTTTTGTGATCGTCCTGCATAGCCAATTTCACCGGCAATTTTACTGCGACTGAGTTGTTCATAACGTGCTTTTACAACATCAAGCTGCTGGCGCTTCGCTTTGCACTCAACATTATCTGCACCTTTTTCACTAACAAGCCGAACATACTCAGATTCACGAATCCTGATCTCTTCCAGTATAGCACCAAGTTTTGCCTGTACATTGTGCGCTATACTTTTACTCAGATCTTTATCAGCTTCGGTAAGTTTTTTTTCAATAAAATCAAGACTGTTTTGTTCAATATGGTATTCAGCCTGTATATCATTGTATTTTGCTTCGATCTCAGTGAGTTTGCTGAGCAGTTGGGCGACGTTACCGGTTACCTCATATATTTCATGCTCAGCCATATACTCTGATAACGCTTTATCCGCATTTGCAACCAGTTTTTCCTGATCACGCAACATTTGATCGATAAACCTGTTAGATTGAGAGTACTTTGCTGAATTTCTTTGTATATCACCATCTCTGTATACCCGACACAGGGTATTGGTTAAAAAGACTGCTTCATCCGGAAATGGACTTGCAACTGAAACTTTCAAGATATTTGTTTCAGCAACAGATTGAGCCCTGATAAGAGTGCTCAGCTTAACGGCATATTGACGAATACACGTATTGGATAACACCGATAGATTTTCTGTTGTCTGATTTGCTTCTTTAGGAAGTTTTGCTGGCAATAAGCGCTTAATAAAACCATTTAAATTTGATTGGAACTTTCGTTTTCCAAAAAATTCAAGTGAGTCCCTGCGGCTGCTTTTGAGCATTTCCCTCACAGCAACTTCAGTGATGGGCATAGATTGCAATAATTCAATATCTTTTTTTATGGCTTTATCATCACCTTCGCCACCAGTGCCAAGGAGCGTACTTAGCGGATTTCCGGTATTTGTGTTATTGATCATCAAAATCGACACGGCATGGTATTCAGGAGACTCAGTCTGATGATATAACCACGCAAATGCGAGTGACGATATGATGAGAAAAATAATACCGTATTTTCTTCGAAGACAGGCAGTCAGTATCCCTTTAAGGTCAAATTCGCTGCCCTGAAATTGCTCGTCGTCAAACTGATTTGTCAGGGGAGTTTGATTTTCAATCATTGTGCTGAGTTTTCTCGATTACTACAAATTTTTGATATAGTATATGCCTGCAGCTCCAGTAGAAACAAAGCCAAATATAGTGGCAATTTTTTCGAAGGTTAACCCCTTTCCTGGGATAATGATAGTATCATTTGGCTTTATAATTATAAACGAAGAGCGGTCACCCTTGGCAAAGAACTGCCTTAAATCGACTTCATAGGCCTGAGCACCGTTCTTGTCAGGATGCTTCCTTGCGACAAGAACCTTTTTCTGGTTAGCACTCTCCTTTAAACCGCCGGCAAGGGTAAGAATGGTAGCGAAATCGACATCTTCCTGTACCACTATCTGACCTGGATGGTTAACATCTCCAAGTACATTGACAATCATAAGAATGTTGCCAAAATCGTCGGTAAAGTATGAGTCGTGGATCAAGGGGTAATTTGGACCACTTAGTGGTTTGTAGCCGGCTAACTGATCAGAAGAACCAGGAAAATCACCTCTCGATAAACTGTTCGTTTCGGCCGCTTGGATGTTCTCAAAGGGAAAAAAAAGGAATTGCAGTGAAACCGTAACAAGAGAAACAATTTTTAACCACCGCATAGGTAAATGGATTTTTTTGTTTAAAGCCAAGCTACCCTCAGTTACAGCTGGAGATTGTTTTACATATAAGTTTGAATATAAAATAAGATATAAAATGACTGAGTACAATACTATTTCATTATTTTTAATTCAATAACCGCTCAATTAACATGATGTTAGCACTTGCACCTACAGAAGTTTTCTTGAGTGAGAAATAAGAATGAAAGGAAGGAGTGGGGTCAAAATCATGCCTGGTAGGTCAAATTCCTGGCTATATACCCTAAATAGCCATCTACAACTGAAAGGAAGGAGTGGGGTCAAAATCATGCCTGGTAGGTCAAATTCCTGGCTATATACCCTAAATAGCCATCTACAACAATAAAATTGAAATCATTATTATAGATGGCCCACAAAAAACAGTATGTTACATCTGCTACCGCGAAGTGCCCTTATAATTCAATTACGCGCAGCTTTCTGCAAAACATATTCCGCAGGTGCAGGTGGAGCTACCGCAGCTATTGCTGGAGCTGAAACCGGTGCAGCCGCAGGAGGAGGGGTAACTGGAGGCCTGATAACTGAGTTTATAACAGCATTCGACCCATTGATTGTTGCTCCCTCTACTTGATTAGCAGAAAAAGATAGCGCAACGAAAGTCAGCGCAAATGCCCCGGTTATAATGGTTGTAATATATTTTTTCATTATGTTCATAATATCTTATGGTTCTATAAAGCAATTCCTGTACCTACTCCAATAATGTATCGCACACCATCACCGGAGTATCCTGTTAAATCTACTGCTCCAACGGTTAAGACAATCGGAATGGATTTGGTCAAGAGAAATGTTTTTGATACACCAACATTCAAGTTTACTCCATTCCAGTCTGTTATCAAATTAAACTGGTGAAATAGCTCATAAGCTACATTACCGAATACATAGGTACCACGCTCTCCTTTTCCAGCGAAGATGTCAGCTTGAGTTTTAGCGCTGAAATACCCGGTACCGGCACCTATACTGTAATGAAGTCTTGATGTACCGGTTGTATTGTCAACAAAGGCATCTCCAGGAACTGCCTGACTGTAAACAACGTAATAGCTTCTACCTGTATCACCTCCGGTACTCAGCATAACTTCAGACACACCAACAGCAACTGCTTGCGAAGTGCTGAGATAATGGTTCAACTGGAATGACATTCCCCAGTTATTGAAACTATGCACACTATACTGAGTAAGGTTGGTCTGCAGACCAAAATTGTCAATAGGATTGCCAATGCCTATCCCCACTGCAACTGCACCATCGCCAACACCCGTGGAAAAAGCAGTCCCATGCTTATAAGGAGCACGATTACTAACCGCGGCACCTGCATAAATAGTACCGTATGCTGCCCCCCATGCGACAGGAGTAGTCAAAGACTTGCCATAGTCATTTGGAGCAATCGATGATGACGATGACTGTGTGATAATTGGCGCTTCACCTGCCAGATTGCCCATACCACTTGCGGCTAAAGCTACATTAGAGGCAGTTGACTGTGCTGAAAAAGGCACGTCAGCATGAACATCACCTCCAGCTAAACCTGCCATTAAAACGACTAAGGCTCCAAGATTTTTCTTTGTAATTTTCATGATTATCAGGGAAGAGGGAGATAAAAAAATTTATACCGATAAATTATTACAATTAATAACCTTAAGTCCTACAGTATAATGATTGCATGTCCATCATGTACCATTCCATCAACTAACTATAATGAAAAGTTAAGCATCTTTTTATCATTTTCATAATTTACAGTTTTAACGAAAAATAACCGTGGGAAGTTTCCCTATAATAACCTAATCCTTTCTTTTGCGACAGGGCCTTGCTTTTGCTCATAGCGAGAGCAGAACGAATGGGAAGTTTATGACATATTTGTTTTTTATTTATAATTGAATATATTAAGCACTACTTTTTAATCGTTATTATACATCCACTATACGCAACCGTAAGACATTAACCTATTTTTAAGGAGTATTCGTTTGTTTTGTTAGTTTCAAAGGCCCTTTTACATTCCACCTTATCTGAACACCAGCGCATTATAGCTATTGGTGATATTCACGGCTGCCTCTTTTCCCTTAAAAAACTGATTGAACTTGTTCGTCCGCAACCCGGTGAACAGCTTGTTTTTTTAGGTGATTTGATTGATCGTGGAGATCACTCAAAAGAGGTTGTGGATTATCTGATCGAACTCAGCTTCTCCTATTCATGCCATTTTCTCATGGGAAATCATGAGTTGATGTTTCTGGATTATCTTGAAAACCGCAACTCAGGTGAATGGCTTTCCAACGGCGGAGATGCTACGCTGAAATCCTACACCACGCCAGCAGGTTTTGATGTTCCTCAGGAGCACCTCGAGTTTTTCCGCAGCTGTAAATATTTTATTGAAACGGAACACTTTTTCTTCACTCATGGAGGTCTTGATCCCGAACTCTCGATTAAGGATAACCTTCGTTACTACAAACCTTCAGATTTTTGCTGGCAACGGATGCATATGCAGCTTGATTTTCGTGAAACTCAGCGATACCGATGGAGAAAAACTGTTGTCTGTGCCCACACTGTTGTTGCTCTTCCGGTTTTGCTTGACCAGCTGATTGCCATTGATACTGGATGTGTCTATAATACGAATCCGTTATACGGCAAGTTAACAGCGATAGTTTTACCGGAAAGACGAATTGTTCAAACCAAAAACATAGAGTAACCGACAAGTTAAAACTTCACAGCCATATCTGATCGGTATGGCTTTATTGAGTGGTGCTTTTCAAGATCAATAACACGCTAAAATAGGCTACGTTAATTTCTGACAAGCTCATTAGCTACACCACATTTACTTTTACATTTAAACAATATTTCTATATTATTTCTCACTGCAGGGAACGATATTCTGCGGTTGATTGTTAGGTATTTCTGATGTAGTATTATGTGTACACATAGTTGAGGCTTTGATAATTATAAAACTTTATGGTGATAACGATGAATACACAAACTAAACAAGAGAAAACATCCCCCGTTGATTTTGAACAAGAGATAGAAGCGTTAAAAACAAAGATCGCAAGTCAGGATAAGGAGTTATCAAGAGTTTCGGCTGCAATCTCTGAGAAAACAACCGCGTTGCGCGATCTGCTTGACCAGATTTATGCACTTGAAATTGATCCGGGAGCAAAACGGGTTATGACCAATTCCTGTCTGCGCATGATCGAAACCGAAATTATCGAGAAACGGCTTAACATGGAGTTGACTGAGTCGGATGCAGCTTTCATAGCGAAAATACAGAAAAAACATCCCAACCTCAATCAGCGTGAACTTAAAATATCACTGCTTGTGAAGCTGAACTACGATACAAAAGAGGTTGCCCGTGTAATCGGTATTACAACAAGAGGTATGGAAAGCATACGCTACAGGATGCATCACAAGCTTGGCCTTGGAAAACATGAGTCAATAAAGACCTATGTTTCAGAGCTTGCTGTTTCATAATATTTGCATGGCTATCTACTCCTTCCGATAGAGTTCGGGCAGAAGATTGATAATCAGGAAACAGACTGAACCTCCAAAAATCAAACCGCTAATGCTGAGAAGCGTGCCGTTTTCAAGAAAAAATGCCACTATGATGGCGGTTGCTGAGAGTAAAAGCGCAGTCAACTGCCTGAATGCTTTTTTTCTGGTTACTTCGCCAAGTATTGCGGAAAGGGCTGAATCGCTTCGAAGGGTATCAAGGGAGCTGGAAGGGACAATCGAGGGTATAACGATGTAGATCATACCGATAAATGAACAGGTTATCCAACCGAGCAGGGCAGCATGGGTATGCGCATGATAGATCCACATCCTGTCAATTGGGAGTGGAGGAACTGTACCAAAAGCAATGCCTTTGAGGAAGTAGATATTCATAATGCCGAAGCCGCTTGTGGCAAAGAGAAGGGCGAGGCCGCTGAGGAGAAATGCAAGAGCTGGATGGTGAAAGTTCTTTTTGAAAAAGTTGTAGAGGTAGAGTGCAAAGCTGACAAGGAGAGCGATGACTCCGAAGAGTAGAGTGTGGCTGATGAGCATCATTCCAAGGTAGTTGCCTGTAAGAATCAGTATAAGAAAGAGCAGAACACCGCCGACAAACATATAGAACCAGAGGCTGAAGAGTCGTTTGACCAGCTCCCGTTTTGAAGATTTGCTCCATGCATAGGTATAGAGAAAACCCATGACGCTGATGCTGAGAGGAAAGGAGGAGCCGAGAAAATAGGATGACTGGGTGACAAAAAATGGAATAATCTGTTGATGGGGAAAGGCTTCCTTCAGACCGAGTGTGAAAAGACCAAGGTTGGCATTCAGAAGAAATAAAACATCAAAGATGTAGTAACGAACAGAGACCTCTTTCCATATTTTTGGAATTGAAAGTGTGGTAAAAATCTCCCTGATCGGTCCTGCAACGAGAATCATAAGCAGCAGACCTGTCAATGCCTTGAGGAGCGGCCACTCCATGGCAACGGCCACGGTGATCATGACAAGTGAGAGGATAACCAGGTAGATGTAGCGCAGCTGCTTGTGTGGATCGATTTTAAGTTCGGGATAGATGGCCGCGGTAAGGTAGCGGTTGAGGATGAGAATAGCGAGGTTGCCGAAGCCTATAAAGAAGATATAGGGATGGAGCTTCAGGATAAAATGATTGCCTGTCATAACGCCACTTGCGCCAAAAAAAGAGGCCAAGGTGATGACAATAACTGAGACCAATAGAAAAAGTCGGGCAACGGTACTCAGCTTTCCATCAAAACGGTATTGCTTCATGCTGGTGTCTTGTTTTTATTTTTTTTTATCTCAATGATGGCAACAAGTGAGAGTGCCATCAGAGAAAGATTGAGCGTCAAAGGGTTAAACGGAAGGGTGTACATGGCCGGCTCAAAGAGGGCAACAAAAAGCAGCAGCCCGATCAAGGCCACTATATTGAGCCAGAATACCCAGCTCCACACGGCAAAAAACAAAAGCAGCCCAAAGAGAATCTCCCCTGCTCCAATCCACAGAATAGCCTCACACACCCACTGATAGACAGGAATAACATGTCCGAGAAGATCGACCTCGCCCCGGCTCTGGCATACGAGTTTAGGTACTGCACCCTGATAGATCCATGAGAATGCAAGGGCTGCCCGGCAGAGCAGAAGAGTTGGTGACTGGTTTGATAAAAAACTCATTGACTGTTCTATTGTTACAAATAATTTACTCACTGTATCAAGATACACAGATGAGTATAAAGAGTTAAAAACAATTATCGCACAATTTCCTTAGCCTTTGCCACAGTGCATGGAGGAATACCTCATGGCATCGGGATGCGGCGATCCTCATAAAGCTTTGCCCTTGTGTATAAAGGAAAGCCTTAACCACTGCCGCATAACCTAATAGTTGTTGCCTTTGCCCCGGAGTATGGATGAAAGCCTGTTGCTCAGTTTGTCGAACCAGACGTAGACTACTGGAATAACCAGCAGCGTTAAAAACATGGAGCTTGCAAGACCACCTACCAGGGCAACAGCAAGACCAGACTTCCATTCGGAACCGGAACTCCCGGAAAGCGCAATAGGCAGAAGCCCGAATATCAGGGTCAGGGTGGTCATGAGTATCGGGCGGAGCCGCTCCTTTGCTGCTTCAATGATCGACTCGGTGAGTCCCATTCCCTCAAGACGGAATTTGTTGATGAAATCAACCAGAAGGATTGCGTTTTTACCAACCAGGCCAACAAGCATGATGATGCCGAGAATGGTGAAAATACTGAGTGATTTTCCGGTAAGGGCAAGGGCAAAAAGCGCTCCGATAATCGCAAGCGGAATGGAGAACATCACCACCATTGGCCACACATAGGAGTCGTAAAGCGCAACCATGATAAGGTAGACAAAAATAATGGCAACCATAAAGGCCATAAGAAGGGTTGAAAATGATTCCCCCTGCCGTTTCAGATCCGATTCATAGGCGTAGGTAACAGTTGCTGGCATCAGGCCGCTTTTTTTCATGCCCCTCAATACGCGCTCGATATCCTGCCCGATAGAGCCGACAGGACGACCAATAACCTGTGCCTTGACCCATACTGCATTGTTGCGATCTTTGCGCTGCAGCAATGTATAGCCCCGATCCTGCTGAAAGGTGACAAATTGACCGAGCCTTACCATATCGCCCTGCGGGGTTCGAAAGGTGATGTCGGCAAGGGTGGAGGTGTCGTGTCGGTAGCTACTGTCGAGCATCACCCTGATGTCGAACTCATCGCTTCCATCGCGGTATTTTCCAGCGTCATCTCCGGCATAGGCGGTGCGGAGGGCTGCTCCGACATCTGCAATGGTGAGACCGAAAGAGGCCATTTTTTCACGATCAACAACAATACGCATTTCCGGATTGCCGACACGGGAGGTGAGCTTGACATCTGCTGTGCCTGGAATTGTTTTAATACTGTCACGCAAGGCTTCGGCAACCCGTGTCACCTGACTTCTCAGTGGGCCGCTGAGGATGACGGCAACCGGAGTTTCGTTGGCTGTTCCGAAGATGCCGATAGGATTGATAGTTGCCTTGAGGCCAACAATATCCTTAAGAGTGGTGCGGATTGTCTGCATGACGTCACCTGTTGAACTTGTTCGCTCCTCTTTTGGAGAGAGCCGGACATTAAGTTCGGAAATATTATCGGCACTCTGGTTGAAAAAGCCTTCACTTGAAGCTCCGACGTTAACGAGCAGTTTTTTAACCTCAGGCATTGAGGAGAGACGGTGTTCAACCATCCTGGTAAGACGGTTGGTCTCTTCAAGATTGGTACCTGGTTCCAGCTCCAGCATGACGGAGAACTCGCCACGATCAGATACCTCAATAAACTCCCCTCCTATCTTGCCGAAAACAAGGAGACTGAATGAGGCTGCAAGCAGGAGTATTGCGCTGAAAAAGACTTTGCGGGGGTTATGAAGACTCCATTGCAGGAGATCAAGATAGCTCTGGCGCAGGCGCTGGTAGTTTTGCTCAAAGGCAATGGCAAATTTTTCGAAGGGGTTTTTGCCGGAAAGCTTTTCAACTTTGGAGAAGCGTGAGGCCAGGAGCGGAGTGAGGGTAAAAGAGACAAAGAGGCTGACGAGGGTGGAGATAACCATCACAACGGAAAACTCGCGCAGGATGTTACCGACTATACCGCTGACAAGGGAGAGCGGCAGAAAGACAACCACATCAACGAGGGTAATGGAGAGTGCTGTAAAGCCGATTTCGTTTCTGCCCAAAAGGGCGGCACTGCGAGGCTCTTCACCTCGCTCAAGGTGGCGGTAGATATTTTCAAGCACAACAATGGAGTCGTCGACCAGAACACCGACCACAAGGGAGAGGGAGAGAAGGGTCATGAGGTTGAGTGAGAACCCGAAAAGATACATGCCCGTAAAGGTGGTAATAAGCGAGGTCGGAATTGAGACAAGCACAATGAGGGAGTTGCGCAGACTGTGCAGAAAAAGCATCATGACGAGCGCAACAAGAAGCACGGCAAGCATGAGATCGTGCTGAACGGCGGTAACCGCTTCGAGCGTAAAGGTTGAAGCGTCCTGCGCAATATCAAAGGAGAGGTTGCGATCCTTGTAGAGCTTTTCAAGGCGTGATAGCGTTACCCTTGTGAGACGGCTTACGTCAACCGTATTGGCATCGCTCTGTTTCATGATCATGATACCAACAGCAGCCCTGCCATTTACCCTTGTGAGGGTTGTAATCTCCTTGAACCCATCTTCAACTTCAGCAACATCCCGGAGGGTGACGTTACCTGCGGGTGAAGAACGGAGCACAAGATCCTGCAGCTCTTGAAGGTTGGCAAATTTTCCGGCAAGCCTGACAACAAACTGCCGGTCGCGATCGTCAATCTTCCCGGTCGGGAAATCAAGATTGGCTTTTCCAACCTCTCTGAGCAGATCAGGCAGAGTTAAACTGTAGCCCTGAAGGCGTTGCAGATCGATATTGACCCGAATCTCGCGCTCACGTCCACCAAGCAGGTAGACCTGCCCTACCCCTGCAACACTTGAAAGGAGTGGTTTGATATCATTCTTGAGCATCCGGTAAAAATCTGTATCGGGCAGGGATGAGGTGGCACCGATACGAAGCACAGGAACCTCATCGAGCGCAAAACGGGTAATAACCGGGGGTTTTGCGTCATCGGGAAAGCGGTCGCGCACCTCGTTGATCTTGCGTTGTGCATCCTGCAAGGCCTTTTCGATGTTAGCCGAGTTGGAAAACTCAATGGCAACAATCGAGAGTCCCTCTGTTGAGGTTGAGGTGATCGATGATATTTTTTCAATGGCTGAAACAGCTTCTTCAACCGGTTTGGTCAACGATGTCTCGACCTCGGAGGGCGAAGCGCCGGGATAGCGGATGGAGACCGTAACAACTGGCGGAGTCATTTTTGGCAGCAACTCATACTGCAGCTGGCCATAGCTGAAGAGACCGAGAATGGCAAGCACAGTAAAGATAACAACAACAAGCGTCGGTCGTTTTATGGAGAGCTCGGTTAGCGTCATGGCGTTGCGGAGCCTCTCTTCTGGTCAATGACAAGTACCGCTGAGCCATTGAGAAGCTCTGTCTGGCCGCTCGTCACAACACTCTCGCCAACAGTTAGTCCTTCAAGAACCTCGAGCTCCTTCTGCAGCTCCATACCGGCAACAAAGGGCTTTAAAAAAGCATGACCGTTACGTACCACAAAAACTTCGGGTTTTCTTATCCCTGAAACAAGTGCAATACGGGGGACAAGGATTGCCTCCCGGCTGCCTTCGCCCGTGGTGACTACCCGGGCAAACATCCCGGATCTGAAGGCGGTCTTCAGGGGGTTCTGCAGAAGCACCTCCACACGGCTTGTGTGGTCACGGCCAGACTTCTCGCTGACCGCGCTCACCCTGCCACTGAATCGATGAGATGGATAGAGATCGCTGGTAACGGAAAGAGTTGTGCCCTGCACAAATTTTTTGATCTCACGCTCAGGCACAAAAATTATGATTTTTACCTTCGTCATATCAATGATATGTGCAACCTTCAACCCTTCATGAACCAGTTCCCCCTGTTCGACAAAGCGGGAGGTAACCATTCCCGAAAAAGGAGCCTTGATTTTGGTATCGTTGTATTTGCGACTGGCCGCAACAAATTCGGCCTCGGCCTCTTCGTGCTGAAGCCGCACGGCCTCAAAAGCTGAAAGCGCCACAGCACCTTCACTGTAGAGTGTTTTGTAACGCTCAACATCCCGTTTTGTCTGCCGGTAATGAGCATCTGCCTTTCTTTGCCGTGAGGCTGCAACTTCATCATCAATCACAAACAATGCCTCTCCGGCCTTTTTATGTGCTCCCGGTTCAGCCGATACCCTCCGTACCTGACCGCCTGACTCTGAAAAAATGTCAGCCTCCCTGAAAGCCTCAACGGTGCCAACAGTAGAGAAGCTGTCGCGCAGTGCTGCTTTTGAGACCGGGGCAACCGAGACCGGAATAAGATCGATCGGCTTTGGTTGCAGAGTTTTGTGAGGTTCACGATGCTGAACAACCCAGAAAAGAGCAAGGATCAGCATCATCAAGAGCATAACTGAAGCGAGCTTGTTTTCTTTAAGCTTTGCGGCTATTGTTCGGGCGATCTTCATGAGCAAGAGTTCAATGGAGTGGTCAGCGGAAAAAACAGGTCAAAAGAAAAGCGAACCGAGGCCCGCCTTTCTTTATCGGTAGACGAGAGGAAGCATCTCAGCAGAAGTGGCTTGCAATGGAACATGATATGTCGGCAGAAGCCTTGACATGCTCAATAATAGAGAGAATACCTGTCAAATTTATAATGTTCTGATCGTTAACCGATGTTTTGATCTTTGCTACCGCTGTGTCATAGAGACCCTGGATCTCAGTCATCATAACCAGCGTCTCACTTGCATGTTTGGAGTTGCCGCTCACAAAAGCCTCTACAGCTTTTTTGATCATCTCTGCAGTAATGTCGCCCAGAGGTTTCAATCCATACTCGTCCTTATGCAGTTCCTGCACATTGGCAAACTTGACATACTCTGCCTTGTCGGCTATGTTCAGTGCCAGCTGCGCAAGTCTTTCAAGCTCACGAAGAATCATCCTGGCCTGCTTGATTGCTTTGAGATCCTCCGCGCCGAGATTCTGGAAAGTGAGGTAGGCAAGAGTAAGATATTCAACCTCGAACTTCCCTTTCCGGATATATGCCTCATCAAACTTGAAAGCTGAAGAGGCTAACTCAATATTACCCTTTGTTGAGGCCCGGATGCTGAGCATCAGGTTATTTTCAACATTGGATGAAAGTTTGGTAAGCTTCTGCTTGAGTGACTCAAGCTGAACATAGACCGTACCCTGAGGTTTTATGGAAAGCCCAAATTTCAGAGGATCAATCTTGATGGTAAATGCTTGCGGAGTTTCTGCTGTTTTCGGAGAGTCTCCGAAAAGTTTGCCTAACAGGTTAGCCATAGGGTTAAACACCATGCTTATGTTAAAAAAAATACAAAGTGTTACTAATTTAGCAGTCATGCAAGGTTAAATGCAAGAAAAAATTAATCATTCATGGAAACACCATCTCAACGGTTGATAAAACCCAGTTCACTGATCATCTTTTTCCCATCCGCTGTATGAGGAATATCAATAAACTGCTTGACTGCGCCTACGGGTTGGCCATTGGTATAAAAGAAGAGGGGTCTCGTTACGGTATAGGTGCCATTAGTCACTGTTTTAACGGTTGGAAGAACACCGTTAACCGCAATAGCTTTTACTGAAGAATCCACAAATCCCAGACCGAGAAAACCAATTGCTGAATAAGTGCTGCTCACTCTGCTCTTCACCGCCCCATTGCTCGACTGTGTTTCAGCATTCCCTGTAATCTGCACGCCTTTGCCGACAACCAGCTCCCTGAACGAGTCCTGGGTACCACTGTTGGATTCGCGCTGGATAACAACAATGCGGGCATTTGCTCCCCCTACCTCTTTCCAGTTGGTAATGGTACCGCGGTAGATAGCGCTGATCTGTGCTTTTGAAAGTGAACGTATCGGATTTCCCGGATGAACCACCATGGAAAGACCATCAAGAGCAATAACATGAGCAACAGGATTTACTCCTTTTGTCTTTGCCGCAGCTATCTCCTCAGCTTTCATGGCACGCGACATTGCAGCAATAGTACAGCTATTGTTGATAAGGCTTTTAGCGCCGTTTCCGCTTCCCGACTCGCTCACAGTAACTGGAATACCATATTTTTTTGTAAACCAGGAAGCAAAAGATTTGGCAAGAGGACCAACCGTGGTAGAACCATCCAGTACAATAGGCCTACCCACAGCATCTGCTCGTCCTGAAACAGCAAAAACAACAACAGCAATAAACAGCAAGAGTTTTTTTATCATAATCCCTTAATAAATAGTTTAATTAAGCGCACAGGGATATTATCCCTGTGGATACCTGTACACAGGTAAATAATTGACGATTTGAATATACACTTATGCAGAGAGATTTTTATGACAATATCGGTTGAACTCCCCCGAACCCACACCAGTTATAATCCGGAAAACACTCGCATGACCTTCAAAGCTGTGATCTTCGATCTCGATGGTACCCTTCTTGACACCCTTCAGGATATTGTCAATACCCTTAATACCGTTCTTGCACGGCATGATTTTCCAGTACACACCTTCGATGAGTGCAGGTTTCTTGTGGGGCATGGCATGAGAGAGCTGATCCGGAAAGCACTGCCGGAAGGAGCGGGCAGTGAGGACACAATCGACCTTCTGCTCAAAGAGCTTATGGTCGTGTATGCCGATAACTGGAACCTGCATTCTCGTCCATATCCCGGCATCGCTGCCCTGCTTGATGCCATTGAAGAGCGAGGCATAAAAATGGCGATCCTTTCAAACAAGGCCGATCACTTTACCCGTCTTTGCGCAGAGTCACTGCTTGACTCCTGGAATTTCGATGTAGTCATGGGCCATCACAACGGCATTGCGCACAAACCCGATCCTGAGGGAGCACTGCTTGTCGCCACAATGCTTGGTGAAGATCCCGCGTCAATCCTTTATGTCGGAGACAGCGGCATTGACATGCTCACCGCATCAAGGGCCGGAATGTATCCGCTCGGCGTTCTCTGGGGATTCAGGCCAAAAAACGAACTGCTTGAATTCGGCGCAAAAAGAGTGGTGCAACACCCTGAAGAAATTATCAGCATACTGGAATAGAATGCCGACATGTAACATATTATTGAAGATTTCGTATACTTAGGGATTAGGAAAATACTGATCTACCTTTTATAATATCTTCATACTGCAACGTAAAAACTGGAGAACTTGCATATGAAGACATCTGTAATGAATCGCAACGGCATAAATCCTGAGATAGCAGGGCTGATTACTCGACTGGTTACCTTAATTCCGTGGCCAGTTCGACGCCAAGCAATGGGAGATGTTGCGCTAACCATATTGGACGGTAAGCCACGGGTTGCCGAAAATGCATTTGGCTGGAGTCGCTCAG